>JAZNJD010000040.1:0-204230 GCA_045577835.1 Acutalibacteraceae bacterium | reverse complement strand
GCAAATAAAAAGCCCCTTTAGGGGCAGCCGGTGAAAGAGTTGCGGTTGGCAAACCTTTCGACGAGCCTATAGGCTCGGCCGGTCTTGTGCCCTAAGGGGGCAGTGCATACTACCGGCACGGCCGGTAGTTATGATTTATTTGGTAAAAACTTTATTTATTTGCTCTGCGATAGTATTAAGTAAATTTATGTCAAATTCCGGATTTTGCTCAACAAACTTTTCTAAGTCAACGTCCTTGCCGGTAAAACTTTTATACCATGTTGCGCCTGCGGCAAATCTGCCGTAATCAAGCGAAAGATGGAAGGTATCGCGACAAAGTGAGAGACCTCCGTTTTTAAAATCAAACTCTTTAGTATTTTCTCTTAAAGCTTGAATAACATCACCGACAGGTATGATTTCAAGATCTACTATTTTAGCCGCCATAGCCGTTGCATCACATATCCTGCGATACATTTCGTTTTGATCGTGATTGTATCTGACAAAATCGCCGTGGTGAGAGCCTTTTTCGTAGCTCCAAGTTTTATGAAAGTAAAATTTAGCATTTGGTTGATATTTTTTCGCAAAATTTACAACGTCGGTAAGGTAGGGGATATAGCTTTGTGGTTGACCGCTGCTACCACTTGCTTGTTGAACTGTAACAATGTCAAACTGGTCGCTTTCAAGCGCATCTAAAAGGGTGGTGTTGCAAATCCATTTACCATCGTTTCCTTCTTTACTGTAGTCACATAGATTGTTTTTTATACAATTCCAATGTGTTTCAAGGCTACAACCGCCGATAAAAAGATTATAAGTATCTATATTGTCGCCGCTAACTTTAGCTATAGAATGGAGCCAACGCTGAGCATCTTGTGAAAAGCTGTTTCCAATAGATAGAATTTTCATATTGTTATAACTCTCCTTTAATGTAATTGAATATGATTTCTCCGAAAACAGGTTTGCCGTTTTCGTCTGTTTTTTCAACATACTCACAATGTGAGCCGTGCATAAGCATATATTCGATTTTAAAATCATTATATCCAAAACTCTTCATTGTCGCAAGCAATAATTGAGTTTGTTCTAATCGTGCGGGAATATCATTGTCAGAAACAATAAAAAGCATAGGAGGATATTGCTTTTCTAAGCCTATAAAATATAGCGGTGAAGTTTCATCCACAATCACCCTTTTTGAATTTATTCCTGCTTCACTCAACACGTTGAAATGACTTGTAGGTTGCCCTGAATCGTGAATATATCCTGCAATATCGGTATTTTTAATATTAACCGAGTTTAGATATTTGTTATCAAAGCAAAGCATCATCGAAATATATCCGCCTGCCGAACTACCGCCAATAAATACCCTGTCGCATTCTTTAAATAGGTTTTTATTTTGAAACACCCAAGCCACCGCATCAGAACAGTCGTTTATAAAGTCGGGAAACTTGGCATCAGGATATACTCTGTAATCAACACTTACTACGCTAACGTTATTATTGCACAGATATTCAGCAAATATATTTGCACAAGATTTTGAACCGCCCTCTAAGCTACCGCCATGGAAATAAATAAAAATAGTTTCTATGGAGTTTTCGGGTAAATAAATATCAAGTTTTTGATTGTGCTTGTTGTAAACCAGATCGTTATACACAACCATTATTGCCAACTCCTTCACATAAAAAGGACAAATTTATATTTAATATTCTATCACAGAGTTTTTTTAAAATATATGGCTAAAAATTATGTAATTTCTTACTGCTTTTTTAACATGTACGGTTTATTGAATTGAAATTTTATATAAAGTATAATATCTTTGTATAATTATATCTAATAAAAGCAAAATAATAGTTTTAGAGGTTTAGTATGTCAATTAAATTTTTAGCTGATTTTTTCGATAAAAATAGCATTTTATATCACAAAGAACAAAGTTTTTGCCCCGCCGTTTCTTATTTTGCAAACGGCGAAGAATACACCCTTTCTTTTGATGACAAAAGCGAGGATACCGCCATTAAAAGTCAGGATGATTTTTTATTGGCAAACGTTAAATGCAGTGAAGAAAATGGCGTGTTATCGCTTGATTTTTCACTTGAAAATATAGGAAAAACAGATATAGAAAGAGCATCGCTCAGAATCGGTATCAACAGTTATATGTGTCAATATCCCGATTGGAATGAACAATTTTTCCCAACACTTTTACGTTGCGAAAAAACACATTTTTTTGGCTATTTTTCCACACCTTCCGGAAGAATATTGGCCATAGCATCACCTGATAAAATAACCTCTTGGTCGCATTATTACAACGAGGCAATCTATGGCAAAGAAAAACACGTAGGTCACAGAATTTACACGTCTTATCTTGATTTTATAAACTCTCTGCCACAACCTAATCACCATCCAAAACCCTCCGTTTTAAAGGCCGGCGGTTTTAAAAAGGTTACACTATGTTTTAAGATGTTATCAGATATTAGCGAGTTTAATCCATTTGTAGAAGAGGTAACCGGCGCATCACAAGTTGAACTTTTAAAATACACAATTGAAAAAAATGAGATTCCGCAGATACTATCAGAAAAAGATTTTGTTATCAAAACCGAAGGTGAAAAGATTGTTGATTTGAAAAAAGCATCATCTAATTACGGAAGATATATTATCAAATCAAAAAGCGGCGAAAAGATTTCGGAAAACAGTGTTTATGTAAGAAAGCCTTGGTCATGGTATCTTGAGAAAGCGGCGAAAAATGCTGTTAATGCACCTCAAAAGGCAAGCTCACATATGGAAAGCTGGCTTGGCTTTTTTACTCGTTTTTATGATTTGAAATATTTTCCCGATGAGCAAAAGAAAATCAAACTTATTAAAGATTTTGAAAAGATTTTCGGTCTTATGTTTGATTTGCAAAACGGTATTGTTTACAAGGAAGCAGATCCAAACAGAATTCAAAATACATCAATGGCAATTTCTTTGCTTACCTTGGCGTATCATACACTTGATGATGAAAAATATCTGGTTTTCGCTTCTCACCTTGCAGATAGGCTGATTGAAATTCAAACACAAGACGGTGCCTACAGAAACGGTAATACTCACTATACCTGTGTTTCGTATATCGCAAAAAGTATGATGGAATTTTATCATATAGTTTGCAGACTGCCTAATTTTAAAGGTGAGGCGGAGAAATGCAAAAAAAGCATAGTTGCGGCTATTAAAAATCTTGTAGCTTGTGGTGATGATATTCAAACCGAAGGTCAAATGACCTTTGAGGATGGTATGATAAGCTGTGAAATACTGCAGATTGCTATGGCGGCGCTTGTTTTTCCGAAAGAGTTTGGCGTCAAGGAAATTGCCTTGGCTGAGAAACTTTTTGATAAGCATAAGTGCTTGCAGCAACGAATGATTCCAGATTGTAGGCAGCATGGCGGTACAATTCGTTTTTGGGAGTCTATGTACGATGTTATTATCCCTACCAACTTTATAAACAGTCCTCATGGGTGGACATCCTGGAAGGTTTACGCTACATACTATCTATATTTGCTTACAGGAAAAAAAGAATATCTTTTAGACACAATGGATACCTTAGGCGCTTGCGTCCAATGTCTTGATTTAAAAACCGAGAAGCTTCGATGGGGTTTTATTTCAGATCCATCGGTTAAGACTAAGGTTTTTGTAAACGAAAATGGCGGAATTCATAAGCCAACCATTATCGGTGAACAGTATGTTGATATGGTAAGTGATTGGTGGAAGGCTGATTCAATTGTTTTCGGTTTTGCAAATCCCGAAATAGGGAACATAGAGGGCATATACAAGGGTGCGGCCTGTGATAACGATATCCATGAGGTATTTAAGTGTATGTGCGAAACAGTGCTTGATAAAGCCTTCATACATTATGAAAAGGGCACATTTATCTGCTATAACTGTTTTGTAGAAAACGGAATTATCACCTTAAATGATAAATTTATAAATCACTTATTAGTCTTTTCGGACCGTGAGATAGAACTTGAATATTCTGGTAAAAAACTGAAAATAAATAATACAGGTGTTATTACAAAATTAAGTATCAAAAAGGGTGGAGAAAAAATGATTGGTATTATTTGCGAACCTGGTTATGAAAACTTTGCTTGGACAAAACAGCAGTACGATAATCTTGTTTCGGAATTCCGTCGCAGAAGAATAAAATATGCTGTTATCAAAGATTTGCAGGAGGCCTGCGAATGCGATGATGACGAGCCTATGATTGTTGTTGCCTTAGGTTCTCTAAAATCTTGGTTCAAGGATATTGTTGAAAGAAGCAATATGATGGGTCTTCGCATAATAACAGTAGGTAACTATTATCCTAGAACGGCAGACGGTAATTTTAGCTGTGTTTTAAGTGATATGCGAAACTCTGCTATAGATATTTATAAGTATTTTAATGCCTACAACAAAAATAAGGTTATTCTTTACGGGGTAAATCCTTTTTCAGATTTTGATTCTGAACTTGAAAGAGAATTGTATAAGCTTTTTGGAGATAGAGATATTTGTATTATCAGAAAAAACAACAATAAAAAAGAAGTTATTGATAGTTTCTTTAGTGTTTATGAAAGCTATAATGCAGTTGTATGCACTAACGATTACGATGCCGTTGAGCTTTTACAGGAAATTAAGAAAAGGAACCCTGATTATCTCAAAGAAAGCTTTATTGTAAGTTTTTCTAATACCTTGCTTTCACTCCTGTATTCTCCTTCAATAACAACCTTTTATGAATCAGCTTTGAGCAGTGCAAAGTATACTGTTAAGTTGTATTATATGCTGCTCCAAAATAGTGACCTTAACAATATAAACTTCTATGTTAAGGAGAAACTTAAAATAAGGGAGACAACCCATTATTCTCCGTTTGTTTCGGAGAAAGCTTTTAATGTTTCTAACTTTGTGGAATTTAGCTATAAAATAGAAAATCCTGACAAAAACAAATACGATGAGCAAGCCGAAACAGTGAACGAATTGAGACGTATAGAGGATACTCTTTTCGGCTTCGATAAGATTGATTTTAGTATACTTTTCTTGTTGTTTGAGCGAAAATCAACCCTTGAAATATCAAATATTTTGTATGTTTCACGTGGTTCTGTAAGGTATCGTCTTAGCAGAATGCTTGAAAAATTTGGCGTAGTCCACAGAGAAGATATGATAAATCTTGTTTCACGGTATCTTGATCCTGAAGCACTTTTAAAATATTCGGAAGAATATCTGGATAATAAATAGGAGTTTTGTAAAGAAAATTTATTAAAAATTGTCAAAGAGGACTGTGTTTCATTACCATTATTTTAGCCTTTTATATAGAGGCTTTATTATGATATAATTTTAACGTAAAAGTGGAGGTGTTGTTATCTTGGATAAAATGCAAATTGCTGCTAAAATCGAAGAAATAATATCTGAGCTTTCAATAGAAGAAAAGGTGGCGATGTGCCACGCAAATTCTAAATTCACATCTTCCGGTGTCGAAAGACTTGGCATTGACGAGCTCGTTATGTCGGACGGTCCGCACGGTGTTCGTGCCGAGGTAGCGAGAGACAGTTGGGACTGTCTTAACCGCCCTGAAGATAAGTGTACATATCTTCCAACAGAAACAGCACTTGCAGCAACCTTTAATACCGACTTGGCATTAAGGTTTGGCGAAACACTTGGAAGTGAAGCAAGAGCGAGAGGAAAGGATATAATCTTAGGTCCTGGGGTTAACATTATTCGCACACCTCTTTGCGGCAGAAATTTCGAATATCTTAGTGAAGACCCGTATCTTACTGCTAAAATGGCAGTTCCTATTATTAAGGGAATACAGTCTCAGGACGTTGCGGCTTGCGTAAAGCATTACGCACTTAACAATCAGGAGCTTGATCGAAGCGGTGTTAATGTTGAGGTAAGCGATCGCGCATTACACGAAATATATCTAAGAGGTTTCCACGATGCAATAGTTGAGGGTGGTGCGCTTTCTGTTATGGGCGCATACAACCTCTATAAAAATCAGCATTGCTGCCATAACGAATATCTTGTGAACGATGTTTTAAAAGGCGAGTGGGGTTTTAAGGGTGTCTACCTTACCGACTGGGCAGGTGCTCACGATACCGATGAATGTATACATAACGGCCTTGATTTAGAAATGGGCACCAATAAGCCCTATAATGAATACTACTTGGCAGACGAATTTTTAAAAAAAGCAGAAGAAAGCCAAGAGGTAAGAGACCTTCTTGATGACAAGGTAAGAAGAATTTTATATTTGATGTTAAGTATTAACAAAACCTCTCCTGACCGTAACAAAGGTGAGTTTAATACAAAAAAGCATCAAAAAACGGCATATGATATAGCGGCAGAAAGTATGGTATTGCTTAAAAACAATAATAATTTTTTACCGCTTGATACAAATAAATGCAAGAAAGTTCTTGTTGTCGGTCCTAACGCAAAGACCGTACATCACGCAGGCGGCAACAGCAGTGCAGTTCACGCTCTTTACGAAATTTCGGCTTACGACGGAATAGTAAACCGATTTAACGGCTGTGAAATTGAGTATGAACGTGGTATTGCCGATATTAAATACCACCCGATAGCAACAGAACAGCTTAACATTATTGATATGAAGGCAGGTTGCAGAGCCTGTAAGATAGAAAGCGTTTCGGATGACGGCAAGCAAAACACCGAGTTTTGCGAAACCTTTAATCTTAGCGAGGGTACAGGCAATAGTTATGATATGTCGCTTTCCTGCCAGGTACCCGAAAGCGGTAAGTTTTCATTTAAGTTCACATCTAACACAACCTTTACAGCCTACATAAACGACGAAAACGTTGCCGATAAAAAATATTCTATATGGCATAAATATCAATCCTCTGCCTGTTGCCTTGATTTCGAAAAGGGAGAAACAGTAGAAATAAAGGTGCATATAGAAAAGAAAACAGATACCGTCTATTTTGATTTTGGTTGGTTAACCCCGTCAGATCATCTTAATTCTTCTGACGAGCAAAACCTTCTTAAAAAAGCTGCCGAGGCAGATACCGTTATTTATTGCGGCGGATTAAATCATAGCTACGATACCGAAAGCTTCGATAAAAAGGATATGAAGCTTCCTGCCGAGCAACAAACTATGATTCCAAAATTCTTAGCGGCTAACCAAAATACTGTATTGGTAATGACGGCTGGCTCACCCTTTGAAATGCCTTGGATAGATGATGCAAGTGCAGTAGTCTGGACATGGTATTCAGGTATGGAGTGGGGAAATGCCTTAGCAGATATACTAAAAGGTACGATATGTCCAAGCGGTAAAATGCCTTTTACGTTGCCTAAGCACTATGAAGATACCCCTGTTTACAGATACGGCGAATATAAAGCTAAAAACTGTAAATACAACGAGGATATTTTCGTTGGTTACCGAGGCTTTGATAAGGATAATATTGAGCCTTTGTTCCCGTTTGGATACGGTCTTTCATATTCTAAATTTGAATATTCTGATCTTTCTATTGCTCAGTCAGGTAATGAATATATAAACGTCACATTTTCTATTACAAATATTGGAAATGTGAGTGCTAAAGAAACAGCACAAATCTACGTTGGTTATCCCGAGAGCTCTGTTGTACGACCTGTACGTGAGCTTAAAGGTTTTAAAAAGATAGAGCTTGCCCCGCAAGAAACCAAAACAATTTCAATAGATATTGCCCTTCATGAATTCGCTCCTTATTATACTCAAAACAAATCCTTAAAAAATGAAAAGAAAACCGTTGAAATTATGGTTGGTTCTTGCTCTCGGGATATCCGTATTATAGCACAACAGCCACTCGAAGCACTTAATTAGTACCCTTATTAAAATTAAAATAAATTTAGAAAGAGGTAGAAATTATGAAATCAGTTAAGAAATTACTTTCCCTGGTTTTAACCCTGGCGCTAATCATTGGCGTGCTTGCGGTAATTCCCGTAATACCTGCAAGCGCTGCACCTGGCGACGTATTTGAAGTTACAGGTATTCCTGATAACTGGAAATGGTATTCATCTTCTTATGTATCAAGAGAGAATAATGGCGCAAAATTCGGTGTAAATGCAGATAAAGGTAAAGGTCTTGATAATTACGGTATTCTTGCTTGTAACTCACAGTCGGCAGATATTATCAAGGCAAACACAACCTATCAAATTTCACTTAGAATTGAAACTTGGTTCACATTAGACGAGTTACAGGTTGATGTTGATACAGGTACAGCACTTTGGAGTAGAACAAAATCAGTTCAATCTATTACCGATTTGAATAATCGTGCTTCTGATATTGTTGGTGGTAACGGTTCAAAACTTTATGCTACTGTAACCTTCAATATTACAACACCTGCTGGAATTTCAGGTAATCAGCACTTTGTTATCGGTGTTATTACAAAAACTGGTGCAACGGGTGGTGCCGCAAATTTAAGATTCTATAATATCAAAATTACAGAGCTTGGCACCTATAACGTTGTTGACGAAAATGGTACGCTTCTTGATACCGTACATGGTCTTCCTGGCGATGATGTATTAACACTTGTTAATGCTTCTGACGCAAATAAAGACGGTGCTGAAATCGTATCAGTTTCTCCTACAACCATCGCAGCTGATACAACCGAGATTGTTGTTACCTATAAAAAGGAAGAAGTAGAGCCTGAAAAAATAGTTGTTGATTTTGGCGATACTTGGGGCGGCGTTTCACACGATTGGGCATATATTCAAAAATCAAGTGATGGTACATTAAAGCTCGAAAACGGTGTTGTATCTACAAAGACTACTGCAAACAAAGGCACAACCTTTGGTCACCGTGCAGTTCTTCTTTCAAACGATAGAAATGTAACCGATCTTAAAGCCGGTTCTACGTATCTTCTAGAGTTAAAACTCAAAACCTTCACTCAGTGGACCCCACTTGAGAGCCTTAGCGCTGAATATGCATTCGGTAGTAATATATATAGTTATACTTCCGCTACCAATTCATCAGGTCAGCCAATACCAACAGCTCTTGATTTAGCAAGCATGGTAACCGATTACAGCGCAGCCTCTAACGGTGCTGTAACGTTTACACTTTCAACCTATATCACAGTGCCAGAGGCTGGCGGCCACATGATTCTTTCTATCTATGATGGTCAATGGTTCCTTGATGAAGCTACCTTTACCTTAGCTTCAAGTGTAACCATTGTTGACGATAAGGGTAACACTGTTGGTACAGTAGGTGGTATTGTTGGTGACAAAACTGCTAATATGATTCCTGCTTCCCTCAAGACCGATGCTGATTATGTTTACACAACCTCTCCTGAGGTATTAGAGGACATTCTCACACCAATCGTTCTTACAAAAACCTTAAAGTCTAACCTTGTGCAAAAGATTAACTTTGCCGGCAATGAATACGGTGGCTATACAGAATCAGATAAATACTTTGTTGCATATACCGATGCTCAGAGTAGGGGCTTCTATAAGGACGGTACCGGCTCATTAAAGGCTGTAGCAATTGATAAGGGTATGACCTTTGGTAATAGAGCAGTTCTCCTTGCAAATACCAGAACCAAAAAGAATGTTGAAACAGGCAAGTCTTATCGTATTAAGTTCCAACTTAGAACACAAGCTACCGAACTTTCAAACTATCAAATTGACCTTGGTTACACCACATCAAATGATGTATGGGGAACAGTAGCTCACACCTTCAAGGGCGCTGCGATTGATTCTCTTGTTAAGTCAAAAACATCAGGCAACACAACAAAATACGTTATCGCTATAGACGTAACCGTTCCTGATAATGATGCAATTAAAAACGTTTGTCTTTCTGTTAGCGGTGTAGACACTCCTGTTACCTATTGGATTGACAACGCTTATATCATCAAGCCAAGCGAAGCAGAAATTATAACCTATGATGAAACATATTATGCAACCGTTACAGGCTATGAAGGCGACCAAATCGGC
This sequence comes from Acutalibacteraceae bacterium, assembly GCA_045577835.1. Lineage (GTDB taxonomy): Bacteria > Bacillota > Clostridia > Oscillospirales > Acutalibacteraceae > UBA737. The sequence goes on along the minus strand of JAZNJD010000040.1, from coordinate 194,351 downwards.
GAAGCTGTTTCTATAGACGGCGCAGCTAAATTCATCGGTATCACAAACACCTTCGGTGCAGAAAAAATCAAGGTTAAATCAAACAGCGTTATTTACCGTGGCGATGTTAACGCAGACTTTGCGCTTAACGCTGATGACCTTTCTTTAATAATTGCTTACGTTGTTAGCGGCGAAGACAATTTTGATGCTTTCGGCGCTAATGCAAACAAAGATGCAGCAGTTAACCTTTTAGACGTTGTAAGACTTAAGAAAATTCTCGCAGGTATTAACGACGCAAATCTTCCTGCAACCTTACAGTACGATGACTATGCTTTAGCCTGGAATTATGAGTTTGACGGCACTTCAGTAGACAGCAACGCAATCGGCTCTACAAGCGGTGTGAATCAGGTTACCGGTTTAAATTACGTTACAGTTGGCGAAAAAAATTGTGTTAACGTAAACAATGGTATTCTTACTATGTCTCCAAAGTATAACTATGGAAATATGTTAGCTTCTGAGGCTTTCTCAACCCAGAACACCATGAACTTTGCTTATGGTTACGTAGAGATAAGAGCTAAGCTTCCTTACAGCGCAGCAAACCTTCCTGCTATCTGGTTTAAGTCTGACGGAACACTTGATGCTTCAGGTAACGGCGTTTTAGAGTATGACCTTCTTGAAACGTTCGGTTCTACAACCGGTATGAAGAGCAATGTTCACTGCTGGTATGATAATAAAGATTACAGCGCAAACCACGTTGACGGCAGAAACTACACCTTTGATAGCATCAATGATGCAACCAAATATCATATTTACGGCTTTGAGTGGTATTATGATGAAAGCGAAAATATTTCAAAAATCACTCTTTATGTAGACGGCGTAAAGCAGTTCACATTAACCAAAAAGGATATAAACGGTACACTTAATATTCCGGGTCTTGGTATTCCTGACTTTGACAGACCTATGTATATGATTCTTCAGAATCAGGCAATTACAGAGGAATATGCATCTGCTAACAGTTCTTGGCTTGCAGGCCGTGCTGCTACCGAAAAAGATTTCCCAATGGATATGTGCATTGACTATATAAGAATTTATCAGTCTGCATCAAACAAGGGTAACGTACTTACAACAGTTACAGCAGAGTAATATTTAGTAATTTTTCGTCAGGGCGCGCAAGCGTCCTGACGGGGAACTGTTGTTAGCCGAAAACTTATATTATATATATGTGTTTTCGGGTAGCAATAGTTTGTTACCCGATAAGAAGTTATTAAAAACATAAATATAAAAAGGAGCAAAATCTATGAAAAAGGTTTTAAGTCTATTCTTAGCAATCGTTATGTGCTTATCTCTTTTCACACTCGCAGGTTGCGGTGGCAAGGATGATAATCTCGGCACATACACAGAAGATGAGGTTATTGGCGAGGTTATAGAAAACGGCAATAACAATAACGGTAATGGTGAAGGAGGTACAGGCGGCAATACCAACAAGCCTGATGCTACAGAAACCGCATATTTCGATAACGTTCCTAAAGAACTTTCAGGTACAACTGTTAAGTTTGCTACATGGATTGACCATAAGTCTACCGATTATGCACACGTATTTTCTGATTTCACAAAGCTCACAGGCATTAAGGTTGAAATCGTTCCTGTAACACAGGTAGACTATATCGTTAAGCTTGCAGGTATGAAGGCTTCAGGCACTTCTCCTGACGTAATCGTTGAAAACGGCGATTTCCCAAGAACACTATCCCTTTTACAACCTATTACAAAGGATGCTACAGGCATAGATGTAAATGATAAATTCTGGGATGCAGATATAACCAAGCTTTATACTGTAAACGGTAAATGCTATGCTGTAAACGGTGCAAATTCAAGCTGGCAGATGGCTTCACCGCTTGTATATTATAATATTCCTCTTTTACAGAAGCACGGCATCAAAACTCCTTCTGAGTATGTAAAAGAAAATAACTGGACCTTAGATACCCTACTTAAGTGTATGGAAGACGGCAAGAAGGCAGGCATCACCGGTGGTGAAATTGACGTAACCGTTTTCTCTAACGTTTACGGCGGCGGTCCTTACAAATATGATGCTAAAACAGGTAAATATTCTAACACAATGGGCACACAAAAATTCAAGGATACTTGGAATTGGTTAGCTTCTGCACAGGAAAAGGGTGTTGTTAAGCTTTCAAACGCTTGGGCTTCTTCATTAACATCTGGTAACACAGGCCTTGTAATAAGCGGTGCTTACGGTCTTAGAAAGCAACCGGGTTGGTTCTATCAAATGGATTCTGATGATATCGGTTATGCATATCTTCCAAAGGCTAATAAGGGTGATGCTAATTATCCAACATCTACAATGACCCGTGCATACGGTATTGCTGATGGTGCTAAGAACGCTAAAGGTGCAGCTTACTTCTTAAGATACTTCCTTAATGATGCTTGGTATGATTCTGATGCAATCTTTAAGGACGACAGAGCAAAGAATATGCACTATGAACTCCAAAAGCTTAAGAACTTTAGTAATCCTCAGATGGATGGTGTTGTTTTAACTCAGTATGATAACTTTAAGGTATTCTATAATGAGCTTACCACATCAACACCTGCACAGATTACTGCAAATATCGATAAGGTTTCACAGAAACTTGATTACTGTGTGAAGAAGGCTAATAAGCTAATATCGGATAAAAAATAATTAAGATACTAATTAAAACAGGCGAGCTAGCAAAAAACTCGCCTGTTATCAAAGTAAAAAGCAAGGAGGTCTTGCATGAAAAGGATAAAATCAGGAATAGCGATTTTGATTGCTGTTTTAATCGTTCTAACTTCATTACCAATAATATCCTTTGCATCAAGCAACGATTATCTTGAGTATATTGATTTCGGCTCAGATTATGCGGATAACGGTTGGCGTTATTTCACCACCGGCGGTGACGGAAAAACATCAATCGTAAACGATCAAATGCAGTTTGCAGGTAATACAAACTCAGGCAACTCGTTTGATAACCGTGCATTTCTTGTAACTAACTCAAGAACAACCCCAAAAATTCAAAGTGAAAATAAATACAAAATAGTTTTTGATGTTGTTATTCCTGCAGGAGAATTTACAAATTTAAGCAGTCAGCTTAAATTCTATACAAACGACGGTTTGTGGTATCCTGTTTCGGCTACACCTACAATAACTGATAAGTTATCTGCATTAAAGATAGTATCTTCTACTGTTTCAGGAACAAACACCGTATATACGCTTTCTAAGGAGTTTACGGCACCAGTACTCAGTGCTAACTGTAATCTTGCGCTTAGTGTATACGGTCTTGGAAGCGGCAGCACCTATTACGTAGATAACGTATATCTTTACGGTGCTAACGAGTATACACTTACCGATGAAAATAATAATGAACTTGGTAAGATTTACGGTTTCCCCGGTGAAGATATTGCTTTAAGCTTAAAGGGATCAGAATTTGAAAAGTTTGGTTACGATATTTCTGTAACCCCAGCAGTATATCCTGATAATAATAACGAAAAGATTGTTTTGTCATATAAAGGAAAGGATAATCTTGTTGCAGGAATTGATTTTGGTGCGTCTTATGCCAAAGGCAATAAAGACAACTATATTCCAAGCAGTTCTTCCTATGTTTTATGGGCAGACGGCAAGATTAAATTTAACGATACCTCATCAGCTTCAGTAAACTTTGCAGACAGAGCAGTGCTTCTTAATAATGATGTCACTAAGGCTACTGTAAAGTCTGGCAAAAAATATCGTTTAACCTTTGAGTTTATTTCTTGGAGCGATATTTCAGAGTATACCTTAGAACTTAAATACGGTACAACTCTTGGCGCCGCTACCCACGCTGATACATTAACCGTTGATGGTGCAACACTTAAAAATTATGTTAAATCTCAGGAAACCTTAACTGATAATTCAAAGGTTTATCTTGTTGAATTTGATGTAACAGCACCCGCAAACGGTTCTTTTGAGAATATACTTGTTTCTCTTTACGGATCAACACACATTTACATCGATAGCGCTCTTATAAGCAAATTCTATACATACGACGTTGAGGATAGCGAGGGCAAATCTCTTGGCACTATTACTGCTTTTGCAGGCGATGATATTATGGATGCTATCAGCGGCACCGACTTCATTCTTGAAGATTATAAGTGTGAGGTAGTAGGTTCACAGGTTTTCCCTGAAGATGCTGATCAAAAAATAGTTCTTAAATATACTGAAATTACCAATGTTTTACAGTATATTGATTTTGGCGATTCCTATGCTAAGAACGATCGTGACGGCTCTGGTATTCCTAACTGGCGTTACTATGCTAACAGCTTAGTTAAACTCACAAATGAGGCTATGACCTTTAGCGGTAGCATCAATTCGGGTAAGGCTTTCGGTGATAGAAGTGTACTTTTATCAAACAGCAGAAGTGTTAGTCTTATTAAGGCTAATAAGCGCTATGAGCTTCAGTTTGAGCTTTGGCTTAAAAGTGAAACTCTTGATTCAAAGAACGTAGATATTCAGTTAGGCTCTCAGGTTTGGGATACTGCAACCTACAAATACAAGAATGAAAAGGCAAGCAACTATAACCTTGTAAGCAGTAGAACAGAGGGTTTCTATACCGTATATACACTATCACAGGAAATTTCATCTTCCACCAACACAAACATTTTATTATCCGTATACGGAACCGGAAACGCTAACGAGGTTATTCTTGATAACGTATATATTTTAGAAGAATATTCCTATCTTTGTGTTGATAAGCAGGGAAATGAGTTAGGCTATATTTCGGCATTCCCCGGTGAAAAATTAGCCGATTTAATACCCGGTAGCGCTGTTGATAAAAATGGCTATTTTGAGTCCACAGATATCAAAACTGCGCCTTTAAAATCAAGCCAAAAAATAACGATAGAATATACCGAAGACCCAAGCTTTGTTGATTTTGTTGATTTTGGTTCAAGCTATTCAGGCGGTAATCCAGGATGGCGTTATTACACTTCATCAACTGTAAAATACGAGAATCAGCAAATGGTATTTCCGGCAACCATAACCTCAGGAAAGGCATATCCTGACCGTGCAGTTTTACTCAGTAATAACTATACAAAAAAGGTAGCGGCGACAAATAAAAATTATATAATTCAGTTCGAATTATGGCTTCAGGGAGATGCGCTTTCAAGCAAAACAGTTGATATTCGTATTGATGATTATGTTTGGGCATCTTCAAATCCACCCGTTGTTTATGCTAAAACTGCGGATAAATTCACACTTGTAAGCACAAAAAATCAGGGTGGTTATACCGTCTATACACTCTCAGCACAGGTAACTGCTACAAAAAACAGTAACTTCCTTTTATCGGTTTACGGTAACGGCAGCGGTAAGGCTGCAATAGTTGATAATGTTGAAATTGCGGCTGCTACAAAGGTTACTCTTGCTAACACCGACCTATCTCCGCTAATGGGTAGAGTAGGTTATAAGCTAACCCTTCCAACCGATATTCTCAAAAAGGGATATGTGTTTGAAGGTTGGTATAAGGATGCAGATTTTGAAAATAAGTTTACAAGAACCAAGTTTGCAGAAAACGACATTACCGCTTATGCAAAGTTTATAAAGGTTGATACAGAGGCAGAAATGACCTTCACTCTGCCACCACCATCTGAGGCTAATTTAACAGGCTTTAAGCACAATCTTCTTAGCGGTAATATTTCTGCGACAACAGAAAATACAGGTATTGCTTATCTTAATATGTTCAAGAGCGGCGATGCAATCCGTATTTCTCCCGCAAACATATACCCTGTATATTTCAGATATAAAACCGATAATTACAGTGGAAAAATAACCTTCGGTATTGCTTCTGCTTCAAAGAGCGACTTTAATAAAGCAAATAATATTATTGCTACTGTAACCGTTAAGGCAACAAGCAACGAATGGGCAAATGCTTCAATGTGTGCTACACCCGATATTATTACAGAGGGTTCAGTTTGCGGCGATTATCTTTATTTCTTTGTTAGATTTGAAGGCGATAATAACGGAAAAATTTATGTAGATGATATTGAACTTCGTCAAGAAACTTCATTTACATTTGATACCAACGGCGGTACTGTTATTGAATCTATTAAGGGTGAGCCCGGCAAATCGGCTACATTGCCTACACCAACCAACGGTTCAAAAATCTTCTCAGGTTGGTATTATGATTCTGCTTTTACTTCTAAGGTTTCTGACTTTGATGTTACATATCCAACTGCAAAATGTAATATTAAACTTTATGCGGGTTGGGATATTACTTCTGAAGTTGTAACGGTAGAAAACTTCGAGTCTTATAACACTTCGCTAATCGAAAGTGCAGCAAATCAGAGGGCTAAAGAGGTATTTAGTATTTCAAGCAATTTTGCTTATAAGGGCAATACCTCGCTCCGTTATAAATATGACCCTGATGCAAGTAAACTTTTATCTGAGAAGGAATCAACCGTTAAACTTACAGGTAATTCAGGTGCTTCAGGCAACGGAATTATCATAGAAAAAGATAAAAAATATGTTATGACCCTTTATGTTTACGTTAAGACACTTAATTCACGTGTAGATATCCAACTTAGCGCTGCTTCGGGTGATAATATAAATACAAATTATAAGCTTCAAACGGCAAGTGTCGGTGCAGCACGAATTAACGATATGTTCACTACTGAAAATACATGGCAAAAGGTTGAATATGTATTTACAGGTGCCACTGCAGTTGATACCGCAAACGAACTTTTCCTTAGTGTTCGTACCATTTCCGAAACCTATACCGAGCTTTATATTGATAATGTTTCTATTAAGGAACTAACAAGCGATATGGGTGCGGTTGCATTTGACGACTCTTTCTATCGTGAAACTCTTGTTGACCTTGAATACAAGTATATTGTAGGTAAGGTTGGCGACACAATTAAATTCCCCAACGGAATTCGTGAAAGTTACAAGCTTTTAGAATGGTACAATCAGTATACCTATGCACAGCTGTTCTCTGAAACATTTGTAGCAGGTGAGAAAACTGCTCATGCTAAATGGGATATTGACGGTACTGTATCGGTTGACTTTGAAAACTCAGGTCACTATTCACAGGATGGTGTCGGTAGCGATAAAACTTGGAGTTATACATTGATTAACGGTAGTAAAGTAGTTAGCGGTGAGAGGGCTTCAAGCGGTAGCTCTGCAATCAAGATCGACGCTAAGGATCCTAAGTGGAGAAATGATACAAAGGCTATTGCTCTAAAGGATGTTGATGCAACAGCATTCAGACTTGTTGATAACACCACGTATATTATTTCTGTTGATGTTTTTGTTGAAGAATACAGTGGTAATTTCTCTTTCTGGTTCGCAACAGGATCACAGGATAACTATTACGCATGGCAGGGAACAACCTCGGGTAAAATGATCGTAAACGAGGACGTTGAAACAGGTAAGTGGATAACAACCACTATGACCTATTCAACCGCGTTTTCTTCTCCTGGTGGTTTCAACCTATTCCTTTGCACAACTAATCAGAGTGGTATGAAGGTATACTTTGATAACGTGAAGATACAGTCTATTGACCCTGAAAACATTACAGTTGTTATGAATACAGGTCTTATCGGCGGTTCTACACAACGTATTACAGGTAAGCTTGGCGATGAATATAAACTTCCTGTTGATTTAAATGTACCGGGTTATTCCTTCGTTGGTTGGTATAATTCTCCGACACTTGAAAAGACCGTAGACTTTGAGGATTACTTCACCGTTACAAGAACTGTTTACGCTAAGCTTGTGCCAAAAACTATCCTTCAAAACTTTGAAGGATCAACCTTGAATTTTAAAAATCTTATAGGTGGCGACGCGGATTACGAAATCTACAGCTTGAATTTGCCTAATTTTAATTATGCAAATGTTCATGACGGTAGCTATTCGTTGCATCGTAAGGGAGACTCTTATCAGTTCAACAATGCGATGTTAGTATCAAGATCGGCACAATTATCACCCGGTGACGTTTATGAAGTTACAATGTGGGTGAAAATGGATAGATATGACCATACAAACGGAGCCATTAAGATAGGTTCCTGCTCATCTTCACAGTTCGCATGGGATTTAACAGATGAGATGAAGGCTATAGTTGCTATTGAAGATTTAACAGATAGGAAATGGCATAAGGTAACATTTAACTTTATGTCTTCGGCATATTATCTTGCAATTCAGACACCAGGTTACTGCAGTATCTATATTGATGATATTACAATTAAGTATTTAGGCGCTGCAACACCGAGTGAAGAGGTTGAATATACAGAGTATGTTCCTGTTAAGAAGGATGCAAATGGTATAATACCTGAAATTACTCCTGAAAAAGAGCAAGAAATTCTCGATTCAAGACTTGACGTATACTCAAGACTTAATGAACTGCAGGAACTTTATGGTGATTATAGCGAAACGGTTACTAATACAAAAAAATCTGTTTCAATTAACAGAGAGCGTAATCCATTAACATTTATGGATATTCTCACCTGTAATTCTTATGTTTGGTATACCGTAGTGTTCTATGCTTCTTTAGGTGCGTTAGTTGCTATCGGCGCTGCTGTTGTAATTATCATAATGGTTAGAAAAAAACGAAAGGGAAGGGTGTAAGTTTATGAAAAATTCAAAAAAATTAATAGCTTTAGTTGCACTTATGCTTTCCTTTGTTTGTTTTCTCACTGCATGTGGTGGCCCTGCAGGAAAGATAGTTCAAACCAAAACCGAAAGAATATATTATGAGACCAAAGAAAAGGATGAGCATCCACCCGAGCTCGATGAACTTAAAAATCTTCTCTCAACCCTTCCAAACGCAGTTCCTTTTATGAACGAAAACGATGAATTTATTTACAAGATAGTTTATTCTAAAAATTCGTCTGATGCTTTTGAGAAATCGGTTAAGGAATTTAGATCAAATATGAACAGAGCGCTTAAATGCTCTCCAACTGCTATGATTGACAGCAACGAGGATTTGGGTTATGAGATTCTTTTAGGTACTACAAACCGCAAAGAATCTTCCGATGCTATTAATAGGATAAAGGCAAACCGCGGAAACTGTTATGATGATTTTATAGTTCAGGTTATTGGTAAGAAAATTGTAATTACAGGAACCTCTGATGCAGGCACAGTAAAGGGTATGAAATGGTTTATTGAAACATTCTGTAAATCAAAAACTACCTGGGGTTTTGTGCGCGAGGGTTATGAGCTTTTATATGCACCTATATATAATCTTCCTGCAATAAATCTCTCAGGCTCTTCTATATCCGAATACAGTTTTGTATATCCAAAAGATATGGAATATGTATACGGAAGAGCAATTGATGATTTAAGTCAGTATTTAATTAAGAATTTCCATATTGAACTTGGTAGAGATGACGAGCGTTACTTAAATACTGCTAAAGAAATTCTTATCGGCAACCTTAACCGTTCAGAGTCAAGGTCGGTTATACCTGCCAAAGATGAATATGTAATCAAGCAGGTTGGCAAGAAATTGGTTATTAAAGCGTCTGATTCCATTTCGCTTTACTATGGTATAACAGCTTTTAATAATATGATTTCTGAGGCTAAAAAATCAAATAAAAAGCTTAATATAACCGATGGTTTTGAACTTAAGAAAAAGGTTGATAAGTCGAGTCAGAATACTTATAAGTTAACATTAGCTGATGAGTTTAATTCTGATACGTTAGATAAGAATATCTGGAGCACTTATGTAAATGCAACAGGTACTTCAAGTCTTGGCGGTCAGTATTTGCAAAAAGGTACCGATATTGCCTTTGTTAAGGATGGTAGCTTACATATGCCATCTTATGTAAAGGACAAGGATTTTGAAGTATCAGAGCTTTCTACAAAAAACAGTTATTGGTTCAAATACGGCTGCTTGGAAGTAAGGGCTAAAATGCCTGATAATCCTGCTGTCGCTACTATATGGATAAATGCTGATTATTATGGCGTAAATGCAGAAATAGATATTCTTGAGAATTTTGGTAATCTGCAAGGATTTTCGGCTAACATACATAAGTGGTTCAGACAGCCTACTTGGGACGGAACAACAATGTGGGCTCACACCTCGCTTGACGGTAGTGAGTTTACCGATATGAAGCGTTTCAGATATAATGTTGACAAGCATAAGGACACATTGGCTGACGATTATCACATTTATTCATTGGATTGGAATGAGGATTATTATAGATTTGCGGTTGACGGAATTACCTTCTTCACCTATGACTTCTCAAAAAATCCCGATGAAATCGATACTTTCAGACAAAAACTATATTTAATTATGGGATGCGGAGTAGGCAATACTGCATACGGTCCCAAATACGATCCCGAAACAGATGCTACGGAATTTGATTATGCTGTTGATTATGTAAGACTTTATCAGATTCCGAGTATGAGCGAGTTAGAATACGGATTTAAAGGTTAATTTAAAATAAGGTGAGTGAAACCAAATGAAAATAAATATCAAACAAATATCACATAAGGTTGTATCTGCTGCTTTGTGCTTAGCAATGATGCTTGGTGTATTCAGTATGGTTTCTTATGCAGATAATGATGTTGAAACAACTGACAATTTGGTTTCACAACCTATTGTTTCCAAAAATAATACAGACGATATCGTATATGATTATTCTTTGACTAATATTGATTTTGCATTTGATTCCTCCGTTTCAATCGGTGCAATCAATAATGATTGCACCGATATGGACGGAAAAAACTACAACTCTGTTTATATAACAACTCAAGACGATATAGCAGTATATAATTTAACCGTTAACAAAGCAGGTTATTATAATATCGCTGTTTCATATTTGTTGGACACGACGCAAAGTAATGATCTATCACTTTCCTTTAAAATTGACGGCAAGAATATTTTAGAGGAAAATACTGTAGTTGTTTTGCCACGTCTTTGGAAGGATAACGGCGAGAAAAGAAGCGACGTACATCAAAACGAAATAGCCCCTAAGCAGGAAAGTGCTCAAAAGGTAATAAACAGAAGATTTATGACCGAAAATAACACAGACGAGCAAGCCTTGTTTGTTTACTTAGAAGAGGGAGCACACACCTTTTCTATTGTTGATTGCTCACAAAAGGTGAACATCATAAGCCTTAGCGCAGTAGCTCCCGAAGAAATTTTATCCTATGAAGATATAAAGAAAGAGTATAAAAATAATAATTATAAGGATTATTCTGGAAAAACAATTTCCATTCAGGGCGAAAGTGCGATTTATAAAACATCCCGTTCACTTATTGCAAAGTGTGACAGAAGCTCTGCTGAGCTTACACCTTCCTCAGCCACAAAGGATGTATTAAACCATATCGGAGGAACATCTTGGCAGGAAAATGGTGATGAAATAATTTGGCAGGTTGACGTGCCTGCAAGCGGACTTTATAAATTAGGATTTACATATTTACAAAATACTGTTATAAACAGTATTTCTTACAGACATTTGAAAATTAACGGAAAAACTCCCTTTGAAGAGGCTAAGTATCTTAAATTCCATTACGATACAAATTGGAATTATACAGGCTTCTTTGATGATGAGGGCAAACCGTATCTTATATATTTAGAGGAAGGATTACAGGAGATTTCTTTATCTGTAACCCTCGGCAAGGTTAGCGATTCCTATAATGCGATGAGCGATATTACCGCCGCTTTAGGTGATTTATATATAGATATTACTATAATTACGGGTGAAACACCTGATGCCAACCGAGACTATGACCTTTTCAAAAAGGTTACCGATTGGGACAAAAGATTAAGCAGCAACATTAAAAATCTCAATAAGTTAGCTAAGCAATTAAAAGAGCTTACCGGGGAAGATGGCAGCACAATGATAGCAGCTGTTAAAAATATGTCCCGTGTGCTTAAAAATATGAAGGACAATCCTTATACAGCACAGGTTTATATCAGTGATTTTTATTCCAACTATACAACACTCAGTTCATGGCTTTTTGAAATGAAAAGAATGCCGCTTGGCATTGACACAATAGAGTTATATGCACCAAACGCAGAACTCTCTCCTAAAAGAGTATCGTTCTTTAAAAAGTTCAAGTTTGGATTTAAGCGGTTCTTAATATCTTTCACAGATGACTATGGTGCAATTTCCGTTGAGGACAAAGAAAACAAGACTTTAAAGATCTGGGTTAACTGGGGCAGAGATCAGGCGATGGTTCTTAATAACCTCATTCAAGAATCCTTTACTGAGTATTCTGAAAAGGAATTAGGTTACAAGGTAACCGTTAACGTTGAGCTTGTTAATGCTTCACTTGTAAAGGGTATCCTTTCAAATAACGCGCCTGATTTAGCTCTTCATTTATCACGAACCGAGCCTGTAAATCTTGCGATGCGTGGAGCACTTGTTGATTTATCTTCTTTTGAGGATTTTGAGGAAGTTTTACCTCGTTTTGCATCTTCAGGAACTTTGCCGTATCAATATAACGGTAAAACTTATGCTTTACCCGACCAACAGACCTTTTATATGATGTTCTACCGTAAGGATATACTTGACCAATTGGGAATTGAAGTTCCAAATACTTGGAATGAATACCTTGCGGCAACCGCGGTGCTTCAGCGCAATAATATGAACTCATATATTCCGTATACACAGATTGCTTCTGAAACAACCGTTAATACTGGTATAGGTAATCTTAACCTTTATCCTACAATTTTACAGCAGTTTGGCGGATCATTTTATAATGACGAGCTTAATAAAACAACTTTTGACACTGCAACTTCTGTATCAGCGTTCAAATATTGGGTTGATATGTATACTCTCTATAAGATACCTACCGACGCCGATTTCTACAACCGATTCAGACTCGGTACTATGCCGCTTGGCGTTATTACCTATACGCTTTATAACACCTTAGCACAGGCTGCGCCCGAAATTAACGGAAGATGGGGTATAGCCTTAGTGCCCGGTATCGCAGATAGTGAAACAGGTGAGATAAACAGAACCATTTCAGGTGGCGGAACAGGTTGTTCAATCCTTTCTGCTTCAAAAAATCAAAAGGAAGCGTGGGCGTTCCTTAAGTGGTGGACTTTAGCTGAAACTCAGCTTGACTATAACAACAATGTTGAATCTATAATCGGTGCTACTGCAAGAGTTCCATTAGCTACAGTTGAGGCGTTTGAAAACCTTTCATGGAAGCCTGCTGATGTTCCTGTTTTATCAGAACAGCTAAATAATATTAAAGAAATAAATGAGGTTCCCGGTAGTTATTATGTTTCAAGAGCAGTTGACCAAGCTTTCTGGAATGTTATGACCAACGGAAAAAATCATAAAGACGTTTTAATAGAATGGGGCAATATTGCTAACGATGAAATCGCCCGTAAAATCAGTGAGTATAATTAAGGAGGGAATAGTCTATGATTAAAGAAAACAAAATCAAAAAAAGTTACGATAGACCTGACCTTGCTAACTATTTACTTTTAGCTCCGTTTGTTATACTCTTTCTTTTGTTTACAGTAATTCCAATATGTTCTTCCGTAGTTTTAAGCTTTTTTGATTTTGATATGATAAATTTCCCTTCTTTTGCAGCTTTTGATAATTACAGAAGAATGTTTGTTGGTGATAACAACTTTTTAGCGGTTTTAAAAAACACTATTGTTCTTGCGGTAATTACAGGACCGTTAGGCTTTTTGCTTTCATTTATCCTTGCATGGTTTTTAAACGAATTTAAGCCTATGACTAGAACAATTCTTTCTTTTATGTTTTATGCACCGTCTCTTGTCGGTAACGCATATTTTATATGGCAGGTAGCATTCAGCAACGATAGCTATGGTTATATAAACAGCTTATTGCTGTCTTTAGGCGCAATTTCTGAACCTGTTAAATGGCTTAAGGATGCAAGCTTTGTTATGCCTATCGTTGTTATGGTTCAGCTTTGGCAGGGTATGGGTGTATCCTTCCTTGCCAACATTTCAGGTCTGCAAAATATTAACGATGAAATGTATGAGGCAGGTTCTATTGACGGCATTAGAAATCGTTGGCAAGAGTTGTGGTATATAACCCTACCTTCAATGAAAAATATGCTCATGTTCAGTGCAGTAATGCAGATAGCGAGTGCATTCTCAATTAGTGCAATTCCAAAGGCATTAGCAGGTTATCCAAGCGTTAATAATTCGGTTGATACGATAGTATCCTATCTTATTGATGTAGGTAATGTTAAATACGAATTGGGTTATGCAAGTGCAATTTCGGTTCTTTTGTTTGCGATGATGTTTGCAACAAGAACTTTAGTTAGCAAATTACTAAATAAAACAGGTAAGTAATGGAGGTGTCCGATAGATGTCAGCAACTAAAGTGTTAAGAAAAAAATCGGTCATTTCCACAATCTTTAAAAGAGACCGTAAAGCATCAGATCAAAGAAAGAGATATACTCGTTCTAAAGCGGGAAATTTCTTTTATGTTCTGTTTTTAATAGCGTTCGGTTTGTTCTCGGTTTTACCGCTTATATATTGTGTTTGCACTTCTTTTAAGCCTATTGATGAGTTACTTATTTTTCCACCGAGATTTTTTGTAAATCGTCCTACCTTTGAAAATTTTGCGGCTTTGCCGTCATTGCTTTCAAATATGCGCATTCCGCTTTCTAAATATATTTTCAACAGTGTTTTCATTACAGTAATAACAACGCTGTTATATGTATTTATTTCTACCGCAGCAGGCTTTGTTCTTTCAAAAACCAGAATGCGTGTAAACAACATAATTATAACAGGTGTTCAGGTGGCATTGTTATTTAACGGCTTTACCTTGGCAATTCCGCAGTATCTTATTTTTTCTTATATGGGAATAGTAGATACATATTGGATTTATATTTTGCCTTATTGTGCTTCTTCTATGGGCGTTTTCCTTATGAAGCAGTATATAGACGGTAGCGTACCTGAGGCTATACTCGAGGCCGCTAAAATTGATGGTGCAGGTCAGATGCGGATTTTTTCACAGATAATAGTGCCTATGGTTAAGCCTTGTATGATGACGTTGACACTGTTTGGCTTCCAGGCAGTTTGGTCAACTGTGCCAGACGGTACAATTTTCAGCGAAACACTCAAAACCCTGCCTACAATTATGGCTAACATAAATTCAGGCGGTATAGCACGTTCTGGTAGTGCTATGGCCGTAACTGTTATAATGATGATACCACCAATCCTTATATATATGATAACCCAAAGCAATGTGTTGGAATCAATGAACAGTGCGGGTATAAAGGAGTAGATTATGAGAAAGTTATTTTTGAAAAAATCGGTAGCCCTCATTATCGTAGCTCTGATTACACTTACGCTCAGCTTAAATGCTTCCGCTTCATCTGTTAGGGTGGACGAGGTTCCCAACGATACGTATATTTACTGGGATAATAGTAAAAGAGCGTATAGCACTAAGGCCTCTTACACTTTTTCAAAAGAGTTAGATAAGAAGGATTTAGGTTTTGAATATACCTCTTTAACCGATATTACAAACGATAATGACGGAAATATTTATATACTTGATTCTGAAGCATCAACCGTTTTTGTGCTTGATGAGAAGTATAATTTTAAATATTCCTTTGGAAAAACAAGTTTTAACGGTCAAGAGATAGATTTCACAGGTGCACAGGGCATTGAATGTCGTGATGGTAAGTTTTTTATCTGTGATACTACCAACGGCCGTGTTTTGAAATTGAATCTTGACGGTAGCGTAGAGAGCATCATTCTTCTGCCTGAATCGGATATGATTCCTGAAGACTTTACATTTAAACCTATAAAAATTGCAGTTGATTCGAGCAATTACATGTATGTTTTAAGCGAAGGTTCATATTACGGTGCTATTCTTTATAGCCCTGAAGGTGAGTTTTTAGGTTTTTATGGAAGTAATATGGTTGAAACCGGTGTTATTACCGCTCTTAAAACCTTATGGGAAAAGCTTACAATGACCAACGAAAAAAGGGCTAACAGCGCCAAAAAACTACCGTATCAGTTTACTGATTTGTATATTGATTCAATGGATTTTGTTTACACCGCAACCGGCAGAACGGGTGAGAATAAGGTGGAAACCGGTCAGATTAAAAGACTTAATCCCGGTGGTGCAAACGTTCTTAAAAATTCAGAAGAAACTACCTTTGCAGATCCTGTTAAATCTACAGTGCGTTTTAGACCGCCCTCTTGGCGTATAGACACCAACGTTTGCAGCGTTGTTGCAGACGATAATGGATTTATTTATGCGGTTGACCGAGAAGCAAGTAAAATATTTATTTACGATAGCGAATGTAATCATATCGCAGTTTTCGGTGGCGGAAACGGTGACGTTAATCAGCAAAGCGCCCCAAAGAAAATTTCTGCAATTACCTTAAACGGTGAGGACGTAGTTGTTCTCGATGAAGGAAAAGAAAACATTTTAATCTACTCAAGAACTGACTATGGTAAAATGTTTATGACTGCTCAGGCTTTAGTTATAAACGGCGATTATGCAGAATCTAAGGAATTATGGGAAAAAGTTTCCTCACAGGATAAAAACAATCAGTTAGCATATAGAGGACTTGCAAAGTCTTATGTTGCGGTAGGAAAATATGAACAAGCTTTAGAGTTTGCAAGGGAAGCAGAGGATCTTGAAACCTACGATCAGGCTTACACATTGCTTCGCAAAGAGCGTCTGTCAAGCAACTTTAATATTTATGCTGTTGTTGCAATCCTTATTATAGCGGCATTAGGTGTTGGTATCTACTTTAAGAAAAAGAAAAACATTGTTCTTATAAAATCTGAGAAGGTTAAGCTTGCTATGGGTGTTTTAACATCACCGGTTGAAACCTTCACTACAATCAAGCAAAAAAATCTTGGTTCGGTTGGTATTGCTACTGTTTTGATGATTCTTTGCTATTTGTCTACCGTTGCAAAGAGCGAATGGAGTGGCTTCCAGTTTATAGGAAACAACACGGGTAGCTTCAACTCTGTTTTAACACTTTTTAAAACTATCGGTGCGGTTTTACTCTTTACAATTGCTAACTGGGGCGTTGCTACGCTTATGCAGGGCAGAGGTACGCTCAAAGAGATTTATATCGTTACATGTTATAGCTTGACACCTCTTATAATTTCTAATTTTGCTTATGCGATACTTACTAATTTTGTATCACTGTCAGGTGGAGCTTTTATAGACATAATGACAACAGCTCTGCTTATATATACTGTTATTATGTTCGTCTTTGGACTAATAGCTATCCACGATGTTTCTTTTGGAAAATTCTTGGGAATAACTGTTATGTCAATATTCGGCATTTTAGTTGTAATTTTTGTTGGTGTTATAGTATTTTTGTTAGCACAACAACTTTACTCATTTATTATGACAATAGTAAATGAATTGATTTATAGGTAAAAGGAGGATTATAAAATGCTGAAAAAGTTCTTTTGTTTGTTTATAATTCTCACTTTGTGCCTATCCTTTACAGGCTGCTCTAATACAGCAAATGTAATAATGCCTTATATGTTTAACGAAAAGCTACAAACATATAATATAGCTTCTACTGTTGCGGCTGAAAACGATAAATTTCAGCTTTCTTGGGACTCAGAAAACCGCAGAGTTTTACTCCTTGATAAAGCTGACGGACACATTTGGAGTAACGTGCCAAACGAGTTTTTGAATGTTGAAGACATATCCGAAATGCGCTCCGATACATATTTAAAAATGTTTTCTTCAGTAACGATTGATTGTGTGAGAAAAGAGACCTATGAGCTTAAAACAGGCTACGGCTGTGAAGCAATAAATGATGGTGATTTTTCGGTAAGTCAGATTGAAAACGGTATCAGAATCACCTATGTTTTCAGGGATTTAAAGGTATCTGTTCCTGTTCAGTATCTTCTTTTTGAGGATGGCCTTAGAATTAAGATTGATCCAACCAAAATAGCAGAAAACGGTCAGGAATATTTTATCCATACTATTGCAGTTGCACCCTTTATGTGTAGCACAAAAAATATGACGGATGATTCCTATATTCTTTATCCTTCAGGTAGTGGTGCCCTCGTTTATATGAATAAAGAAAACGATATAAGCTCATCATACTCATCTGAAATTTATGGAACAGACGGAATGTCAGACCGCAAAACTTGGGCAGAAGAAAGCAATGAAAAAACTATAAAAATGCCGGTTTACGGATCCAAGTTTGGCAATCGCGGTATGTTTGCTATTGTTGATAGCGCCGCTGAATCAGGCTCAATAATTTTAGATGCCTTCAACAAGCGTGTAGGCTATTCTACTGTTTATTCAGAATTTGCTTTACGTGGCGAAACCAACGTATCAAACAAATTCCTTCAGGGTGCGGAAAACTCTATGAAGTATGCCGAAGCACTTAATTTAACCGAGATTTCTGTTTCGTTTTATCCTCTTATAAATGAAGAAGCGTCATATGCGAATATGGCTCGGATTTATAAAAACTATCTTGAGGATAAAGGACTTGAAAAGAAAGAGCAATCAAATGATTTAACGGTTAAATTTCTTGGCGGCGCGATGATTGATACAAGTGTGTTAGGCGTTCCTTCAAGAAAGTTTTTTGCTACAACAACCTTAAAGGAAGCCGAAACAATTTCTAAGGAAATATCTAAACTCACAGGCGCTAAATTAAACATTGATTTAGTAGGCTTCGGTAATACAGGTATGCATGTAAGTAAGGTTGCTGGCGACTTTACTGTAGCTTCAAAACTCGGCGGTAAAAAAGGACTTAGCAATTTTCTCAATAACACCAAAGGAAACGATGTTTTCTTTGATTTTGATATAGTAGGTATTAACAAGAGCGGAAACGGTTTTTCTGCAACCACAGACGTAGCTATAACCACAACAAAACAGAAATTTGCTAAGGTTAAATACAGACTTGCTACCGATAATAGCGACGGTAATCTGTTCTATTTCATTTCAAGAGATAAACTTTCAAGTGTTGCAGAAAAAATGATTGAAACGGCAAAGGATTTAGGTCTTTCTTCTGTCGCTCTTGATTCTGCCTCTAATCTTGCGTATTCAGATTACAGTAATCAAAAATATTTCTCAAAAGCAGCTATGGGTGAGGACATTTCAAATATTTTTAAATCCGCTAATAAGAATAAATTAAATGTTTTGGCAAACGATGCAAACAGCTATGCTGCTATGAACGCAAGCATTATTGTTGATGCGCCGCTTTCTTCAAGCCGTCATGATGCGTTTGAACACGATATACCCTTTTATCAGATGGTTTTCGGTGGTTACGTGCCAATGTTCTCACCGTCTCTTAATCTTACGGATAACAACGATGAATTACTTTTACGTTCAATCGAAGCGGGTGTTGGTTTATCGTATACCCTTATTAAGAATTATGATGGTGCCTTAAAAAAGGAATTCGATTTTTATCACGGCGTTTCTTATGATGATTTAAAGGACGATATAGTAAGCACCTATAAAGCGACAGCCGATTACTATAAGACTGTTAAAGGTGCGACTATATCTGAACATTATATTTTAAATAATGGTTTAAGGCATACTGTTTTTTCTAACGGAACAACAGTATATGTTAATTACGGTGATTCAAAGCTTGATACACCTCTTGGCACAGTAGAGCCAAATTCGTTTATATTCAGTAAAAATTAGGAAAGGGGAAAAGAACTGTGGAAAAGAAAAAAATGAAGGGCGTAGAAGCCATTAAAGAGCAATATGGTTGGAAATGCGTTTCTTTTTGGGTTGTAGGACTTATAATTTTCTTTATTTATCCTTTAATTCAATCTATAATATATATGTTTAACGATACCACCCTGCAAAACGGTTCTATCGACCTTAAATTTATAGGTTTTGAAAATTTCAATACCGTATTAAAGGTTGACCCTGATTTTACAAATAACTTATTAGAATCAATTTTACACTTTCTTTATACCTTTCCTGCGATTATGATCCTTAGTTTTGTGTTGGCTATTATTCTTAACACAAAGTTTAGAGGACGATTATTCTTCAGAGCAATATACTTTATGACTGTTATCATAGCGTCGGGCGTTGTGTATGCGACCATACTAGGTTCTCAGACACTTGATACCATTGAAACAGATGCTTCTATTCGTTCAACTATATTTGATGCGGCAGACGTTATAGAGAGTTTAGGTCTGCCAACAATTATTGCTGATTACATAGAAACCGTGCTTTCAACAATTATGGATATAACATGGAAATGCGGTATACAGATTATACTGTTCATTTCAGGTATGCAATCTATTCCGCCTACACTCTATGAAGCCTCTAAGGTTGAGGGAGCTACCAAGTGGGAAGAGTTTTGGTTTATTACATTCCCAATGATGACCCGAACACTTTTCTTGGTTGCAATATTTACAATGGTTGATATCATAACCGCTGTTGAGGACTCTGTAATGACACAGGCATATCGTTTTATGGCATTACAATCTTACGGTCAAAGTTCAGTTATGCTGTGGCTGTATTTTGTAATAATTGGTGCCATAGTTGCGGTTATTAGCGTAGCGTTTTATAAGATATTCGCTAAGAAATGGATGTAAGGTGGGTGTGAGATGAATAGTCCTGTTTTGAAAAAGGTTAATAAAGGGAAGGTTGCATCTGCCCTCACCGTGATTTTCAAGCTTGTGATACTAATTTCTATCGGATATTTGGTTTTATATCCCGTAATCTATATGCTCAGTTTTGCTTTTAGAGACTATGCGGACTATATAGACCCAGGTGTATATTGGGTACCTAAGAATTTTTCACTTGTGCATTTTGAAAATGCAGAGAGAGTTATCGGATTTATTCCGTCATTACTTAGCACTTTATCATTCGAGGTTGTTTCTGCTTTAATTGAGGTTATAAGTTGCTCGGTTGTAGCCTATGGTCTTGCAAGATTTAAGTTTAGAGGCAAGGGCATATTAACAGTAATATTGTTTTTGATGATTATTGTTCCTGAGCAAATGACTATTGTACCTAAAATGATGAATTATTCAAATCTTGATTTTTTAGGCATTATCGGACTTATCAATAAAATATTCGGAACCGATTTCAGAATATCTATACTCAATACCGGCTTTGCATTCTGGATACCCTCGGCTTTTGCGGTAGGCTTAAAAGCAGGTATGCTGATATTTATATTTATGCAGTTCTATAAAGGGCTACCTAAAGAGCTTGAAGAGGCTGCTTGGATTGACGGTGCAAATTTAAGACAGACATATATGAAAATTGCCATGCCGTCGTCAAGTGTGGTTATTACAACCGTAATTATTCTGTCACTTATCTGGCATTGGAACGATTATTATCTTGCAGTAATGTATACATCGGAAAACTTCCCGTTAGCAGTTAAAATTGCCCAGTTATCAACAAGCCTTCAAACAATAAACATTTGGAACGGACCGTATTTTATCGGCGCTAAATGTGCGGCTTGTTTGGTATTTGTTATTCCTATGCTTATACTTTATATGATATTGCAAAGAAAGTTCGTTCAGTCTATCGACCGTGTTGGTATTACAGGATAATAGGAGGAGTTATATATGAAAAAAATAATATCACTTTTTGTGTTGCTTGTAATGATTTTTTCATTTGCTTGCGGTTGTGAAGAGGAAATTATAGAGATGCCTACTATAGTAATTGATGAAACTAAGGATAAAAACAACTCTTCAAAACCCAATGCAGACGATGATAAAAATGATGATACAGACGATACTTCTTCGGATACTACTACTGAAGAGGTTGACTTAAGTGACCCTAATGTTATTGTGGGTAAATGGGAAATAGTTACTCATTTGGTTGATGATAAAGAAGAAACTTATGAGACGAAGTATCTAATTATTACCGAGGATTATAAGTTCTATTTGTCCAATTCTTTAACCTCGCTTTCAGGTAATTATTTCTATACTTATAAGGATGCTGTAATCACTGTTACCCTTAATAATCAGCTTCATGAGGCTTATGCCGTAACGATGGATAATGAGGATTCGTTAACTCTTAAATACGGTGCATCAGCTAAGGTATATGTAGATACATATAAAAAGGTTCAATAAAAATTTATAAAGCATACGCTGCCTGTTTTTATATGGTGGCGTATGATTTGTGTTTAAGGTGAAAAAATGAAAAAAATTATCATCGAAAGATTCCCTCATATGTTGCACGGAGGCGATTATAATCCGGATCAATGGCAGGCTTATCCTGAGATATTATTAGAAGATATGCGCCTTATGAAGCTTGCGAACTGTAATGAAATGACCCTTGGAATTTTTGCCTGGAGTGAGTTAGAGCCAAAAGAGGGAGAGTTCAATTTTTCTTTTCTTGATAAGGCAATGGACGATATATACAATGCAGGTGGTCGCGTTATTTTGGCAACTCCAAGCGGTTCAAAGCCTGCTTGGATGGCAAAAAAATATCCTGAAATCAATCGAGTGGATGCAAATGGGATAAAAAATCAATACGGCAGCCGTCACAACCATTGTAACAATTCACCTGTTTTCAGAGAAAAAATAAGAATTATCAATGAAAAATTAGCCGAAAGATATAAAGACCATCCTGCACTCATAGCGTGGCACCTATCAAACGAATATGGCGGCTATTACAATTTTTCAGGATGCTTCTGTGAAAACTGTATTAATGAGTTCAGAAATTGGCTTAAGAACAAATATGAAACTATTGATAAACTAAATCACGAGTGGTGGACATCGTTTTGGTCACATAAATATTCTTCTTTTGATGAAATTGTTCCGCCCTCACCCCGTAGCGACAAAATAACACACTGCAGAAATCTTGATTGGAAAAGATTTATCAGTGATAAGTATATAGAGTTTATGAACGCTGAGGCGGAGCCACTCAGAAGAATTACCCCCGATGTTCCTATTACAACTAATCTAATGGAGCTTTTTACCGAAATAGATTATGCCAAGCTTAGCGATAGCATCGACTTTGTTTCGTGGGACAATTATCCTTATTGGACCAATGATCATAGAGATATTGACATGGCTCAGAAAATAGCTTTTTCACACGATTTTATGCGATCACTAAAGCATCAGCCGTTTTTGCTTATGGAAAGCTCACCAAGTGCTACAAATTGGCAGACCTATAACAAATTAAGACGACCTGGTATGCACGAGCTTTCATCACTTCAGGCAGTAGCGCACGGATCTGATTCAGTGCTTTATTTTCAGTGGAGAAAAAGTCGCGGTTGTTCTGAAAAGTTTCATGGCGCAGTTGTAGATCACTGTGGTCACGAAAATACAAGAGTATTTAATGATGTTAAAAAGTTGGGCGCTCGACTTAAAAAAATGGACGATATCGTAGGCACAGTAGCCGAGTCTAAGGTAGCCGTTTTCCATAGCATAGAAAATCAGTGGGCATTAGAAGATGCTCAAGGATATTCTAATGCAAATAAAAAGTATATTGATACGGTATTAAAGTTTCACAGACCCTTATGGGAAAGGGGAATAAACACAGATATAATTTGTCAAAAAGATGATTTTAGCAAATACGATGTAATTATTCTTCCTATGCTTTATATGGTAGATAGTTATCTTGAAGAAAAGCTTTGCCATTTTGTTGAAAACGGCGGTAATCTTATCGCTACTTATATGTTAGGTACCGTAAATGAAAGCGATTTATGCCATTTTGGCGGCCTTCCTTGTGGAAAATTAAAGGACGTATTTGGTATTTGGAATGAAGAAATTGACACCTTATATCCAGAAGATTCAAATATAGTATTACTTAATAATGGCAAAGAGTTTAAGGCGGTTGACTATTGCGAGCTTATACACCTTTGCGGTGCTAAGAGCTTAGGTGTATACACAACCGATTTTTATAAAGATTATCCCGCTGTCACCGTAAATAATTATGGTAAAGGTAAGGCTTATTATATTGCATTTCGTGACCAAGGCGATTTTGCTGATTATATCATTGGTGATATAGTTAAAAATTGCAATATTAAACCTGTATTTGATGGCGAATTACCGGTTGGTGTTACTGCTCACAGGAGAACAGACGGTGATAACGATTTTGTGTTTATTGAAAACTATACAAGTTCTGAATTTTCGCTTCAAACAAATTTTGAGTGGGTAAACATTGAAACAAACGAAAAGGTAGTTAATACTATTAAGTTATCACCTATAAGTGTACTGATTTTAAAAAGATTTAGAAAACCGGAATAAAAAGGAGATTATTATGGAAAAAATAAGTTTAGATTTATCAAAAAAATGTGGCAAATTCAAATATATGAATGCAACAAACGGCGGCCCTTGGCATAAAAGACACGCGGCTGACCAGGTAAGAAGCAATTTGAAAGATTATAAGGCTGCAAGAATTCCTTTTTCAAGAAATCACGACTCTGCACTACAGAGTGTTTATGGTGGTCCATATGCTCACGATATTACTGCCATTTTCCCTAATTTCGATGCTGATCCAAATTTACCGGAGTCATACGATTTTGCTTGTACTGATGAAGCAATTTTGACCTGCTTAGAGGCCGATACTCAAACTTATTTTAGATTGGGACAATCTATTGAACATCAAATTAAAAAACACGGTACAATTCCACCAAAAGATTTTAATAAATGGGCTGTTATCTGTGAACACGTTATTCTTCATTACAACGAAGGTTGGGCAGACGGCTATCATCTTAATATTGAATATTGGGAAATTTGGAATGAACCCGATTTAGATGCAGATGATTGTGAACATAAGCGTTGTTGGGGCGGTACAAAAGCTCAGTTTTTTGATTTTTTTGAAATTGCTGCAAAGCACTTAAAATCTAAATTCCCACATCTTAAAATCGGTGGACCTGCTCTTAATGCGGAAAAGCCTGATTGGACAAACGATTTTCTTTGCGAAATGCAAAAAAGAAATGTACCAATGGACTTTTTCTCATGGCACTTTTATGATGTTGAAATTGATATAATGACCGATAGAGCAAAGGTAATTAAAGATTTGCTTATTAAATACGGATATGAAAATACCGAAAGTCATGTTAACGAGTGGAACTTTGTAACGGGTTGGACCGACCAAGAGGTTTACTTAAAGTGCATAATGGATATACATGGTATGAAGGGTGCGGCATTCACAATGGCTGCAATGTCAGCAGCACAAGATTCTTCTATTGATATGCTTATGTATTATGATACACGTCAAGGTATCTTAAATGGTGCTTTTGATTTTTACAGTTGTAAACCTTTAAAGGGTTACTATCCTTTATATTGGTTTGGTATGTTTTATGATATGGAAGCCGAAATCAAAGCCGAAAATACAGTTGATGATATTTATACTTTATGCGGTGTCGATAAAAACGGCAAAGTATTATCTACAATTACTTATTATACCTATAATGAAGATAAAGAAAACAAGCAGATAAAGCTTGATGTTGGTAAGAGTGGCAAGTATGAAATCTATTTACTTGACGAAAATCACACTAACGAATTAGTTGCAACAACGAGTGACTTAATCTTTGATATGGCGCCAAACAGTTGTATTTTAATTAAAGAAATTTAAAAAACTTTTTTGCTACTTTTAAGGAGCACGTTATGATATACAATAGTCAAAGAAAGCCTGAATTTTGGGAGAATATTCGTAATAACCAAATATATACCGAAACAATAAACACTCTTAAGGAAAGATATGCCAAAACTTGTGAAAAAGCATTAGAGCCGCTACTTGTTTCAAAATATAACTTATATGCTGAAACAGGCGATAGGGCGGAATATGAGAACGATTATTTTGCTCGTAGAAAACTTCTTGCAAGCGCTTTAATTTTATCACTGATTTATCCTGAAAATACCGAATATTTAGCAAAGTTAGAGGCGGTAATGTGGGCAATTTGTGATGAATTCAACTGGGTTTTACCGGCCCACAACAGCACACATAAAATCGATTTATGTTCCTCTGAAACAGGTTTGCTTCTTGCAGAAAGTGTGGCTTTTGCAGGAACACGTATGAGTGATTCCCTTAAAGAAAGGGTAAAACTTGAATTGAAAAATCGTGTTATCGACGTATATGAAAATAACGAATTTGTTTGGGAGAAATATACGAGTAACTGGACAGCTGTGTGCACGGGTTGTGTTGCGATTACTATGATGTATGCTTTCCCCGAAGCTTTAGAACGCAGTATGGAACGCATAAAAAAAGCGGCAGAGGTATTCCTTTCCGGTTTTTCTGATGAGGGCGTTTGTTTCGAGGGCCCTGTTTATTGGGGATATGGTTTTGGTAACTTTGTATATTTAGCTGATGCACTTTTTGAATTCACTAATGGTAAAGTTGATTTCTTCGCAATAGAAAAAACAAAAATTGTAGCGGATTACCCTAAATATTCAGTCCTTTGCGGAGGCGCCGCTGTTAGCTTTTCTGACAGTTCAAGATTTGCTCGTTTCTCTAATGGTGTTGTAGGTTGTCTAAATAAACACTATGGTCAGGAAAATTCGATACCGAGCGAATATACAATAATTAGTCTACCACCCGGAAATTTCCAAAATGCCGTTATCAGAGCATTTCTTTATGGTGACACTGTGTCGAAAAATACAAGTCTTATAAAGCAGAACTATTTTTTACCATCTGCTGCTCAAATGATATTCAATAAGAGTGAATATTCTATTGTTATCAAGGCAGGAAACAACGCCGAACTTCATAATCATAATGACGTTGGATCTTTTATATTTGCTGATACTTATGGTCAAGCATTGTGTGATTTAGGCGCAGGTCTTTATTCAAGAGATTATTTCGGTGATAAACGTTATGACATACTTTGCACGTCTTCTCTTGGACATAATGTGCCAATCGTTAACGGTAAACCTCAGTCTGCTGGTAAAGAATATTTTGGAAATATTTCTGCTGAGGGTAATATAGCTGTTGTGGATTTTGCAACTGCATACGATATACCAAATATATGTTTAAGCAGAAAAGTTGTCGCTAATGAAAACGGTGTAATTTTGACCGATATATTTAGTGGAAATATTCAAAGTTATATTTCTCGTTTTGTTACATTAAGAGAACCTCAAATTTTTGAAAATTATGTGTGTTTAGGTAAAACTTTAATCACTTTTAATGAAAGTGACATTTCGCTTAATACTCAAAAAGCAGTTCACACAAATAGTGCTGGTGACGAAGTAGTTTGGCTTTTAGATTTTACAGTAAAAAATATATCGATCGGTAAATGTCAAATTGAAATTAAAATAACCGATTAGTAAAACAAAGGGCGGGATAGATATATGAAAAAAAAGACCTATATCGAAAATTTCAAAATTTATAATATCTATTCCGATAATATGCTAATTCAGCAAAACAAACCATTTATCATTGCAGGAACGTCAATGCCAGGATTAGAACTTAATGTTTCACTGAAAAAAGGGGATAGGCTTGTCCAAAACGTTGAGACTGTTGTTAACCAAGAAAAAGAATGGAAAGTTTCTTTTGATGCAGTTATCGGTGGCTATGATATATATAGTATAGTTGTTTCTATCAAAGGTAATATAATCGCTACTATAGAAAACATTGTGTTTGGTGAATTGTGGCTGGCATCGGGTCAATCCAATATGCTTATGAATAATTGGGAAACACCTGAAGGTAATGATTGGTACAAGAACAACACATTTCCTGGCAAAAATTTGAGACTTTTTACTATGCCTACAACCTATGGTGTAGAATGCCAAAAGGCAGAGCCTCAAAAAGAACTTGCAGGAAGCAAATGGATTTTAGGTAATGACATTTCCTGCTTTTCTTTTTCGGCAGTGGCCTATCATTTTGCATTAAAACTACAAGAAGAATTATTTAAAAAAGATATAGATGTTCCTATAGGAATAATAAATGCCTCTTTAGGTGAAACCTATATTGAATCATGGATTTCTCGTGATGCAATAGATAATAACCAAACTTTAAAAACCAATCTTATGGAAATAGACAAGTACGTTTCTATTGAGGATGGTTTGGGAAAAAGTTTAGGTCCTACAACTATGACAGCCTGCTACAATCTAAAAGTTTCTCCGCTTACAGATCTTAATATAGCAGGTGTTATCTGGTATCAGGGAGAATCAAATGCAGAGGCAGTCTATAAACGCGGATTTTATACTAACGCTCTTAAGTGTTTGGTTAAAGATTGGAGTGCAAAGTTCGGATATAACGATAAAACCATACCATTTATTATGTCACATATTGCGCCGTTTGGAAGAATTACTGACGGTATGCAGAGAATATGGGAGGAAATGTCAGAGGTTTGGCATACTAATAAAAACAGTATGGCTCAGATACCAATTTATGATATTCCTCTTGAATGGGATTATTCTAAATTTACCGATTGGCACAAACTAAAAGGCAATATACATCCAATTCATCCATATACAAAAAATCCCGTTGGTGAGCGAATGGCTATGGCGGCTGTTTCTCTTGTGTACGGCGGAGAGCATGAGGCTTCTGCACCCGTTTATGATAGTCAAGAAATAAACGAAAAATATATTGATGTTAAGTTTTCAAACGTTTGTGATGGACTTAAAATAAAGAATAATACCGAAATTTACGGGTTTACAATTTGCGGTAAAAACGGTATTTATGTGAACGCTAAAGCTAAAATTATTTCCAAAGATACCGTAAGAGTTTGGAATGAAAATTTAGTAAATCCCGTTTCGGCGACATATGCATACTTGAATTTACCTACTACTGCAAATCTTTGCAGTGAATATGCCGGCGAAACTTTGTTTATGGTAGCTCCTTTTAGAACAAAAATAATTCAAGAGGCAGTTTATTTTACAAATCAGCACTGGATGACCTGTGACGATTTAGAGGTTTATCACGCACTAGAAATGACCCCTGACCTATATAATACTTGGGAATCAACCAACGCTTTAATATCAATAGATAAAAATATTAAGTACAGTGGTACAGGTTCACTTAAAATTGATTATACAAATACTGAATTTTCAGTTTATCCCGTTATAAATACTAATGCTAAACCTTTTAGAGACGTTTCCTTAGATTACTCTATGTTTAAAGGTTTGACTTTCTATATAAAATCCGATAATAAAACTTTGCTAAAATCACTTATATTCAAGTTTGATAATCAAAATACTGTTACGGCTGAACTCAAGGTTGAAGACAGTGCTAATGACACTGCTTGGAAAAAAGTTACAGCATTATTTGATTTTGAGAAACAAACGGTTTCGTCTATAAAGCTTTGTTTTACATCCGGTATACAAAATGGAACAATATATATTGACGATTTCAGTTTTATGACGTAAAAGGTGATGTTTCGTGGATAAAAAAAGAAATATTATTACCGAAAAGCATGGCAGAATTCTTGTGTGGAACGATGAGTTTTCTAATGGAACTTTAGATAACACAAAGTGGACTACCGAAAGGCTAATGTACAACTCCTCACTTATTTATGATAATTCAGAAAAGAATTTGCGTGTTGAAGATGGTATGCTTCATTTGCAGGTTAATAAGTTAGACGGGAAAATATCCACCTGTAATTCTGTAACAACAAAATACAGTATGCTTTTTAGGTATGGTTATGTAGAAATGCGTGCCAAATTGCCATTTGTTCGTGGTGCATGGTCATCTTTTTGGATGAAAGGCGACACGCCATTTTTGCGCAAGTGTGACGGAAGAAATAACTGGTTTTCTGAGATTGATATTTTCGAAGTTTTTTCAAAATATGATGAGGTTTGTGCCAATATTCACAGATGGGGTAATAAAAATGGGGAAGTCTGGCGCGAAATGTTACCTGATATTGTAGAGGGTAGACCGCGAAATTTCAAATTTAAAAATGCTGAAAATTTGGCCAATGAATTTCACACCTATGGAATGTTATGGGATGAACATTCTATTAGATTTTATGTTGACGATGAACTTTATTTAGAAGCTCCAATTGATGAGCGTTCAACACTAAACAACGAAACTTGTAATGATATGATGGGTTTTCACGACCCGCATTATCTTATAATAAATAACGAGGTGTTCACCGAAAATCTGCGTTGGTATCCCGAAGGGGCAACGCTTACTCCTGACGAATTAACACCAATTGATTATTACGTTGATTATGTAAGACTTTATCAAGCAGAAGATGAAGAGATTTATTTGGGCAATAAATTCGTTTAATGTTGATTCAAAACCATATACAATAAAACCTGGCGAAACATTAGCAATAAATTAAAAGCAAAGGAAATGATATTATGCCTTTTGATAAAAAATATAAAAAAGCTATAACATTTAGTTTTGATGACGGAAATATCGATGACGTAAGGCTTATTGAAATTTTAAACAAATACAATCTTAAAGGTACGTTTAATCTTAACTCAAGTATGCTTGCAGATAGTTTTGTTTGGAATCATGAGGGTATTAAGGAAGTTCACCATTTGAATTATAGTGAACATCCTAATATATATGATGGTCACGAGGTTGCAGGGCATACCGTTCGCCATCCGCATCTTGAAAATCTATCTTACGTTGCTAAGAAAAATGAAATAGAACTTGATAGAATATATCTAAAGGCTTTATACGGCTATGATATTTTAGGAATGGCATTACCTTTCGGTACTTATGACCAAGAGGTTGTAGAGGTTTTGAAGGAACTTAAAGTATTGTATTGCAGAACTATAGAATCTACCTTTAAATTTGAGATGCCTAATACACTTCCTTTACTTCATCCTACGTGTCATTTCAAAAATAAAGATTTGGATAAACTAACCGATGAATTTTTAAATGCAGATAGTGATGAAGATATGCTTTTCTACATATGGGGACATAGCTATGAGCTTATAACCGAAGAAGATTGGGCAAGCTTCGAAGCATTTTGCAGCAAAATTTCCGGTCGTGATGATATATATTATTGCACCAATAAAGAGGCTATTTTAAATCACACAAAATAAATTGATTAAAAAGGATTTTAAGATTTATGAATATCATAAAAATTACAAACAATCAATTTCAATTAAATACTAAAAATACAAGTTATGTAATGCACAACGAAAACGGAATACTTGTGCATACCTATTACGGAAAAAGCTTACCCGATGCTGACCACAGCTATATGGCAAAACGATCAAGATATAACTGCGATTTTCAGTCAAATATCAGCGATAATCTGCCAACCCTTGATAATGCATTACTTGAATATCCCGCCTTTGGCGACGGTGGTATAACCTGTCCTGCAATAGAGGTGCTAAACGCAGACGGTACTAACTTTGTGGATTTAAGAGTTAACGCTTTTGTTGTACATAATGGCAAACCTATAATAGAAGGTTTACCCGCATCTTATGCAGAAGACGGCGATAACGTTAAAACCTTAGAAATAAAAACAGAAGATAATGTAAGTAGGGTAAAGGTAAGCCTTTTCTATGCCGTTTTCTATGATTATGACGTAATCACCCGTTGGGTAAAAATTACAAATGACGGTGAAAAAGATATTACTCTGCTAAGAGCCTTTAGCGGTAATATAGCCTTTGATAATAACAATTACGACGTTATTTCTAATTTTGGTACATGGGCTAGGGAAAGACAAATTGAAAGAGCGCCGCTACTTCATACAGGCGCCGTTGTAGAATCAAACTGCGGTTCAAGCTCGCATCTTGCTAATCCTTTTATGATAATGGCAGAGCATAATACTACCGAGCATAACGGCGAAGCTATAGGCGTAGCCCTTACCTATTCGGGTAATCACAAAATATCTGCTAATTTAAGCAGATATAACGTTGTAAATCTATCGGGCGGTATATCACCCGATAATTTCCGTTGGAATCTTAAAACAAAAGAATCTTTCAGTACCCCTGAGCTTGTAATATCCTTTAGCGATAACGGTTTAAACGGTCTATCCCAAAACTTCCATGCGCTTATTAAAAACAGAGTTTGCAGAGGTATTTATAGAGATAAAAAGCGTCCTGTACTGCTTAATCTGTGGGAAGCTTGTTATTTTAATTTTACCGACGAAACAATAAAAAAAGCCGCCGATTCGGCAGCGGATTTAGGTGTCGAGCTTTTAGTTATTGATGACGGTTGGTTCGGTAAAAGAAATACCGATCATACATCACTTGGTGATTGGTATGTTAATGAGGATAAAATTAAGTGCGGACTTAAAAACCTCTGCGAATATGTAAACCAAAAAGGTTTAATGCTTGGTATTTGGTTTGAGCCTGAAATGATTTCACCCGATAGTGATTTGTATAGAGCACATCCCGAATGGGCTATGCAAATAGTGGGAAGAAAACCAACCGAAGCAAGATGGCAGTTAATGCTTGACCTTACAAATCCAAAGGTTCAAGACTATATTTATGACAGAATTGCCAACATTCTAAAAAACACAAATATCCAATATATAAAATGGGATTATAACAGAACAATGGCGCATATCGGCTCGGCATATCTAAAGGCAGAGCAGTTAGGCGAATATTATCACAGATACATATTAGGCCTTTATAACGTGCTTGACCGCCTTACAACCGATTTTCCAAACGTATTGTTTGAGGGATGTGCTTCAGGTGGCGGTAGATTTGATATGGGTATGCTTTACTATACCCCTCAAATCTGGACAAGCGATGATACCGATGCGGTAGAGCGTGCAGAAATTCAGTATGGCACTTCGCTTATCTATCCTATGAGTTGTCAGTCAGCCCACGTGTCTGTATGTCCTAACCATCAAACAGGCAGAACGGTTTCAATGAAGGCACGTCACATTTTTGCCCTTACAGGCTCTTTCGGTTATGAATTAGCACCCGAAAAAATAGCCGAGAACGATAGGGAATACATAAGAGAGTTTATTAAGTTCTATAACGAAAATTATGAGGTTTTCCAAAACGGAAAATATTATAGACTATCTAATCCCAAAATCGATGATTATGCAGTATATCAGTATGTTTTAAATGAAAAGGTTATTGTAGGTTTAATGCGAATGAAAACACACGCCATAAATTTACAAACAACAATAAAACTCAAAGGCCTTGAACCTGACTTAAAATATACCGATATAAATTCAGGCTGTCAGTATTACGGTGCCGAGCTTATGCAGTTTGGTCTGCCGATAATGGCAAGCAGTAATACAAACGATTATTCTTGCTTGTTGTGGGAATTTAAATTGAACAAAGAATAAAAGGAGAGTACATAATGGAAAAATTTGTACCCGTAGTAGTAATAAAAGAACTATCGGAAACCGATAAAATTCTAACTGCGTTAAAAAATAATGGTATTAACTGTGCAGAAATAACTTTCAGAACCTCTTGTGCGGCAGAGGCTATTGAATATGCCTGCAAAAACTATCCCGATATGTCAATAGGTGCAGGCACAGTTATAAATGCCGATCAGTGCGAAGCAGCCCTTAAAGCAGGCGCTCAGTTTATCGTATCCCCAGGTCTTTCTGTCGCAGTTGCAAATATCTGTAATGAAAGAAATATACCGTATTATCCCGGTTGTGTAACACCAACCGAGATTATGCAAGCATTAGAACTCGGCATTACAACCGTTAAGTTTTTCCCTGCAAATGTATACGGCGGCTTAAAAGCTTTAAAGGCACTTTCTGCACCGTTCCCACAGGTTAAGTTTATCCCAACAGGCGGCGTAGACAGAAGTAATATAGACGAATTCTTAGCCTTTGATAAAATAGCGGCTATTGGCGGTAGCTTCTTTGTTAAAGAAGCACTTGAAAAACAGGAGGATAAATAATATGGCAAAAGTAGTTACCTTAGGAGAACTGATGTTAAGACTCGCTCCAAACGGATATTACAGATTTTTCCAAAATGACCAGATGCAAGCCACATTTGGCGGTGGCGAAGCTAACGTTGCAGTAAGCCTTGCAAACTATGGTATGGATAGCGTTTACGTAACAAAACTACCTAAACACGCTATAGGCCAAGCCGCAGTAGATAGCCTTAGATACTTTGGCGTTGATACCTCTAAGATAACAAGAGGCGGGGAGAGAGTAGGTATTTACTATCTTGAAAAAGGCGCATCGCAAAGAGGCTCTGTTTGTATATATGACCGTAAGTATTCTGCTATACAACAAGCAACAACTAAAGATTTTGATTGGGACAGCATATTTGAGGGTGCAGATTGGTTCCACTTTACAGGAATTACCCCAGCTCTTGGCGAGAATGTAGTAGAAATCTGTAAAGAGGCTTGTATAAAGGCTAAAGAAAAGGGAGTTAAAATATCCTGTGATTTAAATTACAGAGGTAAGCTGTGGACAAGAGAAGAAGCAAGAAAAGCTATGACCGAATTATGTCAGTATGTTGACGTTTGTATCTCTAACGAAGAAGATGCAAAGGACGTGTTCGGCATTGAAGCAGAGGGTACTGATATCTATGGCGGAAAGCTTAACCACGAAGGCTACAAATCTGTTGCAAAGCAGTTAGCAGATAAATTCGGTTTTGAAAAGGTAGCAATAACCCTTAGAACGTCAATTTCAGCAAACGATAACGATTGGGCAGGAATGCTTTATGACGGTGAGGATTATTATTTCTCAAAGTCATACCATTTACATATCGTTGACCGTGTAGGCGGAGGAGACTCATTCGGCGGCGGACTTATTTATTCAATACTAAGCGGTAAAAGTTCAAAAGAGGCTATTGAGTTTGCAGTAGCAGCTTCAGCGCTTAAACACTCTGTTGAGGGTGACTATAACCGAGTATCCGTAGCCGAGGTAGAAAAACTTGCAGGCGGCGACGGTTCAGGCAGAGTACAGAGATAGTTTATATAAAAATTAAGGGTATAATTCCAATTATGCTGGTGTTTTTAATATTAAAGCCAAGTTAAAAACTTCTACTAAACGTAATAGGAACTTCTCCATATACCACAGGGGATAGGTGTTAATTTCCGCTCCAAAAATGTTTGCTCCTTAAAACTATACAGAACTAAAGATTACACATCACAACCTATCCCCAAAACCCAAAACACCAAGTCTTATGACCTGGTGTTTTGCTTGTTTATCAAAATTTATTATTTCTCAGAATGCAAAAATGGGGTTGCTTTAGTTTTAAAAAATATCACCCCACAGAAAAAATTCCCGCAACTTGTAAAAAACAATAGTTTTGTTCGCTTAAAGTATTTGGCTTGGATTATAATAATTAAATTTAGAAGAGAATGATAAAAAAGTTGAAAAGTAAAAATGTTTTTCTTATTTATCGGTAATTGCGGTTGTGGTATTGCTGGCGTTTAATCACCATATTTTTATTGTTACAAACAACCTTGCATTCGCTGACCTTAACGGTATTGCAACTATGATACAGTATAAAACCTCGTTTAGCATAAGTTATATGTCACTTCTTATTAATATACCGCTTTGTACTTTAGCGTTTTTCTTAGTGAAAAAGACTTTTGCGTTAAAAACTTTGATTTTTTCGCTTGTTTATTCCTTTCTATACCTGTTTTTGCAAAAAGCAGGGCTTGAGGGTATACGGTCAAAATCTCGTATCGTCTCTTTTAGTGGTTAACAATTTTTTTATAAAAGGCTATACTAAAAAATAAAAGGCAATATATGCTTTTTCACTTCGTCAATATTAGAAACATCAATTATAGAGGAATCAATTTCGATACAATAATCATTAGTCGAAAAACTACTTACTGCTTGATTTAACCTTGATAAAAAGTTAGTGTCCATTTTGCTCTCGTAATTTCGGTTTCGCTTTTTCATCCTCTTGATAATTATATCATCCGGACAAATCAACTTAATTATGCAATATGGCTTGTAGATTGCATCAATAATATGGTTATATATGCAATCATATACATATTTTTCTTGTTCGGTTAACAACAAGGACGCATAAATTTTATCTAATTCAAAAGAATAATCACAAATACTTATATCGCTAAGAATAGTTGATTTTAATGAATTATAATGCTGAAGCAAAAAACAAATCTGTAATTCAAATGCACATTGTTCGCCATTAAAATGCTTTAACAAGAACGGATTTTTTAAGTAAGGCTCATTTATTACTTTCAAACCCAAATGACTCAATGTATTACATAAAGTTGTTTTGCCACTAGCAGAACACCCTATAATTTCTATATGCTTATTCATATTTTTTAAAAAGGTTCGCTCCCTTTTTTTACAGTTGTATCTAAAAGTAGTTTGTTCTTTCCAATCTCACTAGCAAACAACTGCAAAATTTCATACCAAAACGATCGCTGGTCTTCTTTGAAAAAACTAGTGGAGTTACAATGTACGACCAATGTCCCAAGAAGCTCGTTTTTATGTGAAAGGACAGGCAAAACGACAGAAGATTTAATTCGATCTTTTTGATTGTCATATACAAAATGGTATTGTTGTGTAGATGTTGTTTCTTGAACTGTATTTTCAATGATTTTAAATGAAGGCTTACAATGCTCGTTATATTCCTTGTATATTTCCGCAGTAACCGTATTTTGATAAATATCAGGATCTTTTAATCGCATTAGCATTGATGTTGGTGTTCGTTTTTCTTTGTTGCAAGAGCAAGGAATAGTAATTTTTGAATCAATATAAGATAAAGTCATATATGTCACTTCAAACTTTATTGCCTCAATTAGTATTTTGTCGCCGCTGAATGAAGAATAAAAGAAATCATAACATTTATTTACAGCTGATTGTATATTTTGTAGGAACCAACCACTTAAGTCCTGACTACCTTTTTCTTGCAAATAGCTTTGAGATTCTAATGAATAGTCCTGTATGGCTAAATATGCCTTCTGTATATATTTATTGAAATCTTCGTCCTTGAAAATAAGTTTTTTAATATGCTTTGATAACACCGATAGTAAAATAATAATACCCGATGCGAAAATAATCAAAGTTATAACTATGTAAATATTAACTCCTGTTGCATCCTCACTTTTCATCTGATCATAAATATAACTTGCCAACAGTGATAACAATATTGATGCTATCGCAGATATGATGTTTGAAATATGGTCATAGTTATTTATTATCCATTTTTTCATCTTTGAGCTTTCTCCTTATAAATTCCTTAACACTGAAGTCGTTTAAAACTTTGTATACGCTATTAATTGATTTGGCATGCAATATCAATGCATTGTCATATAGTTTAAATCCATCTGCATAAAAACCTGAAGTTAAATCGTCTACAATTACCAAAATCATAGGTTTATTCTGAATACTCATCATCGCAAGTTCCATATGTACTCCTATACTATCAGAAACAATTGCAACAAGCAAATCACTATTTTTTATATTGTTAATCATAGCTTCTACGATTTGAGTGTTTGCTATATATGTTTTTCCCCAATCATTTTCATCTTTATGCGGTAGTATAATATCATATTGTCCGTCGCTTGATAATAGTTTTTTGATTTTTTTCAATAATCGTTGGTAATGGTTGGGTAGGATATTATAATCTCTCTTTTGGTTCGTTTCAACAGGCAGCTGATCATCATTGTTTTGTATGGGTTCTATTGTTGCAAACTCAGTGAAGGGAGCCGCTAGGTATATAACTTTCTTTCTTATATTGAAAATATTGTCAGGCAAAATGCTAGAATTTGGATTTTGGATTATCTTAATGTGTGGATTTGTTTCTACTGTTTTTTCAATATCATCATTATCTCCAAATAGAGAAAGTTGCTCAGCTTGTCTATAATTCACATGATAAAGTATGTAGGACATTATATCAATGACGGTATTGTCATCACGCACATCCAGATTTGCTGTATCAAGTTCAACTACGACTGCATTGTTTGGAAATACGATTGTTTCGTATTTGTTGCAAAGTTGTTGAATGTAATCAATAGGATAATTGCTTTCAAAAGACCTCTTTGTCCTTTTGTTAAATCTTTCTAATTGTGTTGTTCTTTCACAGTTGCAATAAATATAAATATCTGTTGGTGGAATGGTTGAAATCAAATAATCTGCTAAATCCTTATAAAGTGTTTTTTCTTTCTCATCAATAGAATAATTATCCATCCATAACTGTGCAAAAATATTAATATCTTCATATAGACTTCTATCAATTACGATATTGTTAGTTCTTCGTTTTTCATCAATTTCAGTAACTTTATTAACCAAAAAAGATGTTTGAGTCTCAAAGAAAAACTTAGGTATATCCTTGAAGAAATCATCTAAAAAAGACAGTTCATTTCTTTGATATGGAATATATGTGAATCCAAATAATGAACTTATTTTTTTAGCTAATGTTGTTTTGCCACTAGAAATATTACCTGCAACAGAAATAATCATAATTTCACCATGTGTAAATACATAATAATCTATACTTTAATAATTACATATCAATTTATCTATATTATATCACTAACTGTAATATAATTCAACAAAAAGCAGTATATTTCTCGTTTAATTCATGCAGAAGCGGCAGTTCATTTTGAACTGCCGCTTCAAAAAAAGTAATTAATGTGTTTTTAAATAAACAACAAACCCGAACGTTTCACCAATCGGTAAAAGGTTCGGGTTTGAATGCTTTGGTGCGGGTGACAGGACTTGAACCTGCACATCGGAGACACTAGCTCCTAAGGCTAGCGCGTCTGCCAATTCCGCCACACCCGCATATAGATTTAGGTTCGTTTAAACCGAACAATGCTATTGTACTCTAAAACTTAAATAAAATCAAGTATAAGTTTTAAAAAATTTCACTTTTTTTAAAAAAATCTTGTTTTTTTCCAAAAATATGCTATACTTATAAGGTAATATTTAATTTTTCGAGGGAGTAGCTTGCGAGAAATCGTTACAATCGGCGTCAATACGGTAAATTGTTACCCGCCATTGTATTAAAAAGCGAGACTCATATTGTGCCGATAGTTTGCGCAGTATGGGTTTTTATTTTTTGCT
Source organism: Acutalibacteraceae bacterium (assembly GCA_045577835.1). Taxonomy (GTDB): domain Bacteria; phylum Bacillota; class Clostridia; order Oscillospirales; family Acutalibacteraceae; genus UBA737. The sequence goes on along the minus strand of JAZNJD010000040.1, from coordinate 155,686 downwards.
ACTTTACAAATTTAAAAGGAGAGTGTAAAAGTTGGATTTTATAGGATTTTTATACGAAAATGTTGTTAACAACTTTGAGTGGCCTATGCTTATTATGTGGGCAATCGGCGGTATTCTTATCTTTCTAGCAATAAAGAAGGATATGGAGCCTACATTGTTACTCCCTATAGGCTTTGGTGCAATAATTGTTAACCTGCCAGGTGTTGTTGATTTGATTGAAAAAGCTGGCTCGATAGAGGTTGATGCCGGTCCTCTTACAACACTATTCAATGCAGGTATTTCTAACGAGTTGTTTCCGCTTATACTATTCATAGGTATTGGTGCTATGATAGACTTTGGACCGTTGCTTTCTAATCCAAAGCTTATGATTTTCGGTGCGGCGGCACAGTTCGGTATATTCTTCACTCTTTGTATGGCATCGATGTTCTTTGCCGAAAACGATGCGGCTTCAATAGCGATTATTGGTGCGGCAGACGGTCCTACCTCTATTGTTGTAGCACAGGCACTTGATTCTAATTATTTACCCGCTATAATGGTTGCGGCATATTCATATATGGCGTTAGTTCCAATTATTCAGCCACCTGTAATAAAGCTTCTTACAACCAAGAAGGAAAGACTTATCCGTATGCCTTATGAGCCAAAGCAGGTATCAAAAACAACAAAAATTCTTTTCCCGATAGTTATTACCGTTATCGTAGGTCTTGTAGCACCTGAATCGGTTTATCTTGTAGGCTTCCTTATGTTCGGTAATTTGATAAGAGAATGCGGTGTTTTAAATTCGCTTTCTGATACCGCACAAAACGTTCTTGCAAATTTAATTACTATTTTCTTAGGAATTACAATCGCTTCAAGAATGTATCACGAGGAATTCTTGCGTGTTGACACACTTATCATTTTAGGTCTTGGTTTGATAGCATTTATATTTGATACTGCAGGCGGTGTATTGTTCGCTAAGTTCTTAAATCTCTTCCTCAAAAAGAAGGTTAACCCAATGATTGGTGCCGCAGGTATTTCGGCGTTCCCAATGTCTGGCAGAATTGTTCATAAGATGGGACTAGCGGAAGATAATCAAAACTTCCTTCTTATGCATTCAATGGGCGTTAACGTTTCAGGACAAATAGCTTCGGTTATTGCCGGCGGTTTGATACTAAGCTTCTTTGCTAAGTAATTAGGAGGATTTTATTATGAATTTTGAACCAACTAAGTTTTTAGAATATTTACCTTATATGGCAAAAGGTCTTTTAGGTATCGGCGTTGTTATCGGTGTAATAATTTTAGTTACTGTTATTTTAAATGCCGCTACTAAGGAGAAAAACTAATAGAATAAAAACTCCCGCCACAAACTGTGACGGGAGTTTTTGTATCTATATATAATAATCTAACAAAAGCATCAGGCAAAAGCCTATAAGCAGGGAATAGGTAGCACCACGCTCGTTGCCGTGCGAGTGGGTTTCGGGTATCATTTCATCGCTAATTACGTAAAGCATTGTGCCGCCTGCAAAGCTTAAAGCGAAGGGGAGAATTGCTGTGGAAATGCTAACTGCAAAGTAGCCTATGAATGTACCGATAACCTCTACAAGACCTGTAGCGGCTGCTATAAGAAAAGTTCTCTTTTTAGAAATTCCCACAGCTAGCATAGGTGCTATTATAATCATACCTTCAGGTATATTTTGCAGCGTTATACCTGCGGCTACGGTTATTGCCCCCGAAATATCGCCTGAGCCAAAGCCTACGCCTGCCGCTATGCCTTCGGGTAGATTGTGAATAGCAATAGCTAAAACGAATAATAGTATTTTGTTTAGCTTTGCATTAGAATTTGGATGGGCCTCCTTTTCACCGCCTACAAAACGGTGAATGTGGGGGACTATTTTGTCTATAAGATTTAGACAAAACGCACCGCAAAGAATACCAAGTGAAGTTATTAAAACTGCATTTTTCCCGCTTTCTAGAGAGGGGAGGATTAAGCCTATAACTGCGGCGGCTAGCATTATGCCTGCCGCAAATCCTAAAACGATATCTTCAAACTTGTGAGATACCTTTTTAAACAAAAAGCCTAAAACAGCACCAAACACAGTAGCGGAGCCTACACCAAGCGCAGTGATTAAAACTATTTCCATAAAAAACCTCCTGATTTAAAGGTTTTGAATTAGTCGCAGTTAAACATAGTTTTACCCTTGCCGCAAAGTTTCTCAAAATCGCTTCTAAAGGTTTTTTCAGCCGAGTCAACGCAAGGATGCTTAATAAGTCCTTCAATAACGTCAGGAGCCAAAGTAGCGGCTCTGATGCCTAGTTCACAAAGCTCTTGTACCTGTAGTGAGTTTTTAAAGCTGGCGGCTAGAGTTTTTGTTTTATAACCGCTTGAAATAAATATATCCTGCATTGTTCTTGCAACCTGAATGCCGTTGGTTCCTAGGTTGTCAATACGGTTGATATAAGGTGCGGCATAATCAGCACCTGATTTAGCAGCAAGATAACCCTGTAGTGGATTGTAAATAGCTGTAGCGGTAATCTTATAGCCCTCGTTTGAAAGAATTCTCATAGCTTTAAGGCCTTCGGGAATGGTAGGGATTTTAACAAAGGTTTTAGCCTTTTCACCAAGCACCTCAACCATATGGCGACCCTCGTTAACCATTTCCTCGGTTGTAAGGGAAATAACTTGAGCATGAAGCTCTGCATCAGGTCCTATAAATTCACGAATTTCTTTTAAAACCTCATAAGGATTTCTGCCTGTTTTTGCAAGAATGGATGGGTTGGTTGTTACGCCGTCAATAGGATAGTATTCGCTAATTTCTTTGATTTTTTCAATGTTAGCGTCATCAATAAGTAATTTCATAGTATATAGCTCCTTAAAATATTACTATATATATAATAATATTTTTTAACACCTTTTTCAATAGTAAATATGAAAAAAAGTCCCCAGATAAATGGGGACTTTTTGAAAATATTAAATAAATGTAATACTTTGTCCAAGCTCGCTAGTTTGCCAATTACTGTTTTGCTTTACTGCAGTTTCCACGCTTTCCCTTATTTTAAACTCATCAAGGTTTTTTTCGGGAAGGTGTGTAATAATAATGTTTTTGGCATCAAGTGAACGGGTAATACTAATAGCAGAGTCTGTGAGTGCATAGGCAAAGGGCGCAATAACAAGGTCAAGTTTGGGTAGATCCTCACGATTTTTAAATTCATTTGGCGAGGCATCACCTATAAATAAAACTGTTTTGCTACCCTTAATTATATAACTTGAATGGTCGATCACATATTTACCGATATGTCGGGTTTTAATAGGGAGTATATTCAAGTTTTTTGCCTTTACTTCAAACGAGAGTTCAGGTCCGCAAAAAACGAACCCGAACTCTCTGTTTTTGTAAACTTCAGCAAAACTCTTGTCAAAATGGTCCTCATGGTAGTGTGTAAACACCAATGCATCTAAAGGCGTTGCTAAAAGCTCTTCCTTTATATTTGCGGGTGTTTCTATGTAAGGGGAAATCCTCTCACTTACGCCGTCTAATAAAATATTGGTATCATCAAGCGAGAGGATAAATCCTGCATTTGACGTTTGCTTTATATTCATTATACGCCAAGCTTAGCGCGACGCTCAGCCTCAGCCTCGGTGCAGCCGTTTTCAACTACATGACCATTTAGCGGAACGATCTTCTCATGGATAGCATCGATAATCCAACCAGCCTGTGGGAAGAAGAATTCATCGAACTCGAATGGAGGTGTTATCCAGTTACGAGCACCTACAACAACAGGTGGTGCATCTAAATCGTCAAAGCAAAGCTCGGTGATGTTCTTAGCAACATCGTTAAGGAAGGAGCCTCTGGTGCAAGCATCAGAAACAAGAACAACCTTACCTGTCTTGCGAACAGACTCTAAAATCTTGGTGTAATCAAGTGGAACAAGTGAGTGGAGGTTGATGATATCAGCTTCCATACCATACTTCTCACTTAACTGCTTAGCAGCGTCTACAGCACGGTAGAGTGCAGCACCAACTGTGATGATAGTAACATCCTTACCGTCACGAACCTTGTTAACGTCACCAATTTCGATTTCATAACGCTCTGCAGGAACGCCGCCCTCGTGGAACTGCTCACCAACGTCATAAATTCTCTGGCTCTCGAAGAATACTACAGGGTCGGTACCCTTAAGTGCAGTTTCCATAAGACCCTTAGCCTCCCAAGGTGTAGCAGGGAAGCAAACCTTAAGACCTGGGATATGAGCACAAAGTGCGGTCCAGTCTTGAGAGTGCTGTGCACCGTACTTAGAACCAACAGATACACGAAGAACGATAGGCATCTTAAGGATACCTGCAGACATTGACTGCCATTTAGACATCTGGTTGAAGATTTCATCACCAGCGCAGCCGATAAAGTCAGCATACATAAGCTCAACGATTGAACGACCGCCTGATACAGCGTAACCTACTGCGGTACCAACGATAGCAGCCTCAGCGATAGGTGAGTTGAAGAGACGGCAGTGTGGGAATGCGTCCATCATACCACGGTATACAGCGAACGCGCCACCCCAGTCACGAACGTCTTCACCATAAGCGATAAGGGTTGGATCCTCATAGAAACGGTCATAAATAACCTCAGAGAGAGCATCACGGAGGTTGAAGAGCTTCATCTTAGAAACAGGCTTGCCGTTAACAATTGGTGAACGCTCTTTTTCCTTTAACTTCTTGTAAGCAGGAACTTCACTAAGTGGCATATTAACCTCAGGCTCACGGTCGTCAAACTTCTCAACCTTCATATTTGAGAACATCATACGCTCAACAACAGCAGGATCCTTCTTGAAGTCAACATAAGGGCTGATTGCAGGATCACTTGCAGCCTTGCAGATCATTGTCATACGCTCTGAAGTTTCAGCGAGGATTTCCTCAAGCTTAGAATCATTAGTAACACCGGCATCAACAAGGCCTTTACGGTATGTGATGATCGGGTCAATTTCCTTCCATGCCTCGATCTCCTCTTTAGTACGGTAAGCGTTCTGGTCAGATGTTGAGTGACCTGAGTAACGGTAGGTAATGGTATCAAGCATAACAGGGCCTTCGCCTGCACGTAAGATTTTAAGTTTTCTTTCCATAGCATCGATAACAGCAAGAGGATTAAAGCCGTCGATACGCTCAGCATGGAACTGAGTTGGGCTTACACCTGCACCGATACGGGCAAGCATATCGTAACCCATTGTTTCGCCTCTGGTCTGGTCGCCCATACCGTAGGAGTTATTGAATACGTTGTAAAGAATTGGCATACCGCCGTTGTGGCTTTCCCAAAGTGTGTGGTACTGGTCCATAGCAGCAAAGTTCATTGCTTCCCAAACAGGACCTCTAGCCATAGAACCGTCACCTGAGTTACAAACAACGATACCCTGCTTATCGTTTACCTTCTTAAAGAGGGCAGCACCTGTAGCGATAGCAGCAGAGCCGCCAACGATAGCATTATTAGGATAAATACCAAATGGGAGGAAGAAAGCGTGCATAGAGCCGCCCATACCCTTGTGAAAGCCTGTTTCACGAGCGAAAATCTCGGAAAGTGTTCCGTAAAGGATGAAGCGGATAGCAAGCTCTTTAGCGTCCTTAACAGGACCTAATTTCTCAGTAGCTCTAAGAGCAGAACCGCCGAGGAAGCCTTCCATTATGGTCATAAGATCCTGCTCAGATAACTTGTTAATGCAAGAAAGTGCTTTAGCAAGAATTTCAGAGTGGCTTCTGTGTGAACCAAATGTAAAGTCGTTCTGATCAAGGTGATAAGCCTGACCTACACAAGCAGCTTCCTGACCGATAGAAAGGTGGGCAGGACCTGGATATGTAGTCTCAATACCGTTGTAAAGACCCTGAGTCTTAATCTGATTAAGCATAGACTCAAATTCACGTAAAACGGTAATGTCACGATAGATACGAACAAGGTCATCATCACTGTAGCGCTTGCGCTCTTCTTTGATGGTCTTGTTGTAGACATTAACAGGAATGTCTTCAAATGTAATTTTGCCTGCTGCTCTGGTTAGGGCAGGATCTACAAATAAACTTTTTGGCATTTATTTTTCCTCCTTAATGGATTGTTTATATATGGAAAATAGCTTCTCTGATTATTTCAGCAACGGTAGGATGTGGGAATACAAGCTTCTTAAGTCTAGCAGGGGTGAGTTCTGTATCAACCATCATAGTAGCTGTCATAATAATTTCGGAAGCATAAGAGCCTACGATATGGCAACCAACTAAGCGGTTCTTATCGGTATCAACTACTAACTTAATAAAGCCTTTGCCACCCTCGGTTTCTGCAAGGTAACGACCTGCATAAGAAAGGGGAAGCTTAACCTCTTTAACCTTCATACCCTTTTCTTCAGCGCCTTCCTTGCTGTAACCAACACTTGCAACCTCAGGGTCGGTGTAGATAACAGAAGGAATAACATCGTAGCGCATCTCGTCCTTAATGCCGAGCATGTGGTTTACTGCAACCTCTGCCTCACGGTATGCTGTGTGAGCGAGCATGAGCTTGCCGTTACAGTCGCCTATAGCGTAAACACCTGAAACGTTGGTGCAAAGATGACGGTCGGTCTTAATAGCGGCTCTGTCCATATCGAGCTGTAAGCTCTCAATACCAATATTAGCGGTAGCTGGCTTTCTGCCTGCTGATAGAAGAACCTTATCGCAAGCGATTTCTTTCTTCTCACCGTTCTCTTCATATATAACGCTCTTGTCCTTAACCTCAAGTACCTTGCAAGAGAGCTTGAATTCCATGCCCTTCTTAACAAATACATCGGTAAGTACCTTGCAGATTTCAGGGTCGGTAGCGCCTGCGATTTTAGGCATCATTTCGATAACGGTAACCTTAACGCCAACGCTAGCAAAGTAATAAGCCATTTCAAGACCGATTACTCCGCCGCCGATAACAACGATAGACTCAGGTAAGGTCTTTTCGTCAAGAACTTCACGGTTTGTAACAACGAAGCCTGAAGCTAGACCCTCTTTAAGACCGGGAACAGGAGGAACAACGGTTTCAGAACCTGAAGCGATAACTAACTTTTTGCCTTCGTAAACAGTGCCATCTGCTTCAACAGAGAAACCATTTGCAGATTTACCTTTTACTACAGCGTTGCCTGTAACTACAGTAACCTTGTTAGCCTTCATTGTAGCGCCCACACCTGAAACAAGTGTAGCTACAACCTTGTTCTTACGGTCGATTACTTTAGCGTGGTCATACTTAACATTCTCAGCAGTTACGCCGAAAGCTTCGCTGCCGATAGCATGACGATACATTTTTGAGGAATTAAGAAGGGTTTTAGTTGGGATACAGCCTTCGTTAAGACAGGTACCACCGAGAGCTTTCTTTTCGAAAACTGCAACCTTCATTCCGCCTTGAGCAGCACGCTCAGCACAGAGATATCCGCCTGGGCCGCCGCCAACAACTAATAAATCAAAAGTTTCCATTTTATTCACCTTATTTTGCAAGAAGAACAGTGAAGTTCTCTAAATTCTGTGCAAGTTCCTTCTGGAATTTTGCTGCCGGTGTACCATCAACAGCGCGATGGTCGTATGTAAGGCTAAGTCCCATAGCAGGATAGATAGCGATTTCGCCGTCCTTGCCCTTTTTAACTCTGTCAATAGTTCCGCAAACACCTAAGATACCGGTCTGTGGTGGGTTGATAACAGGGGTAAAGGACTCAACACCAAGGTTACCGAGGTTTGAAACGGTAAAGGAAGCGCCTGTGAGCTTATCAGGGCTGATGTTACCTTCACGGCACTGGGCAGCTAAAGCCTTAACCTCTTTAGAGATTTCAAGGAGACTCTTTTGGTCTGCGTTGAAAATGGTTGGAACCATAAGACCTCTTGGAGTGTCAACTGCAAAACCAAGATGAACATGCTTGAATAGACGAATGTTGTTATCATCAAGCATATGAGCGTTGAGGTCTGGGTGGTTTAGAAGTGTTCTTGAAACAGCATACATAACGATATCGCCAAGAGTGATACCTGCACATTCGCCCTCGCTTGCCTTTAACTGCTTTCTGTACTTTAAGATAGCAGTAGCGTCAAAAGAGGTGTTGTGTGTTAATTGAGCCATTGTTGAAAGAGAGGTTGTCATCGACTTGCTGATAGCACGACGAATACCGCTGAACTTAACGTCCTCATACTCAACCTCAGGAGCAGCAGATGCAGCAGCTACAGGAGCAGCAGCCTTTGCAGCAACAGGATTATCGATGAGATTTCTTACATCACGCTCGATAACTCTGCCGTTAGGACCTGTAGGTGTAGCAAGAGAAGCATCAACGCCTGTACGCTCTGCGAGCTTCTTTGCTCTTGGAGAGATAGCAGACTTTTCGCCCTCAACAGCAGTTGAAACTGCTACAGCTTCTACCTTAACTTCTTCTTTCTTTTCTTCTTGTACAGGAGCAGCAGCTTCTTCGCTTGCTGCGGAGTCAGGACGAAGGGCAGAGCAATCGTCACCCTCGTTACCTATTGCACAAACATTTACAAGACATGGAACTTCGTCGCCATCGTTGAAGAAGATTTCAAGAAGAGTACCTTCTTCGGTTGATTCGCATTCGAAGCTTGCCTTGTCGGTTTCGTATGTAAAGAGAATATCTCCTACTTTTACAGCGTCGCCGACCTTTTTCTCCCAAGTACCGATGATGCAGCTTTCAACTGTAATACCAGCCTTAGGCATGATTACCGCGTTTGCCAAAATGATTCCTCCTAAAAATATAATTTTGCACCTATCATTATACCACTAAGAAAAAAATTGTCAATAGAAAAAGGGGTAAAAAAGTGCATAAAACAAGGCTTTTTATCAACTTTATTAAAAAAATTTAAATGTTGACTTATAGTTTGTAAAAGTTTAAAATAGTGATGGTGATAGTGTGATAAAAAAACTACAAACTTTCATAGGAAATTCTCTTAATGTTTACGAAAATCTTGCAACCGAAAAGCTACTGCTTGATAGTGTAGAAAATGATAGTGTTATTCTATACCTTTGGCAGAATGAAAACACCGTTGTTATAGGTAAAAATCAGAATGCTTGGGCAGAGTGCAAAACTGATGCTATAAAGGCTGATAATGTAAAAGTTGCACGTCGTCTTTCAGGAGGTGGAGCAGTTTTTCACGATATAGGAAATCTTAATTTTACCTTTATTGCTTCAAGCGATAATTACGACCTTGAAAGACAGATGCTTGTAATAAAAAAAGCCTGCGCTATGGCAGGCATCGAAACTGAACTTTCGGGCAGAAACGATATTTTAGCAAACGGTAAAAAATTCTCGGGAAACGCTTTTTATAATTCAAAAGGGAACTCATATCATCACGGTACATTGCTTATTTCAGCTGATATGAATAAAATTGGGAAATACCTTACGCCCTCAAAATCCAAATTGCAGACAAAGGGTGTAAAATCGGTGGAATCAAGGGTGATAAACCTGAGGGAATTATGTCCCGACCTCACCGTAGCCAAAATGCGTGAAAATATGATTTTAGCAGCTTGTGAGGTTTACCAATTAAAAGCTCAACAAATGCCTGAAATTAAATGCGTTAAAAAAGAAAATTTAGCTAAGCTTTATAGTAGCTGGGATTATATTTATGGTATCTCAATACCCTGTGATTTTATCTGCGAGGGCAGATTTTCTTGGGGGGGAATACAGCTTAAAGTTGTGGTAAAAAACGGACTTATAAATACAGTTCAGGTCTTTTCAGATTCTATGGATTTCTCAATTTCTGAAACCCTGCAAAAAGCACTGCAAGGCCAAAAATTTGACAAGGAAGTAATCACGGAAATCTTATTTAACACACTAGACCAAACAACTGCTAAAGATGTTTCGTTACTTATGGAAAAGGAAATGTTTTAGGTATTATCAAATTCTTTCCAAAAATCCAACACCTTTTTTTCGTAATTTTCTTTTTCAAGCACATAGCTCATTCCGTGCTCGGCACCGGGTACAACAAAGAGCTTTTTGGGTGAATTGCAAGCCTTATAATTTTCAAAGGTCATCTGTACAGGAACAAAATTATCATCAGTTCCGTGGAAAAACACTACAGGCACCTCGCAATTTTTCATAGCCTCTATTGTGGAGTAATCTTTAGGTCCAAAGTTCATTTTTCTTTTACAGTAATCATTCACAATGCTACTGTAAATACTGTTGTAGCTTAAGTGCATATTTTTAGCTATATGTTTCCATATATCGTGGGGAGAGGTGAAACCGCAGTCGGCCATAATGCCGTTAACCTGTTCCTTTATATCAAACCCTGCAGTCATTAAAACTGTGGTAGCGCCCATAGAGATACCTGCAAGATAAAGCGGAACTTTCCCAAAATCGCTGCTTTTTACCCAATTAATCCAATCAAGGCAATCAAAACGCTCTATTACACCAAAGCCCATATGGCTGCCGCCGCTTTTTCCTTGAGCTCTCTGTTCAGCAAAAAGAACGTTGCAATTATTATCAAACCAAAAATCAGCAATAAGACCGAAATCCTTTGCCCAAGAAGAGCGCCAACCGTGCATAGCTATTATTGTGCGTTTGGCATCTTGTGCGCGGTGTAGATGACCGATAAGTGAAGTACCGTCCGATGCGGTGATTTCTACTGTTTCAAGGTTTAAACACTCTAAATTTTTTGCTATTTCATTTTGGAAATTAAGCGTTTCCTCTATATTATCATTACCTGTCATTAGTTCTCTTGATTTGCCTATTACTTTAGGCTCCTCACGGTCTAGCGCTACCTTTATCATTTTTTTAGTTATAAGATAAGAGGCGGCACCTGCAAGTGCTAATATACCTGTGGTAACACTAGCGCCTAAAAGAATCAATTTCGTTTTTTTGTTCATAAACCATAACTCCTAAAAGTTTCTAATTGTATTTTATTATATTTTAAATAAAAAATCTACTTTTTTCTAAAAAACTTAAAAAAGTTGAGCAAAAATAAAATTGCTAGTAGTGCACTAAAGTATAAATACTTTCAAAAGTCTAATGCACCCTATTTCTTGCATATTAACAGGAAATAGAGTGCATAATGTTTTTTGGGTGAAGTAAATGAAATCGGTATGGCAAGAATTTAGCAGTCTTCCAAAATTTGAAGGGCTGCCAAGCGATATGAAAACAGAGGTTTTAATAATTGGTGGCGGAATGGCGGGAATATTGTGTGCTTTTATGCTACAGAAGCAGGGCGTGCCTTATATTCTTGCAGAGGCAGAAACTATTTGTAACGGTGTTACAAAAAACACTACCGCTAAAATTACTGCACAACACGGGCTTGTTTATGATAAAATCGTAGGAAAGTACGGAGAAGAGCTAGCCGAGCAGTATCTCACCGCAAATTTGATAGCTCTTAGAAAATATCGCGAGTTATGTCTTGATATCGATTGTGATTTTGAGGAAAAGGATTCTTATGTTTATTCTCTAAATAATCGAGATATTATCGAAAGAGAAATAAATGCACTTTCTAAACTAGGCTTTAAATCAGAGTTCGTAGAAAATCTTGAATTGCCCATTAAAACTACGGGAGCCATAAAATTTAGAAATCAAGCGCAGTTTAATCCTCTTAAATTTATTTCGGCAATAGCTAAAGGTCTTAATATTTATGAGCATACAAGAGTTTTAGAAATTAAAGGGAATATCGCAATAACTAGCAGGGGAAAGATTACTGCATCCAAAATAATAGTTGCCACACATTTTCCTTTTATAAATAAACATGGCAGTTATTTTTTGAAGATGTATCAGGACAGGTCTTATGTAATAGCTCTTGAAAATGCAACTAAAATAAACGGAATGTATGTTGACGAAGCACAGTGCGGATTATCCTTTAGGGACTATAACGGACTCCTCCTTTTAGGTGGTGGCTCACACCGAACAGGAAAGCAAGGTGGCAATTATAAAGAGCTTAGGAACTTTGCAAAAGTGCATTATACGAGTGCCAAAGAAAAATATCATTTTGCCACGCAGGATTGTATTACGCTTGATTCAATTGCCTATATAGGCAAATACTCTAAAAACACCGAGAATATGTTTGTGGCAACAGGCTTTAATAAATGGGGAATGACGACATCTATGGTTGCGGCTATGATACTCTGTGATTTGGTACAGGGCAAGAAAAACCAATATAGTGATGTGTTTTCACCGTCCAGGTCAATACTGCATCCGCAGTTGGTATCTAATATATTTGAAAGCACCGTTAATTTGCTAACACCTACAACCAAACGCTGTTCGCATCTAGGATGTGCTTTAAAATGGAATAGGGCGGAGCATACTTGGGATTGCCCCTGTCACGGTTCTCGATTCACTAAAGATGGTGAGCTTATAGATAACCCTGCAACCAAGGGACTAAAATAAAAAAACTGTTCGCTAAAAGCGAACAGTTTTTAATTTTACTTTGCTTTTATAAGCTTACGAACCCTAAATTTTGCGCCTGTATTCTCGCAAATTTGTCTTGCTTTTTCTATTTCTTCGGTGCCTATTACATCAACCACAGTCATTTTAACATCGTCACAGTATTTTACACAAGTAGCGGTGAATTTAAGCATAGCATCAAAAGCTTTGCCTTTAAAGATGTTCCTTGTGATTTCATCATATTTTTGGGAGTTGGTAGCATTTAGTGAAATCGAAATAGAATCAATATCCTTACATATTTCTTCTGCTGTAGAGGTTTTGTTTATGAGGTCTGAAAGGCCATTTGTGTTAAGACGAAGCCTTAATTTAGGATACACCTTTTTTAAATATTCTGCAGTTTTAAGCAGAAGTTCTAACTCATTTGTAGGCTCACCGTAGCCGCAAAAAACAGCCGTTTCAAAGCGTGAAAAATCAAATGCATCAATAGCCGCTTTTACATCCTCAAAGGTAGGCTGTGTGCGGTGCCACATATCGTCTGCTTCACCCATAGTATCAAGTACATCTCTTACGCAGAAGGTGCATCTGCAAGGACATTTATTTGTTAAATTAAAATAGGGGGTACCCTCAAACATATAAATAATATTTGCCATAAAAAACCTCTATAAATCTTTTAAGAATTTTTCAAAATCTATACCGTCATTTCGGTCATTAACATTGCTGTTTGAAATGGCGGTACCTATAAAATCAACCGCTTCCTTTGCGGCATCAAAAACTGAAAATCCGTTCAATATTTTTCCCATAACGATAGACGAGAAAATATCTCCTGTACCGCTAAAGCGAGCCTCTTTACCGCCGAATTTAATAAGCTTTGTGCTGTATTTTTCCTTTTTCCCATCAGAGAAAACAAGGCAAGAAATATTATCTTCTTCAATAATTCCTGTTACAATAACCGATTTAATACCGATAGAAAGCAGCTTTTCTGCACCCTTTAATATATCGTCCTCACCACTTAAAAAATTAAGCTCGGTAATGTTAGGGGTTATAATATCAGCTTTTTTAACAAGACTTTTAACGCTTTCTATAACCCTATCATTAAAGCAATCATAAAGCTTACCTTCATCACCTAAAACAGGGTCTACAAGAAGAAGTGTTTTATCGGTTTTAAAAGTATCAATAAAGCTTTCAATATGCTTACATTGGTGTTCGGTTAGTAAAAAGCCTGTCAAAATACCGTCAAAGCTAGCACCCAACTTTTTCCATTCCTCACAAAAGGAGGGGAGCATATCGGTAAGGTCGTGAAACTTATAGCTTTCATAACCTGTTTGGTTTGTAAAAACTCCTGTAACTACGGGGTTAGCCTGAATTCCAAGCGAACTGATTATAGGCATAGCGGCGGTGAGCGAGCATCTACCGAAGCCCGATATATCGTTTACAATCGCACATTTCTTCATAAAACCCCCACTTTCGCACTTTATAAACTAATTATATAACAAATCACTTTTTAATAAAATAGACAACTTTTATAACTTTTTAAATAAAACACATTGAAAATATATAAAACCCTCCAAAAAAAGAAATGTAGACGGAAAAGAAAATATGTGTTATACTCAAAAAAAGAAAAAACATAGGAGAAGGAAAGCATTGAAAGAAAAACTTTATGATGTTGCTATAATTGGTGCTGGCGCTTCGGGACTTTGCACCGCTGTTTCGCTTAAAATGCAGGATAGGTCTTTGGATGTTGTGCTTTTAGAACAATTAGATAGGGTAGGCAAAAAGCTTATTACTACAGGAAACGGCAGATGCAATATAACAAATGCCAACATAGCGTTAGAGTGTTATCACGGAAAGAACAAAGAATTCGCCCGTTTTGCTCTAGAACGCTTTGATAGGGTTTATACCGAAAGCTTTTTAGCAGAGTTGGGTATTATATTCACCTTTGACGATGAGGGCAGAGCATATCCCTATTCTTTGCAGGCATCTTCTGTTGTTGATGCTTTTCGTTTTGCGGCAGATAGTTTGGGTGTTGAAACAAGACTTTCAGAAAAGGTAGAGGATTTTGAAAAAGCTAAGGACGGTTATACGATTAAAACCCAAAACGGAAGGATAAAAGCGTTAAATATTGTGTGCGCCGCAGGTCTTTATTCGGGTGGACAAAAAATCGGTAGCAATGGCTCGGTTTACAGAATTTTAAAGCAAAAAGGCTATAAAACTGTTGCGGTAACTCCTGCAATAGTACAAATTAAAACCGAAAACAGTCTTACAAAATCTTTAAAGGGTATAAAGGTTAATGCCACCGCAAGCCTTATTTGTAATGGCAAAACACAAAGAAGCGAATTTGGTGAAGTGCTTTTTTGCGATTACGGTCTTTCAGGTCCACCGATACTTCAGATTTCAAGGGCGGTAGAAAGAATAAACGATAAAAAACAAATTATTCTTGACCTTATGCCTGAATATACAGCCCAAAATGTGTTGGAAATGCTAAATTATAGGTTGTATGCGCTTCGTGGCAGAACACTTGAAGAGTTCTTTACAGGTATGCTTAACAAACGCTTAGGACAGGCCCTTGTAAAACTTACAAACAAGAAGCTATCGGATAGTGTAGATAGCCTTAAAGATGCCGATTTAAAACAATTAACCTCACTTATTAAAGGCCTTTCCTTTGATGTTACGGGGACTACAGGCTTTGATAATTCTCAGGTAACTGCAGGCGGTATCGATACCGACCAATTTGATAGCAATACTATGATGTCTAAAAAGGATAAAGGACTTTATGCGATAGGCGAAATCCTCGATATAGACGGTGATTGTGGCGGATTTAATCTTCAGTGGGCTTGGTCGAGTGCGTTTTGCGCCGCAGAGTCAATAATAGAGGATTTAAGATAAAATGATTATTATAAACAATGTGAATTTATCTCTTGATACCGATTTTGAAAACTTGAATTCTGTAGCCGCAAAGGCTCTTAAAATAAGAGAAAGTGACATACTTTCGGCAACTCTTCACAGAAAATCGGTAGATGCAAGGAGAAAAAACGATGTTCATTTTTGTTGCTCTATAAAGGTTGAAACTACCCAAAACGAGCAAAAAATACTAAAAAACTGCAAAAATGCATCAATATTTTGCGAGAAAGAATATGTATGGGAAAGGGCAGATTTCACCCTCCGCAACCGACCTGTAATAGTAGGTTTTGGCCCTGCGGGTATTTTTGCCGCACTAACACTCGCAAGGGCTGGACTTAAGCCCTTGGTTATTGAACGAGGCGAGGATGTTGATGAGCGCACAAAAACGGTAGAAGCCTTTTTTGGTGGTGCCAATATCAATGTGAATTCTAATGTTCAGTTTGGCGAGGGCGGTGCCGGCACCTTTTCGGACGGTAAGCTTAATACAGGAATAAAAGACGTTCGTTGTAGAGAGGTTTTAAAGGTTTTTGAGTCTTTTGGCGCCGATAAAAATATACTTACCGATGCAAAGCCTCACATTGGTACCGATGTGCTAAAAAAGGTTGTTAAAAATATTCGCAAAGAAATAATTCTTTGCGGCGGTGAGGTGCGCTTTAACTCAAAACTTGATGATATAATTTTTGAAAATAAAACGATAAAGGCGATAATAGTAAACGGTGAAAAAATACCTTGTGATAACCTTATTTTAAGCTTAGGCCATTCGGCAAGGGATACCTTTAAAATGCTCTATAGTAACGGTGTTTTAATGGAGAGAAAGCCTTTCGCTATGGGTGTTAGAATAGAGCATTTGCAAAGCGATATAAACAAAGTGCTTTATGGCGAATTTGCCACGCATCCGTCCCTTAAAGCCGCCGATTATAAAATGGCGGTGCACCTTAAAAACGGTAGGGGAGTTTACACGTTTTGTATGTGCCCTGGCGGTGAGGTTATAAACGCTTCAAGTGAAAAATGCGCTATTGCGGTAAATGGCATGAGTAACAGTAAACGAGACGGCGAAAATGCCAACAGTGCTTTACTTGTTGGCATTGACCCTACGGATATTGAGGGGGATAATGTTTTAGCGGGTTGCGAGCTACAACAAAGGATAGAGAGAAAAGCCTATGCTTTGGGGGCCTGCGGAGTGCCAATATCAACAGTTGGTTGTTTTGTTTACGGTAAAGAGGCTAAGCTTGGCAGGGTTAAACCTACAGTAAAGCCTGGATATGAGTTTTGCAATTTAGAAAGCATATATCCTCAATTTATAACCGAAAGTTTAAAAGAGGGGATAAAGCGCTTTGGAAAAATCATAGAGGGCTTTGATAGTGATGATGCTGTAATTACAGCACCCGAAACCCGTAGCTCATCACCTGTTAGAATATTAAGGAATGATAGCGGACAATCGCCTTCTTTTAACGGAATATATCCTTGTGGCGAGGGTGCAGGCTATGCGGGAGGTATTATGTCTGCCGCGGTTGACGGTATGCGTCAGGCAGAAAAGCTTATTTTTAATTGTCGTGCAATGCTTTAACCGTATTTACCGCAAGATTTACCGAGGAAAAAGGATTTTGGATATATTCGTCTGCACTAGGTAAAAAAAGATAACTTTCTTTTGCTTTAACAATCGGTATTTTTATTCCGTATCTTTCTAGCTTTGGAACTGTTATAACCGTTCCTTTTAATATCTTAATCAACCTGTTTATATAACTGCTGACAATAATTTGGTCGGCAGTTATTTCTATATACTCTTTAAATATATTGATTTTTACTCTGCCTTTTCCTTTTTCTTCGCTTAAAAATCTTGTAATTTCGCATAAAAGGCTCTCAAAGGCTGATATGTTAAGTCCGCCAAAGGAGTTTCCGTAGGTATGAAAAAATATCATATATCCTTTAACTGCAAATGTGGCGGTAAGCGCCAATGACAGCTCATTTACTAAAAAACCTATATCTGTTTTATAGATTTCGTTAAAAGAATTCATAACACGTATCTTCTCTATTCTTTTAATACTTAAGAGCGTTTGGTAGTTTATGCCATTATTTATAATTCTTTTTTGAAGTATTAGTCTCAAAGCCGAAATATAAAAGTCTATTTTTTTAGGTGAAAATTGCACATTTATCGGTCCCTTCGCTTAAAGTATTGTACCAATATAGCCGAAAAATTAAAAAATAGTTAAAATTTATACGAAAGTTCTTGAAAATTTTTGGCAAATGGGGTAAAATATAATGCGATAAAAAAATTAGGAGGTTTCTCTAAAATGGTTAAAGTTGCAATTAATGGTTTTGGCCGTATCGGCCGTCTTGCATTCCGTCAGATGTTTGGTGCTGAGGGTTACGATGTAGTAGCTATCAACGACCTTACAAAGCCCTCTATGCTTGCTAATCTTTTAAAGTATGACACAGCACAGGGCGGTTACTGTGGTTTCATCGGTGAAAATCTTCACACTGTTTCTGCAGACGATGAAGCAGGTACAATCACTGTTGACGGTAAGACTCTCAAAATTTATGCTAAGGCAAACGCTGCTGAACTTCCTTGGGGTGAAATCGGCGTAGACGTTGTTCTTGAGTGCACAGGTTTCTACTGCTCAAAGGACAAGGCACAGGCTCACATCGATGCAGGTGCTAAGAAGGTAGTTATTTCTGCTCCAGCAGGTAACGATCTTCCAACCATCGTTTTCTCTGTAAACGAAAAGACTCTTACAGCTGATGATAAGATTATCTCTGCTGCTTCTTGTACAACAAACTGCTTAGCTCCTATGGCTAAGGCTCTTCATGAGTATGCTCCTATCCAGAGCGGTATCATGAGCACTATCCACGCTTACACAGGCGATCAGATGATTCTTGACGGTCCTCACAGAAAGGGTGACCTCCGTCGTGCACGTGCAGGTGCTGCAAACATCGTTCCTAACTCTACAGGCGCTGCAAAGGCTATCGGTCTTGTAATTCCTGAGCTTAACGGCAAGCTTATCGGTTCTGCTCAGCGTGTTCCTGTAGCTACAGGTTCTACCACAATCCTTACCGCTGTTGTTAAGGGTGCAGACGTAACTAAGGAAGGCATCAACGCTGCTATGAAGGCTGCTGCTTCTGCTTCCTTCGGCTACAATGAGGACGAGATCGTTTCTTCCGACGTTATCGGTATGCGTTACGGTTCACTCTTCGATGCTACTCAGACAATGGTTTCTAAGATTGCTGACGATCTTTATGAAGTACAGGTTGTTTCTTGGTATGATAACGAGAACAGCTACACAAGCCAGATGGTTCGTACAATTAAGTACTTCGCTGAAATCTAATTTGATTTAACTTAAAATTATAAGCGGTGTGAAAATTTATTCACACCGCTTTTTTATATTACTTTCTTGACCTTTAATAAGTCTTGTGATATACTCTTTAAAAAGTTTAAAGGTGTTGAAAATACTGTGAAAATAGTTGTAGCAATAGACTCTTTCAAAGGTAGCTTATCCTCTTTAGAAGCAGGTAATGCCATAAAAGAAGCTGCTTTAAAATTGAATAAAAATACTGTGGTAACAGTAAGTCCTTTAGCCGATGGTGGCGAGGGTACTGTTGAAGCATTGTCATCGGGTGTTGGCTGCAAGCAAGTAACAGTTTCGGTTACAGGACCTCTCCTTAGTAAAGTTGATGCTAAATACTGCATTTTAGAAGATAATACTGCGGTTATAGAAATGGCTGAGGCGGCAGGTATTACGCTGGTTAGCCCCGAAGAAAGAAATCCTCTTAATACCACAACCTATGGAGTGGGAGAGCTTATTTGTGATGCGATTTCAAAGGGTTGCAGAAATTTTATTGTCGGTATAGGCGGAAGTGCTACCAATGACGGTGGCTTTGGTATGCTAAACGCTTTAGGCTATAGATTTTTAGATGAAAAGGGGAATGATATACCGCTTGGTGCAAAAGGTCTTGAATTTTTAAGCCGAATTGATACCGACTCGGTTAATCCTCTTCTTAAAGAGTGTAGCTTCAAAATAGCTTGTGACGTTACTAATCAATTGTGTGGAGATAATGGTTGTAGTGCAGTTTTCGGTCCGCAAAAGGGTGCTGACAGCAGAATGATTAAGGATATGGATTTATGGCTTAAAAACTATGCTGAAATTGTTAAAACTGTATCCGATACCTCTGATGCTAATTTTGAAGGTGCAGGTGCGGCGGGCGGATTAGGCTTTGCATTTTTAAGCTTTACCAATTCAAAACTTGAAAAGGGAATAAAGATTATTTTGGAGCAAATAAAGCTCGAAGAAAAAATACTTGATGCCGATTTGGTTATAACAGGCGAGGGAAGACTTGACAAACAAACAATAATGGGAAAAGCGCCGATAGGTGTAGCCGAGCTTGCAAAAAAACACGGTAAAAAAGTAATAGCCTTTGCGGGTTGTGTAACCGATGAAGCCGAGATATGCAACGATTACGGTATAGATGCCTTTTTCCCTATAATGCGAAGTGTTGTAACTTTGAAAGATGCATTGGATAAAAATAATGCTTATAAAAATTTAAAGTCTACAGCCTACCAAGTTTTTAGGCTACTTAAAATTTAAAAGTATTAATTGATATTATAAAACTCACCCTATTTGCATAAAATAAACGGGGTGAGTTTTATGATTTTTAAATTTGATTTGAAAAAGCTAGTAATAAGTCTTTTGATTCCTTTGGTGGTGGGTGGTCTTTCGGCTCTTATTTCGGGCGGCGGTATGGATTTTTATAAAACGGTGAAAAAGCCGCCTCTATCGCCACCGGGCATAGTGTTTCCTATAGTTTGGACAATACTTTATATCCTTATGGGTATATCACTTTATTTGGTTATAACAAAAAAGGATATGTATCAAAGTAAAACGAGTGCTTATGTGTTTTTTGCATTGCAGTTATTTTTGAATTTTATTTGGTCGCCTGTATTCTTTTCGGCAAAAGAATACCTTGCCGCATTTGTTATTTTAGTGCTGATGTGGTTAGCTATTATAGGAATGATAGTATCATTCTTTAGAATTTCAAAGCTAGCAGGACTTTTGCAAATTCCTTATCTTTTATGGGTTACCTTTGCGGGCTATTTAAATCTTGGAGTGTATCTCCTTAATAAATAATCTGAAAAGCCTTGACTTTTAAAGGAAAAATGAATATAATTTTGGTGTTTTGATAAAGTTATATTTAGCTTAGAAAGGAATTCTAAAATGACCGATTTAGAAAAAGCAAGGCAGCTTATAAACTCTGCCGACTGCGAAATGGCAAAGCTTTTTGAGCAACGTATGGATGCGGTGAAATTAGTTGCAAAATATAAAAAAGAGCATGGTGTTCCTGTGGATGATTTTGCGCGAGAGGAAGAGATTATAAATCGTAATGCCGCAAATATCACAAATGATGAATACCGTTCGTATTATGTTAGTTTTTTACATTCGGTAATTGATTTGTCAAAAAATATGCAACACCGCTTGCTTGACGGCATGCGTGTGGCATATAGCGGTGTTGAGGGAGCTTTTGCTAATATAGTGGCAGAGCGAGTTTTCCCTGATGCTACCTGTGTGTCCTGTAAGGATTTTAAGGCGGCATACGATGCAGTTGTGGACGGTAGCTGTGATTGTGCACTACTTCCTGTGGAAAATAGCTTTAACGGTGATGTAGGTAAGGTAATGGACTTGGCATTCTTCGGTTCGTTGTTTGTAACGGGTGTATATGAAGCTGAGATAGTTCAAAATCTATTAGCTGTAAAAGGCGCTTCGGTGGATACTATAAAAAGAGTTATCAGTCATCCACAGGCATTAGGACAGTGCGCATCATACATTGAAAAGCACGGCTTTGAGGAGATAGAGGCTGTAAATACAGCTGTAGCCGCAAAGCAGGTTGCAGAACAGGGCAGACTCGATATTGCTGCTATAGGTAGCGAGGAAGCTGCTGAAAAATTTGGGCTTTCAAAGATAGAAACACATATAAACGATGCGAGTGGAAATACCACAAGATTTGCAGTATTTTCAAGGGCACAGAAAACACCTAGTAAGCAGGATAATCATTTTATCATGCTCTTTACTGTTAAGAACGTTGCAGGCTCGCTAGGTCGTGCCGTATCGGTTATCGGTGAGCACGGATTTAACCTTCGCGCACTCAAAAGCCGTCCTACAAAGGATTTAATATGGGAATATTACTTCTACGCTGAGGGTGAGGGTAATATAGATAGCGATGAAGGCAAAAAAATGCTAAAAGACCTTGAGGAATGTTGTAGTAACCTAAAGGTATTGGGAAGCTTTGATAAAGAAATAAAGGTTTGATTTACATAATAAAACAGTCGGTGTGAAAATTCACACCGACTGTTTTTTGTATATATTAGCTTTTATGCATTTACAGAAGCTTTAACTGCATCAAATTCGTCAGCAATTTCCTTTTGTGGTGCTTTAGTAAGCAGAGAAACAAGAACGATTGTTATGCAAGAAATAATAAATGCGGGGAGTAGCTCGTAAATATCTAATATGCCACCTAATGGTCTTACAACGAATTTCCAAACAAATATGGTTATACCGCCTGCAACCATTCCTGCAAAAGCACCCCATTTGTTTGTACGCTTCCAGAAAAGAGAGAAAAGCATAATAGGTCCAAATGTAGCGCCGAAGCCTGCCCAAGCGAAAGATACTATGTCAAAGACAGAGCTAGATGGGTCAAGTGCTAGGAAAATTGCTATTACAGAGATGACAATTACTGTAATACGAGCAAGCCAAACCGATTTCTTTTCGCTGAGTTTTATGTGTAAGGTTTCTTGAACAAGATTCTGCGAAACACTAGAAGCGGCAGCCAAAAGCTGAGAGTCTGCAGTAGACATAGTAGATGCTAAAATGCCCGCAAGGATTACACCTGCTACTACAGCGGGGATAACACCGAAACCACTCAAGTATTTTGAAATATCAACAATAATCGTTTCAGCAGCAGAAGCATCTGCGTATGTAGGAACAATGCCTTTTTGCATAAGACCATAACCTACAACACCAATAAGCACTGCAACTGCCATTGATATTACAACCCAAACAGAAGCAACTCTACGGGATAACTTTAGCTTGTTCTTGTCATCAATTGCCATAAATCTTAAAAGAATGTGAGGCATACCAAAGTAACCAAGACCCCAAGCAAGTGTGGAAACAACAGGTAATGCGCCATAGCTCATTATTTCACCTGTAGCTACATTGTGTCCTTTGAAAAGGTCTAGGTAACCGTCAAGCGAAGCTACATTATTGAATACGTTACCGAATCCGTGTAACACACCTTCCCCAAGACCTACAACTATAAACAAAGCAATAGTCATAATGATACTCTGAATAAAGTCGGTAATCGAAGCTGCTAAAAATCCGCCTAATGTACAGTAAACAATAATAACTATTGCACTTAGTATCATTGCGGTAACATATTCCATACCAAATATAGAAGCAAAAAGCTTACCGCAAGCTGCAAAGCCTGAAGCGGTATAGGGGATAAAGAATATGATGATTATTATAGCTGCAACGGTAGATATTAAATGACTATTATCACCAAAACGTCTGCCAAAATAGTCAGGCAGGGTAAAAGAACCAATGTGATGTGTATAAACTCTAAGTCTCTTAGCAACTATAAGCCAGTTTATGTAGGTACCAACAGCTAGACCGATTGCAGTCCATACAGCTTCAGGAAGACCTGTCATAAGTGCTACACCGGGAAGGCCCATAAGAAGCCAACCGCTCATATCGGAAGCTTCGGCACTCATAGCTGTAACTAACGGACCTAAACTTCTTCCACCTAAAAAATAGCTCTCGGAGCTGGCGGTTGACTTTTTAGCATAAGCAAAGCCAACACCAACAATAATTGCTAGATAAGCAACTATCGTAATGAGCATTTGAATTTGTGATGCATTCATTTTTTTCTCTCCTTATAATTATTTGAATAATATATGTGCTATTATATCACAACAAAGTGTTAAGATGTTGTTAAAAAAGCCGACTTTTCATCAATATAAATTTAATATGGCTATTGTTTTTAATAAGTGCTTATGCTATAATTGTTATAATCGAAAAAATTTGCATAATAATATAAATATTTGGATTTAGCGGAGGTGTAGCTATGAATATTGAAGCAAAGAAAAAAGTTATAATTAATTTTGCTTTTTTTCTGATTGCGGCGATAGTTGTATATTTTGTGATGAAATATGCAATTGGATGGTTTTTACCATTTATAATAGGCTTCGTAGTTGCTTTGATTGTTCAAAAGCCGGTAGAGTTTTTAACCAAAAAAACTCCTTTGCCTAGGACATTTTGGTCAATAATCGCGGTTGCTTTATTTTATACACTTTTATTAGCGCTTGTCGTGTTTCCAATTATCAGCATATATAACGGAATGGGCGCCTTTGCAAATTGGGTTGTTAAGCAGATGCCTGTTATAAAGGACGAAATAATTATTTTAGGTGACGGACTTAATAGTATTATTTCTCGTCTGCCTGATGCCATTGCAGAGCCTCTTATGAACTATCCTTCAAAGCTTTTTGAGGGAGCAACACAGATTGTTACAAAATTTGCTTCATCTCTTGCCAAAGGAATAATTACCTATTTTCCTGCAACAATGCTCACAACCGTTATAACAATAGTTGCCTCTTGTTTTACTACTGTGTATTACGGTAAAATAAGAGAATTTTTCCTTTTCCAATTTAGCGAAAAAAATCAACAGCTTATTATGAAGGTAAAAAGTATTCTTATTGAAAACGTGCTTAAGATGCTCGGTGGATATATTTTGATACTCTTTATCACATTTTTAGAGCTGTTTTTGGGTGTGCTTATCCTTGGTGTTCCGTATGCGGGCATAGTAGCACTTATAATTGCACTTTTCGATATCCTTCCTGTTGTTGGAACGGGAACAATTTTGATACCGTGGTTTATAATTGATATAGCTATGGGAAAAACAGGCGAGGGTATAGGTATACTTGTTATCTACATTTTGATAACAATAGTGCGTAATATACTTGAGCCTAAAATAATTGGTCAAAGGATAGGTCTTTTCCCACTTGTAACCCTTATAAGTATGTATGTAGGCCTCAAGCTTTTTGGTGTTTTCGGATTGATTTTATTACCGCTTGTCATTGTTGTTATTACACAACTTCAAAAGGCAGGTGTTATACACATTTGGAAAACACCTGAAAATAAAGAGGAAAAAAAGCAAGACGATATTTTTTCTTCGCTTAAAAACCGATTGATATCTAAACAAAAAACTAAAAATGGTGATTAAAAATTAGCCGTTAGCTAGGTAAATTTATCTGGCTAATGGCTTTATATTGTTCTTTTAAATATTTGAGATAAGGAGATAGAAAAAATGAACAATAAATTTTTAAAACTTCCACAGGATTCAAGGTTTACGAACAAGGGTATTATTTTATTTTTAATACCTATTTTCTTTGAGCAATTGCTGATTGCCTCTATGTCAATAGCTGATACGCTGATGATTTCGAGGCTTCCTAACAGCCAGTATATGATTGCTGCTATCGCCAACGTAACAAGAATTGATACACTCATTAAGCAAATCTTTGTGGCGCTTGCCGCAGGAGGCAGTATCTTCGTAGCACAATATGTTGGTGCTAAAAAGAACGATTTGGCATCACAGTCGTTAAAGCTCTCCCTTTATTCGATGACCGTGTTTGCAATACTTATTACAGCTTTAATGCTACTCTTTGACAGTAATATACTCACCTTTCTTTTCGGTTTGGTAGAAAAAGAGGTTATGAAACAAAGCCTTACATACTACGATGTAACAACCTGCGCGCTTCCGTTTATGGCTATTTTCACCTGTTGTAATGCATCTTTTAGGGCTATGCAAAGAAGCAAGATATCCTTTTATTCCTCTATCGTACTAATGGTTATTAACCTTTCTGTAAAATATTTCTTTATATATCATCTTGATATGGGCATATTAGGAGCAGGGCTTTCACTTCTTATAGCCTATGCAGTGACCGATGTGTTTTTAATAATACTGCTTAGCAGTAAGAAGAACAGTGTTCGCCTAACGAGAATATTTAGGCTTCAGTGGAATACTAAAATGTTTTTAGGGATCTATAAATTGGCAATTCCAACAGGTATCGAAAACGGACTTTTTCAGGTCGGCTCTCTTACCTTGCAAACCCTAATAGCCACCCTCGGTGTTACTGCTATGAATGCAAACCATTTGGCAAACACCGTAGCCATTCAGCCTACATACTGCCTTATAACGGCATTTACTCTCGGTATTATAACCTTTGTAGGTCAGTGTATGGGCGCTAAGCGTCCCGATGAGGCGGAGTTTTATGTTAGACATATTATGAAAATGACCAGAGTATTTACAATAACAGCGTTACTGATAATAACCCCGATTATGCCTTTTGCACTAAAGCTGTTTGGTATGACTGCCGAGATAAACAGGCAAGCCTTTATTATATATTTGATTTACACGGTTTTTGCTATTTTGGTTTATCCCGAAAGCTTTACACTCGCCAATGCGTTGCGTGCTACGGGTGACACTAAATTCCCGATGATTACATCGGTTTCAACAATGTTCTTATTTAGAATAGGCTTTGCATATATTCTTGTTTTAGGCTTAAAGCTCGGTATATACGGAATTTGGATTGCTATGGTGCTTGATTGGGTTATCAGGTCAACTATTTTCCGTATACGCTTTAAGAAAGGCGCTTGGAAAAATAAAAAGGTGATAGAATAAGATTTTATTTTGGAGGATAAAAATGGCAGTAATTACAATAATTGGCGCGGGTATGATGGGCTCGGCTCTCGGCTTTCCTGCAAGGGAAAACGGTAATGAGGTTAGAATAGTAGGAACACACCTTGATAGAGAGATAATAGATACTTGCATAAAAACAAACCGTCACCCAAAATTTGAAAAAGATTTTCCTGATGGAATTCATTTTTATCAAATAGAAGATTTAGAAAAAGCTATCGATGGCGCTGATTTTATAATAGGTGGAATAAGTAGCTTTGGTGTGGAATGGTTTGCTGAAACAGTTTTATCTATATTGCCAAATGATACAAAACTTCTAACCGTTACAAAAGGTCTTCAGGATACAGCCGACGGTAAACTTATAACCTATCCTGAAATATGGAAAAATAAGGCTGAAAAATTAGACAAAAGGTTTTCGTTTAATGCTATAGGCGGTCCGTGTACCAGCTATGAGCTTGTTTTTCACGACCACAGCCACGTATCATTTTGCGGTGAAAATATAGACGATTTAAACTTCCTTAGAAATGCTATGAAGACCGATTATTATCATATAAGCGTTACAACCGATGTTTTAGGAATAGAGAGTGCGGTAGCGCTTAAAAATGCATACGCTTTAGGTATCGCTCTTACAATAGGGCTTAATAAAAAACAGTTTGGCGAAGATAGTGAACTGCATTTTAATTCACAAGCAGCAGTTTTTGGTCAAGCAACAAAGGAAATGTCAAGACTTTTAGATTTTCAAGGTGCTAATACCCTCGATAACCTTTCTGTAGGTGTAGGGGACTTGTATGTTACCGTCTACGGCGGCAGAACACGTCTTATCGGAATTTTGCTCGGCAAGGGTTATGATATCGATAGCGCAAAAGCAGAACTGAACGGCGTAACACTCGAATCTCTTGTAGTATCCGAGCGTGTTGCCAGAGCTATATTCATAAACATCGAAAAAGGAAAACTTAAAGCTAAAGACTTCCCGTTGCTGCTTCATATAAACGATATTTTAAGCGGAAAATCACAAGCCAATATCCCTTGGGAAAGCTTTTGTATTTAAAGCAAAACAGCAGGCTTTTTTGCCTGCTTAAATTTTCTTATTATTACTATTGACTTTAGCGTGGTGATGTGGTAAAATGCTAAAGTGATTTATAAAAGGAGGACTAAATTTATGTCCAAATATAAAATTAAAGACGAAAAGGATTTTTATAAAGCGATTTTGAGCCTTAAAACAATCGATGAATGTAAAAACTTTTTTGATGATATCTGCACCATTCAAGAGGTGGAGGCAATATCTCAGCGTCTTCAGGTAGCAAAACAGTTATCTCTCGGCAAAAGCTATATCGAGGTAAATAAGCTAACGGGAGCTAGCACCGCTACAATTTGTAGGGTAAGCAAGAGCCTTAATTACGGTGACGGCGGATACAACACAGTGCTTGAGAGAATGGCGGAGGAATAATATGTTTGATGAGAGTATTTTAAAGAGTGAGGAAAAGGTTGTTTTCACACTTAGAAGCTTATATAATAGCTTCGGCTATAAGCTTTTTAAAATGAATAAGTTTGAGGAATATGATTTATATTCTAAAAACAAGGATTTTTTGGTATCCGATTCGGTTATCACCTTTAACGATACCAACGGAAAACTAATGGCGCTAAAGCCTGACGTTACGCTGTCTATTATAAACAACACCTCCCAAGATGCTGAAACGGTAGAAAAGTATTATTATAACGAGAATGTTTACAGGGTTTCTGAAAATTCTCATTCATATAAAGAGATTATGCAAACAGGACTTGAATGTATCGGAAAGCTTACCGATAACGATATATTCACCGTTGTTGAATTAGCGCTTAAAAGTCTTGAAACAGTAGGCAGCGATTTTGTTCTTAACATATCTCATATGGGACTTATCGAGGCACTTATCTCAGAATATGAGGTAGATAGTCATTTAAAGGAAAGTGTTATTGAAGCGCTAAACGAAAAGAACGAAGGTAAACTAGAACAGTGTTGTAATAAGGCACAGTTTGAGGCGCTTAGCAGTCTTGTTAAGAATTATAATGATTATTCAAAGGCTTTGTCATCGGTTAAGAAGTTTGCGTGGCGTGAGGCTTCCTCAAAGGCGTTAGCAGAGCTTGAAGCAATTTATGCCTATGTTGACAGCATAGGCTACGGCGATAAGATAAAGCTCGATTTTTCACTTGTAAACTCAACAGGATATTATAGTTCTATTATTTTTAAGGGCTTTGTAAGCGGTATAACCTCAAGGGTTTTATCGGGCGGTAGATATGATAAACTAATGCAGAAAATGGGCAAAAAATCAGGTGCTATCGGTTTTGCGGTGTATCTTGATGCTATTGAAGAGCCTCTTTGCAAAACAAACTTTGCAGACGATAAACAATATATTAATATAGCACTTCCAAAGGGCAGACTCGGTGAAAAGGTTTACAATATGTTTGAAAAAGCAGGCTTTCCTTGCGAAGCAATCAAGGAGCCTAACCGCAAGTTGATTTTTGAAAATGATGAATTAGGTCTTAGATTTTTCTGGGTTAAGCCTTCGGACGTTGCTATATATGTTGAGCGAGGCGCCGCAGATATCGGTGTTGCGGGCAAGGATATTCTGCTTGAATATGAACCAGATGTTTTCGAGCTTTTAGACCTTAATATCGGCAAGTGCAGAATGGCGGTAGCAGCAAAGGCTGATTTTTGCGATGATTTATCCTCAACACTTAGAGTCGCAACAAAGTTTTCAAATATTGCAAGAAAGTATTATGCTTCAAAATCCCGTGATATCGATATAATAAACCTTAATGGTTCTATTGAAATAGCACCTATTTTAGGACTTTCCGATGTTATAGTTGATATTGTTGAAACAGGTAAAACCTTGGTCGAAAATGATTTGACCGCATTTGAAACTATAGTTCCAATAAGTGCTAGACTAATTTCCAACAAATCGAGCTATAGTTTTAAAACCGAAAAGATTGAAAATATAAGAAAAGGTCTTTTAAAAGAGGTAAAGGGTAATGATTAAAATTTTAAAATACAGTGAACTATCTTTCGAGGAAATATTCTCCCGTAAAGAAGATGAGTTCAATGTTTCAGATATTGTAACCGAAATAATAAATAATGTTAAGCAAAACGGAGATAAAGCGCTTTTTGAATACTGCGAAAAATTTGATAAAGCAAAGTTATCATCGCTAGAGGTTACAAAAGAGGAGATAGAGGAAGCGTACAACTCAGTCGAGCCTCGTTTTATAGAAATACTTAAATCTGCGGCAGAAAATATCCGCAATTTCCATAAAAGGCAGGTTAGAAACAGCTTTGTTATAAACGATAACGACGGTATCGTTACAGGACAAAAGATAACACCGATTGAGAAGGTAGGTCTATATGTACCGGGCGGTACAGCGGCATACCCATCAACAGTTTTAATGGACAGTATCCCCGCTAAAATTGCAGGTTGTAGGGAGATTTGTATTACAACTCCGCCACTTCCAAACGGTAAAATAAATCCTGTTATCTTAGCTGCCGCAAAAATCGCAGGGGTTGACAGAATTTTCAAAACAGGTGGAGCTCAGGCAATAGCGGCGCTTGCCTACGGTACCGAAACCGTGCCTAAGGTAGATAAAATAGTAGGCCCAGGTAACGCCTTTGTCGCTGAGGCTAAGCGTCAGGTTTTTGGCAAGGTTTCTATCGATATGATAGCGGGACCTAGCGAAATTTTAGTAATAGCCGATGCTAAGAGCAATCCAAAATTCGTAGCGGCTGATTTGCTATCTCAGGCAGAGCACGATAAAAACGCAAGTGCAGTTTTGGTTACCGACAGTATGGATTTGGCGAACAAGGTAAGGGACGAAATTGAAGCGCAGCTTAAGGTGTTACCAAGAGAGGAAATTGCAAGAGTATCTATTGATAATAACGGTAAAATAATAGTTGCAGATAATCTTTTAGAGGTTATAAAGGTTTCAAACGAAATAGCGCCTGAACATTTAGAGCTTTGTGTTGATAATCCATTTGATTATCTTGATAAGATAAAAAATGCGGGTAGTATCTTTATGGGCAGATACTGTCCTGAGGCTTTAGGTGATTATTACAGTGGCGCTAATCACACACTCCCAACCTCAGGTACAGCTAGATTTTCATCACCCTTATCGGTTGATGATTTTGTTAAGAAAACACAATATACCTATTATACAAAGGACGCTTTAAGCCAAGTGGCAGACGATGTAGCCTTCTTTGCCGAAAAGGAAGGTCTTTCTGCACACGCTAGAAGTGCTACTGTACGATTTGAGGATGAAAAGAAACAATGAGTAGATTTTTAAATCAAAATTTGCAAAAAATAGAAAGCTATACACCGGGCGAACAGCCGCAGGATAAAAGCTATATAAAGTTAAATACAAATGAGTCACCCTATCCGCCTTCAAAAAGTGTTATAAAGGCAATAAATAAAAAAGAAATTAAGGATTTACGTCTTTACTGTGACCCTGAGTGTAAAAAACTTAGAAAGGCAGTAGCCGATTGCTATAACGTTGAACCTCAAAATGTTTTTTTATCCAACGGCTCGGACGATATACTCAATTTCAGCTTCCTAGCCTACGGTCAAAAAGGTGTTGCCTTTGCAGATATTACATACGGGTTTTATAGCGTTTTTGCAGAGCTTTACGGACTCGATACAAAAGTTATCCCACTAAAAGAAGATTTTACTATTGACACAGATAGCTTTTGTGGATTAAACTGTCTAGTTGTAATAGCAAATCCAAATGCGCCAACAGGAATAGAACTTCCACTTGCAGAAATTGAAAAAATAGTAGTTTCAAACCCTGAAAGTGTTGTTCTAATAGACGAGGCTTATGTGGATTTTGGCGGCACATCTTGTATAGAGCTAACTAAAAAATACAGTAACCTTTTATGTGTTTGTACCTTTTCAAAATCTCGTAGTATGGCAGGAGCAAGGCTCGGCTTTGCCATAGGTAACAGCGAGCTTATATCTGACCTTGAGAAGATTAAGTATTCGACAAACCCATATAATATAAACCGCCTGACACAGATAGCGGGTACTAAGGCAATCGAAGAAAATGGTTATTATATGGATAACTGCAAAAAGATTATTGCTAATAGGGAATATACCGTAAAAGAGCTTGAATGTTTAGGTTTTGAGGTTCTTAATTCAAAGGCTAATTTTATATTTGCTAAAAGCGATAAAATCAGCGGTTTAGAACTCTATGAACGCTTAAAGGAAAAAGGAGTTTTAATCCGCCACTTTGAAAAGCCGAGAATTAAGGATTATAACCGCATAACCATAGGTAGCGAAAAGGAAATGAAAGCCTTTATTTTAGCGGTTAAAGATATTTTAAAATAGAAGGTTTTAATATGTTTAAGAAAAAATCGTCTAAGATTTTGCTTGGCATTTCAATTGCTTTTATAGTGCTTGTAGCGGCATTTTTAATTATCTTTCCTAATATTGAGATTAAAAAAGAAGATAGGCTTATTATTTGTAGCTACAGCGATTATTTAAGTGAGTTTGATGAAAACCTTTCTTATGGCGAAATCTATTCGTATAGCGAAAAAAGGGATATTTCTGTAAAAAACGGTAGCTTTAAAAAGTTTTTATTCTTTTATGTATATGAATACAATTATACAGAAGGAGATTTCAGAAAAACTCAGTTTGTACTCAAAGAAGAAATTTTTAATAATTGGATTACAAACGGCAAAGTAATTGAAAATTCTAAAAATATCGATATTAAAGCTCTAATAGAGGGCAAAAAGGCTATAGTCGGTAACACAAGATATTTAGGTAACGATTACGATACCTCTATAACCTATAAATTGGGTAAAAAATATCAAGAATTTTTTATTTTCTATAAGGACGATTTGCTTATAATTCAAATGGGAACTCCCGATGAATTGCCAAAGTTTATAGCCTATAAGTGATTAAAGGAGAAAAAGTATGAGAATAGCAAAAATAGAGCGCAAAACCAATGAAACCGATATTAAATTAAAACTAAATATTGACGGTAAGGGCGAAAGCAAAATAGATACAGGTGCAGGCTTTTTGGACCATATGCTAACACTCTTTTCTCGTCACGCACGCTTTGATTTAGAACTTACCTGTAAGGGTGATGTTGAGGTTGATTATCACCACACAGCAGAGGATATAGGTATTGCCTTAGGTGAGGCTTTTTCTGCCGCTTTGGGTGATAAAAAAGGTATAGTGCGCTACGGCAACTTCCTTTTACCTATGGACGAAAGCTTGGTGCTTTGTGCTGTCGATATTTCGGGTAGAAGTCATCTTGAATATTCACTCGAAATGAGAGCTAAAAAGGTTGGAGATTTTGATACAGAGCTAGTAGAGGAGTTTTTTGAAGCCTTTACAAGAAACGCTAAACTCACTCTGCATATTACCAAATTAAACGGCAAAAATGCACACCACATAATTGAGGCGGCATATAAGGCGGTAGCAAGGGCACTAAAGCAGGCTGTAGCAATAGAGCCTGAATATAAGGACGAAATTCCTTCAACAAAGGGTGTACTTTAATGATTGCAATTATAGATTATGGCGTAGGCAACCTTTTTTCATTAGTTTCTTCGCTCAAAGCTATTGGCGAGGATGCAATAATAACAAACAATAGTGAAGATATCAAAAAAGCGGACAAGCTAATTCTCCCAGGTGTTGGTGCATTTGGTGATGCGATAGAAAAATTCAAGGCGTCGGGTCTTAAAGACGTTGTTTTAAAAGAGGTAAAAAACGGAAAAGCAATACTCGGTATTTGCCTTGGTATGCAGATGCTTTTTGAAAAAAGCTATGAGTTTGGTGAATATGAAGGTCTCGGTCTTTTAAAGGGTGAGGTTGTTGCTATGAACGGCACTTTGCCCAAAAATTTGAAAATTCCACACATTGGCTGGAACGCACTCAAATTTAAAACAGATAACAAGCTTTTTTCTCTTATAAATGATGGCGATTGTGTTTATTTTGTCCATTCCTTTTATGCGGTAGGTTGCGAGGATAGTCTGCTTGCAACCACAGAATACGGTAAAGAAATTACCGCCGCTGTTGCTAAAGGTAACGTTTATGGTTGTCAGTTCCACCCCGAAAAAAGCGGCAATGTTGGACTTAACATTT
This sequence comes from Acutalibacteraceae bacterium, assembly GCA_045577835.1. Lineage (GTDB taxonomy): Bacteria > Bacillota > Clostridia > Oscillospirales > Acutalibacteraceae > UBA737. Next base: position 122,645 of record JAZNJD010000040.1, on the reverse strand, counting down.
TAAGAGGTTTTTGTGAAAGGATATAGTTTATGAAATTATTCCCTGCGATAGATTTGTATGACGGTAAAGCAGTAAGGCTTTTCAAAGGTGACTATGCTAAGATGACGGTTTATAGTGAAAACCCTATTGAAATTGCTCGTGATTTTGAAAACTGCGGCGCTAAGAATATACATATCGTTGATTTAGAGGGCGCTAAGGACGGTACAACTCCAAATATAAATATAGTAAAGCAAATAGCAAACGAAACAAGCCTGTTCACCGAAATCGGTGGCGGAATTCGTAATGTTGAAACTGTTAAAAAGTATATTGATGCAGGCGTTGATAGAGTTATTTTAGGCACCGCCGCAGTAGAGGACCCTGAATTTTTACAAAAAGCCGTAGAGCTTTATAAGGAAAAAATTGCGGTAGGCGTTGATATTAAGGACGGGTTTGTAGCTATAAAGGGTTGGACCGAGAAGTCACAGTACACCTGTTTTGACTTTTGCGAGCAGATGCAGAAAATAGGCGTTAAAACTATTATCTGCACCGATATCTCAAAGGACGGCGCAATGCAGGGAACCAACCGAGAACTGTATAGAGAATTATCACAAAAATTTGATATAGATATTACTGCATCAGGCGGTGTATCAACACTTGAGGACATAAAAGCTTTAAAAGAAATGAATTTATATGCCGCAATAATAGGTAAGGCCTATTATATAGGCGCTATAGATTTAAAAGAGGCTTTGGAGGCGGCAGATGATAACTAAAAGAATAATACCCTGTTTGGATGTTAGAAACGGTAGGGTAGTAAAGGGTGTAAACTTTGAAAATTTAAACGATGTTTCGTCACCTGTAGAGCTTGGTAAATATTATAGCGATTGCGGTGCCGATGAACTCGTTTTCTATGATATAACCGCATCGAGTGACGGCAGAAAGCTATTCACCGACATTTTAAAACAGGTTGCAGAAAATATATTTATACCGCTAACAGTAGGCGGCGGAATTAACACAATAGACGATTTTGACAGGGTGCTCAAATGCGGTGCCGATAAGGTTAGCGTTAATTCGGGCGCTATCAAAAATCCTGAGCTTATAACCGAGGCGGCTAAAAAGTACGGTAGCCAATGTGTTGTTTTGTCGGTTGATGTAAAGAGGGTAGACGGTGAGTTTAGAGTCTTTGCTAAAGGCGGCAGAGAGGATACAGGCATCGAGGCTATCTCTTGGATAAGGGACGGTGTAAAAAAAGGCGCCGGCGAGGTGGTTGTAAACTCTATTGATACCGACGGTGTTAAAAAAGGCTTTGATATTGAGCTGCTTAAAATTGTTGAAGATACCGTTGACGTTCCAATTATAGCATCGGGCGGTGCGGGCTCTATAGAAGATTTTATAACACTGTTTAAGGAAATTCCCGAAATGGATGCAGGCCTTGCGGCTTCAATATTCCATTTTGGCGAGGTAGAGATAAAAACGCTAAAACAAGAAATGCAAAAAAGCGGAATTTTAGTAAGGCTATAAGGAGAAAATTATGATTAACATTAACGAACTTAAATTTGATAAAAACGGCTTAATACCTGCAATAGTTGTAGATAACTTTTCTAAAAAGGTTTTAACCGTAGCATATATGAACGAGGAAAGCCTTAAAATTTCTATTGAAAAGGGACTAACCTGTTTTTATAGCCGTTCAAGAAACGAATTATGGCTTAAAGGGGAGACAAGCGGAAACTTCCAGCACATAGTGTCAATAACTGCCGATTGCGATAAGGATGCTTTAGTTGTTACTGTAGAAAAAGAAGGCCCTGCCTGTCATTTAGGAACAGATAGTTGCTTTAACTATCCCGTTTATCAAAGTGATGAGCTTAATGAGTTTTCTCTAGATAGCCTTTATGAACTCTTGCTTTCAAGAAAAGCAGATTTACCCGAAGGTTCATACACTACCTATCTTTTCCAAAAAGGAATCGATAAAATTCTAAAGAAGGTGGGCGAGGAGTCGACCGAGGTTATAATAGCCGGTAAGGCAAACGATAAAAGAGAAACTATCTATGAAATCGCCGATTTGGCATATCACATTATGGTTATGATGGTGGAAATGGGAATTTCGATTGAGGACGTAAGACGTGAGCTTGCTTCAAGACATATTATCGACCACAAGGTTAAACAAGAAAAAATGGTATAAAATATTATAAAAAGTTTTAAAAAAATATTGCATTTTTCAATTTTTTTTGATAAAATAATTTGTGGTTTTTTTAGGATTTTGTTTTTAATTCGTTTTTAATCTTTTAAAAGAGAGGATAAATTATTTATGTCAGAAAACACACGTCGTGTAGGAACAGTGTCAAGAGGTATCCGTTGCCCAATTATTCGCGAGGGTGATGACCTTGCTAAGATCGTAGCAGATAGCGTACTTGAGGCTGCCGAAATTGAAGGATTTGCATTGCGAGATAGAGATGTTATCGCGTTAACAGAGTCTATTGCCGCACGTGCTCAGGGAAACTATGTCACAGTCGACGATATAGCCGAGGATGTGAGGACAAAGCTCGGAGGCGGTACAGTAGGTGTTATCTTCCCAATCCTTTCAAGAAACCGTTTTTCAATCTGTCTTAAAGGTATTGCAAAGGGTTGTAAAAAGGTAGTGCTAATGCTTAGCTACCCCTCTGACGAGGTTGGTAACTCTCTAGCTACCTATGACCTCATTGATGAAGCAGGTATTAATCCATATTCTGATGTATTATCACTTGAGAGATACCGTGAGGTTTTCGGCGTTCAGAAACTTGAATTCACAGGCGTTGATTACGTTCAGTTCTATGCAGACCTTATAAAAGAATGTGGCGCAGAGGTTGAGATTATATTTGCTAATCAGCCAAAGGCAATTCTAGATTATGCCGATTGCATTTTAACCTGCGATATCCACACCAGAGCCCGTACCAAACGTCTTTTAAAAGCTGCAGGTGCTAAGATTGTTTGCGGTCTTGATGATATTTTAAATGCTTCTGTTAACGGTAGCGGTTATAACGAAAACTACGGCCTCTTAGGCTCTAATAAGTCTACAGAAGAAAAGATTAAGCTCTTCCCAAGAGACTGTCAGCCTCTAGTTCTCGATATTCAAAAGAAGATTTTCGATGCTTGCGGTAAAAATGTTGAGGTTATGGTTTATGGTGACGGCGCCTTTAAAGATCCTAAGGGTAAAATTTGGGAGCTTGCAGACCCGGTTGTTTCTCCGGCATTTACCGACGGCCTTATCGGTACACCAAACGAACTTAAGCTAAAATATCTAGCAGATAACGACTTTAAAGACCTTTCAGGTGAAGAACTTAAAAAGGCTATTTCCGATAGCATTAAGAAAAAGGACGGAAGCCTCGTAGGTAATATGGCAGCACAGGGAACAACACCCCGTCAGCTTACCGACCTTATCGGCTCACTCTGTGACCTTACAAGCGGTTCAGGTGATAAAGGCACCCCTGTAGTCCTCGTTCAAGGCTATTTTGATAACTATACAAACTAATAAAAAATTTATTAAAAGCAGATGCAAAAAGCATCTGCTTTTTCTTTACATATAAAATTTTTGTGGTATAATATATCTGTATAAATATAAAAGATTTAACTGATCTTGTGCTTTGGAGAATACCACAGGTTTTCTTACTTCTTGAAACAAAAAGAATTAAGAGCAAAGCTATCATTTTAGAGTGATATACAAGAACTTTTGGAGGAATACATATGGAACTTAAAAAATTAGACAAGAGTGTACTTAAATTATGGTATATTCGTGCGGCTATTGGTTCGCTTGCACTGATAGGTGTTTTTGCAAGTGTGGCTGTAATTTTATATGCAACGGGTGCATCAAGCGATGTAACGCTCTCTGTTTTGCTAGGTGTCGGTATACCTTTTGCTTTACTTCTTGCAATCACTTTAATTTTGCCGGCGCTGCGCTATAAAATGTATGCTTGGGGCTATGACGATAAACGCATTATTGTAAAGCAAGGCGTTATTTTTAAAAAAAGAGTTGTGATTCCCGTTTGTCAGATTCAGGATCTTCACAGAACACAAGGTCCGCTTATGATGATGTTAAAGCTTAGCGGCGTTACCATCTCAACAGCGGGATCTAATTTTGATATTTCGACGCTGACAACCGATGAGGCAGACCGTATGATCGATGAGCTTGAGCGCAATCTTGAAGCGAGAATTGAGGAACTAAAAGATGAAGAGATTTGACAAAGGATATATTTATTCTAGCTTGTTGTCGGATTTGTTCAGTAGCCTTGTAGTAGTGTTTATCTTTCTTAAAGACTTTTTTCTTGACGAAGAATCAAATCCGGAAGATATTATTGCGGCAACCCCGATTTTCGTGATTGCTTTTGTTGTAATTTATCTCTGCCTTATTGTTTACAGAATTTTGTATTACAAGACCTCCGGCTACGAACTGACAGAAAAGGAAATCAAATGCAATAGAGGTGTTCTGTTTAGAAAACGCTCTGTATTGGACTACAAAAAGGTACACGCTATAAATAAAAAACAGAACATTTTTCATAGAATTTTCGGTATTGCAATTTTGACGGTTGACAGCGGCTCTACAAACACCTCCCATCAGGCTGAGATTACCATTATTGAGAAAGAAAAAAATGTTGATGCTCTACTTAATGAACTAAATGCACTGAAAGAGGGCGGCGCACGAAATGTAGAGAGCTCACAGCCGAAGGACGAACTGCTTCTTTCGGATGAAGATAGTCTCTACAGCTTTACTTCCGGTAAGAAGCTGCTGTACACACTCATCAACATTGCTTCTACAGCATTTTTTACGGCATTGTTTGCGGTGCTTGCTATTATCGTTCTCGGTATTTGCAAGCTTATGCTGCAGCAGAATTTCCTTGGTACTTGGGGTCAATATTTCTTGTTCGCCTCTTTGATTACCGTAGGTGCTATGCTACTGTTTTCAATTTTTTCCCTCGTTGGATGCCTGATTCATTCCTTTGTGGGATATTATAAATTCAAAATCACCAAGCGTGGAAATGACATTCAGATTTCATACGGACTTTTGGAAAAACATACCAATACCTTTAGCTATGACAGAATAAAAGCCGTTAAGATTACTCAGGGACTTGTGCAAAGGATGCTCGGTTTTGCATCCATCAGACTTGAGGTTATTGGTTATACTGTCAATAGCGGTGATGATGATAAGAATGCCGGTCTTGGTGTGCTTGTGCCGTTTTGCAAGTATGATGAAATCGGCGAAATTTTAGGCAAGGTATTGCCTGATTATGTACCTGACAAAAAGCAGACAAAGGCGGTTTCCTATTTTTCATTTATATCCTGGTTTGCCTTAATTCTTGGTATTGTAGCAGGAGTTGTGTTGTTTCAAGCGATAATACCTATGCTGATATTTAATGTGTCATCTTCAGTTGTTGTCTCGGTTGCTTTGGCAGTAGTAGGAATAGGTGTAATAATAATTGCCATAAAAGCGTTGAGCGCCGCTCTTAGTTACCAAAATAATGGTATTGCTATAAGTAACGGTAAAATAACCGCCTACTATGGTGGATTTACTAAAAATGTCACCGTATTTATGGCTCGTAATCTTATTGCGGCAGAAAATGTAACTACACCTCTTCGCAAAAAGAAAGGTATTACAAGTCTTGTTATGCACCTTAAAACCAATGCACTATCCAACGAAGTAAAGGTTCATATTCAAAACAGCACACTTTCAGGAGAATTGGAAAGGCTTTTGATACTTTAATATTCGAGTGAATTTAAGACAAGAAAATTACATAAAATAATCAAAAAAGGAAGGGGTGAGAACGTGCCGGATAGGTTTATTTTACACTCAAAATATAAGCCTACAGGTGATCAGCCGCAGGCGATTGAAAAATTAGTTGAAGGCTTAAACCGAGGCGATAGGGAACAGGTTTTGCTCGGCGTTACAGGTTCAGGTAAAACCTTTACTATGGCTAATATTATCGAAAAAGTTAACCGTCCAACCCTTGTTCTCGCTCATAATAAAACTTTGGCTGCACAGCTTTGTACTGAGTTTAAAGAATTTTTTCCCGAAAATGCTGTGGAATATTTTGTTTCCTATTATGATTACTATCAGCCTGAGGCATATATACCGGGTACCGATACCTATATCGAAAAGGATTCATCTATAAACGATGAAATTGATAAGCTTCGCCATAGTGCTACCTGTGCACTATCCGAGCGTCGAGACGTTATAATCGTGGCTTCTGTTTCCTGTATCTATTCTCTCGGTAACCCTATTGATTACAGAAATATGGTAATCTCTCTTAGGACAGGTATGGAAAAAGACAGAGATTCGCTGATAAAGAAGTTAGTAGACTTACAGTATGAGCGCAACGATATAAACTTTATAAGAAACAAGTTCAGGGTGCGAGGGGATACGGTAGAAATTTTCCCTGCATATTCTAACGAAAATGCTATTAGGGTAGAATTTTTTGGTGACGAAATTGATAGGATTTCAGAAATTAACACACTAACGGGTGAGGTTAAGCAGTTCTTAACCCACACCGCTATTTATCCTGCTTCTCACTATATAGTGCCACACGATAAGTTAGAGGTTGCTCTTAATGAACTTAAACTCGAAATGGAGCAAAGGGTAGATTTCTTTAACCAAAACGATAAGCTAATAGAGGCGCAACGTATCAGGCAGCGCACCGAATACGATATAGAAATGTTGAGGGAAATCGGCACTTGTAAAGGAATAGAAAACTATTCTCGTGTATTGTCGGGCAGAAAGCCGGGTAGTGTGCCCTCTACCTTGCTAGATTATTTCCCTGATGATTTTATCCTTTTCGTTGACGAATCGCATGTTACATTACCTCAGGTTAGAGGTATGTTCGGCGGTGACAGGGGAAGAAAGGATAATCTTGTGGAATACGGATTTCGTCTGCCTTCGGCTTACGATAACAGACCACTTAATTTCGACGAATTCTACAGCCATATAAATCAGGCGATATTCGTTTCGGCAACTCCTGCAGACTTTGAAAAGGAAAAGGCTTCGCAGATTGCAGAACAGGTTATAAGACCTACAGGTCTTTTAGACCCTAAGGTTACGGTTAAACCGTCTGAAGGTCAAATTGATGACCTTATATCCGAAATAAATATTCGCACCGCCAAAAAGGAAAGGGTGCTAATAACAACCCTTACTAAAAAAATGGCAGAGGACCTTACCGAGTATCTTGAAAATGTGGGTATAAAGGTAAGATATATGCATTATGATATAGATACCGTTGAGCGTATGGAAATAATAAGGGATTTGCGCCTTGGTGAATTCGATGTGCTAGTCGGCATTAACCTTCTTAGAGAGGGACTTGATATTCCTGAGGTTTCTTTGGTGGCTATTTTAGATGCCGATAAAGAAGGCTTTCTTAGAAGTGAAACATCCCTTGTGCAGACTATAGGCAGAGCCGCACGTAATGCTAACGGCGAGGTTATAATGTATGCCGATTCGGTAACACGCTCTATGGAAAGGGCTATAACCGAAACCGAACGTCGCAGAGGTATACAGCAGGCATATAATGAGCAGAACGGAATAGTGCCTAAAACCATTATTAAAGATGTATATGATATAATCGAAATAGGCTCTAAGGTAGAAAGCGATAAGCCTGATAGAAAGCTATCAGCAAAGGAGCGAGCAGAGCTTATTGAACGCTTAACACGTGAAATGAAGCAGGCGGCTAAGATACTTGAATTTGAGCATGCCGCCGCGCTTAGAGACAGAATAAACAAACTTCGCAAGGGGAAATAATTTTGGCAGAAAGTAAAATTGTAATTAAAGGTGCCGCAGAACACAATCTAAAGCATATTGATGTCCAGATACCAAGGGACAAGCTGGTAGTTTTTACAGGCCTTTCGGGTAGCGGTAAATCCTCCTTGGCTTTTGATACTATCTATGCCGAGGGACAGAGAAGATATGTAGAATCATTATCTTCTTATGCGAGGCAGTTCTTAGGTCAAATGGAAAAGCCTGCGGTAGATACTATTGAGGGGCTTTCTCCCGCTATATCTATTGACCAAAAAACAACCTCAAAAAATCCTCGTTCTACCGTCGGCACCGTTACCGAAATTTACGATTATTTAAGACTTTTATATGCAAGGGTTGGCGTACCGCACTGTCCTGTTTGCGGCAAGGTTATCAAGATGCAACCCACCGATAAAATAGTCGATACTGTAATGGAACTGCCTGAGGGTAGTAAAATTCAGCTTTTATCGCCTACGGTTATGGGAAGAAAGGGCGAGTATGTAAAAGAGCTAGATTCTCTTCGTAAATCGGGATATGCTAGGGTTAGAATAGATGGTAATATCTATGATTTATCCGAGGAAATAAAACTTGAGAAAAACAAAAAGCATACAATAGAGGTTATAGTTGACCGTTTGGTTGTAAAGCCAGATATTCGCTCGCGTCTTACCGATAGCATTGAAACTGCCCTTACGTTGTCGGGCGGTCTTTTGGCTGTTGATGTTATAGGTGGAAAGGAACTGCAATTTTCTCAAAGCTATGCCTGTGATGAGCACGGTATAAGTATACCTGAACTCACCCCTACAATGTTCTCGTTTAACAATCCCTTAGGCGCATGTCCTACCTGTACGGGTATTGGTATGTTTATGAAAACCGACCCTAGATTAGTCATTAACGATGAGGAGAAATCACTTCTTGACGGTTGTATAAAGGTTTCAGGCTGGGGGGTTAATACCTGGTTTAATCCCGATGCCAGCACGATAGCAGAAATGTATTATGAGGGAATAGCAAACCATTACGGATTTGATATAAACACACCTTGGAAGGATATTCCTGAAGAGGCTAAACAGACCGTGCTTTACGGCACAGGCGATAAAAAGTTTAAGTTTAAAAGAACAGGGTATCTCGGTAGCGGTACAATAGAAACTACCTTTGAAGGCGTTATAAATAATATGGAGCGCCGCTATAAAAACACCTCTAGCGAATATTCAAGAGCGGAGCTTGAAAGCTATATGGTTGAAAGTGCCTGTCCTGAATGTAAAGGCGCTAGACTTAAACCCGAATATTTAGCTGTAACCGTCGGCGGAAAGAATATAAAAGAATTCTGCGATATGTCGGTTGTAGAGGCACTAGAGTTTGTTGAAAAATTAGAGCTTGATACAAAAGAAACTATGATAGCAAAGCCAATACTTAAAGAAGTAAAAGAGAGGCTTTCCTTCCTTGTAAGTGTAGGCCTTGATTATCTATCTCTTTCTCGTTCTTCGGGTACACTTTCGGGTGGTGAGAGTCAGCGAATTCGTCTTGCAACACAAATAGGCTCATCGCTTATGGGCGTGCTTTATATACTTGATGAACCAAGCATCGGTCTTCATCAAAGGGATAACGAAAGACTGCTCAAAACGTTAAAAAACCTAAGAGATTTGGGTAACACCCTTATTGTTGTTGAACACGATGAGGATACCATTCGTGAGGCAGATTTTATAGTTGATATAGGTCCGGGCGCCGGTATACACGGCGGTAACGTTGTGTTCACAGGCACACCTGATGAGCTAAAAAACTGTAATAATTCTATAACTGCCGATTACCTTGTCGGCAGAAAGAAAATTCCTGTTCCTAAAAATAGACGTAAAGGTAACGGCAATTTCCTAACAGTTAAGGGTGCTAGTGAAAACAACCTTAAAAATGTAAATGTGAAAATACCGCTTGGTAAATTTGTCTGCGTTACGGGTGTTTCGGGAAGCGGTAAATCTTCGCTTGTAAACGATATAATTTATAAGGTGCTAGCTAATAAGCTTAACCGTGCAAAGACAATACCCGGTAAGTATAAAGCTATTGAGGGTATAGAGTATCTTGATAAGGTTATCGATATTGACCAGTCCCCAATAGGCAGAACTCCTCGAAGCAATCCCGCAACATACACAGGCGTATTTAACGATATTAGAGAGCTTTTTGCCTCTACCAAGGATGCTAAGGCGCACGGATATAATGCGGGCAGATTTTCCTTTAATGTTAAGGGAGGTCGCTGTGAGGCGTGCTCAGGTGATGGTATTATTAAGATAGAAATGCACTTCTTACCTGATATATATGTACCCTGTGAGGTTTGCGAGGGTAAAAGGTACAACCGCGAAACCCTTAACGTAAAATATAAGGGTAAGAATATTAGCGATGTTCTTGAAATGACGGTTGAAGAGGGTATGAACTTCTTCGAGAGTATACCGAAAATCCACCGCAAGCTAAAAACTCTTTATGAGGTAGGTCTAGGTTATATTAAAATTGGTCAACCCGCTACAACACTTTCAGGCGGCGAGGCGCAAAGAGTGAAGCTTGCAACAGAGCTTTCAAAGCGACCTACAGGAAAAACAATATACATTCTCGATGAGCCAACAACAGGTCTTCATACCGCTGATGTTCACAGGCTTACCGAGGTATTACAGCGTATTGTTGACGGCGGCAACACAGTTTTGGTTATTGAGCATAACCTTGATGTTATAAAAACTGCAGACCATATTATAGACCTAGGTCCCGAGGGCGGCGATAGAGGCGGTATGGTTGTTGCAAGCGGTACACCTGAGGAAATCTGTGAGTGCAAGGAGTCTTACACAGGTAAATTCCTTAAAAAGATGCTTTAAATTTACACATTATTCACCATTTTTTGTAAATTTAATTTAAAATGTATTTAAAGGCGGTGGGGAGTTGTTTGGTTTTATCAGGGCAGAAAAGGGAGAACTAAAGGTAAAGGAATACGATACCTATAAAGCCGTTTACTGTTCTCTTTGCAAGAAGCTCGGCAAGAATTACGGGGTTTTATCCCGTATGACCTTAAGCTACGATTTCACCTTTCTAGCTCTCCTTAATATGTCACTTGAAAACAGTTGTCCACAGTTTGAACGTAAGCGCTGTGCCTTTAATCCGCTTAAAAAGTGTAATTATTGTAAGGATACAGACGCTCTCGAGATGCCTGCGGCGGCTGCGATGATAATGCTGTATTACAAAATCCTTGATAATATACAGGATGAAAAGGTCTTTAAGAAATTGGGCTTTTGTTTGATTAAACCTATTTTTAAAAGTGCTAATAAAAAGGCGGCTAAAAGATTTCCTGAAATAGAAAAAATAGTTGCCGAGTATATTTCGGGACAAAATGCTGTAGAAAGTAGATCGGGTGCAACGCTCGATGAGGCTTGCGACCCTACAGCCAAGGCGTTGGCTAAAATATTTGAACTATGCTCTGAGGACGAAATGCAAAAAAGAGTTTTAAACCGCCTTGGCTACTGTATCGGAAGATACATATATCTTCTTGATGCGGCGGTGGATGTTTTAGACGATATAAAGAACAATAACTTTAATCCTCTAAAGGTAAATAATGAAAACACCACTAAAGAAGATGCTGTAAAAAGGGTAGAGCCACAGCTTTATTTTTGCATCAACGAATCAATAAAGGCTTTTGAGCTACTAGATATTAAAAAATATAAAACTATACTTGGGAATATAATTTACTTAGGTCTTGAGGAGACATTTAAAAAGGAGCTTAAAAAATGAACGATCCGTATGTAATACTAGGCGTTTCAAAAAATGCAACCGACGAGGAGATTAAAGACGCTTACAGAAAACTAGCGAGAAAATATCATCCTGATAACTATGCAGATAATCCTCTTTCGGATTTAGCAAGTGAAAAAATGAAAGAGATAAATGACGCTTATGATGCTATAATGAATGAGCGTAGAAACGGTGGAAAGAGTAAGGGAAACACCTATGGTAATAGCACAAACACTTCAAGCGCTTTCCCCGAGGTTAGAAATCTTATTAACCGAAATATGCTCGAACAAGCACAGGAGCTTTTAGACGGTGTCCCTGTAGGCAACCGAAACGCAGAATGGTATTTTTTAAACGGTACTGTGCTTTACCGCAGAGGTTGGTTTGACCAAGCGTATACTAGCTTTGCTACCGCTTGCCGTATGGAGCCTATGAATCCTGAATACCGCAATGCAATGAACAACGCTTCTCGTCAAGCAGGCGCACACTATAACAATCCTTACAGAACATACAATAACGCCGGCGGTTGTAACGCTTGCGATGTGTGTAACAGCCTTATTTGTGCCGATTGTTGTTGCGAATGTATGGGTGGCGACCTAATTTCTTGCTGTTAGGATAATGTTATGAAAAAAAGTGCTAAGATAACGATTTGTGCTATTTCTGCTGCACTAGCTGCGACATTTATGCTAACAAGTTATTTTCCGTACCTTACCTTAGCCATACCGGGTGTGGCAGGCCTTTTTATGATGATGCCTCTAGTGGAGGTAGGCATCGGTTATGCCTTTTTAGCATATGGGGTTAGTACGGGTATAGTTTTGCTTTCTGCCGAGCCTGAAGCCGCTTGTATATATGTGTGCTTTTTAGGTTATTATCCTATTTTAAAATCTTTAATAGAAAAACTAAAAAGCAGAGTGCTCGAATGGATATTGAAAATATCGGTATTAAACCTTGCGATATTTGCAGTTTATATGGTTACAACCTTTGTTTTTAGAATATCGGTTGACGATTTAGGCGAGCTTGGAAAATACGGTGCATATATTTTTGTAGTCGCTTGCAATATCGTATTTATAGTCTATGATTTTGCAGTATCAAGAATGGGACAGCTTTATATGATAAAAATTCATCCAATTGTCAAGAAAATTTTTAAATATTAATTTTTAGCCGACGAAAATTTTTTCGTCGGCTGTTTACTTTTTGATAAAAGTAGTGTAAAATAATAAATATCTGCATAAAAAGGGAGGGAAGAACTTGAAATCGTTAGTTGTTGTAGGCGGCGGTGCCGCGGGGCTAATGGCGGCGGCAAGTGCGAGAAATGCATTTGGAGATACACCCGTTAATATTACGATAATAGAAAAAAATTCCCGACCTGCCAGAAAGGTTATGATAACAGGTAAGGGCAGATGCAATGTCACTAACAACTGTGATTTAGAAACGCTTATAAAAAACACCGCTAGAAACGGTAAGTTTTTATATTCAGCCTTTTCAAAGTTTTTGCCCTCAGACGTGATGTCTCTTATAGAAAGTCAGGGAGTGCCGCTTAAAACCGAACGCGGAAACCGAGTTTTTCCCGTTTCTGATAAGGCGGTTGATATTGTAGATGCACTTGTGAAGCTAAATCGAAAAAACAAAATAGTTGAGGGAACGGTACAAAAAATAATCCGGAACCAAAATAAGATTACCGCTGTCAAACTTACCGATAACAGAATACTTGAAGCAGATGCTGTGATAATCGCAACAGGTGGCTTGTCTTATTCGGTTACAGGCTCAACGGGTGACGGATATAAATTCGCAACCGATTTAGGACATACTTTTACAGAGCTTTCTCCGTCGCTAGTTCCGCTTGAATGTCACGAGGGATTTTGCTCTAAGCTTTCAGGCCTTTCGCTTAAAAATGTAACCCTATCGGTTTTTGAAGAGGGTAAGAAAAAAGCAGTATATTCAGAAATGGGAGAAATGCTTTTTACACATTTTGGCATTTCGGGGCCATTAGTGCTTAGCGCATCTGCCTGTATAAAAAATCCCGAAAAGGTGAAATATATTGCAGTAATTGATTTAAAGCCTGCTCTTACAATAGAGCAACTCGATAAAAGAATTTTAAGAGATTTTTCAGAAGAGTTAAATAAGGATTTTGCTAACTCACTTTATAAACTGTTACCTAAAAGCCTTGTTCCTGTAATTATAAAGCTTTCAGGAATTTCTAATGATATTAAGGTGAATTCTATAACAAAGGAACAGCGTAGAACACTTTGTGAAATAATAAAAGGTTTAAAGCTACACATAATAGCAACAAGACCTATAGAGGAAGCAATAATCACCCGAGGCGGAATAAAAATTTCGGAAATCGAGCCCGCAACCATGCGTTCAAAGCTTATGGATAATCTTTATTTTGCAGGAGAGATTATAGATGTAGACGCCTTTACAGGTGGCTTTAATCTACAGATTGCTTTCTCAACAGGCTTTACCGCAGGAGAATCGGTAGCTAAAAATTTAAAGGAGAATTTATTATGATTTCAGTAGCAATAGACGGACCTGCAGGTGCAGGCAAAAGTACACTGTCCCGTGCGGCAGCTAAAAAGTTAGGTTATATATATGTAGATACAGGTGCACTCTACCGTACCGTAGGTCTTAAATTTTTGAATTTAGGTTACGATACAGAGCTCAACTGTGATATTGATGAAATATTAAAGGATACAAAAATAGATATAAAGTTTATAGATAACGAGCAGAGAGTTTTTCTTGACGGAAACGATGTTTCGGATAAAATAAGAACACCTGAGGCTTCTATGATGGCTTCTGCCGTTTCTGCAAAGCCGCCTGTTAGAGCATTCCTTTTAGAGATGCAAAGAAAATTAGCTAGAGAAAACAACGTTTTAATGGACGGTAGAGATATCGGTACAGTTGTGCTTCCTAACGCTACCGTTAAAATCTTTCTTACTGCCTCTGCTGAGGTTAGAGCAAAGAGAAGACACAGAGAGCTTACTGAAAAGGGTATGGATGTAAACTATCAGGATATTTATGACGACATGGTAAAGCGTGACTATAATGATTCCCATAGAGAAATAGCACCGCTAAAGCCTGCCGAGGATTCGGTTTTAGCCGATACTTCTGACTGCACCTTTGACGGCTCACTTAAGCTTATACTTGATATAATTGAAGATAAGGTGAAGAACAAATGAAAATAACCCTTGCAAAAACCGCAGGCTTTTGCTTTGGTGTAGATAGGGCTGTTAATACTGTGTATGACCTGCTCGATAAAAACGAGCAGGTTTGCACACTCGGTCCTATAATACATAATCCGCAGATAGTATCCGACCTTGAGAGCAAGGGCGTAAATGTAATAGACTCTGTAGAGGATGTACCTAAAGGAAAAACCTTGGTTATTCGTTCTCACGGTGTGGGCGAAGATGTTTACAAAAAGGCAGAGCAAAATGGTATCAATATTGTAGATGCAACCTGTCCGTTTGTTGCCAAAATTCATAAAATAGTTTTGGAAAACAGCCTTTTAGGTGATACCGTTTTAATAGCGGGAGATAGAAATCATCAAGAGGTAATAGGCATAATGGGACACTCAAAGGGTGATACCTTTGTCTTTTCTAGTGAGGAAGAACTCGAAAAAACACTAAATGAACACCCCGAAATTGCAAAAAAAGGGGTTACTGTGGTCGCACAAACTACTTTTAACGCAAAAAAATGGAAAAAAGTTCAGGAAAATTTAAAAAAAGTATGTACAAATGCGAAAATATTTGATACAATATGTAATGCTACTTCGATGCGTCAAAATGAAGCGCGTGAGTTATCCGCCGCTAATGAGGTAATGGTTGTCATTGGTGGAAGGCACAGCTCAAACACAGCAAAGCTTTTTGATGTGTGTTCTTCACTTTGCGCTGAAACATATTGGGTTGAAACTGCCGAGGAATTATCTAAGGATTGGTTTTTAAAATGTGGCTCGGTCGGAGTGGTCGCAGGTGCTTCTACACCCGCGGGTATAATAAAGGAGGTTATTAAAACCATGTCGGAAATTTTACAACCGGTTGACGAGCAGTTAGAGGAAAAAGAAACTGTTCAAAAAAGCTTCGAGGAAATGACAGATGAAGAGGCATTCGAGGCTTCGCTCAGTAACTTAACAGGTGACCAAAAGGTATGCGGTGTAGTACTCGCCGTTGACAATACCGAAGTTCAGGTAGACTTTGGTAGAGGTATTACCGGATATGTGTCTGCAAGCGAATTTTCTTCAGACCCTTCTGTTAAGCTTGAGGACGAAGTTAAGGTAGGCGATAAGCTTAACCTTATCATTATGAAAATTAATGACCAGGAAGGAACCGCAATGCTTTCAAAACGTCGTTACGATGCTATTGCCGGTTGGGACAATATAGTTGCAGCCAAGGATTCCTCTGAGGTACTTACAGGCGTTGTTCGTGACATCGTTAAGGGCGGCGTAGTTGTATTTACCAACAATGTTCGCGTTTTCATTCCTGCTTCTCAGGCTACCGCTACAAGAGGCGAAGCTCTTGAGGATTTAAAGGGTAAAGAGGTATCCTTTAGAATTATTGAAATTGGCAGAGGCCGCAGAGCAGTAGGCTCTATCAGAAGCGTTCTCCGTGAGGCTCGTAAAGAGGCTGAAGAGAAAATCTGGAGCACTATTGCAGAGGGCGACCGTTTTACAGGTGTTGTTAAGTCACTCACAACCTACGGTGCATTTGTTGACATCGGCGGTGTAGACGGTATGGTACATATCTCTGAGCTTTCTTGGCAGAGAATCAAGAATCCATCTGAGGTTGTATCAGTAGGCGATACTATCGAGGTTTATGTAAAAGCTCTTGATACCGAAAAGAGAAAGATTTCTCTCGGCTACAAGAAGGCTGAGGATAATCCTTGGGCTATCTTCCAGAACAACTATGCGGTTGATGATGTTGTAACTGTAAAGATAGTTAGTATGACAACCTACGGCGCATTTGCTAGAATTATCCCAGGTATAGACGGTCTTATCCATATCTCACAGATAGCTGATAAGCACATCGCTAAACCACAGGATGAGCTTGCAATTGACCAAGAGGTACAAGCAAAGATTACTGCAATCGACCTTGATAAGAAACGCGTAAGCCTTTCTATTCGTGCGTTGATTGAAAAGGCACCAGAGGAAGCTGCAGAGGAGACAGCTGACGAGGTTGTAGCAACAACCGAAGTAGAAGCTCCTGCAGAAGAAACTGCTGAATAATTGATTCTTAATGGGCTTCGCTTTACGGCGGAGCCCATTTTGCCTTTAAAATATAAGAAAGGAAGAAGTGCTTTGAAAAGAAATATTTCGGTTAAAAACAAAAGAGGCATAAAAATTGAAAGCCGTATAATAGTTTCTGCTATTTTGCTTTTATTGCAGATAGTTCTCTTATATTTAGTTGTTATAGGTCTTTCAAAACATTACTTCTTTTTTTATGCACTGCTCGAAATACTTGCAGCTATAACGGTTATTTATATAGTTAATAAACGAGGTAATCCAAGCTATAAGATAACCTGGATAATATTTATACTTGCGGTCCCTATTTTTGGTATATCGGTTTATTTGATTTGGGGTGGCGGAAGGGTTATGCCTCATTTTAGAAAGCGTATGGAAAAATGCGAATCGCATTACGCTAAACATCTTGAAAATGACCCTCAGGTGCTTTCCCGTTTGCAATATAACGATTATAATCATTCCCGTCAGGCAGAGTATCTTATAAGAGAATCGGGTTATCCTCTTTATGACGGTACATCGGTTGAATTTCTTTCGCCAGGCGAAAAATTCTTTCCTAGATTTTTGGAGGAATTAGAAAAGGCAAGACAATATATCTATATTGAATTTTTTATCATAGCTGAGGGTGAAATGTGGGATGCGGTCGAAGAGTTACTCACCCGTAAGGCTCATGATGGCGTAGAGGTTAGGGTGCTGTTTGATGATTTCGGCTCGATAAAACGCCAAAATAAGCATTTTATTAAAAACCTTACAACTAAGGGAATAAAGGTTGCAATATTTAATAAAATACGCCCGTCGGTCGATATATTTATGAACAATAGAAATCACCGAAAAATTGTTGTTATAGACGGAAAAGTAGCGGTTACGGGTGGAATAAATATCGGCGACGAATATATTAATCGTATAGAGCGCTTTGGCCATTGGCTTGATAGTGCAGTAATACTTAACGGTAAGGCAGTAAAGAGCTTTTTAGCTATGTTTTGTATGACCTGGGAGTTTACAACAGGCGAAAAAATAAATATGGAAAACCGCATTTCTTCTAGCGTGGTGCCTGTAAACAGCTTTGCATTGCCTTATGCTGACGATCCATTAACCGAACAAAATCCCGCTGAGGGAATATATATGCAGATACTTAATACAGCACAAAAGTATGTATATATAACAACACCGTATCTTATAATCGATAGTACGATGATAACGGCGCTAAAGATAGCGGCTAGGTCGGGAATAGATGTCAGAATCATAACCCCTCATATTCCTGATAAATGGTATGTACATCCTGTAACACAGTATAACTATCTTGAACTACTTGAAGCAGGGGTTAGGATTTATGAATATACACCAGGCTTTATCCATTCAAAGATTTTCCTATCGGACGATAGAGTATCTACAGTAGGCACCGTCAATATGGATTACCGAAGCTTCCTTTTGCATTTTGAGTGCGGTGTTTGGTTTACCGATAAGAATGCAATAGATGACATAAAGCAGAGCTTTAAAGAAACACTTAAGCTTTCAAAGGAGATAAAATTATCCGAGTGGAAAAAAGAGCCTTGGTATTTGAGACTTAAACGAGCAGTTTTACACATTTTTGCGCCATTTATGTAGACAAAAAATCAAATTTTTTACCGAAAATGTTACCTAGTAACATTTTCGGTATTTTTTTATACATTTTTTAAAAAAAGGACTTGATTTTTTGCAAATGTGGTATTATAATACAGATATGTGGTGAAAAGTGTATCGTTTTACCTATAAAGTGTTTAAAAGTGTGGAAGTTGAGGTGAAGAACAGTGCTTTACGGCGGTTATCAGCATAACATCGATAAAAAGGGTAGAATTGCAATACCTGCAAAGCTTCGTGATGAACTAGGCGATAGCTTTATGATTTGCCGTGGTATTTATGGTAAGCGCTGTCTTTGCGTATATTCCACTGAAAAATGGAATGAGCTAGTTGCAAAGATTGGTATGTTACCGTCTGCAAAATCCAGCGTGGTAAAACGTTTCTTATATGAAGGCGCTTTTAATGTAGAATTTGATACTCAGGGAAGAATACTAATTCCTTCTTCTCTTAGAGAATATGCCGAGCTTGAAGGCGAGGCACATATAATCGGTATGGATACCAACCTTGAAATTTGGAACACAGAGCTTTGGGCAGAAGAAAATGCAAAATATTCTCCCGAATCTGTTGCTGAAATTGTTGAGGGCTTAGAGTTTTAATTATGGATTTTAAACATATTTCGGTAATGCTCTATGAAACGATAGATTCGCTGAATATCAAGCCTGACGGTATTTATGTTGACGGTACAGCGGGCGGTGCGGGTCATTCGTTTGAAATAGCTAAGCGATTAAAAGATGGAAGACTGATAGCGCTTGACCGTGACCCCGATGCCGTAGCGGTAGCTACCGAACGGTTAAAGGACTTGCCCGCAACAGTAATTCAAAGTAATTTCGAAGATATTGATGTAGCACTTAAAAGTGTTGGAATAGATAAGGTTGACGGTATTTTACTTGATTTAGGTGTTTCTTCGTATCAGCTTGATAATGCTGAAAGAGGTTTTTCTTATCATAAGGATGCACCGCTTGATATGAGAATGAGCAAATCAGGTGTAACAGCCGCAGAACTTGTCAATACTCTATCTAGAGAAGAACTCACCGAGATATTCAGAGATTACGGTGAAGAACGCTTTGCTTTTAAAATAGCAGGTGAGATAGTAAATAAAAGACAGCAAAAATCTATTGATACAACCCTTGAGCTTGCAGAAATCATAGCATCGGCTGTTCCTGCTAAAGCAAGACGTGACGGTCACCCCGCAAGAAAATGCTTTCAGGCGCTTCGGATTGCAGTTAACGGCGAGCTTGATAATTTAAAGGGTGTTCTTGATAAAGCATTTGATATGCTAAATCCTGACGGTGTCTTTTCGATAATAACCTTTCATTCCTTAGAGGATAGAATAGTTAAATTAAAATTTAAAGAATATGCAACAGGCTGTACCTGTCCACCCGATATTCCGGTTTGCGTTTGCGGAAAAACACCTAGAGGTGAACTGGTAAGCCGAAAGCCTATAACAGCTTCAAGCGAAGAGCTTGAACTAAACCAAAGAAGCAGAAGTGCAAAATTAAGGTCGATTAAAAAACTTTAGAAGGGTGAAAAACATGGACAATATGAAGTACTATACCGATAGCTTAGCGTATGACTTCAGTGCCTTTATGCCTAAAACAGAAAAGGAAAAGCAAGCAAACAATATTGTTAAGCTTCCTGAAAATAAGAGACAAAGTCGTAAAAGAGCTGCCGCAAGACCTCTTTCTATCTCTGCCTTTGCAGTTATGACAGCGGTGTTTATGTTAGCCGCCCTTTGCGGAAATATATATCTTCGTTTACAGATAAATGAGGTAGATTCTAAAATAAATGCGGTTAACAAGGAAATAGGTGCAGTTGATAGCGAAATGACAAGTCTAGAGATGGCACTCGAAAGAAAAATTTCCTATTCTAATATTGAATTAGAGGCTACCGAGCTTGGTATGAAGAAAAAGGATAAGTCTCAGGTTAAATACATCCGTGTTAACGATAAGGACACTGTTGAAACAAAAAACAGTAACGACTAGCGCAATGACGGTAATACTTATAAAAAAGCAAAAATATATTATAAATGAATGATGCGAGAGCCGTGAAAAATACGACTCTCGTTTTCGAGCATAAAAAGAAGGTGTGAATCTGATGTCAGCAAAACCAAATAGACAGATGGTAGTAAGAACTCTTGTTGTAATGGTTATAATGATACTTTGTATATCAATCGTTTCAGGTTCAAGCCTTTTTTATATTATGATTATAAAGGGTGATGAGTATCAAACCCTTGCTAGTGAGCAACAGCTTTACGATAATTTGGTTACAGCTCCAAGAGGGGATATATACGACCGTAATATGAAGGTATTAGCTACAAGCTCTACCGCTTGGACGGTTTACATTACTCCTAACAGTCTTAAAACCCTTGATGCAGACAAGGCTGAAGAGGTCAGAAACGTTATCGCTGACGGCTTGGCTGAAATTTTAGAGCTAGAGCGTGAAGATATTTATAAAAAAACTCAGCAAAAAACCTATTATGTTATCGTAAAAAAGAAGATAGAAAAGGATACTGCTGATAAGATAAGAAAATTCATATCAGATAACAAGGACCTTGAAATGACAAGGTATATCGGTCTTGATGAAACCACTAAGCGTTATTATCCTAACGACACCTTGGCATCTACTGTTTTAGGCTTTGTAGGAGACGATAATCAGGGCCTTGCAGGAATGGAAAGCTATTACGATAACGAGCTTACAGGCATTGCAGGTAGAGTAGTAGCGGCAAAAAATGCAAAGGGAACCGATATGCCTTTTACCTATGAAAAGGTTGAGGAGGCAAAACAGGGTAATTCGATAGTTTCAACCATAGATTCGTATGTTCAGTATACCTGTGAGAAATATCTTGACTACGCTGCTGCAGAGGAACAGGTTGCAGAGCGTGGAGCTGTTATTGCTATGAATGTAAATAACGGTGAAATTCTAGGTATGGCAGTAAGCGGCGACTTTAATCCAAACGAGCCCTTTAAACTCTCGGTTGAGGACCAAACGAAAGTAGATGCTATAACCGACGAAAAAGAAAAGGCAAAGGTAAGGAATGAGCTTTTAAACCGTCAATGGAGAAATAAAGCCGTATCAGATACATACGAACCTGGTTCGGTATTTAAAATATTTACAGCAGCTACCGCTATGGAGGAAAACCTCATAAGTGAAAGAAGCTCTTTTACCTGTAATTATTCTTATATGGTAGCCGGAAACGTATACCACTGCCATAAACATGGCGGACACGGTCTGCAGTCCCTTGCGGCATCAATGTCTAATTCCTGTAACCCTGCCTTTATACAGATAGGTCAGCTTATAGGAAATAATATGTTTTCTAAATATTATAAAGCCTTCGGTTTAGCCGAAAAAACAGGTATAGATTTACCTGGTGAGGCTAGTCCTAATTACCATACCGAAGAAAAAATGGGCGCTACCGAGCTTGCATCCTCCTCGTTTGGTCAGACCTTTAATATAACCCCATTACAGATGCTATCCCTTGCAGCTGCATCGGTTAACGGCGGATATTTGGTTCAGCCTCACGTAGCTCAGAAAATTATTGACTCTGAGGGCGATATAGTTAAAACTATTTCTACAGGATATAAACGTCAGGTTATTTCTTCAAGCACATCTGCTACAATGAGAACCTTGCTTGAATATGTTGTCCAGCACGGCGCTAAAAACGGTATTGTTACAGGATACCGAGTAGGCGGTAAAACAGGTACTTCCGAGAAGGTTGCAAAGATGCTATCGCTTGGTGTCAGAGGTTTGTATATCGGCTCTTATGTAGGTATAGCGCCTATTGATGACCCCGAAATAGCGGTATTTGTAATGCTTGACGAGCCAATGAGCGGCAGATATTATGGTGGTGCAATTTCGGCTCCTGTAGGCTCTAAAATTATGGCAGATATATTACCTTATTTGGGCTACGAGCCACACTATAGCGCAGAGGAACTGGAAAAGCTTTCAATAACTGTTCCCGACATTGTCGGCAAAGAAATTATGAAGGCAAGAGAAGAAATTTCTGCTAAAAAGCTTTCTTATAAGATAGTAGGCTCGGGTACTACGGTGCTTAGTCAACTACCCGCCGCGGGAACATCGTTATACAATGGCGGAACGGTAATAATTTACACCGATACATCGGGTGAGCAGTCGGCAACGGTGCCAAACCTTGTAGGACTTACAGCTACCGAGGTTAATACGGCGGCAGCCGCATCGGGCATAAATATTGTGTTTGCAGGCAATACTACCTCACCGGATCTTAAATCCTACAGTCAAAGCGTGACCGCAGGAACACAGGTGCCGCTAGGCGAGATAATAACGGTATATTTCAGAGATGAAGGAAATGCAGATATAGCACAGCAGTAAAGGAGTTCGCAGATGCGATTTAATGAATTGTTAATAGGGTATACAGGCAATTTGGCAAATGTTGATATTAAAGGTATAACCTGTAATTCTAAAGAGGTTAAGAAAGACTTTGCCTTTGTGTGTGTATCAGGAACTAAGATAGACGGACATATTTTTGCTAAAGACGCTAAAAACAGCGGCGCCGCAGTAATTATATGTGAGCGTGATTTAGGGCTTGAAAATCAGGTGATTGTTGAAAACAGCCGAGCTGCCTATGCTGAAATATCGGCAAATTGGTTTTCAAATCCCGCTAAAGATTTAAAGCTTGTTGGCGTTACAGGTACCAACGGTAAAACCTCCGTAACCTATATGATGAAGGCGGCGCTTGAAAAGGTGGGCGAAAAGGTAGGTCTTATTGGTACAATTCAAAATATGGTAGGAGATAGGGTAATTGAGTCTAGAAACACTACCCCTGATGTTTATGAGCTTAACTATTTATTTGATATTATGCGTAAAGAGGGTTGCACCTATGTTGTTATGGAGGTATCCTCTCACGCATTAGACCAATGCAGAGTATATAACCTTCAATTTGAGGTAGCAGTTTTCACCAATCTTACACAGGACCATCTTGATTATCATATAACAATGGATAATTATTTAGAGGCTAAAAAGCGCCTTTTCAGAATGTGTAAAACTGCGGTAATTAATTCTGATGACGAGTACTCACAAAAGCTTTGTGAAGGCCTAGATTGCAAGATAGTAACCTACTCTATGAGTAACGAATCAACCTATAGCGCAAAGGGTGTAAAATACCGTCCTGCTTCGGTTGAATATGTCCTTGTAAGTGATAGTGTGTTTAAATCCGTTTCGGTTAAAACGGGCGGCAAATTCACAGTTTATAACTCGGCTGCAGTTTTAGTTGCGGCTATTGAATTAGGCATTAATCTTGATGCAGTAATTGAGGCAATAGGTGAGCTCAAAGGTGTTAAGGGTAGGGCAGAGGTAGTGCCTACTGACCGTGATTTCACCGTTATAATTGACTATGCACATACACCTGACGGCCTTAAAAACATACTCTCAACCTTTAGAGAGTGTCAAAAAAATCGCTTGATAGTTGTATTTGGTTGCGGCGGCGACCGTGACAAAACAAAACGAGCCATAATGGGAACTATTGCGGTAAGAAAATCAGATTATGTTATAGTTACAAGTGATAATCCGCGTTCGGAAGACCCCAAGGCTATAATTAACGATATACTTGAGGGAACACAGGGCGCACCCGTTCCTGTAACCGTTGTTGAAAACAGAATTGAAGCTATAAAATATGCTATTTCAATTGCTCAAAAAGATGATATAATAGTGTTGGCAGGTAAGGGTCACGAAACCTATCAGATTCTAAAGGACGGAACAATACATCTTGACGAACGTGAAATTGTAAAAGAGGCATTAGAAGAACTTGAATAAAAGGGGAGTTTTGATATGGGAAGATATATTGCTGTTATAGCAGCATTTACCGCTTTTTTGGTTACCTCGCTTTTAGGTTATGCCGTAATTCCATACCTTAAAAAGCTAAAATTTGGGCAAACTATTCTTGATATAGGTCCAAAATGGCATAAGGGTAAGCAAGGCACCCCCACAATGGGCGGAATTATGATAGTAGCAGGCGTTATAGCCGCTTTTGCTATATCACTCACCGTATCTCTACTCACTAAAACAATGTTAGCAACAGAGCTGTTTAATAATCGCTTAAAGGGTATTGCTTTAGTGGGCGGTCTAGTTATGGCTCTTTGTATGTGTGCTATAGGCTTTATCGATGATTATATTAAGGTAGTTAAAAAGAGGAATTTAGGACTAACTGCTAAGCAAAAAACCTTTTTTCAACTATTAGTTTCTGCCGCATATCTTGCAACACTTGCTCTTGCAGGTATGAATACAACCTATATACCGTTTTTAGGTGATGTTAATATAGCTTCGGGAATAGGTCTTATCTTTTGGCCAATTGCGCTTTTCTTTATTTACGGATTTACAAACGCAGTAAATCTTACTGATGGACTTGACGGTCTAGCTTCTTCGGTTACTCTAGTCGTTTCCTGTGTGTTTATGCTAATTGCAGGGCATATCAGCTTTTACGGTGCAAATATGCTTTCTGCTTCTTTAGCAGGCGCTTGTGCTGGCTTTATAGTTTGGAATGCAAAGCCCGCCAAGGTGTTTATGGGCGATACGGGCTCGATGTTCTTAGGCGGTATGGTGGTTGCTATTTCTTTTGCTATTGGTCGTCCTGTTTTGCTTATTCTTGCAGGCTGTATGTATTTGATAGAGGCGTTATCTGTTATGCTTCAGGTAGCATATTTTAAACTCACTAAAAAGAGACTTTTCAAAATGGCACCGCTTCATCACCATTTTGAAATGTGCGGATTTTCAGAGCAAAAGGTAGTATTTTTGTTCTCCGCAATTGCTTTTTTAGGAAGCCTTGTAGCAATGCTTTCGGTATTGCTAGGTTGGTAATTATTAAATAAAAATTTTTAGGAGGCAAGTAAATGGGTCAGTCAAAAGCTTTGAGAAAGAAACGAACAGGCTTTCTCCAAACAGGACATCTTGATATAACATTTCTTGCCCTCGTTTTAATTCTGTTAACAGTGGGATTGGTTATGCTTTTTTCTGCAAGCTATGCCTATTCATATGAATATTACGGTAACAGCTATAAATTCATAATAAGACAGTCACTGTTTGCCGCCGTTGGCGTTGTAGTTATGTTTGCATTTTCAAAGATAAATTACCACTTTTGGCGCAGATTTACGTGGGTGATTTTTGCTGTCACTATTCTTATACTTATTGCCTTACTTGCGATGCCGCCAATGGTTGAGGGAATGGACGTTAAGCGTTGGATTGTAATAGGTTCGTTTAACTTTCAACCGTCAGAAATTGCAAAATTTTCTATTATTTTACTATTTTCAACCCTTATTGCAGCTAATCAGCATCTTATGAAAAGCTTTAAATTTATTCTTTTCTTAGTAATACTTTTGGGACTTACCTGTGGTCTAGTAGTTTTAGAGCCACACCTTTCTGCAACTGTGCTGATTTTTGCAATAGGTCTTGTATTGCTTATAGTAGGCGGCTTACAGCTTCGCTATTTAATTATTGGTGGCGGCGGCGCAATAGCGCTTTTCCTTATGGCAATATTTACAGGCTTTATAGGTTACGGCTCTGACCGTATAAAATATTGGCTTGACCCATGGCTTGACCCTCAGGGCGCAGGCTTCCAAACAATACAGTCCCTCTTAGCTATTGGCTCGGGTGGGGTGCTTGGTAGAGGTATTGGACAGTCAAGACAAAAATATCTTTGGGTACCTGAACCTCATAATGACTTTATTTTTTCAATTGTTTCCGAAGAATTAGGTCTTATAGGTGCAATGCTAATAATAGCGCTTTTCGCTCTGCTTGTTTGGCGAGGATTTACAATAGCAATGCGCTCAAAGGATAAATTTGGCTCGCTTCTTGCAATCGGTCTTACTTTTCAGGTAGGACTTCAAGCGATGCTTAACATTTGGGTTGTAACTAATACCATTCCAAACACAGGAATTTCCTTGCCCTTCTTTAGCTACGGTGGTACATCGCTAGTTATTTTGTTGGCCGAGATGGGTATGGTGCTCTCGGTGTCTCGTGGAGCGGACATTTCAAAACAGTAAAGAAATCGGGGGATAAATATGCATATTTTGTTTGCAGGCGGAGGTACAGCAGGTCATATAAATCCTGCTCTTGCCATAGCGGGTTATATAAGAGAAAGACATCCCAACGCCCATATAAGCTATATCGGAACTCCCGATAAGCTAGAGGCACGCTTAGTTCCTGAAAAGGGCTATAATTTCCGTACTATAGAGGTAGCGGGTTTTCAGCGTTCGCTTAGCCTTAAAAATATAAAAAGAAATATAGATGCCGCATATAAGGCTGTTAACTCTTCTTTTGTTGCAAGAAGGATTTTAAAGGAATTACAGCCTGATATAGTAATTGGAACAGGCGGTTATGTTAGCGGCCCTGTGCTTAGAGAGGCGGCAAAGCTCGGTATTAAAAATGCGATACACGAGCAAAATGCGTTTCCCGGTGTTACTACCAAGATGCTATCAAAGCATACCAACGCTATAATGCTTGCTATGCCCGAAGCCCAGCGCCATATGAAGCTTAATAAAAAGCCGATTATAACAGGAAATCCCATAAGAAGAGAGCTTTTATCGGTTACCAAGGAAGAAGCAAGAAAAAAATTAGGTCTTGATAACAGACCTGTTATACTGTCATTTGGTGGCTCTTTAGGCGCACGTCGTATAAATGAAGCTGTTACCGAGCTTATCAAATCTCATAACGGCACAGGTAAATATTATCATATTCACGCCGCAGGCAAGGCAGGGTATGATACTATGAAGAAGAATTTGAGCGATACTGTGCTTGCGGATGAAATTGACCTTAGAGAATATATAAGCGATATGGATTTATGTATGGCGGCAGCTGACCTTGTAATATGCAGAGCAGGTGCCATTACACTTGGCGAGCTACAGGCTTGCGGTAAGCCTTCAATTCTTATTCCGTCACCATACGTTGCTGAAAATCATCAGTACCATAATGCTATGACACTTAAAAATATTGGTGCCGCAGAGATAATAGAGGAAAAGGATTTAAGCGGCAAAGGTTTAATTAAGGTTGTAGAAGGTCTCATTGATAATAAACCAAAGCTAGAGCTTATGGCTAAAAAAGCAAGAGAAAATGCCATATTAGATGCGAATGAGCGTATTTATGAGGTTATAATGAAGCTTTATACCAACGCATAAAAGTTTATTGGCAAAAATATTATTTTTTCATAGAATGAATTGAAGTATCATTCTGTGAGGTAATATTATGCCTAAACTAATTATAAACGGTCAAAACCGTATTGTCGGCGAAATAACTGTTCAGGGTGCAAAAAATAGTGTATTGCCGATTATTGCAGCCACCATTCTTTGCAAGGGTGAAAGCATTATACATAATTGCCCCCAGTTATCGGATGTTGAGGTATCGCTTAAAATAATAAAAGCTTTGGGCGGTACATATGTGCGAGAGGGCAACGATGTTGTTATCAACACCGACGGTATCTGCTGTAACGCAGTACCCGATGAACTAATGCGAGAAATGCGTTCTTCGGTGGTGTTTTTAGGTGCAATTCTTGCCCGCTGCGAAGAGGCTATAATCAGTAGTCCCGGAGGATGTGAATTAGGGCCTAGACCTATTGATTTACATATTTCTGCTCTCGAAAAGCTAGGTGCAGTTATTAAAGAAGAGCACGGACTTTTGCGCTTTACTACACCGAACGGACTAAAGGGCACAGAAATAACCCTTTCTTTCCCAAGCGTTGGTGCTACCGAAAATATTATTTTGGCTTCTTGTACCACGAAGGGAACAACAGTAATTCATAATGCGGCTCGTGAGCCTGAAATTAGCAACCTTGCCGATTTTTTAAACTGTGCAGGTGCAAGAATTTATGGCGCAGGGTCGGATATTATAACAATAAACGGCGTTGATAAACTATATAGCGCCGAGCTTGACGTTATCCCTGACCGTATAGCAGCCTCAACCTATATGTCGGCAGCTGCAGTTACGGGCGGAGATATAATACTCACAAACATTATGCCCTCACATATGGTATCGCTTATATCGTTTTTTACCGATACAGGCTGTGAGATTTCTTCAACAGGAAAAACGTTAAGACTAAAGGCTCCAAAGCGCCTAAAGCGAGTGCCAACTGTAAGAACAACCGTCTATCCTGGTTTCCCTACAGATGCAGGACCGACATCAATTGCAATGTTAAGTCAGGCAAAGGGTACTTCTGTTTTTGTAGAAAATATATTTGAAAATAGGTTTAAGTATATTGATGAACTAAAACGCTTTGGTGCTAAAATAAAAACAGAGGGCAGAGTGGCTATAGTAGAGGGTGTAGAGCATCTTTCTGCCGCGAGTTGTGAATGTACCGACCTTCGAGGCGGTGCGGCACTTGTTGTATCGGCACTTTCTGCTAATGGTACAACACAAATTGATAAAATATATCACATATACAGAGGATATGAAAATATAGTGGGCAATCTAAAGTCTTTAGGTGCCGATATTTGCGAAATAGAATAGGAAGTGAAATGATGGCTGTTGATAAGGCAGTAGAGGCAAGGCGAAAAGCAAGACGTAAAAAAATCAGAAAGCGCAGAGCCATTAAAGCACTTGTGGTGCTTTTAATACTTTCTGCGATAACCTTTGCTATTTTGTCTGTCACAGTGCTTTTCACTGTTAAAAGCGTATCGGTTTCGGGTAGTAAGCTATATAATGCAGGCGAAATTGTGAAGGCGGGTAAAATAACTCAGAGTACAAATTTAATTATTCTGTCCGAAGAAAAGCTTACAGAGAAAATAAGAAGCTCACTTCCATTTGTAGATAGTGTGAAACTAGATAAACAGCTTCCGCATACTCTTGCAATCAAAGTAACCGACGCTACCGAATATATTTGTTATAGCTATGAAGATAAGTATTATACGGTAAGCAAGAAAAATTATGTCCTAAAAAGCTATAACGAGCTACCCGAGGGTATGGTTGAGATTAAAAGCGGAAAAATCGAATGTGTACCGGGTCAAAAAATCAAAATTTACGATGAAAATGCTAAAAAAACCTGTGATAAAATTTTTGAGGTTTTTAAAGGTACAAATGTTAAAATAAATAGCGTTGATACAACCGATGCCTTAAATATAAATATGAAAATAGAGGATAGGTTTGAAGTAAAACTCGGCGGTAATTCAAATATGGAAAACAAGTGTAAGCATCTTTTAGCAATGATAAAAAACATTGAAGAGGATGCCGAAGGTGTTATAAATTTAAGCATGTGGACCCCTGATAAAAAGGAAGGAACTTTCATTAGAAATAATCCACAATAAAAAATGTTACATTTTGTAACAAAAACTATTGAAATTATAAAATGAATGTGTTATTATACTATTGTGTATTTATTTTTAGTATAAAATTGCATAATTTACATAAACGGAGGAAGTTAAAATGCCATTTGATGTAGCAACAGAAATGGAAAACGTAGTACAAATAAAAGTAGTAGGTGTCGGCGGCGGCGGCGGAAACGCTGTTAACCGAATGGTAGCTGCAGGTGTTAAGGGTGTTGAGTTCGTAGCAATCAATACCGATAAAGCAGCATTATTCCTTTCAGGCGCTGATCAAAAAATTCAGATAGGTGATAAAGCAACTGCAGGTATGGGTGCAGGCGGCAATCCTGAAAACGGAAGAGCAGCCGCTGAAGAATCCCGTGATGAGATAGCAGCAGCTATCCGCAGTGCTGATATGATATTCATTACCGCAGGTATGGGCGGCGGTACAGGTACAGGTGCTGCTCCTGTAGTAGCAGAGATTGCTAAGGAGCTTGGTATCCTTACAGTTGGTATCGTTACAAAGCCTTTTGCTTTCGAAGGCAAGAAGCGTATGACACAGGCTGAAGCAGGTATTGCTGCACTCAGTGAGCAGGTTGATAGCCTTGTTGTTATTCCTAACGAGCGTCTTAAGTTCGTTTCTGAAGAGAAGATTACCTTCAAAAACGCTTTCTATATTGCCGATGATGTTCTCCGTCAGGGCGTTCAGAGCATTTCTGAGCTTATCAATGTTACAGCTTTAGTTAACCTCGACTTTGCTGACGTTAAGTCAATAATGGCTGATGCTGGCTATGCTCATATGGGCGTTGGTGTAGCTTCTGGTAGAGATAAGGCTGAACAGGCAGCTAGAATGGCAGTTACAAGTCCTCTTATTGAAACCTCTATGGATAATGCAAGAGGCGTTATCATCAGCATTACAGGTTCTGAGGATATCGGTCTTGAAGAGGTTGAGCTTGCTTCTTCTATCATTTCTGATATGGCTCATCCTGATGCTACAATCATTTGGGGTGCACAGCTTGATAGCAGCCTTGATGATACCATCCGTGTTACCGTTGTTGCTACAGGTCTTGGTGACGATAAGAAGTCAAACAAATCTGATGACCTTGCAGCCCTTATCGGTGACAACTCTGCAGATGATGACGAAGCTTACGGCGATGTAATGAGCTTCTTCAAGAAGGACTAATTTAAAGCTATTAACGCTCGAAAGTTTTGGCTTTCGAGCGTTTTAATTTTTATAGGAGACACTTTTAATGACACTAAAAGAGCTAAAACCAAACAGTAGTGCAATAATAGAGACTGTTGGCGGCGAGGGAAGACTCAGACAGCATTTTCTCGATATGGGTGTAATTCCTGGCGCCGAGGTTACTGTTATTAAGTATGCACCTATGGGCGACCCTGTAGAGCTTAAAATCCACGGCTATGAGTTAACACTCCGCCTTGCCGATGCAGAACAAATTACAGTACTGCCGATTGATAAAGTAACACCCGAAAAAACAGAAAAGCACATTATAAAGAATAAATATCTAGAGCATCCGGGTTTTGGTGAAGACGGAAGGTATCACGTTGATTTAGGGGGCGAGCCAAACCTTAAAGGCGATAAGCTTACCTTTGCCTTAGTTGGTAACCAAAACTGTGGTAAAACAACCCTTTTTAATCAGCTAACAGGCTCTAATCAGCATGTAGGCAATTTCCCAGGTGTAACGGTTGACCGTAAGGACGGTGGGATTAAAGGCTATCCAAATACCTTGGTAACCGATTTGCCGGGTATATATTCACTGTCGCCTTATTCTAGTGAGGAACTTGTTTCAAGAGAGTTTATTTTAAGCGAGAAGCCTAGCTGTATTATAAATATTGTTGATACCAATAATATTGAGCGAAATTTATACCTCACAATGCAGCTTTTAGAGCTTGAAATTCCCGTTGTTTTAGCGCTTAATATGATGGATGAGGTGCGTTCAAACGGTGGTACTGTATACATAAACGAAATGGAGAGCATACTAGGTATTCCTGTCGTTCCCATTTCAGCCGCTAAAAATGAGGGCGTAAACGAGCTTATAAAACATGCTGTGCATATTGCAAGATATAATGAAAAGCCTAACAGGACCGATTTCTGCGATAAAAATTCTAAAGGCGGTGCAGTGCACAGAGCACTTCACAGTATAATGCATATTATTGAGGACCATTATAGCGAGGCTAATATTCCTATTCGATTTGCGGCTTCTAAGCTGATAGAGGGCGATGAGCATATTCTAAAGGCGCTTTCTCTTACAGATAACGAAAAGGAACTTATAGAGCATATCATTATCCAAATGGAACAGGAAAGCGGTATGGATAGGTCAGCCGCTATTGCTGATATGAGATTTTCCTTTATAAGTAAGCTCTGTGATGCTACAGTTGTTAAGCCTAAAGAGAGTAAGGAACATAAAAGAAGCAGTAAGATAGATAAGATTTTAACGGGTAAATATACCGCTATCCCTGTCTTTATTGCCGTTATGGCGGCGGTTTTTGTGCTTACATTTAATGTAATCGGTGCGGCACTGCAAACTTTGTTAGAGCTAGGAATAGATAAACTCACAACGGTTGTGGACAGGCTGCTTACTGCTACTAATGTTAACAAGGCGTTACATTCCTTGATTATTGACGGTATATTCGGCGGTGTGGGTAGTGTACTAAGCTTTATACCGATTATAATAGTCCTCTTTTTCTTCCTGTCGCTATTAGAGGATAGCGGATATATGGCAAGAATAGCCTTTATCACCGATAAGCTTTTAAGAAAAATAGGTCTCTCAGGCAGAAGTATCGTTCCAATGCTTATAGGCTTTGGTTGTACTGTGCCGGGTGTTATGGCAAGCCGAACACTTCCTAGCGAACGTGACCGTAAAATGACCATAATGCTAACCCCGTTTATGAGCTGTACTGCCAAGCTCCCAATCTATGGCTTCTTTGCGGCGGCATTCTTTCCAAAGTATAGCGGTCTTGTAATGATAGGCCTTTATTTGCTTGGTATTTTAGTCGGTGTTATAACCGCCCTTTTGCTTAAAAGAACAACCTTTAAGGGCGAAGCGGTACCGTTTGTTATGGAGCTACCAAACTACCGTATGCCCGCATTTAAGAATGTTATGATGCTTTTGTGGGACAAGGCTAAGGACTTTTTACAGCGCGCATTCACAGTAATTTTCATTGCCTCTGTAGCCGTTTGGTTTTTACAGACCTTTGATTTTAGACTAAATATTGTAGATAATTCAAAGGATAGTATTTTGGCGGTTATTTCAGGTTTCATAGCGCCGATTTTTACACCTTTAGGCTTCGGCAGTTGGGAATTTTCAACCGCACTGATTGCAGGCTTTATGGCAAAGGAAAGCGTAGTTTCAACCCTTTCTGTATTGTTAGGCTCTGCCGCAGTTACCTCGCTTATAGACTCTATTTCTGCAGTAGCATTGCTTGTTTTCTGCCTGCTTTATACACCTTGCGTTGCCGCAGTTGCCGCAATAAAGCGTGAGCTCGGTGGAAAATGGGCAGTAGGTATTGTAGTTTTTCAGTGCCTTATAGCTTGGGTTTGTGCCCTTATTGTTAGAGCAATTCTTATATTGGTGTGTATGCTATGAACGGTGTAAGTATAGCGATTTTAGTAATTCTCGCAATTGCGATTATTTTAGCAATAATAAGCATTAAGAAAAATAAAGGCTGCGGCGGAAACTGCAACAGTTGTAGCCAATGTAATAGTTGTAAAGATAAAAATAAAAAACTGTAGGGAAACCTACAGTTTTTTTATTTGTAAGACGTATAACTGTCCATTGCTTATTTATGCATCGACCTTTTGTGAGCCTGTAGGATTAACAATACTGAAGCCAACATTAACAAGATGGTCTGCAACACGCTCTAATCCTGATATGATTGATGAATAATAGGGACTTACATCTGCACTGCAGTTTCCTTCGGCAAGACGTGCGAAATGGCTTGCAATAAGCTTTTTCTTCATAGCGTCGACTTCTTCTTCTAGGATAGTCAGTTCGGCAAGCTCTTCCTTTTTAAGTTTTTCAAATGCATCCTTTGAAATTTTAAACATCTTCATAATACGCTCACGCATTTCAGTAATACCACCGCGCGCTGTATCTGAAAACGCTATATCCTTATTAAGCATTTCAAGTCCAATTTCGTGAAAGTTTTCTGCATTATCGCCTATACGTTCAAGGTCATTAAGGACGTGGAAGTAGGCGCCTATAACCTTTTCGTCGCTTTCTTCTACATTAGCTGTAAGCTTGATTAAAAACTGTGTCAAAGCGCGGTTTGTAAAGTCAATAATCTCTTCGTTTTTTTGAATTTTTTCGTTGTGCTCTATCGAACCGTCGTAAATTGAAACAAAAGAAAGTCGGATATTTTCTTCAACGAGGTCAAGTAGACTGTCTATTTCTTTCTTTACTTGCATAAGAGCTACGGGAGGTGTTGAGACTAGTCTTTCGTCAACATATTTAAGGGTAAATAATTCTTTTTCTTCCTTTTTATCCCTTATAACTGCACAAGAATATTTAACCAATTGTTTTACAAAAGGCAATAGCAGGCAGGTTGTAGTTACATTGAAAATCACATGGAATGCAGAAACCCTCATTTGAAGTGACATTTGGTCGTCCCCAGGGAAAAGTGAAACCAAAAGATTTACCATCGGCTCTTTGAATATCCAAATTATAGCGGCAAACAAAACTGTGCCGATTGTGTTAAAGGTGAAGTGTATAAAGGCAACTCGCTTGGAGTTTGCGTTAGCACCCACTGAGGCAAGCAGTGCTGTTACGCAGGTTCCTATATTGGCACCAAGTATAATAAACAATGCCATATTGAGTGGGAGTATCCCTGCACCAACCATTGTGATTACAACGCCTGTAGCTGCTGATGAACTTTGAATAAGTGCGGTAAAGATGGCGCCTACCAATATTAAAAGTATTGGGAAATCTATTCTTTGAAAAATGTTAGTAAACATATTTTCAACTAAAGGATTTCCAAATGCTTGCTCACTGCTCATCACTTCAAGACCAACAAAAATTAGTCCTAATCCACAACAAAGATTTCCTGCAATTTTAATTTTTTCCTTTTTGAAAAAACTCATCATTACGCCCGCAAATGCGAGAAGATACATAATCATATTAAAATAATCGTTTTTTAGTGCGACCAACACACCTGTAATCGTTGTGCCTATATTGGCACCCATAATAATAGGTGTCGCTTGCATAAGTGTCATAACACCTGCATTAACAAGACCTATAACCATTACAGAGGTTGCGGAAGAGCTTTGAATAATAGCTGTCACGCCCGCACCGATACCAACACCTGAAAAACGGTTATTGCTTATCTTTTCGAGCAAGCGCTTCATTCCTACTCCTGCACTCTTTTCCAAAGCGTCTCCCATAAAATTCATACCAACAATAAATACACCGACGCCTGCCAACAGCCAAATAAGGCTTCCAATCAACTGTGTTACTTCTCCTGAAGTCAACATAATAATCTCTCCTTTTTTCATTTTTACAAGAATATTATACTTGTTGACTTATAATAAGGAAAATAGTATAATATTATAAAGTTCATATATTTTTAGTTATGATAACTTAGAAAGGATTATGCTATGACTATACGGCATCTTAAAGTGTTTATATGCGTTTGCAAACACGGTAATATGACAAAGGCGGGCGAGGAATTATTTATTGCACAACCTGCTGTTAGTAATACTATTTCCGAAATTGAGAAAAATTACAATGTGAAATTATTTGAGCGCATAAATAAACGTCTGTTTTTAACCGATGAAGGAAAAAGATTGCTTGTGAAAGCTCAGGAGGTTATTTCGGCTTTTGAAGAATTTGAAGAGCAAGCACTCAATTCTTCGAAAAAACCGCTTTTAAAAATTGGTTCATCGCTCACAATAGGTAAACAAAAAATCCCTTGGCTTTTACGAAAACTAAAGGAAAATTTCGAAAACATAGATTTTCAAATTTCAATAAACCA
Organism: Acutalibacteraceae bacterium; assembly: GCA_045577835.1. Lineage (GTDB taxonomy): Bacteria > Bacillota > Clostridia > Oscillospirales > Acutalibacteraceae > UBA737. Next base: position 87,091 of record JAZNJD010000040.1, on the reverse strand, counting down.
AACGTCTATAATTGAATCTAAAATTTTAAACGGTACTCTTGATTTTGCATTTATTCAGGGTAAACCGTCCGATCCAAATATAAATTCAAAGCTTGTTGACTGTAATACACTTGTTGCGGTATGCGGCAAAAAATATAATATGCCCGACACAGTAACGCTAAAAGAACTTTGTAATTACGATTTACTGTTGCGTGATGACGAAAGTGTGTCCCGAGAATTTTTAGACCACATCTTCGCCCTAAAAAATATTGTGGTAACACCTATTATGGAATCAATAAGTAATCAAGCACTTATTTCTGCTACAATACAAAACCTGGGCGTAACTATTATGCCCGAAACATTGCTTACTCGTCAGCTTGCTAATGGAAGTCTCCGTAGAATAACCGTTTCTGATTATGAGTTTGCTCGCAATTCGTATCTTATTTATCACAAGGATAAAACCTTTACTTCGGTTAAAAAAGATATTTTCGATTTTTCCTATAAAAATTATAAAACTATAAAGGACTAAAGATTACATATAGGGATAACTATAAAATAATAAAAACTGTAGGTAAACCTACAGCTTTTTTAATATCAGTTCTCGGTTGGATTTTAGTCTATCATCGTTAGGGGAAAGGGAGATAGCTTTATCTATATATTCAAGCGATTTTTCAAAATTACCTAAATGATAGTGAGCTATTGAGCCAAGGTCGTAAGGTAGGCTTCCCCAAGAGGCTGCTTCACTTATATAAGTTTTTGGTCTGTCGGTAATATTAAGTGCCCGATTGGTAAGCCAAACAAGCAATTCCCAATCGGAAATTAAAAGAGCAAGCGAGGCATATTCAAGATAAGGCTCTCTAAGGTGCGGTGCCTCTGCTACAGCTCGCAAGCACCATATTTCCGCCTCTTTAAGATTGCCTAAATTTATATAAGAACGAGCAATAAAGCGCATTGAGGCGCTTCTTTCGTCCTTCCAAACAGCAGTTTTAAGGGATAGGTGGCGCTTTAGCGTTTCGATGCATTTATCCCATTTATTATAAAACATATATTCCCGACCTAAATAATGCATATTTCGGTCATTTTCAGGGTCCTCGCTTACAGCAAGTTCCAGTAACGGCAAATACTGCGAGCGAGGCTTTTTATTGTCTGCAAAATGGTCTAGTTGCACACCTTCGGCTAAGGTAATATTAGGCTCTATTCCGCTACCGCACCATTTTAAAACCTCGTGAACAGGGTTTACCCAACGGTAATCATTTCGCGTGTGTATTTTATCAATATAAAAGACGGTGCCTTCGCTACCGTCAGGATTAAAGTTCCAAGTGTATCGGTATTTAATCCTTTTAGAGCTTTTATCCCACGCTTTTTCTAACACCTTACGCCAACCGCTGTGAAACACCTCGTCTAAATCGGTGCAAACGCAAATATCGGCGTCATACGGCACTAAATCAAGCGATTTATTTCGTGCAACATCAAAACGCCACGGCTTAATTTCTTGAGTTTTAACAACAACACCTAAATCCTTTAATAGCTTAACTGTATTATCGGTAGAGCCGGTATCTAAAACATAAATTGCATCCGCCTCAGACATAGACTCTACCCAACGCTTTACAAATTTTTCTTCATTTTTGCATATTGCATATACATATACCTTATACTTGTTCATATTTTCACCATTAAAAATTTATGTACCGAAGCCAATAGGCTTCGGTGTAGTACTTTATACTACTTATACAGCAGGGCCTGTGGGACCTGTAGGACCGATTGGACCGGTTGGACCTGTAGGACCGGTTGGACCTATTTCACCGGAAATGCCTTGAGGACCGGTAGGGCCTGTAGCACCAGTTGGACCTACTGCGCCTGTAGCACCAGTCGGTCCAGTTGCGCCAGTAGGACCGACTTCGCCGGCAGTACCCTCAGGACCGGTGGGACCTGTTGGACCTATTTCACCGGGAAGACCTTGAGGACCGGTAGGACCTGTAGCACCGGTAGGACCTGTGGGTCCAATTATACCCGTTGAAGGACCGGTAGGACCTGTTGGACCTGTAGGACCTGTTGGGCCTAGTGTCGAAATAGGTGTGAAGTCATCGGACTGATCAGGATAACCTTGGGCATAGTTTGTGTTCACCAAATATAATCCACCGTTATATACCACTAGCTGACCTGCAAAATAACTTCTGCCAAATACAAAAGGAACAGGGAAGGTGGGGGTAGGATTATAAGGTGCCTGATTAGTTGGACAACAACAGCCGTAACACGAATTTTGGTTACAGCTATTACCTGAATATATCTTCATTCTAGGGTCACATTCACGCATTAATTGCCAACACCTTTCTTTAATAATTTGAGGCTCACGCCTATATCATTATATGTAAGTGTATATGTTGTTGCGAATTTGTTTTTATTGTGATATAATAAGTTCAAGTGAAACTTGAACTTAATGAATTGCCTGCGGCATGAATTGAAATTAGGAATTTCATGAATTGAGCCTTTTAGCTCATGAATTGCACCAATGGTGCATCAAAGGCAATTCGATTCATGGAGCGATAGCGAGAATTTATGGCAGAAAGCCAATTCATGACAACGCTGTTGTCAATTCATTAAATGGAGAATTTATATGAAAGAAAATATACTTATAGAGTTGTCAAAGCACTTTGCTGTCGATGTAGTTAATTTATGTACAGGAATAAAAGAAAACAAAAAAGGAAATGTGTTGATTAATCAGATTTTAAGGAGCGGGACTAGTATTGGTGCAAATATACACGAGGCAAATTATGCATCAAGCAAAGCGGATTTTATTAACAAATTTCAAATTGCATTAAAAGAATGTTATGAAACTGATTATTGGTTATGGCTTTTTAAAGAAACAAAAACAATAACGGATAATGAATATTCAGATATGTATAATAAATGTAGCAAAATAAGAAAACTTCTTATCGCATCATTAAACACAGCAAAGAAATGATACAAGTGAAGTTGTGTTGTTTGAAAAACCGTATGCTTAAATTTTTTAGGGTGAAAGTTATGAAAATATACAACAGCGTTACCGAGCTTATCGGAAAAACACCACTGTTAAGACTTAATAATTTTGAAAAAAATAATTTTTTAAATGCTCGAATCCTTGCAAAGTTAGAGCGCTTTAATCCTGCAGGAAGCGTAAAGGATAGAGTAGCATTTAGTATGATTTTAGATGCTGAGAATAAAGGACTTATAAAAAAAGGCGCTACCATAATCGAGCCAACAAGCGGAAACACAGGTATCGGTATTGCCTGTGTTGCGGCGGCAAGGGGATATAAGGCTATTCTTGTAATGCCTGAAAGCATGAGCATTGAGCGCAGAAAACTTTTGTTGGCTTACGGGGCTGAGATTGTGCTTACTGATGCTTCACTCGGCATGTCAGGTGCAATTGTTAAGGCTATGGAATTAAATGAAGCAATCGAGGGTAGTATTATAGCAGGGCAATTTATAAATCCTGCTAATCCTAAGGCGCATATAGAAACAACAGGCCCTGAAATTTGGGAGGATACTGACGGAGAAGTAGATATCTTTGTTGCAGGTATTGGCACAGGCGGCACAATAACGGGTATCGGCGAATATTTAAAATCAAAAAATCCGAACATTAAGATAGTTGGTATTGAACCTACCTCTTCACCGCTTATTACCAAGGGTGTGTCAGGCGCTCACGGTCTACAGGGGATAGGCGCTAATTTTATCCCTGAAATTTTAAACAAAAAAGTTTATGATGAAATTATCACCGTTGCAGATGAGGAAGCCTACGCACTAGGCAGAGAAATTGCCGCAACAGAGGGTATTCTTGTTGGTATTACTTCAGGTGCTGCACTCTTTGCCGCAAAGAAGTTGGCAGAGCGTTCTGAGAACAAGGGTAAAACAATTGTAGCGTTACTTCCCGATACGGGTGAGCGCTATCTTTCTACCGATATGTTTTAGTATTTAAACACTTGCAAAATCGGTCGTTTTTTAATATAATACTGTTGTATATGTATTTTTATTTATGTTTGGGGTGATGCCTTAATGGGAAGACTCATTTCTAAAATTGCAGACTTTTTTAGAGAGACGGACAAGCTTATGCTTTTTCTGTGTGTCTTTGCATCCCTTTTTGGCTCGGTTGCGGTATTTTCAGCTACCCGTCACCTTGATTCTATAAGACCTTTTTTAGTTCAGCTTATATGTCTTTTTGGCGGAATGGTTGCCGCTATAGTTATATCGCTTTTTGATTTTGAAACACTTATGCGCAGATGGTACCTAATAGCCGCTATCGGTCTTATTCCTGTAATATTGACCTTTTTTATTGGCTTTGCGCCGAAGGGTACCGACGATAAGGCGTGGCTTGATTTAGGTTTTACAACATTTCAGCCGTCAGAGCTTCTAAAAATCAGTTTTATAATCACCTTTGCAACACATATTGATAGAATAAAAGACGGTATAAACAAACCTAAAAATCTTTTGCCGTTATGCCTACACGGTGTTATCCCTGTGACGCTTATACATTTCCAAGGTGACGATGGTACGGCACTTGTTTTTGCTATAATGGTAGTATGTATGCTTTGTGCCGCAGGTGTTTCTTGGAAGTATTTTGTATCGGCGCTTGCAGCTGTAGTTGCAGCGGCTCCGCTTGTTTATTTTCTTATTATGAATGATGAACAGCGTACGAGAATTCAAACTCTATTTGATATCGAATCCGATATTCAGGGTGCCACATTTCAGCAGTACAGAGGAAGAATGGCACTCGCTAACGGCGGAGTTTTCGGTCAAGGTCTTTTTAAGGGAACACTTACTCAAAGCGGAGGCGTTCCTGAAGGTCAAAATGACTTTATATTTGTTAGCATTGGCGAGGAACTAGGCTTTTTAGGTTGCCTCTTAGTTTTGGCTATTTTGGGCGCGATATGTTTTAGATGTCTTAATATTGCAAGAATATGCCGAAAGCAAAGTGGCAAAATTATTTGTATAGGCTTTTTTGGTATGATGTTTGCACAGATGCTTATAAATATCGGTATGTGTGTAGCGCTGCTTCCTGTTATTGGTGTAACATTGCCGTTTTTCAGTGCAGGCGGAACATCGCTTTTATGTATATTCTTGGGTGTAGGACTTGTCCTTGGTGTTTATATGCACCGCAACACCAGAACACTTTATTTAAGAGATTAATTTTATTATAAGGAGTTATATTTTCTATGGTTAAGGTTTCCCCATCTATTTTGAGTGCAGATTTTATGTTTTTGAATGATGCCGTTGAAAAGCTTGACAAAGCGGGCGTTGATATGCTCCATATTGACGTTATGGACGGTATTTTTGTTCCTAACATTTCCTTCGGTATTCCGATTATTCAGTCAATGAAAGAGCATACCAAGCTAACACTTGATGTGCATCTTATGATAGACCGTCCTCATAGATACATAGATGAGTTCGCTAAATATGCCGATATATTAGGATTCCATTATGAAGCAGGCTCAGATAATGTTGCAACATTAAAGCGCATTAGAGAGCTTGGCTGTAAATCCTGTATTACCATAAAGCCCTGTACCGAGCCTGAGGCTATTTTTGATTTATTAGAGCTTTGCGATATGGTGCTTGTAATGTCGGTTGAGCCAGGCTTTGGCGGTCAGAAATTTATGCCACAGGCACTTGACAAACTTTCAAAGCTTAAGGCAGAAATAGATAGAAGAGGCCTTAATGTTGATTTAGAGGTTGACGGTGGCATAAATGCCGAAACTGCACCACTTGCTGTAAAAGCAGGTGCTAACGTATTAGTTGCAGGAAGCTTCATTTTCTCTGCAGATGATATGGCCCAAAAGGTAAAGGAAATAAAGTCACTATAATACCTCTATTAAATTATCGCATATAAAAGTACCATATTCTTTGATATGCGCAACTGTGTTTTTACATACGAATTTTATTTCCCCAAACTCTTTTAACCAAAAAAGTTCTTTATTAAGAGAAATACGACAGGGGAATAAAATTATATATTTTTTGTTGTATTTGTAAAGACTTAAAGTTTCTGCAAAAAAGCGATTTTCTTTTATGACATCAATATAGCGAAGTAAATCGTTTGCGCTATCTAAAACAGCAATTACATATTTTTCTTTTGTAATATTAGGGTTTATGCGGTATGTAACGGTGATTTTCATATTTTATCCCCTTGTAGTGTTGTATAACTTTTCATAAAACACCAACAATATTTTAGAGGTGATTTTATGAAAGGTAAAGAAACAACAAATAGTAGTTTGATTTTTAAGTCAATGATTATAACACTTTGTGTTGTAGCACTTATTTTAATTGGTTATTTCGGCACCGGATATTTTTTCGGTGGATTATAATGATTGTAGTGAGTCGAAACACTCAAAAGCGTTTCGATAAGCCACTTATAAAGTGGCTTTGGCAAAATTAAATTATATTATTTAATTTTGCGCTACACTCATTTCAATTGAAAAGGACAAATTTTTAGAAAAATTTGTCGCAAAATCAAAGATTTTGTGGCGAAACAGGATTGTTTCGCCTAAACTATTCAATTATAATAAAGGAGAATTTTTATGGATTACAAACATTTAAAAAGCGGTACCGATATTAGAGGCTATGCTTCTGATTTAGGCGGCAAGGCTATTGAACTTACCGATAAGGCGGTTTATGATATATCCGCTGCATTTGTTGTATGGTGTATGAACAAAACAAACACACCTGCAAACGAACTTAAAATTTCTTTAGGTCACGATTCAAGAATTACTGCAGACCGTATCTGCAACGCTGTTAAGCAAGCTTTCGTTAATGCAGGTGTTACCGTTTACGAGTGCGGTCTTTCTTCAACACCCGCAATGTTTATGACCACGGTTGATTTAGGCTGTAATGCGGCTGTTCAAATTACTGCAAGCCACCATCCTTTTGACCGTAACGGTTTGAAATTCTTTATGCCAACAGGCGGTCTTGAGGGTAAGGATATCTCCGAAATACTTGACCTTGCTTCAAACGAGCAGGAAGCTATCAGCGAAGAAAAGGGAAAGGTAATTCCTACCGATTATATGACCGATTATGCGGCACGTCTTCGCAATATGATTATCAAAGAGGTTAATAAGGGTGATAAGCCACTTGAAGGCTATCATATTGTAGTTGACACAGGTAACGGTGCCGGTGGCTTCTATGCTGAAAATGTACTTAAAGCCTTAGGCGCAGATATTACAGGTAGCCAGTTCCTAGAGCCTGACGGTATGTTCCCAAATCATATTCCAAACCCTGAAAACAAACAGGCTATGGAAAGTGTTTGCGGTGCTGTTAAGGCAAATAATGCCGACCTTGGTATTATCTTCGATACTGACGTTGACAGAGCAGGCGCAGTTGATAAAAACGGTAAGGAAATTAATCGTAACCGCTTGGTTGCCCTCGCATCTTATATCGCTTTAAACGGTACTAAGGGCGGTATGGTAGTTACCGACTCTGTAACAAGTGACGGCCTTAAAGAATACATAGAAACAGTTCTCGGCGGCACACATTACCGCTATCGCAGAGGCTATAAGAATGTTATTGATAAGGCTATTGAGCTATGTAATGCAGGGGAGAACTGCCCACTTGCTATCGAAACCTCAGGTCATGCCGCACTTAAAGAGAATTACTTCCTTGATGACGGTGCATACCTTGTTACAAAAATCGTTATCGAGCTTGCAAAGGGTGTTGATTTTGAAAAGATTTTAGCACCACTTAAGATGCCTGTTGAAGAGTATGAGGTAAGATTTAATATCAAGGCTCCCGATTTTAAGTCATACGGTAATATGGTAATTGAAGAGCTTGAGAAATTTGCTGCTGCAAATCCTGAATATAAAATAGCAGACGATAACCGTGAGGGTATCAGAATTTCTACTAAGGACGGTTGGTTCTTACTCCGTCTTAGCGTTCACGACCCCGTTATGCCAATGAACTTTGAAAGTAACGTAAAGGGCGGTATCGCAAAGGATATTGAAGCATTAAAGCCATTCCTAGCTCAGTTTACCGAACTTGATATTCCTGCAGATTTTTAATTTAAATATAATCGTCCCGATTAAATCGGGACGATTTTTTTAATTCTCTTCTTTTGGATTTTCGTTGCAACAGCTAAAATACGGTGCATCTAACTCGCAAGGGCGAGGGGGGAAGAAATCGTTGGTCGGGAACTTGATTCGTTTGAAAACATCGCAGGGTTGGTCGGTCGTATCTTCACATTGTTTTTCAGGTATGCAAAAATCGTAAACAGGAATTAGCATCTGAACATTTCTTATTAACTGCACGATGGTGAAAAGACCGAGGGAAACGTAAACCGTTGGTGTGCCTGCGGGCGCATCTGTAATAATAGGAGCGCCTATGAAATCGATTATTGATTGTGGAATATATCTTACATTTTCATAACAGTTTGTAATTGTGCCGAGTCTTGCGGTTAAGACTACAGGGTCAACACTCTGCACTACGCATCTAGGAGTATTAGAAATTCTAACCGAGCTTGAATCACAATTGCTTGTAGGGTCTGGAACTGTGTTTGCAAATACCTTTACATTACCGTCACTGCCATAGAGGATAACCTTTTTATTAAACGAAGAAATACCTACAACCTGTGTTGGACACGAATTAGGTGTTAAGAACACATCAAAATCCAAAAGGAAGAAGAAGGTCAGGTCGCAGGAATAAAAGCCTTTGTTAAAGCTAACGGGTTGAACATCTATTAAAACATTAAGTACCTCTGCCGATTTCAGTCTCACGCTTATTGCCTGGTCAATATAAGCCTGAGCTTCGGCAGTAAAAAAGCATCGCAAATCCTCAAGACAGTCGCGATCGCAGCAAGAGTCGTAGACCCTGCCTGCATCAATACAAACCGCTTCTTTGAAACCGCAATCGTCTACAGGACAGCCATTTTTAATCTCTGCCATATAAATTGCCTCCTATTTTTTATTGGAAGTTAAACTTCAATATATCTTATGTGAGAAATTTGAAATGGTTAATAAAATTTTGAATTAACGCAAGAGGACCCGAAGTAATCTTCGGGTCCTCTTAAATATTGGGGTAAGCTAATTAATTACAATTAGCAACCGCAGCCGCAACCACAGTCGTTGCTGTTGCAACCATTGTTACCGTTACCGCAGCAGCATACAAGTATGAGGATGAGGATAAGGATCCAGCTGCAGTTACCACCAAAACCATTGTTACACATATAAAGACCTCCTTTTTGTCTTTCAACACATACTATGCCACTTGTAAAATTTGTGTTACTTATGATTAATAAAAAATTTACAAATCAATTCTTGACTTTTCCTGACCTTTCGTTTATAATAAAGGTCAAGAAAGGTCAAAAAGGAGTAATGTTATGAGAATCAGCGATTTAATAACTGCGGAAATATTAAGAATACTAAATGAATCGGATGAAAATATAGCTGAGATACAGCGCAACGAGTTTGCAAATGATATCGGTTGTGCTCCAAGCCAGATTAACTATGTGCTCTCGTCACGTTTTACGCCTGAGCATGGATATATAATTGAGAGCAGACGAGGTGGCGGCGGTTATATACGTATAAAGCGTGTTATTATGAGTCATTCTTCTGCTATAATGCACATAATAAATTCTATAGGCGAAAGTATAGATATGATGAGTGCTAGGGCGGTAATTGAAAACTGTCTTGAATCAGGTCTGTTTGATAAGCAGTCGGCAATTTTAATGTATGCTGCTATATCTAATAATGTAATGAGAGCATTGCCTGTGCAGTTAAGAGATAGTGTTAGAGCTGCAATATTAAAGGAAATGCTATTAGTTCAGATTTAAGGAGGAATAATCTTATGTTGTGTGAAAATTGTGGAAAAAATATTGCAACCACCAATATAAAATCTATTGTAAACGGTGTAGCAACAGAAATAAATCTTTGTGACGAATGTGCGGCAAAGGGCGGATATCACGATATAGGTGCTACTAGCTTTGCACAGCTTTTAGCGTCTATGTTAGGCGATACCTTAACGCTTTCTCCCGCAAAACAGACCGTTAGATGCTCTTGCTGTAATTCTAGCTTTTCGGATATTGCGAAAACGGGTAAAGCGGGCTGTTCTAAATGTTATGAAACTTTTTATAACGAACTATTGCCGTCAATTAGAAGAATTCACGGAAGTACCGTTCATAGCGGTAAAATCCCCAATAAAGCGCCACTTGTTGTAAAGCAAGAGACAGATAGCGTTGAGGCGCTTCGTATGAAGCTTAATGAGTTAGTTCGTGAAGAAAAATACGAAGAGGCTGCTATTATACGAGATAAAATTAGAAAGGCAGAGGAGGAAATAAAATGAGTTGGTATGATAATATTGGACCCGAGAACGATGTTGCAGTAAGTACCAGAATTCGTTTGGCACGTAACATTTCAGGTGTTCCGTTTCCCTCAATTATGAATGAGCAACAGCGCGCAGAGGTTAATAACCTTGTAAAAAATGCTCTACTTGAAAGTAATACCCCCTTTGCAAAATCCCTTAAATTTATACAGATGAAGGATATTCCCGAAAATGAGCGTTTTTCTATGGTTGAACGCCATATTATAAGCAGGGAATTTGTATCAAACTGTGAAAATAAGGCAATAATTATATCCGATGATGAAAGCGTTAGCATAATGCTTGGCGAAGAAGACCATATAAGGATACAGGTGATAAAATCAGGGCTTGATGTTACCGCCGCCTACGATGTTGCAGAGCAAATTGATACACTTCTTTGCAATATTCTCGATATTGCGTTTGATAAAAAGCTAGGCTTTTTAACCTCTTGCCCTACAAATTTAGGAACAGGACTCAGGGCATCGGTTATGCTTCATTTACCGCTCCTTAAATCCGCAGGTGAAATGAGCGCGCTATCAGAACAGATAGGAAAAATTGGTTTTACCGTAAGAGGAATGTATGGCGAGGGAACAAAAGCTGCCGCTTCACTTTATCAAATTTCAAACCAAATAACACTTGGTATCACCGAGAAAAATGCGATTGATAATCTAAATCTAATTACAATGCAGTTGATAGAAAAAGAAAGAAAACTGCGTGAGAGCTTAAACAGAATAAAGGCAGAGGATATATCTATGCGTTCTTTTGGTATACTCTCAAATGCCCGTATTATAAGCAGTCAGGAAATGATGAAGCTTCTTAGTGAATTGAAGCTAGGTCTGTCTCTTGGGATTTTAGAAAAAGAAAATTTAAATCCTATAAAACTGTTAATTGAAGGTCAGCCTTTTATGCTTATGCGAAAGTTTGGCGAAATGACCGCCGACGAGCGTGACATATACAGAGCAAATATGTTAAGAGAAGCTCTCCAATAAGGAGGAACTATTATGAAATATAATTTTAGCGGATTCACCGAAAAGGCAAATAAAGCATTAAATCTAGCTATCAGTTCGGCTGAACAATTAGGCCATACCTATGTAGGTAGCGAGCACCTTCTTTTAGGTCTACTTAGAACAGGTAGCGGTGTTGCCTTTACCGTTTTAAACGAAAACTCAGTTACTGCCGAAAAGGTAGAAGAGCTTATGCGTGAAACAATAGGCGAGGGCACAAAAACAAAGCTTTCTCCCGATTATTTTACACCACGTGCTAAGCGAGTTATTGAGACAGCTGTAACAGGCTGCAGCAATATGGGTAAAAAATATGTAGGCAGTGAGCACCTGCTTATAGGAATACTAAGCGAGGGAGATAATTACGCTATAAGGTTTATAACCAAGCTAGGCGTTGATGCGGCTTTGCTTACCGCTGAGGCGCTCAAGGCTTCGGGTATTTCTATAGACGATGTTCAAAATGAAAGTGGCGGATATGAAAAAGGACCCTTAAAAGAAAAGAAGGGAAATGCCAAAACCTTTCAAAAATACGGAAGAGACTTAACCGAACAGGCTAAAAAGAAAAAAATAGACCCCGTAATCGGAAGAAACGAGGAAATTGAGAGGGTTATACAAATTCTTTGCCGCCGAACAAAAAACAATCCTTGCTTAATTGGTGAGCCGGGTGTTGGTAAAACTGCAATTATTGAGGGCTTGGCACAAAAAATTGCTGACGGTGATGTTCCTGAAATTTTAGAGGGTAAAAGGCTGTTTTCACTAGACCTTACAGGAATGGTGGCAGGCACTAAGTACCGAGGTGATTTTGAAGAGAGAATAAAAGCGGTAATTGACGAGATAACACAATCTAACGATATTATTCTTTTCATTGATGAAATTCACACAATAATCGGTGCAGGCTCTGCCGAGGGCTCAACCGATGCGGCCAACATTTTGAAGCCATCACTTGCACGTGGCGATTTTCAGCTTATTGGCGCTACTACCATTTCAGAGTATCGCAAAAACATTGAAAAGGATGCGGCGCTTGAAAGACGTTTTCAGCCTGTAACTGTTTCAGAGCCAAATGAAGAGGATGCTGTTTTAATCCTTAAAGGACTAAAGGATAAATATGAAGCACATCATAAGGTTAAAATAAGTGATGATGCTATTGAGGCGGCTGTAAAGCTATCTGCAAGATATATAAATGATAGATTTTTACCCGATAAGGCGATTGACCTTATTGATGAAGCCGCATCAAGAGTGCGCCTTAAAACCTGTTCGCCTCCCGAAGAGGTTAAGAAAACCGAGGAAAAGATTGCTGCGCTTTCCGAAGAAAAGGATGATGCAATAACCGCACAGGATTTTGAACGTGCCGCTGCTATCAGAGATGATGAGAAAAAGCTAAAAGAAACCTTAGAGCAATTAAAGGCTAATTGGAAAGAAAAGAGTTCCCATTATACAGGCGAGGTAAATGAGGAGAATATAGCAGAAATCGTATCCTCTTGGACGGGTGTTCCTGTATCTCAGCTAACCAAAGAGGAAAGTGCTAGACTTCTAAATCTTGAAAAAGAACTCCATAACCGACTTATCGGTCAAAACGAGGCTGTATCTGCGGTAGCAAAGGCAATAAGAAGGGGAAGGGTTGGTCTTAAAGACCCAAAACGACCAATCGGCTCATTTATATTCCTAGGACCCACAGGTGTAGGTAAAACCGAGCTTTGTAAGGCACTGGCAGAGTCTATGTTCGGCAGTGAGAATATGATGATAAGGCTCGATATGTCAGAGTATATGGAAAAGCACTCTGTTTCCCGACTTGTAGGTTCTCCTCCGGGATATGTAGGCTTTGAAGAGGGCGGTCAGCTTACCGAAAAGGTACGCCGCAACCCGTATTCTGTAATACTTTTTGATGAAATAGAAAAGGCACATACCGATATATTTAATATACTTCTTCAAATTCTAGAGGACGGTATTTTAACCGATTCACAGGGAAGAAAGGTTGATTTTAAAAACACCGTAATAATTATGACATCTAATATCGGTGCTAGACTCATAACCGATAAAAAGGTAAGCTTTGGTTTTGTAGAATCAGACACATCAACCGACGATATAGCCGCTATAAAAGATAAGGTTATGGCACAGCTTAAAGAAGCATTCCGTCCTGAGTTTTTAAACCGTGTTGACGATATAATCGTATTTAATAAGCTCACAAAAGAAGAAATAAAGATGATAACAAAGGGTATGCTTAAAAACCTGTCAGAGCGCCTTAAAGCTCTTCAAATAAATATTGAGTTTACCGACCCTGTAATCACAAAGCTTTCCGAAACAGGCTTTGACTCAAGCTACGGTGCAAGACCTTTAAGAAGAAAAATACAAAACGAAATAGAGGATATCCTCAGCGAAAAAATTCTTGACGGAAGTATAAAACAGGGACAAAATATTAAATGCTCTATCAAGGAAGGAAAATACGACTTCACAGCTATATAAGTAAAAAATGACCGACTTTATGTCGGTCATTTTTGTTTACTTGTTTTCGGTTATTTCTTTTAAAATTCTGCTTGATTCCTTTTTGTATTTCTCGGTGTTTTTATCCATCTCAAGCATAGTGTCTGTAGTTTTTCTAAGCGATACTGTAAGTCCTTCGGGTAAAATGTCATAGTCTTTTATGGTAGCGCTTTTATAAAACTTTTCTGTTAATGATACGGGCTCACCGTCAAAAAACTTATCGCCGAAAATATCGGTAAAATGCTTGTAGGATTCAGCATCAGTTATATATAGCAGAGCGTTCGCTTCAGCTGTAACGGTTGCTTGCAGGCGTGTTTCATATGTGTTTTTTATATTAAGACTAGTATCGTCTTTTGTATACGAACAGTTTATAACATTAACATTTATCTCGCCGTCACCGTTAATATCCTTAGCGTATTTCTCAAAGTATTTTTCCATACCTTCAATATTTTCATCAAGGGCATAGGTGTAAGAGTAATACACAATCTGAATATCGTATTTAGGTTTGTTGATACACTGTGCAACCAGAAAGACTGCAATCACTATAAAGATAATAGCGACTATAATAACCTTACCGTCATGAAACCATATGTTTTTCAGCTTTTCCCAAAATGTTTTAGGTACAATAGCAACCTCGCTTGGCTTAGGACCCGCATCCATTTCGCCGCGTTGCATCTTTTTAAGCTTTAAAAATTCTTCCCGTGATTTGCGTTGCTCCTCTAAAACCTCGTTATTGAGATGTTTAGACATATAAATCCTCCTGTTTAATATAGCTTTATATCAATCCATAGATTTTCATAATAGCTTCTAATTTCATCGTCAATATCGTGATAATATTGAATTTTCGGTATATCCTTTTCCTCAGGGTAGAGAATCTTGTTACCGTAATAGTAATATTCCTCATTGTTGATAACCGCAGTGTTAGGTGAGGCATAGCCGATGTATTCCGCATTAGCAAGAGCGATATCGGGTTCTAATAGGAAATTGATATACATCATAGCTGCCTCCATATGTTTAACACAAGATGGAATACATATAGCGTCAACAAAAACGTTTGTGCCTTCCTTAGGATAGAAAAAGTCTAAATCCTCATTAACCTCATACATAGTAAGATAATCGCCTGCATAATAGGGAGCAATAGCTGCCTCGCCGGTTTCCATCTTACCGTAAACCTCATCCATTACATAGGATTGTAAAATTCCTTTTTGCTTTTTAAGAAGCTTGGCCGCTTTATCCCAATCAGCTTTGTTGGTGGTATTAAGGTCCTGACCGAGTATCATCTGTGCCGTCATAAAAGCATCTCTAGGGTTACTGAAGTTAAGGGACATATTTTTATATTTTTTATCCCATAAGGTTTTCCAGGAATGTTCAGGATTGCTTATAAGCGATTTATTGTAGATTATACCCACCATACCTACGCTAAAAGCAATTGAATACTCGTCTGCTTCATCATAGAAAAGACTTTTATAATCATCCCTTATATAATGATAGTTTGAAAGGGAAGATGTATCAATTTTAGCGAGCATATTCTCGTTTTTAAGGCGCTCTATCATATAGTCAGAGGGGATTATGATATCGTAAGAAACGCCTCCGCTTTTAAGTTGAGAATACATAGTTTCGTTGCTCTCAAAGGTGGAATAATTAACCTTTATTCCTGTAAGCTTTTCGAACTCTTTGTTAACGTCTATCGAATCATCGCTACCGTCAGAAATATATTCGCCCCAATTGTAAACGTTAAGTTGGGTGCCTGCAAGGTCTCTTGTATAGGTGCCTTCTAAATTAAGCTCTGCATATTTATATGCGCCCTCACATCCCGAAAGGGTGAGAACGGTAATTAAAGCTATTAAAATAAGAGAAATAAACTTTTTCAATTTATACCCCTCCTTTTTTTATCGCTTCGGTTTTGCATTACGTTGTAAAGCACAAGCAGTACAAACACAGATGCAAATATAAAGGTTGAAAGGGCATAAACATCGGGCGTTACCGTCTTTTTAGTCATATTATATATAACTATAGGTAATGTTTGATAATGTCCGCAGGTGAAATAACTGATTACAAAATCGTCGAGAGAAAGTGTAAACGCCATTATCATACCTGTAAATATACCTGTTGAAATAGATGGAAGAACAACCTTAAAGAACGCCTGAACAGGTGTGCAACCAAGGTCAAGAGCGGCTTCGGGAAGATTGGTATCTAACTGATTTAATTTTGGAAGCACCGAAAGAATGATATATGGAACATTAAAGGTTATGTGTGCAGCCAAAACCGTAACAAAGCCTAAAGATTCATCAAGACCGAAAAGTCTTCCAAAAAAGATAAAGAGAAGCATCAGTGAAACACCTGTTACGATATCCGCATTCATCATAGGGATATTAGTAACGGTCATTACAAGACGCTGTGTGATTTTTTTACGAAGTGCAGTTATGCCAACTGCCGCAGCAGTACCAATAATAGTAGATATAAGTGCTGATAAAACTGCTATTATGAGTGTATGCTGAAGGGCAGTAAGCATAGTTTCGTCAAAAAATATACCTTTATACCAATCAAGCGAAAAGCCCTCAAAAACCCATACGCTAGATCCTGAGTTAAATGAGAATACAATCATAACAAGGATAGGTGCGTATAAAAATAACAGAATAAGGGCTACATAAATTTTTGAGAGTGCCTTCATACTATTACGCCCCCTTCCTCGCTGTCGGAGAAGCGGTTCATAATCGCAAGACAGATAAGAATCATAACCATAAGCACAAGAGATAGGGCAGAGGCAACATTATAATAGTCAGGACCGTTATTGAATAAAAACTCAATAGCATCGCCTATCATAAGATTTTTATTTCCGCCTAATTTTTGTGATATGTAAAAGGTGCTGACGCTTGGAACAAAAACCATAGTGATACCCGAAATAACACCAGGCAGTGATAATGGGAAAATAACCCTCTTAAGCTTTAAAAAGCTATTGGCACCAAGGTCAGAGGCTGCCTCAAGATACGATTTATCTATTTTAGACATAACCGAGTAAATAGGCAAAATCATATACGGTATAAAGTCGTATACC
This sequence comes from Acutalibacteraceae bacterium, assembly GCA_045577835.1. Classification (GTDB taxonomy): domain Bacteria; phylum Bacillota; class Clostridia; order Oscillospirales; family Acutalibacteraceae; genus UBA737. Next base: position 70,273 of record JAZNJD010000040.1, on the reverse strand, counting down.
ATACCTAGTATTACAGCGCCGGGCGTATTTATAAGCTGAACACCGTTAAATCCTAATGATTTAAGAAATGAGTTAATAAGACCCGTATTTGCAAGAATACTAATCCAAGAATATGTTCTGATAAGGAAGTTCATCCACATAGGAAGCATAACAATAATCAAAATCATTCTTTGAGAGCTTATCTTCATTTTGGTCATAAAATATGCCATAGGATAGGCAAGCAGAAGAGTGATTATTGTTGCTATTACCGCATAAAGTATTGAAATAAAAAATGCTTTACGGTATTTTGCTATTGCAAACAAATTTATAAGGGTAAAATCACCGCTGTTATCGGTGAGGGCAAAATATGCGACTATGAATATGGGGACTATCACAAAAATAGCCGACCATACAAGGTATGGAGCCGCTATAAGACGGCTACCGAAACTTTTTTTGTTCATTCTTTATTCCTCCTCGATAATATCGGAGAGGTGGTCTATTTCCTCACTATATGAGCTATAGTCACCGTAAAGACCTGAATATTCACTCTTTTTCATAATATGAATTGCATCTGGCTCTATGAAAAGACCTACGTTATTGCCAACAAAGCATTCGTCGGTAGTTTGTATCATCCACTTGAAACCGCCGATGTCAACAATTATCTCATAATGAACACCTAAAAAGTCAACTGAGGTAACAACGCCCTTAAGCATACCTTTATCAGGCGCCACAATATCAACGTCTTCAGGACGAACAACAACATCAACACTTTCATTTAACTCAAAACCTTTATCAAGACATTCAAAAACGTGACCTGAGAATTCAACCTCAAAGTCTTTATGCATAATACCGTCTAGAATGTTAGATTCGCCGATAAAATCAGCAACGAATGCATTTTCGGGCTCGTTGTATATATCCTGAGGGGTACCTATCTGCTGAATTTTGCCCTTATCCATTACAACAACTCGATCAGACATTGTAAGAGCTTCTTCTTGATCGTGTGTAACAAAAACAAAGGTAATACCCAGTTGTTTTTGCATATTGCGAAGTTCCTTCTGCATATCCTTGCGAAGCTTCAAATCGAGAGCTGCCAAAGGCTCATCAAGCAATAAAACCTTTGGATGATTAGCGATAGCGCGAGCTATTGCTATACGCTGTTGCTGACCACCTGAAAGTGTATCTATATTGCGTTTTTCAAGACCTGAAAGGTTAACTAGTGACAGCATTTCTGTAACCTTTTCAGTTATTTCCTTTTCGGGTAATTTTTTAACCCTTAAACCAAAAGCTATGTTTTCAAAAACGTTAAGGTGAGGAAATAGGGCATAACGCTGAAAAATGGTGTTAACCTGTCTTTTGTATGCAGGAACACCATTAAGATTTTTACCCTCAAAGAAAATGTCGCCTTCGTCGGGATCCAGGAATCCTGCTATCAGTCTCAGCGTTGTTGTTTTACCGCAACCTGAAGGACCTAGCAAGGTTATAAACTCTCCGTCCTTTATTGAAAGGTCGAGACCGTCAAGTACCTGCTCACCGTCAAAAGCAACATAAATGTTTTTGAGTTCTACAATATTTTTTTCCATTTAAAGCATCCCCCTTTGTCCACACTAAGTGTCGACAGCAGTAAATTTTTACGTTTACCCTGCGCGATACCCCAATCGCAGTACAGTATGCCCTGACAAAGGGTTTTTCGTAATTCTGCTAATGCGAATTACGGCATACTTTCAGCCGATTGTTTTCTACACAGATGCGTTTTTAATATATAATATATTATATAGGTAAATAAACTACCTATCTAAAGCAATAATATAATGCTAAAACCGCTAAATGTCAAGTAATTTTTGCAAAAATTGTAGAATTTTCCGCCTAAAATTTGGCTCGTTTTTTGATAAACTCTATTTTTCTCTTGTTTCCGCTTATTTGCTCGCTTTTTCTCGAAATTTTATGTTATGAAAAACCTGAAGAAAACAATTGGTATTTTCTTGACAAAACTTAAATGTTTGTTATAATGTTAACAAGAAAAGTAAGGAGGATTTTTATGAAAAGACCAATCTTACTAATTTTAGTTTGTTTTCTGATTTTTTCCGTGTTTACGGCTTGTGATGATAAAGAAAACGATTCTTCTATATCTTCTAATAAAAACACAACTGCATCAAGCAGACCTAATACCACAACATATGTTAGCAGCGAAACAAAAACCTTAGACCCTGAAAAAGATTATTTAATCTATGCTACTGACCCATGCCCTTTAATTAAAAACATATTGCACAGAGGTATGGGTGTTGTGGCACCTGAATGTACCGAAATGGCATATAGATATGCAGCTTTAGCGGGATATAAATATGCTGAAAATGACCTTTGGTTTTCAAGTGACGGTTATCCTGTTATGGTTCATATGCGAGACATCTCTTGTGTTAGCAACGGCAAGGGAAATGTAGACGAATTAACGCTAGAAGAACTCAAAAAAATAGATTTTGGTTATGCTGTATGGCACGAAAAGGAAATGTTTGCTGATGGTCCGGCAAAAATGCTTACCTTTGAAGAATGGATAGCTCTTTGTAAAGAAATTGATATAAATCCTTATATCGACTGTAAAATGTTTGTGCCTAAAACCTATGAGGGTGTACACGCAGTAGAAACCTGTCTTAATATACTTAAGAAATACGGCATGGAAAGAAGAGCCACTTGGATTGTTGGCGTAACAGGTGCTAAAATTGTTCTAGAACATGACCCGGATGCTAGATTAGCATTCATATTTGATAGGGAATTTTACGATGAATGGTTTGAATATATGAAAACCGTAGCCGATATAAATAACCCTGATAAAATAATAGCATATATGTCTGCAAAGCATATTACTAAAGATATGGTAGATAGATGCAAGGCTGTGGGAATTTCCTTTGAAGCCTGGCATGCCAAGCTGTGCTATGATGAGCCCGAAATGGCTGTTGACCTTTATAAGATGGGTGTAACAGGCTTTTGTAACGATTCTCTTAACATTGGTAAAGCGTTAAGAGACGCAGGGTATACCTGGTAAAATCGCATATTAATATATTCAAAAGAGCCTTAACCATTTAGTTAAGGCTCTTTTATAAATCGGTTGACTTGTGTTTTTTGAGGTGCTATAATTAAAACAGTTCGGTGTTAAGGAGAGAACGGTTTTGGATACTAAAAAATTGAATTATAAGTGGGTTGTTGTGGCTGCGTGCGTTTTGATGGTGTTTACCGTTTTAGGCTTTTGCAGCTCTTCTAAAAGTTTGTACATAAAGCCTATTACGGAAGCTTTAGATATTACGAGAGGCTCATTTAGTATAAGCGATAGTATCAGGTTTATAACAACGGCGGTAATAAATGTTTTCTTTAGTTTTTTATTAGAAAAGCTATCTGTTAGAAAACTTATATCTTTGGGCTTTCTCGCACTTATAGCCTCAATGTTTTTGTATTCAATAGCCACTAATGTATGGCTGTTTTATGTAGGCAGTGTATTTTTGGGTTTAGGTCTTTCATGGACCACTACAACAATGGTAGGAACCGTTGTAAATATGTGGTGCAAAGAAAAAAAGGGTACAATAATGGGAATTGTACTCTCTGCTAATGGACTTGGCGCCGCTTTAGCTGTACAGGTTCTCACCCCCATAATTTATAATACAAACTCGCAATTTGGATTTAGAACGGCGTATCGAGTTGTAGTAGCCATTCTCTTGGTAGTGGGAATAATAGTTGTCAGTATTATTAAAGATAAGCCAAAAGGTTTTGAAGGAAAAATTGAAACTAGTAAAAAGGCAGAAAAAATAGGTGACTGGGAAGGAATAACATATAAAACCGCATCTCATAAACTGTATTTTTATCTAAGCCTTTTTTGTGTATTTATAACAGGTATGACATTGCAGGGGATAGTAGGTGTTTTCACTCCGCTTATGCAAGATGCAGGTATCCCTAATTCTTATGTTGCTACGGTCCAGAGTATACACTCTCTCACACTTACAGTAGCAAAATTCGCTATTGGTTTTTTATTCGATAGGGTAGGCCTTCGTAAAACAGCAAACACCTGTTTTATTATGGCTATTACTACTATCGCGATGTTTCCACTCGTATCGTCCTCAAAAACAGGTCTTATATTAGCGATGGTTGCAGGCGCAGCTTCTTCTTTTGCTTTACCGTTGGAAACTATTATGTTACCACTTTATGCATTAGATTTATTCGGGAATAAATCCTATGCTAAATTTTTAGGAATTTTCGTTTCTGTAAATACTGCAGGATATGCAATAGGAGCACCATTTTTTAATATCTTTTATGATGTTTATGGTAACTATAACATTGCTATATATGTAGCTATTGTGTTTATGCTTATCGCTTTTGTAACTATGCAGTATGTAATCAAAACAGCACACAAATTAAGATGATTATAAAATGAGCCCTCTGAAATTCAGAGGGCTTAAAATTTTTATTTTGTTTTTTCTGTATAAAATACCGACATTATTATATCAAGCATATTATCACTGTCGGGTGTGAATTCTGCCCAACCGTTTTCACCGAATTCGGTTGTGCCTGTGGGCACCTTAAATTCAATTGAATTACCGAGGTCTTTTGATAGGCAGTTACTTGCAAGATAGGTTAACTGTGAAAAAGAAAGGTCGGTTGAAGAGTATGGCTTTAAGATGTTATAATATTTCGAAAGGTTTGAAAAGTTTGAAAGCACATCATTACCCGCTTTTGAAATAAGGGCAGTAAGGAACTGCTTTTGTCGTAACATTCTGCGGTTGTTAGCATTAACATCCGAGTCTCTAGACTGTATATAGGCTATGGCATTACTGCCTTTAAGGGTTAATATTTCACCTGACTTTACAGTTTTGCTGCCCATTTTAAAATCTTCGATGCTTGCAACCTTAATTCCGCCCATTGCATCTGTTATTGTGCTTATGGCATCAAGATTAACTGTAACATAACTTGAAATGTTTATACCATATAGCGCTCGGCTTACCGAGGTTTTAACATTTTCAGCAGAGCTTTCGTTTGAATTCCCAAATGAATAGGCAAGGCAGATTTGCTGCTTTTCGGTGCCTAGATATTCTCCGTCAACCGAATATTCATTTACATCCACCATAGTTTCTCGTGAAATAGGGATAATAGTAATTTCCTTAGTAACGGTATCAAGGGCGGCTACAAAAATACAGTCGGCCTGACCGTTTTTACCAAAGCCTAAATTTGCATTTAGATTCTTTTTGTCAACACCCATACAAAGAATTGTTATAATATTCTCGTTTAAATAATAAGACTTACCTTTGTATTTAACTTCATCTTCGTCAATTTCGATATCATCAATTTTTGATGGTAAACTTATATTAGTATCATCCTTATGGAATTGTCGGCTACCAAGGTAATACATTATGCCGTATGTTGAAAGCAACAATATCGACAGTCCTAAAAGCACCGAAATTATTATAATAATTATTTTTTTTGTTTTTTTAGTGTTTTTATTTTCAGAAGTTGCGTCCATTAAAACTTCACCAACTTTATTTTTTATTTGATATAATTATACAATAAAAAATGATGGTGTCAAGTTACTTGAATATTTATTAAGAGTTATATTTGTTGACAATGTATTGTATTGGGAGTATAATTACTTTTAAGTATTTTCTTTTTTAGGAGGATATTTTTAATGAAGATTGTTGTAGCGGGATGCGGTAAAATAGGAAATACTCTTATCGAAAATCTTGTTAAAGAAAATCACGATGTTGTAGCTGTGGATAATGATCAAAATGCAATTGATGCAATTCGTGATGTTTATGATGTTTTTTGTCTGTGCGGTAACTGTGCAGATTATGATACTCTCGAAGAAGCAGGAGTTAATGCCGCAGAGATGTTTGTGGCAGTAACGGGCTCCGATGAGCTTAATATGCTATGCTGTGTTCTTGCACGAAAAATGGGCGCTAAGCATACTGTGGCGCGAGTTAGAAATCCTGAATATAACGATAAAAACTTAAATTTTATAAAACAACATATAGACCTATCGGTTCATATTAATCCTGAACTTTTAACTGCACAGGAAATTTTTAATATTCTTAAAATTCCTGCAGCGCTTAATATAGAAACCTTTTCAAGAAGAAATTTTGAAATGATAGAATTTAGAATAAGGGACGATTCCGCGCTTGACGGAATGAGCCTTATTGAAATGCGTAAAAAATATAAGGCAAAGTACTTGGTTTGTGTTGTAAGCAGGGGAGACGAGGTCTATATTCCTGACGGTAATTTTGTCTTGAAAAGCGGTGATCGTATAGGTATATCGGCTACGATTACCGAAATTCTCAAATTTCTTAAAATGCAGGGCGCCGTTCAAAAACAGGCTAAAAATGTTATGATTTTAGGTGCCAGCCGAATAGCATATTATCTCGCTAAAATGTTAATTGAAAGCGGAAGTTCGGTTAAAGTAGTTGATTTTAACCAGAAGGTATGCGAGGAATTTTGTGAAGAGCTGCCAGAGGTAGTAGTTATAAACGGTGACGGTGCAGAGCAGGATTTGTTGCTTGAAGAAGGAATTGCCTCGACAGATGCATTTGTTACCCTTACGGGCAACGATGAAACAAATATTCTTATTTCTTGTTTTGCTAATTCATATGATGTTCCAAAGGTTATTGCTAAAGTTAACAGAGCGCCTATGGTATCACTAGCTAAAAAAATGGGAATAGATTGCATTGTTTCGCCTAAAAACACGGTTACGGGTGTGATTTCGGGATATGCCAGAGCTTTGCACAATTCTTTGGAGAGCAATATAGAGACACTTTATAAGTTGATGGATGGTAAGGTGGAAGCCCTAGAGTTCAATGTTAAGCCTGATTTTAAATATATTGGTGTTCCGTTAAAGGAAATGAAGCTTAAACCTAATATACTGATAGCAGGAATAATTTCAAAGCGTAAGGCAAAAATTCCTTCGGGTGATGATTGCTTTTTGGCGGGGGATAATGTTGTAGTTATTTCTAAGGACAGGATGCTTGATGACCTTTCTGAAATTTTAGGGTGATACTATGAACAAAAGAATGGTTTTTCATATAATCGGTAGAATTTTACAGATTGAGGCGATATTTCTTCTTTTTCCGTTTTTAATAGCGATAATTTACGGTGAAGGCAATATTATTAGAAATTATTTGATAGTAGCAATAGCAACTTTTGCCCTAGGTACTTTGGTATCATTTTTGATGAAACCTCAAAGTAGAGTTATTTATGCAAAAGAAGGCTTTGCTATCGTTTCGTTGGCGTGGCTTATGGTTTCTGCTGTGGGTGCAGTACCGTTCGTGATGACGGGTGAGATACCGTCTTATGTGGATGCCTTTTTTGAAACCGTAAGCGGCTTTACAACCACGGGAGCTTCTATTCTTACAAATGTTGAGGCTATGAGTAGAGGTTCGCTTTTTTGGCGCAGCTTTACACATTGGATAGGCGGAATGGGTATTATTGTGTTTGTTATGGCAATATTACCAAATGTTTCTGATAGACCTATGCATATTTTAAAGGCTGAGGTTCCCGGTCCGGTAGTTGGAAAACTTTTTCCAAGAATTAAGGATACTGCTAAAATTTTATATTTGATTTATATTTTTCTAACAGTTTTGCAAATTATTTTGTTGAAATTTGGAGGTATGCCATTATTTGATTCTATATTGCATACTTTTGGTACAGCAGGAACAGGTGGATTTGGTATAAAATCTGACAGTATAGGTGGATACAACAGTTATTGTCAATGGGTCATAACAATTTTTATGCTGCTGTTTGGCATAAATTTCAATTTATATTTTCTAATTATAATAAGGCGCTTTAAATCGGTTTTAAAAAGTACAGAGCTATGGTTTTATCTATCAATAGTTTTGGTTAGCATTACGATAATCACATTTAACATCTTACCTAGCGAAAAAAGCTTTGCTGATGCATTGAGGAACTCCTCATTTCAGGTGGCTTCAATAATAACTACTACAGGTTTTTCAACAGTAGATTTTAATCTTTGGTCGGGCTTGTCTAAAGCAATACTTCTGCTTCTTATGATGATAGGCGCTTGCGCTGGATCTACAGGCGGAGGCCTAAAGGTTTCTAGACTTGTTATTTTGTTTAGGTCGCTGAAAAAAGAAATACGCCAAATGATTCATACTAGATCGGTTGGTGCCGTGCATTTTGAGGGCAAGGTAGTGAACGAGAAAACTGTTAACAGCGTATGTATATATTTTTTGGTATATATGTTATGCCTTTTTACTGCCTTTTTAATTATTTCATTTGAGCCTTTCGGATTTGAAACAAATTTTTCTGCTGTGGTTGCTTGTTTTAATAATATAGGACCGGGCTTTGGTGAGGTAGGCGCGACAGGAAATTATTTTAACTATACCGATTTTTCAAAAATAGTGCTTTCCTTATCTATGTTGTTAGGAAGACTGGAAATATTCCCGATGCTCATATTCCTTTCTCCTCGTACTTGGATAAAAAAATAGGCTGAATAGGGTGATACTATCAATTCTTTTAGAAAATTATTTTCATCATCGCGTACCATAATTTTGGGGTTTGCGGCTGTTATACTTGTTGGTAGCCTTTTGTTAATGTTACCTATTTCAAGTCAACAAAGAACAGCGACTTCTTTTATTGATTGCCTTTTCACAGCTGTTTCCAGCACCTGCGTTACAGGGCTCATTGTTCAGGATACCGCAACCTATTGGTCGGCTTTTGGGCAGGCGATAATTCTGTTAATGATACAAATCGGCGGTATGGGTGTTATTACCATGGGAATACTTTTGTCGTTAGTATCCAAAAAAAGAATCGGCTTGCAAGCGAGAAGTACAATGCAAGAGGCTGTTTCTGCGCATAGTCTTGGCGGTATTGTGCGATTCGCAAGATTTGTTATAATCACATCTATAGTAATAGAAATGATAGGCGCAGCTGTATTGTCTACGGTTTTTTGTCGGGAATACGGATTTTTTAAAGGAATATGGTTAGCTTTTTTTCATTCGGTTTCTGCTTTTTGTAATGCGGGATTTGACCTTATGGGAAATCACGGCAAATTTTCATCGCTTACTTATTATTCTGAAAACATTACCGTTAATGTAACCATTATGCTGTTAATTATTGTCGGTGGTATAGGCTTTATGACATGGAACGATATTAAACAGCATAAATGGAAAATCCATAAATATCGAATGCAAAGTAGAATTATTCTATTAACAACACTTTGTCTAATAATAATTCCATCGCTTTACTTTTTCTTTTTTGAGTTTTCAGATTATTCTATAAAAAAACGTATACTTGCTTCCTTATTTCAGGCGGTGACACCGAGAACAGCGGGATTTAATACGGTACAATCGACAGAACTTACCGAATCTGGCAATGCTGTTGTTACATTCCTTATGTTGATAGGTGGTGCGCCCGGTTCTACAGCGGGAGGAATGAAGATAACTACTATCGCTGTTTTACTTGCTACTGCCGTTTCTGTTTTTAGAAAAAATGATAATCCTCATATCTTAAAGAGAGCTATCGCACAAGACACTATCAAAAACGCAGTTACTGTGTTTACGATGTATATTTTAGGTTTTTTGTTTGGTGCTATTATTATAAGCAGAGTTGAAAATTTACCTCTTACTGCCTGTCTTTATGAAACGGCATCTGCGATAGGAACAGTGGGACTTTCGGTAGGTATAACCTCTACACTGGGTGTGGTATCAAAAATAATACTAATGTTCTTAATGTTTGTAGGTAGGGTAGGCGGTCTAACAATTATGTTTGCTACCCTTTGGGGAACAAGTACCAATGTTGTGAAATATCCAAAAGAAAAAATAACAGTTGGATAATTTAGCATTATTAAGGAGTCGGTTTATGAAAAGTATATTACTTATAGGTTTAGGTAGATTTGGAAGAACGGTTGCAGAAGAGTTATATAAGCTAGGTCATCAGGTTATGGCAGTAGATAAGCAAGAAAGTCTTGTGAATGATATTTTGCCTATTGTTACAAATGCACAGATAGGCGATAGCACAAATAAAGAATTCTTACAGACGCTTGGCGTAGATAACTATGATGTGTGCATCGTTACTATTAAGCGTGATTTTCAAAGTTCGCTTGAGACTACGGCGCTTCTTGATGAACTGGGTGCAAATCAAATAGTGTCGAGAGCTTCTAGTGATTTTCACGCAAAATTTCTTTTGAAAAATGGTGCTGACAAGGTGGTTTTCCCTGAAAAACAGATGGCAAAATGGACAGCTATTCGTTATACCTCAAACAATATGCTCGATTATGTTGAATTTGATGAAAATCTCGCGGCGTTTGAGCTTTATGTTCCTGAGCATTGGATTGGTAAAACTGTTTCACAGCTTGATATTAGAAAGAAATATAACGTGAACATAATTGGGATTATTAAAGATGGAAAACTTTCCTCTTCAATAACTCCGGATACTGTGTTTACAAAGGAACAACCTGTTTTTGTAATAGGTAGTTATAAAGACGTACAAAAATGCTTTAAGCTATGAGAGTAATTAAATAATATTTCTTGACAAAACGCAAAAAAGACATTACAATATCTTTATTGGAATATTATGTTTATAAAATGCATAAATAAATCTTTTGGAGGAAGAAAAATATGATAAGTGCCGGCGATTTTAGAAATGGTGTAACATTTGAGGAAGACGGACAGGTTTTACAGGTTGTTGAATTTCAGCATGTTAAACCAGGTAAAGGTGCCGCTTTTGTTAGAACAAAGACCAAGAATGTTATTACTGGTTCTGTAATTGAAAAATCTTACAATCCAACCGCTAAGTTTCCTACCGCTTATGTAGAGCGCAAGGATATGGAGTATTCTTATAATGACGGTGACCTTTACTACTTTATGGATCAGGAAACCTATGAGCTTGAGCCAATCAACGCTTCAGAGCTTGGCGATAACTTTAAGTTCGTTAAGGAAAATATGGTATGTAAAGTTCTTTCTTACAAGGGTAAGGTTTTTGGCGTAGAGCCACCTACATTTGTTGAACTTACTGTTACCAAAACCGACCCAGGTTTTGCAGGTAACACTGCTACTAACGCTACCAAGCCTGCTACACTTGAAACAGGCTGTGAAATTCGTGTACCTCTCTTTATCAGCGAGGGTGAGGTTATCCGTATTGATACCAGAACAGGCGAATATATGGAGCGTGCATAAGAGTTTTAGTTTTGGCTAAACTTTTAATACGGATTTTAAGGAGGATATAAAATGGATATCTGTGAAAAAATTGCTTATGTTAAAGGTCTTGCAGAAGGCTTAGAGCTTGACTCTACAACCAAGGAAGGTAAAGTTTTAATTGCTCTTATCGACCTTTTAGGTGATATTACAGAAGAGATTTGTGATATTGAAGACGCTTGCGACGATATGAGCGAGCAAATTGATGCAGTTGATGAGGACTTAGCTGCTCTTGAAGACGAATTTTATGGCGACGATGACGATTGCTGTGACTGCGATTGTGACGATGATTGTGATTGTGGCTGTGAGGACGAGCTTTATGAGATTACCTGTCCTAACTGCAACGATACCATCTATATTGATGATGATATGATTGATGATGGCGGCATTGTTTGTCCAAACTGCGGAACAGACCTTGAGTTTGATTTTGATTGTGATTGCGATGACTGCTGTGATGATTGTTGTGAAGGCACAGAGGAATAATCATTATTAAAAACCAATCGCACTTCTTCCTTTTGGGAGCAGTGCGATTTTTTTAAAATATAGGGGGAGGGTGCGAAAGATGTCTAAAACTGAGTTCAAACTGCAGTATGAAACCTTAAGCCAAAGCGTGAATTGCGGTGTGCCCGTTATAATTGCGGCGGGCGGTTCTTCGCTTAGAATGAAGGGAACGGACAAGCAGTTTGCAGAACTTGTTGGTATTCCTGTTTTAGCGAGAACCTTGCTGAAATTTGAGGAATGTCCTCGGATTTCAAGAATAATAATTGTAACTAAAAGCGATAGCATCTTGCCCGTACAGGAGCTGTGTCATAAATATCTTATTACCAAGGTTTCTGATATTTTAGAGGGGGGAAGCAACCGTCACGAATCGGTTATGAACGGTTTTTCAAGACTTTCTCCTGACGAAGAAAAAGTTTTAATACACGATGGTGCAAGACCGTTAGTTACGGACAAAATTATTTGTGAAGTAATTGAGGCGCTAGCGAATTTTGATGCCGCAGTTTGTACCATTCCTGTTAACGATACTGTGAAATTAGTAAATACAGACGGTATAATTGATAAAACGCTTGATAGAAGTCTTATTCACCTTGCTCAAACACCACAGGGTGTTGATGTGTTGAAATATAAGGATGCTTGCAAAAAGGTGGATGCTACTCTTCTTACCGACGATAGCGCAGTTATGGAAGCGGCAGGATATACTGTAAAGTACACCAAAGGTAATAAAACAAACATTAAAATTACTACTAAAGAGGATATTCCTTTAGCAGAGTTTTATTTAAAGGAGAATGGCTTATGCGAATAGGTCACGGCTATGATGTTCACCGTCTTTGTGAGGGTAGAAAGCTCTTTCTTGGTGGCGTTTTAATTGAAAACGATTTGGGCCTTTTAGGTCATTCTGATGCCGATGTTTTGCTTCACGCTATCTGTGATGCACTTTTAGGCGCTGCAGCACTCGGCGATATTGGAAAGCACTTTCCCGATACCGATAACACCTATAAGGACATTTCATCACTAACGCTTTTAAAGGCGGTTGGCGACCTTATTTCACAAAACGGATATACGATTGAAAATATTGATTCTACCGTTTTAGCCCAAGCTCCTAAGCTTAAGCCTTATATCGACGATATGAGAAAAAACATTGCTGATGCTTTAGGACTTGATGTATCACAGGTCAGTGTAAAAGCTACAACCGAGGAAGGTTTAGGCTTTACTGGTGAAAAGCAGGGAATAGCAGCACATTCTGTTTGTTTAATCCAAACTAAAAGGTAATATGTTTTTCAAAAATCCCGTATATTTTTAACGGTGATAATTTTGAAATTATATTTTACATTAAGACGCTCTACTCTTTTTGCGTTATTTTTAATTGTGATATGTGTAATATTTGTGTCTAGTAGGTTTTCTTCCTCAACAATATATGCAATCAGTGGCGACACTAACTTTAATAGAATAAGCTACCTTAAATCTATAAACTGTAGCGTAGAAGAAGAAATTATTTCGCAAAAGGATATTGTTATACCAAGTGAATTTTCTGACGTCTATAAGAAATACAATGAGATACAAATAAAAGCGGGATTTAATCTTTTAAACTTTAAAGGGGTAAATGCTACCATATATACCTATAAAGTAACAGATTATAACGGTATAAAAAACGCCTATGCCAATTTAATAGTTTCAGACGGAAGGATTATAGGCGGTGACATTTTTACAACCGATTTAGGCGGTCAAATGTTACCTCTTTTAAAAACTGAAAGGAAAAGCGATGGAAAAACAAAGGCTTGATAAATTTTTATCTAATCAGACGGGTTTAAGCCGAAGCGAATCTCGAAATACTATACGTGCAACGGGACTTTATGTTAACGGCAAATCGGTTTTTGACCCTAGCTTTATTATAGACGCTGAAACATCGGAGATTATTTTTAAGGGCAAAAAGCTTACATTCAAAAAGTATGTTTATATTCTTATGAATAAGCCTAAGGGTGTTCTATGCGCAACAAACGATAAATCGCAAAAAACAGTTTTAGATTTGTTGCCTGAAAACTTTAAAAATCGAAAACTATCACCTGTGGGAAGACTTGATAAAGATACAACAGGGTTATTGCTTATAACCGATGACGGTGATTTTTCACATAATTGTATTTCACCTGTAAAAAATGTTAAAAAGATTTACGAGGCAGAGCTTGACGGAAATTTAACCGAGCAAATGGTCGAAAAATTCAAAGAGGGTATAACCCTTGCAGACGGTACTGTTTGTAAACCTGCCGAACTTAAAATACTACAAAACAACAAAGCCCAAATTACCATAACAGAGGGTAAATACCATCAAATTAAGCGGATGTTCGGAACGGTGGGGTTGGGAGTAAACGAATTGAAAAGATTGAGCATTGGCAAGCTTAGAATTCCTGAAAATCTCACAGAGGGTGAATATACAGAAATTTCGGTTCAAGAGGCAAATAGAGCGATAAAATCTTGTTAATCGGAGATATTTATACAAATCGTATACAATCTTAACAAAATATTTATGATAACATTGTAAAAATTCATTATAGAAATTTCCAAATCTTTTTGGTATAATACTTAGGACGATGTGTTAATTTAGGAGGTTAATTGAAAAATGGCAAGTCTATCACTTCGTAATGTTTACAAAAGATATCCTGGTGGCGTTACAGCTGTATCGGATTTCAATCTTGAAATCAAGGATAAAGAGTTTATTATTCTTGTAGGTCCTTCAGGTTGCGGTAAGTCAACAACACTCCGTATGGTTGCAGGTCTTGAAGAAATTTCTGACGGTGAAGTTTATATCGGTGACCGTCTAGTTAATGATGTTGCTCCTAAAGATCGCGATATAGCAATGGTTTTCCAGAACTATGCGCTTTATCCTCATATGACAGTTTTTGATAACATGGCATTCGGTCTTAAGCTTAGAAAGACTTCTAAGGATGAAATTAAGCGTCGTGTTGAAGAAGCTGCAAGAATTCTTGATATTGAGCACCTTCTCGAGCGTAAGCCAAAGGCTTTATCAGGTGGTCAGCGTCAGCGTGTTGCTTTAGGTCGTGCTATCGTTCGTGAGCCTAAGGTATTCCTTCTTGACGAGCCTCTATCAAACCTTGATGCTAAGCTTCGTGCACAGATGCGTACTGAGATTTCTAAGCTTCATCAGAGACTTGGTACAACCTTCATCTACGTAACCCACGACCAGACAGAAGCTATGACAATGGGTACCCGTATCGTAGTTATGAAGAGCGGTCTTATTCAGCAGGTTGATACACCACAGAATCTTTACCTCTATCCTTGCAACCTATTCGTTGCAGGCTTTATCGGTTCTCCTCAGATGAACTTCATCGAAGCTGTTCTCTTAAAGGAAGGCAACGATTATTTTGTTGAGTTCGGTACCGAGGATACAAAGACCAGAGCAGGCGTTAAGTATAAGATTAAGCTTCCTGAGTCAAAGAATAAGGATAACTGCCTTGAGGCTTATGTTGGCAAGGAAGTTATTATGGGTATTCGTCCTGAGGACGTTCACGACGAGCCAGACCTCGTTGCTGCTAACCCAGATGGCGTTGTTGAAGCTGACGTTGAAGTTACCGAGCTTATGGGTGCTGAAACCTATCTTTATATGAATTGCGAAGAGCAGAGCATTAACGCTCGTGTTGCTCCTGAGTCAACTGCAAAGCCAGGCGATAGAATTACTATTGCATTTGAGACTGCTAAAATTCACCTCTTTGATAAAGATACAGAAATTACTATTACTAACTAATAATTTTGTATTTACTTGTGGCATCTGCCTTTTGGTAAGATGCCACTTTTCTTTTTTTTGTTCACAAATTATTAAAATTTATTGACAAATTATTATATATATGTTAACATTACTTTAGATTTTATCGAAAAAGATAGAATTTTGATAGAGGTGCGAATTTCAAGAGTACTGTTTTTAAGAGTGTACGGAAATACAAAAAAACGGGGAAGGGGATTTCGCCGAAATAAAAAAATATTTTCCGATATTTTTTTGTTGGTGCATTGTAAAATATGCAATGCATTGTCACTGTTTAGATTCTTTGGCTAAGGTGGAGCGCTATCTGTAAATTTGAGTTTAAGTTTTCAGACCGGTCTGTTTTAGCAGTTCGGTCTTTTTCTTTAAAAAAATAAAAGGAGAATAAAAATGAAAGCAAAAAAAATCATTCCAAATCTGCTTATTGTGCTGTTTATGGTTGCTTTTGCAGTAATCTGTAGCTTTACAGGCTCGATTACAAGCCCTGTCGGCACACTTTGGTCGCTCTTACCTCCCGTTATAGCAATAGGACTTGCTCTTATTACTAAAGAGGTATATTCCTCTCTTTTTGTGGGAATTTTAGTTGGCGGCTTGCTAGCAACAAAATTCAACCCTATCCACGCTGTTGACGCTATAACAACTGACGGTTTTATATCAGCTGTTTCAGGTAGTGCAGGAATATTTATATTCCTCGTTTTGCTAGGCGTTATGGTGGCTCTTATCAACAAAGCGGGCGGTTCTGCCGCATTCGGTAGATGGGCTGCAAAGCACGTTAAGTCTAAGATAGGCGCATCAATCTGCACCTTCCTTTTTGGTGTTCTTATCTTTATTGACGACTATTTCAACTGTCTTACAGTTGGTGCAGTAATGCGTCCTGTAACAGACAAATCAAAGATGTCAAGAGCAAAACTAGCGTACTTAATTGATGCTACCGCTGCTCCTGTTTGTATGATTGCTCCTATTTCTTCTTGGGCTGCTGCAGTTTCAGGTTATGCACCTGATGGTCAGGGTCTAACCCTCTTTATTAAAGCAATCCCTTACAACTTCTATTCTTTACTTACTTTTGTATTTATTATTGCAATAACCCTTATGCGTTTTGATTACGGTCCAATGAAGCGCTTTGAAATGAACGCTGAAAACGGTGATTTATTTACCGTTGCTGGTCCTAAGGTGGACCAAGAGGAAACTGAATCCTCAAAGGGTAAAGTTTTTGACCTTATCATTCCTATCGTTTTACTTATCGGCACTTGTGTATATTCACTTTTCTATGTAGGTCGTTGTATGGGTGAAGAGTGGGTATTTGCTTCTGCAAACTATGATAAGAGTCTAGGCTTTGTAGATGCATTCTCTAATACTGATGCTACAGTTGGTCTTCCTTGGGGTGCTTTAGTAGTTTTAGTTGTTACTATTATCTACTTCATCGCACGCCGTGTTATCACCTTTAAAGAGGCTATGGAGTGTATTCCTAAGGGCTTTATGGCTATGGTGCCTGCAATCCTTATTCTCACAATGGCAACCTCTCTAAAGAATATGACAGGCTTACTCGATTCAAGCTCATTTGTAAACGATGCTCTTGCAAACGCTTCAGGACTTAGCAACTTCTTACCGGCTATCATTTTCATAGTAGCTTGCGCTATAGCATTTGCTACAGGTACATCTTGGGGAACATTTGGTATTCTTATCCCAATCGTTCTTTCAATTTTCCCAATAGGCGACACTATGGGTATTATCTGTATGTCGGCTTGCCTTGCAGGTGCTGTTTGCGGTGACCACTGCTCACCAATTTCCGATACAACTATTATGTCCTCTGCAGGTGCTCAGTGCGACCACGTAAGCCACGTTTCAACACAGCTGCCTTACGCATTAACAGTTGCCGCAGTTTCGTTTATAAGCTATATCATTGCAGGCTTTGTAAACAACTGGATGATAGTTCTTGGTATTTCGATAGTTCTTTTAATAGCAGTTCTTTTCGTAATCCGAGCAATTACAAAAAAGAAGGCTTAACCTAAACATTTAAAAGACCGCTTAAAAGCGGTCTTTTTTTATTTGACAGATATAATATTTTAATGTATAATATTTTTTGTATATGTTTATAATTTACTTGCAAAGGAAGAAAAGTTATGTATAACAAAATTGGGACTAAATG
This sequence comes from Acutalibacteraceae bacterium, assembly GCA_045577835.1. Lineage (GTDB taxonomy): Bacteria > Bacillota > Clostridia > Oscillospirales > Acutalibacteraceae > UBA737. The sequence continues at coordinate 52,710 of JAZNJD010000040.1, read as the reverse complement.
TGTTCAAGGAGGATATACACCTAAAAGCGGCGAGCCACGTCAGGTGCCTATTATTCAAAGCACCACCTTTAAGTATGATTCGGGCGCCGAAATGGGTAAATTATTTGACCTTGAGGCTAGCGGATATTTCTATTCACGCCTTCAGAATCCTACAACCGATACAGTAGCTGCTAAAATTTGCGAGCTTGAGGGCGGTACAGCCGCAATGCTCACTTCATCAGGTATGTCTGCAAACTTCCTTGCAGTATTTAATATCTGCTCTTGCGGCGACCATATTGTAGCATCTTCTGCTATTTACGGCGGCACCTACAATCTTTTTTCAGTTACCATTAAAAGAATGGGCATTGATGTAACTTTTGTTTCTCCCGATGCTACAGAAGATGAGCTAAACGCTGCATTCCGTCCTGAAACAAAGGCACTTTTCGGTGAGACTATTGCTAACCCTGCACTTAATGTGCTTGATATTGAGAAATTTGCTCGTGTAGCACATAATCACGGTGTGCCGCTTATTATTGATAATACATTCCCAACACCCGTTAATTGTCGTCCTTTTGAGTGGGGTGCGGACATTGTTACCCATGCTACAACCAAGTATATGGACGGTCATGGAAGCGCTGTAGGCGGTGCTATAGTTGATTCTGGTAAATTTGATTGGACCAAGTATCCTGAAAAATTCCCAGGTCTTTGCACACCTGATGAAAGCTATCACGGTGTTGTATATACCGAGCGTTTTGGTATTGAGGGTGCATATATCACCAAAGCAACTGCACAGCTTATGCGTGACCTTGGTGTTACCCCAGCCCCTATGAGCGCATTCCTTTTAAACTTAGGTCTTGAGAGCTTACATGTTAGAATGAAACAACATTGCGACAATGCCTTAAAGATTGCCGAGTTTTTAGAAAAAGACGAGCGAGTAACTTGGGTTAATTATCCCGCATTACCCTCTAACAAAGCCTACGAGCTTACAAAGAAATATATGCCAAACGGCACCTGTGGTGTTATCAGCTTTGGTGTAAAAGGCGGTAGAGAGGCAGCTTCTAAATTTATGGAGAGTCTAAAAATTATCGCCATCGAAACCCACGTTGCAGATGCCCGTTCTTGCTGTTTGCATCCTGCAACTACCACACACCGTCAGCTAAGCGAACAGGAACTTTTATCTGCAGGTATACCTTCCGATCTTATAAGACTCTCAGTAGGTATTGAAGATGCTGATGACCTTATCGCAGATATTGATAACGCACTTAACCAAATTTAATATAGGAGAATAATAATGCCTATTAAAATTCCAAATGATTTACCCGCAGTTAAAATCTTAGCGGATGAGAACATCTTTGTTATGACCGAAACAAGAGCCATAACACAGGATATTCGTCCACTTAAAATACTGCTTTTAAATCTAATGCCTAAAAAGATTGAAACCGAAACACAAATTTCAAGAATTTTAGGTAATACACCGCTGCAAATTGAGCTTACTCTTATAAGGGTAAAAACACACAAATCTCAAAATGTATCCGAAAGCCATCTGCAAGCCTTTTATAAGACGTTTGATGATGTGAAAAACGAAAAGTTTGACGGTATGATTATCACAGGCGCACCTGTTGAAAAGCTAGCCTTCGATGAGGTTGACTATTGGGATGAGCTATGTGAAATAATGGCTTGGAGTAAGAAAAATGTGCATAGCACAATGCATATTTGTTGGGGTGCGCAGGCAGGCCTTTATTATCATTACGGAATAAATAAATATCCGCTTGATAAAAAGCTGTTTGGTGTTTTTCCGCACACTGCCGACCATCCAACTTCAATGCTGCTTCGCGGCTTTGATAACACCTTTTTTGTGCCTCATTCAAGGTATACAACAGTCAAAAGAGAAGAGATAGAAAGTAACCCTGAGCTTAAGATTTTAGCTTCCTCTGAAGAGGCGGGTGTTCATATCGTTGCTAAAAACGGTGGTAGACAGTTCTTTATTATGGGCCATTCAGAATATGACCCGTTAACACTTGATGCCGAGTATAAACGTGATACAGCGGCAGGTCTTGGCACCGATATACCTCAAAACTATTATCCTGATGATAATCCCGAAAATTATCCCGAGGTTAAGTGGAGAGCACACGGAAGCCTTCTATTTATAAATTGGCTAAATTACTTTGTTTATCAGTCCACGCCGTACGATATTGAAAATATTGAATAGGAGAGAGGAATTTTTATGGATACACTAAAAAATCTTCCATACCCCGAGCTTGAGCTTCGTGGAGTTTTAAGATTACAGATGAAAAATGATGATGCTGTAAAGTATATCAAAAGCTGTAGACCTAATTTTAGAAAAGCTATAAAAAAGGATAGACTTCAGTGCGTTACAGTTTTCGTCTTAGGTGATCAGATATTCTTGTATTATGAAAGTAATGTTCCTTTTGAAATAAATGATTATTTGCCCGAAATTAGCGAGTATGTTTATATGTGGCCGGGTCAGTCTGAGCTTCGCCCCTATGTTTCTATGGTTAAATATTTTCAGAGCGTGCCTATGGAGAATGTTCCTGATTGGAAAGAGGCACGAAAGGGACACAAACCTTATCTTTCAATCAGCCGTATGAAGCTTGATAAACTTAGCTCTTACATATTCTATCATTATGCGCTTCAGGAAGAGCAACCAGGCTCTAACGGCAGATACGTTGCTATTTGGGGTAATGAAGAATGGTGCGTGCTTTACGGTATAAAAGGCAATTGGAGTAAATACGAATCCGAATATGTAGGCAAGCTTGATTCTAAAAATGTGCCTGATAACTGGGGAGGTACTATGGTTCCTCACTTTAATAGATGGCCTGTAAGCGGCAGAATTTACCGTCAGGGTGAAATTATTTTAAACGTTGAATAATTAAAAGATATAAAAAGAATAACAACTCCTTTTTGGTTTAAACTAACCCAAAGGGAGTTGTTTTTATGAACATAACTAATAAAGAATATAAAAGAATGGTAAAAAAAACATCAAAAAAATCCCCAAAATTAAAGGACTGTATTTGGGCTTTTTTAGTAGGCGGTGCAATCTGTACATTAGGTCAAATATTGCTAGAAATTTTTAAATCGTTTGAATTAGACGAAAAGGTGCAAAAGGCATTAGTTCCTGTAACACTGATATTTATAGCAGTTTTATTAACAGGACTAAAAATATTCCCTAAAATTGCAAAACACGCAGGCGCAGGCACATTAGTACCCATTACAGGCTTTGCCAACGCCGTAGCATCTCCAGCAATAGAGTTTAAAAACGAAGGATTTGTCCTCGGTGTTGGCGCTAATATGTTTAAAATCGCAGGACCCGTAATCGTTTATGGCACGGTGGCGAGTATAATTTACGGGGTTATTTATTGGATAACCACCTTATTCTAACGAAAAAGGCTTGACCAATCGGTCAAGCCATATTTTATCTACTCGTAAATTTTATTTATCTAAACCGCTTATTGCTCGCACGTAAGAATAAATACTTTCTTCTTGGCCTAATTGACATCTTTTGATACATTTTTGTACAGGCCACATTATAAATCCATTCGGTAGTTTTATAGCAATTTCAAGTTCTCCTCTAGGGTTATTGTCATCAGTTATCCATTCGCCACCATATAATTTAATTGTAGTTTGACCTATAAATGCCCCTAAAGCAAAAATTATTTGACCGCGGTTTTTTTCAATTAAACCATCGGGAACATTTTGCTCATCTATAAATCGGTCAATTTCTTTCATACTGTCAACAGTATAATCAACCGCATACCCAGATGAATTAAGCGTTTTAATAATCCAATCTGAATATGTATAAATATCTTGCAATAAAGTTGTACTTTTTTTATTAAAAAACTTATTCAATAATTTTTTAAGCATTATTACGACTCCTTGTTTTTTGATATTATACTTTAATTATATCATAATTTTACTATAAGGTAAATAGTCTTATAAATTAATAGATTCTAACTTGACACAAGCAGAAAGATTTGTATTAGGCGTTGGTGCTAATATGTTCAAGATCGCAGGACCCATTATTGTGTGCGAAACCGCCGAAATAGCCTTGTCTTTATTAGAAATTTATGCTATAATTAACCCGTAAATTTAATTGTATAAGAGGTTTCTTATGTGGTATAACGAAAGTGTAATATATCAAATTTATCCTTTTGGCTTTTGCGGTGCGCCGAAACAAAATGACGGTATTCTCAATTCCCGAATACGCAAGGTAGCCGAAATTACAGATCACCTTGTAAAATTAGGTGTTGATGCTGTTTATTTCTGTCCTGTTTTTGAAAGCTCTGCACACGGTTACGATACCTCAGATTTTTCAAAAATTGATGTAAGACTAGGTACAAACCAGGATTTTAATTATGTTTGCGATACCTTGCATCAAAACGGTATCAGGGTTATTCTTGACGGTGTTTTTAATCATGTTGGCAGAGACTTTTTTGCCTTTAAGGATGTTAAGGAAAAGAAGTGGGATTCTGCTTATAAAGATTGGTTTTATCTGAGCTTTGACGGAAACAGTTCCTATAATGACGGTTTTTGGTATGAAGGATGGGAAGGCCATTACGAGCTTGTTAAACTAAATCTTGACAATCCCGAGGTAAAGAGTTATCTGTTAAACTGTGTTGGTGAGTGGATAGATTATTTTGGTATTGACGGTCTGCGTCTTGACGTTGCATATATGCTTAACCGTCAATTCATGCACGAACTTGCTGCTTTTTGCGTATCAAAAAAAGGTGATTTTTTTCTAGCAGGTGAGATGATACACGGAAATTACCGAGATATAGTTTGCGACGGAATGCTTCATAGCGCTACAAATTATGAGTGTTATAAGGGTATTTATTCTTCGCTTAACAGTATGAATATGTTTGAAATTGCGCACTCTCTACGCAACCGTTTTGGCAGTGAGGATTGGTGTATGTATAGGGGCTTGCAGTTAATCGGCTTTGTAGACAATCACGATGTTACAAGAATAGCATCAGCACTTCAAAACAAAAATCATATAGCTTTAGCTTATGGTATACTGTTTGCTATGCCGGGCATACCCTGTATATATTACGGTAGTGAGTGGGGAATAGAGGGCAGAAAAGAAAATGGTGACGATGACTTAAGACCTCAAATAGACACAATGCAGTTTAACGAAATATCTGAATTTGTTTCAAAAGTTTCAAGGATACACAGAGAAAGCAAGGCTCTATGCTACGGTAACTTTAATATTCTTCATTTAACTAACAAACAGCTAGTTTTTGAAAGGGCGTTTGATAATGATAGAATTATAGTTCTTATCAATGCGGACGAAAAAGACTATACAGCATACTTTGATGCAAAATCGGGTTTTGGAACCGAAATGATAACAGGAAAACCATTTGATTTTGGTGACGGTAGTTTAATGCCGGCATATTCAGTGCAGTATGTGAAATGTTAGTGAATTGGAAACCAGACGGTGATTTCAAACGCTTAAAAAACTTAGAATAAATTTTTAAGTTTTTTAAGCGTTGCGGTTTCGATGCGAGAAACATAACTACGGGAAATTCCTAGCTTCTTTGCAATTTCTCGCTGGGTCAGTTCCTTTTGACCGTTTAAACCGTAACGCATACTTATTATTAGCTTTTCTCGTTTATCAAGCTTTGTTTCTAGAAGCTTTTTTAAGCGTTCAATTCTAACCTTTAATTCTATTTCTTCAACAACGTCGCTATCATCGGCAATTATGTCTATAAGCGTGAGCGTATTGCCATCTTTGTCGGTATCAATCGGGTCGCTTATATATACATCTTGCGACGTCTTTTTCTGATTTCTAAAATACATCAGTATTTCATTTTCTATACATCTTGCGGCATAGGTGGCAAGTCTTATTCCTTTGCCCGAATTAAAGGTAGAAATTGCCTTTATAAGACCTATGGTGCCTATGGATATTAAATCATCCTGTTCGCAGTTTGCGGTATAATATTTTTTAACTATATGTGCTACTAGGCGAAGATTGTGCTCAATAAGTGTGTTTTTAGCTTCTAGATCACCCGCATAGTATTTTTCGAGAAGCTCTGCTTCTTTTTTAGAAGATAAGGCAGGGGGGAAGGATCCAGCACCGCTAACGTGCAGAGCAAAATAAAAAATGCTGGAGATAATTTGAAATAGCATATCAAAAATCATACATATCACCCTAGTATTTATATGTTATTTTATATGCAAAAAACTGCTTGGCAGTTGCTAGCAAAATAAAAATATTGAAATTAAAGAAATTTTGTGTTAAAATAATATTAATAAAAAATCCTGTCTTTATGACAGGATTTTATTTGTGAAGAAGGAGGATTTATTTATGGAAGAAAGAATTGAAGAAAAAGTATTAGAGCTTCTTGAAAACAGGAGTTTTATTCCCTTAAAAAGTATACTTTCAGAAATGAATCCTGCTGATATTGCTGTGCTTTTTGAGGAAATACCCGAAAAGGATTTGCCACTCACATTTAGAATTTTACCAAAAGAGCTAGCGGCTGAGGTCTTTGTTGAGATTGATAGTGAAATGCAGCAGCTTCTTATTGAGGCATTTAGTGATAAAGAGCTTAAAGAGGTCATGGATGAGCTTTTTATGGACGATACCGTTGATATTATCGACGAAATGCCCGCAACCGTTGCTAAAAGAATTTTAAAGAATACTGATGCTGCAACACGCAGAATGATAAATCAGCTGTTAGCTTATCCTGATGATAGTGCCGGTAGTATTATGACTACTGAGTATATCGACTTAAAACGTGATATGACGGTGGATGAGGCGCTTGACCGTATCAGAAAAATCGGATTTAACACCGAAACCATTTACGCTTGCTATGTTACCGACCGTAGCCGTAGGCTATTAGGTATAGTATCTGTTAGAGATTTACTTCTCAATTCAAAAGAAGCAGTAATTGCAGATATAATGGAAGAAAATGTTATATTTGTTAATACGCTTGATGATAAAGAAGAGGTTACAACTCGTTTCCAAAAGTATGACCTTTTAGCACTTCCTGTTGTAGATAAGGAAAATCGCCTTGTAGGTCTTGTAACGGTTGACGATGCTATTGACGTTATGGAAGAAGAGGCAACCGAGGACATTGAAAAGATGGCAGCTATTTTGCCAACTGACAAACCGTATTTCCGTACAAGTGTTTTTTCATCCTTTAAAGCAAGAATTCCTTGGCTTATTTTAATGATGCTTTCTGCTACCTTTACAGGCCTTATAATTTCATCATTCGAATCAAGACTCACCGTTGTTCCGGCTCTTATAGCTTTTATCCCTATGCTCATGGGTACCGGTGGTAACTCGGGTAGTCAGTCATCGGTTACGGTAATTCGTAGTATTTCGCTTGGCGATATAGAGTTTTCCGATATCCTAAAGGTTATTTGGAAGGAATTAAGAATAGCGCTTCTTTGTAGTTTAGCGCTCACAGTAATAAACTTTTTAAAGCTTTGGCTTATAGATTATCATATTTTCGGTACATTTGATGCAGGCAAGCAAATACCTGAAATACTTGTTGTATGCCTGACCCTTACGGCTACTGTAATAGTCGCAAAGCTAGTTGGTAGTGCACTTCCTATTTTGGCTAAGAAAATCGGTTTCGACCCTGCTGTTATGGCAAGCCCTTTAATTACAACACTGGTTGATACTATCTCTTTGGCTATCTACTTTGGTATTGCGGCTTTGGTGCTTAATATATGAAAATTTTATATAACGATTCCGATATTGCCGTTATTGTCAAACCTTACGGTGTTAGCTCGCAAAAATCAGAGGGGGAGAATGTTCCTGACCTTATTGAGCTAAAACTTAATAAAGAGGCATTTCCTGTCCACAGGCTTGACCGTACAACAGGCGGTGTAATGGTTTATGCTTTAAATTCTCGTTCTGCAGCACATCTATCAAAGCAGATAACAGAAAATAAGTTTAAAAAGGAATACCTTGCCACAGTCAAAGGAACTTTAGAAGAAATTAGCGGCACTATGACCGATTTGCTTTACTACGATAGGCAGAAAAATAAGGCTTACGTTGTAAAAAAGGAACGAAAGGGCGTTAAAAAGGCAGTTTTAAACTACGAGGTTTTAAAGATATTTGAGCAAAACGATACAACCTATTCTTTGCTTAAAATATCACTTGAAACAGGACGTACTCATCAAATAAGGGTGCAGTTTGCATCTCGTGGTTTTCCACTTTGTGGAGATAGAAGATACGGCTCAAAGGAAAACCTTAATAATATTTCTCTTTGGGCACATACACTATCTTTTAATCACCCAAAAACCAACAAACTCCTTGCATATACCGCCGAGCCGAATGAAGATTTTTTAGTATGATATATAATTAAACTCAAAAGCAGGAGATAAACTCCTGCTTTTCCACATTAAACCAACAGTTAATTGACAAGTGGTACAAATCGCAAAATAATGTTAACATAATAATTAAGAAAGGATGGTGATCAATATGACAAAAATGAATATGACGATTCTGTATAATAACATATCTGATGCTGTGTTGATTGCCGAAATTTCTGCTTTATAATTGGCTTTAAACTTGTATTTTTGCGCATCCGATATGGATGCGCTTTTTGTTTTATATAGAATCGTCACTCCCTAAGGAGTGTTGTATATGTAAAGGAGAGTGATGCGCAGTGAATATGCCTACATATCATATTTCAATTGCAAAAAAGATTAAAGAATATCGAAACAAAAATCAGCTTACACAAAAATAATTTGGTGAACTTGTCGGCGTATCAGCGCAGGCGGTGTGTAAATGGGAACAAAATATTTGTTATCCCGACATTTTCTTTTTACCGCAGCTCGCTCGTATACTCGGCTGTACAACTAATGATTTTTTCGAAAAGGACGAAGATATTATAAAGCAAAACACAGGGTAAAGCACCCTGTGTTTTTTTACGCCCTAAAAGTGTAGATTCCCCTCGGGAAATATAAAAAATAAAAGAACGAAACAACCAAATGGTCATTTCGTTCTTTTGGTGACCCATCGGGGAAACAGCCGCTTCGCGTCTTAACTGCTTGACGACCCAAAGGCTTCGCCTTTCGGTACCCGTCTGCGCACCGCACGGCTACAAAACAGTTCACCGAACTGTTTTGCTAAACGCCCTTCGCCCTCTCAGTGTTCGATTCCCCTCGGGAATTATAAAAAATAAAAGAACGAAACAACCAAATGGTTATTTCGTTCTTTTGGTGACCCATCGGGGAATCGAACCCCGGACACCTTGATTAAAAGTCAAGTGCTCTGCCAGCTGAGCTAATGGATCATATAGACAGCTTTATAATTATAGCAACATTACCCCTTAATGTCAAGAAAAAATTTGAAATTTTTTGAAAAATTAATCATTAACACTTACCTTGACTCTAAAATAGAATATAAGAGATAAAACTATAGATTTCGGTGATTGCTTTGAGTGAGTTTTTAACGCTTGATCTACTAAAAGATAATGAAACTGCAAAAGTTTTTAAAATAGAGACCGATAACGATATAAAGAGACGATTATGGGATTTAGGGTTAACACAAAACTCTAGTATAACTAGAGTTGGAACAAGTCCTTTAGGTGACCCTATCGCATTTGTGATAAAAAACACCGTAATTGCTTTAAGAATTGTTAACTGCAGGCAAATTACTGTAGAAAAGCTGGTGCCAAATTGAGTATATTAAAAAAAGAAACAAACGATAAAAATATGAAAACTATAGCACTTGCAGGAAACCCAAATGTTGGTAAAAGTACGGTTTTTAACGGACTTACCGGACTTAAACAGCATACGGGAAATTGGGCGGGCAAAACCGTTAGCAACGCTATAGGTTATTTTAATAGTGATGATACTAATTATAAAATAGTCGATATTCCCGGAACATACTCGCTAATCCCACATTCTGAAGAAGAAAAGGTTGCAGTAGATTACATTTGTTTTGGAGATTATGATGCGGTTATAGTTGTATGTGATGCTACCTGTTTAGAGAGAAATATGAATTTGGTGTTGCAAATTTTAGAGGTTACAAACAGGGTTATACTTTGTATCAATCTAATGGACGAGGCAAAAAAGAAGGGTATAGAAATTGATGTAGAAAGGCTCAAAAGTACCCTGAAAATACCTGTTGTTGCCATAACTGCACGAAGAAAAAAAGAGCTTAAAAATGTAATTAATGCTTTAGATTATTTTAATCCTTTAGAAGATGCTTTTTTAGTTAAATATCCTGAAACAATAGAAAAGGTAATAGATATATTATCAGAAAAAATTTATAAAATATGCAAAAATAAAAGATTTTCTAGGTGGGCTAGTATAACCTTATTATCCTCGAATGACACAAAAGAATTAATCGAAAAAATTGCAGAGGATAACAGAGAAATAGAAGAAAGCCTTGCAGAAGGCGAAAAGCTTTTAGAGAGTGAAAATATATCTAAAGAGAGATTTAACGAAATTATAACGATTTGCTCGGTTGAAATGGCGGGTAAAATTTGTAAAGAGGCAGTAAGTGAAAAGGAATCAGGTTATAGTGACAAAGATCGCAAAATTGATAAAATACTCACCTCAAAACTCACAGGCTATCCTATAATGCTTTTAATGTTAGGCGTGATTTTCTGGCTTACAATAAAGGGTGCAAATTATCCGTCTGAGCTATTATCAAAGTTATTTTTAAATATTGAGAATTTCTTAAGGCAAGGCTTATTTAACATAAATTTGAATGAGAATATTATTTCGTTTTTTATTGACGGTGTTTTTCATACAACGGCGACGGTTGTATCTGTTATGCTACCGCCGATGGCAATATTTTTTCCGCTTTTTACGCTTATTGAGGATAGCGGAATTTTGCCTAGAATAGCCTACAACCTGGATAGACCGTTTAGCCGATGTAGCGCTTGCGGAAAACAAGCACTTACTATGTGTATGGGCTTCGGTTGTAATGCGGCAGGTGTTTCGGGTTGCAGAATAATAGATTCTGACCGTGAGAAAAAATTAGCAATTCTTACAAACTCACTAGTGCCTTGTAACGGTAGATTTCCTACAATAGTAGCTCTCATAACACTCTTCTTTGTAGGCGGTTCAGCCTTTGCTTCATCGGTGCTTTCGGCTTGTATTTTAACCCTTGTAATCGTAGTGGGAATATTAGCGACATTTCTTTTAACTAATTTGCTTTCAAAAACCATTTTAAAAGGGAAAAGTTCTTCGTATATATTAGAGCTACCTTCCTATAGAAAACCGCAAATATTACAGGTTATAGTGCGCTCTGTATTTGATAGAACCCTTCATATTTTAGGTAGGGCTATAGTTGTAGCCGCACCTGCAGGTGCAGTAATTTGGGTGCTTGCAAATATAAAAACAGGTGATATATCCTTACTTAATAAATTGGCGGAAATTTTAAATCCAATAGGTATTTGTTTAGGGTTTGACGGTGCGGTGTTACTAGCCTTCATTTTAGGATTGCCTGCTAACGAAATAGTGCTTCCAATCGCTACCATGGTATATTCACAGGATTTGAGTTTAAGCAGTTCAATGGGTCTAGTGCAGATGGGAGAAACATTTATAAGCAATGGTTGGAATATAAAAACCGCAATTTGCGTAATTTTATTTTCGCTTATGCATTGGCCTTGTTCTACAACTCTTATAACTGTTAAAAAGGAGACAGGAAGTATAAAGTGGATGCTATTATCCTTTGTGTTGCCAACAATATTAGGTATAATAACTTGTATTGTTGTTAATTTAATTTTAACACTTTTCGGCTTGTGATGATATAAAAAGCACCCACAGTTTTCTGTGGGTGCTTAAAGTATATATGGTTAGTTTTTTAGTTTAATAATTTCTGATACAGCTATAACCACAAGCGCTAATGCTGTTGCGATAAAGAACTGAGCAGGGTTTAGAATTGTAAGACCGAAAACAAAGCCTGCAGGCGTCAACGTCAGGAAGAATATAATAAATAGCAACACAAGACTCGATAAGAACATAAAATCTTGTAACTTTAACTTGGTTTTAAAAATAGAGTTTTCGCTTATCATATTAAACGAGTGCAATACCTGTGCTAACGACATTGTTAAGAAAGCCATTGTCATACCTGTCTCGGTCATTCCTGTATTAAAGCTCATCGAGTTTCCTATAACCGCAGAAATAATTGAAATAAAGCAAATCAGTACTGCAAAAATAATCAAATCTATTATCTTTTTAAGACCAAAAATTTTGCCTGAAAGTGTAACAGGTTTCTTACTCATTACGCTGTAATCGGCATTTTGTGAGCTAAGTGAAATTACAGGTGTTGTGTCGGTTAAAAGGTTAATCCATAAAAGCTGAACTGCAAGCAATGGGGGAGCACCAAACACTATGAGACCTACGATATATAACAATATTTCGGCTATATTACAGCTTAAGAGATAGCCAACAGATTTTTGTATATTAGCAAAAAGGCCTCGACTCTCGCGAATAGCGTCCACAATTGAAGCAAAATTATTATTCTTGATGATAACATCAGCATTGCCTTTAGCAACATCGGTACCGTTTTCACCAATGGCACAACCAATATTTGCGATAGCTAATGCGTCAGCATCTGATATACTGTCACCGGTAACGGTAACGGTATTACCGGAATTTTGCCAAGCTGTGATAATTCTAATTTTATCGTCAGGCGTAACTCGTGCATAAACACTGTATTTTTCAATGTTTTCTAATAACTCTTCATCAGTTAAGGTTGCAAGCTCGGTACCCGTTATAGCTTCGGTGCCATCCTTTAAAATTCCAACACGACGAGCTATTGCTTTGGCGGTTAAAAGATTATCGCCGGTTATCATAATTGTTCTGATACCTGCGGTATCACAGGCGGAAATAGCATTAATAGTTTCACTTTTTGGTGGGTCAGCTAAGCCTAATAATCCCACAAATACAAGGTCTTTTTCAATATCTTCGGGTGTAGGAATGGCGGGAACCTCACTTAAAGGCTTTATGCCTAGGCAAACTATTCTTAGTCCGTCACTAGCCATTTCATCATTGGCTTTTAGAATTTCTTCTTCCTTAAAATCTATAAATTTAGAGGCAAGTATTTCAGGAGCGCCCTTAACTATAGCTATGGGCTGTCCTGAAATCATATTTATACTTGTCATAGTTTTACGGTCTGAATCAAAAGGAATAAGATTCAGTCTAGGATACAGATTGTCAATTTCGTCCTTAGAAATGTTGGTGTATTTTAGGCAGGCGTTTTCAATAGATTTTTCTGTAGCATCGTTGTCAAGGGTTGAACAGGCAGAAGCTAGCTTTAAAATTAAAGCGTTTGCTTCGCTCAAGGACTCGTCGGTTATTTCGGTAAAGCCTTCCTTGTTGAATATTTTTTCAAGATGCATATGATTTTTAGTGATAACACCTGTTTTATCGGAGCAAATAACTGTGGTTTTACCAAGTAATTCAAGTGCTTTAATCTTTTTAACGGTTATATCACTCTTTAAAATTCTTTGGATACCAAGAGCAATTACAACAGTGCAAATTGCGGGAAGACCCTCAGGTATAGCGGCAACTGCCAACGCAATAGAGTTCATAAGTGTTTTAGCCGAGAGACTTGCAAATGGAACGCCGTTTCCTGAATTTAAGGTAAGTTCAATAATAAATACAATAAGGCAGATTAAAAGTATTAAAATATTTGCGATTTTTTCGGTGTGATTTAAAACCGATCTTACAGGCAATTCGTCCGAGCCTTCTTGGCTTATTAGGGTAGAGGAATGACCGATTTCGGTATTAAGACCTGTTTCTACAACAACGGCGGTTGCGCTACCGCTTGCTACACTTGTGCCGTAATAAACCATATTTATACGGTTTTCAATAGGTGTAATGTCTTCAACAAGTGCCGAAGAGCTTTTATTTACAGGAATGGTATTTCCGGTTAATATTGCCTCGTTGCAACGAAAATTATTTGTTTCAATAAGTCTTGAATCGGCGGTGATATAGTCGCCTGCCTGATATATAACAATATCACCTGGCACTAATAAGCTTGACGGAATAGTCTGCTCAACACCGTCACGAATAACTGTAGTGTCAGGATTAGTTGCGTTTTTAAGGGAAGAAATTGCGTGGTCACATCTATAGAGGTGATATGCCGATATGATTGCATTGATGATTACAACGGCAATAATCAAGAGAGGAGAAAAATAATCTGATTCCTTGTAAACCAACGAAAGAATAAAGGAAACAATCGAAACCGCAAAAAGTACATAAACAAACTTACTTTTAAGCTGTCCTAAAATTCTGTTTGCAAAAGATGGCGCTTGATCGGTTGAAATAACATTTTTCCCAAATTCTTCTAGTCTTAGGTCTGCAACACCGTTTGCAAGACCTTTATTTTTTTCAACACCAAGTTCTTTTAAAACTTCAGATGCATCTGAACTATGCCAAATCATAAAAAATATCACTCCGTAAAAAGTTCAATAATCCTAAATATTTTAACATTATAAGTAAGATTTGTCAATTATTTGAATTTTTATGCAATATTCATTAATAAAAATAATATAAATTCTTGCAAACGCGCTTTAAATGGTGTATACTGTACTGTAAGTAACTATTATGGGTTTTTATGTTCAAAATTAATGAAAGCAGGTGCTTTATGACAAGAAGAGAAGCGCGTGAGGAAGCGTTAATACTCGTTTTTGAAAAGCAGTTTAACAGCGATTCACTTGAGGATATTATTGAAATAGCCAAAGAGGTTAGAGATATAGAGCCCGATGAATATATTTTAGATGTATTTAACGGTGTTTACAATAATCTTGAAGCTATTGATGAGGTTATTTCTAAATATTCACAAGGTTGGTCTATTAACCGAATAACCAAAATAGCACTCGCAGTTTTAAGACTTGCAATTTATGAAATTAAATTTGTTGACTCGATACCTGTTTCAGTTTCAATCAACGAGGCAGTTGAGCTTGCTAAAAAATATTCAACTAAAGAGGATTCTGCATATATAAACGGTATTTTATCCTCAGTTTCTAAAGAAAACTAGTATGAATAATAATGCTATTACTGTAGGACAACTTAATCTCTATGTTAAGAGTCTTATTGAGGGCGATGCAAATTTAGCATATATTGCTGTTACGGGTGAAATTTCCAATTTTAAAAATCACTTCCAAAGCGGACATTGGTATTTTACCCTAAAGGATAATGATGCCTCTATACGATGTGTGATGTTTAAAGCCGCAAACCAAAGAATAAAGTTTATTCCGCAAGACGGTGAGGCTGTTATTCTTTTAGGTAGAGTATCGCTTTATGAAAAGGACGGTCAATATCAGTTTTATGCAGAGCAGATGCTACAGCAGGGCGAAGGCGATATAGCATCAAACTTTAATCTTATAAAAGAAAAACTCGAAAAAGAGGGACTGTTTGACCCTGCTACAAAAAGACCAATCCCTAAATTTCCAAACAAGATTGCGGTTGTTACTTCAGAGGGCGGTGCGGCAGTACAGGATATATTAACTATTACTGCAAGGCGTTATCCGCTTTGTGAAATTTTAATTTGTCCTGTTTTAGTTCAGGGTGAAAATGCAGCAAAGGATATGATAATAGCCCTTGATAAAATATACGAGTTAGATGGCATTGATCTAATTATAATTGGCAGAGGCGGCGGCTCGGCAGAAGATTTGTCACAATATAACGATGAAATGTTAGCTAGAAAGGTTTACGAATCTCCCGTTCCGGTAATTTCTGCTGTTGGTCACGAAACAGATTTTACTATATGCGATTTTGTTTCGGATTTGAGAGCACCTACGCCTTCAGCGGCGGCAGAGATGGCTGTTCCTGATAAAGAAGAACTTTTATCCCATATATCAAAACTAAAATCAATTCTTTCAGCAAAACTTTCTGCATGCTATGAAAATTCAAAACTTAAATTTGAAAAGCTTTCACTAATTCAAAATAAAGCTTTTATTGCTATTGCAGATTCCTATGAATCAAGACTTGAAAAATTAAAGCATAGTCTTGAGTCAAATGTTGAAAAGATATATTCAAAAAAATCAACCGAATTTACTACCGCTGTTACTTCGCTTGATGCACTAAGTCCTCTAAAAGTAATGGCAAGAGGATATTCTGTGGCAACACATAACAACACTTTGCTAAAATCTGTAGATAATATTTCTGTTGGTGATAGTCTTACACTACGCCTTAATGACGGCAGTTTAGATTGTTCTGTAACAAAAGTAAAGAGGGAGCAAAATAATGGAAAAAACCAATAATTTTGAAGAGATATTAAAAGAACTTGAACTGACAGTTGCCGAGCTTGAAAAGGGCGAGGTTTCACTTGATGAAGCGGTTGCTCTTTTTGAAAAAGGATTAAAGCTATCTAATTTGTGCACCGAAAAATTAGAGACAGCAAAACAAAAAATCACAAAACTCACTGAGGCGGAATAATTTTATGAATTTTAATGATAAATTAAAACAATATCAACTTGAAATAGATAAGCATTTGGATTGTTATTTATCGAGCGATAGCGAAAATTACGATATAATTTTTGAAGCATCACGCTATAGTCTTTTAAATAGCGGTAAACGTATTAGACCTATTTTGATGCTAGAGTTTTATAAGCTTTTTGGTGGCGAGGATAATTTTGCATATAATTTCGCCTGTGCGCTTGAAATGATACACTCTTATTCACTGATACACGACGATTTACCCTGTATGGATGATGATGATTTTCGCAGAGGAAAGCCCTCATGCCATAAACAATTTGGCGAAGACATAGCGTTACTTGCGGGTGATACGTTGCTTACAGAAGCTTTTTTACTTGCAATGCAAACCAAAAATATTCCAACTGATAGAATTGTTAAGGCAGCAAAGGTTTTAGCTGAATGTTCAGGTGCTTGTGGAATGATTGGCGGTCAGGTTATGGATATAACCGAAAAGGCTTTTGAAAGCTTAGAGCTTACTCTCAAGATGTACGCCTTAAAGACAGGTTGCTTAATAAAAGCGGCTACAGTTTGCGGTGCGATACTTGCAGGTGCTAACGAAGAACAAATTAAAAATGCTGAAACATATGCCGAAAAGCTAGGCTTTGCTTTTCAGATAATTGATGATATTTTAGACGCTACAGGTGACGAGGCGGTTTTAGGCAAACCTGTTGGTAGCGATGATAAAAACGGAAAAATTACCTATGCTAAAAAGGTTGGCATAGAAAATGCACGCATAAAAGCCAAAGAATTAACTAAAGAGGCTTTGGATACTCTTGAGCTTTTCGAGGGTGATACAACCTTCTTAAAAGAATTGACCGAATTCTTACTAGAACGTGAATTTTAAGGATGTTTTGTTTTGGAGTATAAGATTTTAAATACAATTAATTCTCCTGAAGATGTAAAAAAACTTGAATATACACAGCTGTCGTTACTATGTGACGAAATGCGAGATTTGATTATTGAAACTGTTTCTAAAAACGGCGGTCATCTTGCATCCAATTTAGGCTCAATAGAATTAACTGTTGCTATACACAGAGCCTTTTCTTCACCCGACGATGCCATAATATTTGATGTTGGGCATCAATGCTATGCACATAAGTTATTAACAGGACGCTTTAAAGATTTTTCCACCATTAGAACAGAGGGCGGAATATCAGGGTATATGAAGCCGAATGAAAGTATACACGACCCTGTTGTAACGGGACATAGTAGCACCTCTGTTTCTGCCGCCTACGGTATTTATAAGGCGAAAATGTTATCGTGTGAAAAAGGAACAGCAGTTGCCGTAATTGGCGACGGTGCCATGACAGGTGGTATGGCATACGAAGCTCTAAACAACTGCGGTCACGGAAGAAGTAATTTTATAGTAATACTAAATGATAATAAAATGTCGATTTCACGAAATGTAGGCGCATTGTCAAGATGCTTCACCAAACTTCGCAACCGTCCTAAATACCATTACTTTAAGTTCGCAGTAACTAAGCTTTTAGCAAAGATACCTTTTATAGGTGAAAAACTATATAACGGAATTTTCCGCTTAAAAGAGCTTTTAAAATCTATAATTTATAGAAATAACATTTTTGCCGATTTGGGATTTAACTATCTAGGTCCTGTTGACGGTCATGATATCCTAGCAGTAGAAAAGCTATTGAACATTGCTAAAAGCTATAATAGACCGTCGCTTGTGCACGTGATAACAACCAAGGGCAAAGGATATACATTTGCAGAAAACAGTCCTAAAAATTATCACGGTGTTTCACCATTTGATACATCGTTGGGTACAGTATCTAAAGATATTAAAACCTATTCCGATATAGCGGGTGATACTCTTTGTGAACTTGCAAAAAACAACAATAAAATTTGTGCAGTTACTGCCGCTATGAAAATAGGTACAGGGCTTAATGATTTTGCAACCAAATTTCCTTCAAGATTTTTTGATGTTGGCATTGCAGAGCAGCACGCTCTAACCTTTTCAGCAGGTCTTACACGTGGCGGAATGGTGCCTTTCTTTGCCGTTTACTCAACATTTTTACAAAGAGCTTATGACCAAATAATCCACGATGCCGCAATCGCAAACCTACCGCTGAAGCTCCTGATTGATAGAGCGGGTATCGTAGGCGAGGACGGGGAAACCCATCAAGGAATTTTTGATGTTGCGTTTCTATCCACAATACCGAATATGAATATATATTCTCCGTCTTGCTATAATGAGTTAAAAAATCAAATTTTAAAGACAGCACAAAACGACGAGCTTTGTGCTATTAGATATCCAAGAGGAACGGGCCCTAAAACCTATCCGTTTGATTTTGATAGCGAGTTTTCTGTGATTGAAAACAACTCACAGATAGCGGTTGTAAGCTACGGTAGAGTGTTTTCTAATGTTTATGAGGCGCTAAACGACAAAAAGAAAGTAGATATTATAAAACTAAATAAGATTTTTCCAATTAGTGATACTTTAATTTCTACATTATTAAAATACAAAAAGATTTACTTTTTCGAGGAGGGAATAAGAAGCGGCGGTATAGCAGAGCATATTAGTTCAAGGCTACTTGAATCAAAATTTACAGGCGATTTTTATATTAACGCTATCGGTGATGAGTTTGTTCAAACCGCTACGGTTGCTTCATCCCTTAAAAAATACAATTTTGATGTTGATTCAATAACCTCTATTGTCGGCTTTTAAAATATATGGCAGAAAAACAACGTCTTGATTTAAAATTAGTAGAGCTTGGTTTTTGTGAAACAAGAGAAAAAGCAAAAGCACTTATAATGTCGGGAATAGTTTTTGTTAATAACCAAAAATCCGATAAAGCAGGCGATACGGTAAAGCCTGATGATAAGGTTGAAGTTAGAGGCGCTACTCTAAAGTATGTTAGCCGTGGCGGACTTAAGCTTGAAAAGGCTGTTTCTTCTTTCAATTTAGTGTTAAATGATTATATTTGTGCTGACATTGGCGCTTCTACAGGTGGATTTACCGATTGTATGCTTCAAAACGGCGCTAAAAAGGTCTATGCTATTGATGTAGGTTACGGTCAACTTGCGTGGAAATTGCGTACAGACGAGCGTGTAGTAAATCTTGAGCGCACAAATTTCAGATACGTAACAAACGAGCAGGTGCCAGATGCACTTGATTTTGCTTCGGTTGATGTATCATTTATTTCTTTATCGCATATTCTTCCTGTTATGCGAACTCTCTTAAAAGAGGGAGGTAGGGCTGTTTGCCTTATTAAACCACAATTTGAAGCAGGTAAAGAAAATGTTGGTAAAAAGGGCGTTGTTAGGGATAGAAGCGTACATATTTCGGTTATAGATAAAATTGTTGACTTAATTAATGAAAACAAATACTCACTTTTAGGCCTTGATTTTTCACCTGTTAAGGGCCCTGAAGGAAATATTGAATATTTGTGTTACATAGAAAAGAATGAAAATCCACAAGTTTTAATTGATTTAAATACCGAGGGATTGGTCGATGCCTCGTATGCTGCATTAAAGGAGTGATATAAATGGTAGTTTCGGTTTTGCCAAATCTTGATAAAAGAGGCGCTACGGAAACACTTGAAAAGCTAGGCGTTTTTTTAAAAGAGAATGGTATCACTGCATACGCACCCGATACTATCTGTTGTTCGAATTTTACCCCTTTAAATGAAGATAAGCTTTTTGAGGTTGCAGATATAATTGTTACCATTGGCGGCGACGGTACAATTATGCGATATTCAAAAAAGGCGGCTAAATACAACAAGCCTATTCTTGGTATCAATGCAGGAAGAATGGGGTATTTAGCTAATATTGAACAAAGCGAATATAAACTCTTATCTAAACTCAAAACAGGGGATTATACAATAGAAGACCGTATGATGCTATCTGTTAAGGTTTATGACGGTGATACACTTTTAAATGAGTACACCGCACTTAACGATGCAGTTATAACAAGTGGATTTATTGCAAGAATTATCGATATTTCGGCTTATGTTAAGGGCGATAGCATTAAATATAGGGCGGATGGCATTATAGTTTCAACGCCTACAGGTTCAACCGCTTATTCAATGTCTGCAGGCGGTCCTATTATTGACCCAACCTCCGAAAGTATAGGAATAACACCTATTTGCTCACATTCATTGTCGGCAAAGCCAATACTTTTAAACGGTGATAAAGAGGTCGTTTTGAAAGCCTTTTCTAAGAAGCACACCGAAATCTATCTTTCGGTTGACGGCAGAAAAGTTGCAAGCGTTAAACCTAATATGAAGGTTGTTGTTTCTAAAGCTAGTGACACAGTAAAGCTTATAAGACTTCGCGAACGTTCATTTTTTAGAACTCTTTCGGTAAAATTTCTTGATGTAAGGAGTGGTAATGGTGAAAAATAAAAGACAGGAAAAAATTCTTTCAATTATAAAAGAGAATATTATTGTAACTCAGGACGATTTACAGAATGCGCTTCTATCCTTTGGCTTTAATGTCACACAGTCTACCGTTTCAAGGGATATACGAGAGCTAAAGCTTGTAAAGGACCACGACGAAAACGGTAATTACAGATATGTTTCTGCCGAACGTCAAGGCACCAGTGACCAGCCACTTACCAACTACCGTTCAATAATAAATTCTTCGGTAAAGTCAGTAAATTCTGCTATGAACGATGTTGTTATAAAGTGTTATACAGGAATGGCGTCAAGCGTTTGTGTTGCTGTTGACAGTATTTTTAGCGGCAGTATGTTAGGCTCAATTGCGGGCGATGATACAATTTTTATAGTTACACATAGCACCCAAGAAGCAGTTTCGCTTACAAATGAAATTAAAAAACTAATTTAACGGTGGGAAATTATGCTTAAACATTTGCATATTGAAAATATTGCTGTTATTGAAAAAGCTGATATTGATTTTTCCTCGGGATTTAATGTTCTAACCGGTGAAACAGGTGCAGGTAAATCTATAATAATTGATTCGCTAAACGCAGTGTTAGGTGAGAGAACATCAAAAGAGCTTATAAGAAATGGTTGTGACAGTGCCGAGGTTTCAGCCTTGTTTTGTGACCTTTCTGACAATGATATAAAACTATTAGAGGAAAACGGTTATGAGGCAGAGGATAGAGAGCTTTTAATTTTAAGAAGATTAAGCCTTACAGGTAGCGGTACGGTTAAAATCAACGGTAAGTCTGCAACGGTAGGCATACTTAAAAATATTTGCAAAAATCTTGTTAACATTCACGGTCAGCACGATAATCAAGGGCTTTTAAATCCTGATAATCACTATCTTTATATTGATAGATTGGCTGAAAACAAAGTGCTGCTTAATGATTATTACAGCGAGTTTAAATATCTAAACTCGGTCCGTAAACAGTTAGAAGCAATAGAAACTGATGAGGACGAAAAGCGCCGCAGAATAGATCTTTTAAATTTTGAAATCAAAGAGTTGACCGATGCTAATATACATATCGGCGAAGCAGAAGAGTTAAAGAAAAAATTAGAAATAGCAAGAAATTTAAATAAAATGAAGGAAGCCTTGGCTAGTTCCTATGCCTCAATTTCGGGCGACGAAAATGGTGACGGTGCAATATCTCTGCTCCAAAATGCCGCTAAAGCGTTACATCCTTTTGATGATAAGGATTTTAAAGGTATAGAGCAAAAGCTTTTGGAAGCGTGTACCTTAGTAGATGAAGTCGGTGTTGCGATTAGAAATTCGGCTTCTAGCCTAACGAGTGCAGATTTAAACCTTGAAGATATAAGTGAAAGGCTAGATGTTATTTACCGATTGATGCTAAAATACGGCGATAGCGAGGAAAAATTATTAAACCGTTTGGAAACTTCACAAAAAGAGCTTGAAAGTATTGAGCTTTCGGAGCAAAGAGCTAATGAATTGGGTATAGAGCTTGATAAATCAACCGAGCGGCTTATAGCCTTAGGTGATAAACTAACAGAAAATCGCAAAATAACATCCCTTGATTTTTCAAGCAAGGTAACTGAAAGACTTAAATATCTTGATATGCCTAATATCTGCTTTAAGGTTGATATACAAAAGGGCAGATACACAAAGGTAGGTTGTGATACGGTTGAGTTTTTAATCAGCACAAATGTAGGTGAGGATTTAAAACCGTTATCCAAGGTAGCCTCAGGCGGTGAGTTATCCCGAATTATGCTAGCCATTAAGGCAGTGCTTGCAGATAAAGACGATGTTGATACCCTTGTATTTGACGAGGTTGATACAGGTGTCAGCGGTGTAGCAGCAGGCAAGGTCGGTAGAATGCTTAAAGAGGTTTCAAATTCACGACAGGTTGTATGTGTTACACACCTAGCGCAAATTTGTAGCTTTGGTGATAACCACCTTAAAATATCTAAGGCGGTTAGAAATGAACGCACCTATACCGAGGTTACAACACTTTCCTATGAAGAAAGAATTAATGAAATTGCCCGAATAATGTCGGGTGCAGATATAACAGCTAATTTATATAAATCAGCTAAGGAATTACTTGACGGAGGTCTTAAAATATGAAAATTTATGAGGAGTTAGTTGCCCGCGGTCTGATAGCGCAGGTAACAGACGAAAAAGAAATCAAAGATTTAATTAATAACGGCGAAGCAGTTTTTTATATAGGCTTTGACCCTACTGCTGATAGTCTCCACGTTGGTCACTTTATGGCACTTTGCCTTATGAAGAGACTGCAGATGGCAGGCAATAAGCCGATAGCTCTTATCGGCGGTGGCACAGGATATATTGGTGACCCATCAGGCAGAACAGATATGCGTTCTATGATGACACCTAAACAAATTCAGCACAACTGCGATTGCTTCAAAAAACAGATGAGCCGTTTTATCGAGTTTGGTGAGGGTAAGGCTCAAATGGTAAATAACGCCGATTGGCTACTTAAACTTAACTATATCGATATGCTTCGTGATGTTGGTGCTTGCTTCTCGGTTAACAATATGCTAAGAGCAGAATGTTACAAGCAGAGAATGGAAAAGGGCCTTTCGTTCCTTGAGTTCAACTATATGATAATGCAAAGCTACGACTTCTATCATCTTTTCAAGGAATATGGTTGTAATATGCAGTTCGGCGGCGATGACCAGTGGTCTAATATGCTTGGCGGTACCGAGCTTATTAGAAAGAAGCTTGGCAAAGATGCCTATGCCATGACCATTACATTACTTCTTAATTCTGAGGGCAAGAAGATGGGTAAAACTGTTGGCGGCGCTGTATGGCTTGACCCTGAAAAGACCTCGCCTTATGAATTCTATCAGTATTGGCGTAATGTTGCCGATGCAGACGTTTTAAAATGTATCCGTATGCTTACATTCTTACCACTTGAAGAGATTGACAAAATGGATTCATGGGAGGGCTCACAGCTTAACACCGCTAAAGAAATACTCGCTTTCGAGCTCACAAAGCTAGTTCACGGCGAAGAGGAAGCTACCAAAGCACAGGAAACCTCACGTGCAGTATTTTCAGGTGCAGGCAGCCACGATAATATGCCGACAGTAACACTTGAAACAGTTGATTTTACTGATGATAAAATTGGTATATTAACCCTTATGGTAAAGGGTGGTTTAGCGGCTTCTAACGGTGAAGCAAGACGTCTTGTTCAGCAAGGCGGCGTTAGTGTTGACGACCAAAAAATCACCAATGCAACCCATACAATAGCACTTGATAGCTTTAAAGACGGTGTTATCGTTAAAAAGGGTAAGAAAGTTATAATCAAGTTTGTGGTTTGATAATATGTTCTTCTTTAAAAAGAAAAAAGAAAACCCTGATGTGCTAAAATGCTTTGACGGTAGAATTGTAAAGTACGTTACAAGACGTCAGACCGATGCAGATGGTAATGTTAAATATGTAATTGCAGGTAAAGAGGGAAGAATAGCCGAGATTGACGATGAAATTCGTGTGATTTGCGGCGAAATAGATGTTTTTCGCTGTAAAACCATCGACACAAAATATTATCTTCTCTTAAGCGGTGACGGTGTTACCCTAGAGGGACAAAACGCAGTAACCGGTGAATACGATATGATAACGGCATATTACTCTTATTACAGAAAGTAGCTTTTTATGTATAATGATTTAAATAGTTATCTTAAAAATACTTTTGGTTGTAAGGTTTATAAATTGGCGTTATCGGGCGGTATGACCTGTCCTGTAAGGGACGGTAAAATACACTCAAAGGGTTGTATTTTCTGTTCTACTGACGGCTCAGGTGCTTTTTGTGAAAAAGACCCGAGTGATATTTGCGCACAGATTGAAAGGGCAAAGCAAAGAGTTAGCCGCAAGATTAAAGAGGGAAAATACATCGCATATTTTCAGGATTTTACTAACACCTATGCTGATGTAGGTTACCTTGAAAAGATATTCACCGCCGCTATATCACACCCTGATATTGTAGCATTATCTATCGCTACAAGACCTGATTGTCTGCCTTATGAGGTTTTAGAGTTATTATCCCGTCTTAATAAGTATAAGCCTGTATGGGTGGAGTTAGGCCTGCAAACTATACATAGTGAAACTGCCGAATATATAAGGCGAGGCTATGACTTGTCCGTCTTTGATGAAGCGGTAAAAAACTTAAAACAAATCGGTATTGAAGTTATCGTGCACGTGATTTTAGGTCTGCCGTTTGAAACAAAAGAAATGATGCTTCAAACGGTAGATTATGTTGGAAAAAGCGGTGCAGATGGCATAAAACTACAGCTTTTACACGTTTTAAAAAACACCGATTTAGAAACTGAATATCAGCAAAACAAATTTGAAACCTTAACCCTTGAAAACTATATTGATATTCTTATGGATGCCATAAGAGTATTACCAAAGGATACGGTTATTCATAGATTAACAGGAGACGGTGCTAAGCGTGACCTTGTAGCGCCTTTATGGTCGGCAGATAAAAAGAATGTTTTAAATACAATAAATAAAGCATTGAAAGAAAATGAGATTATACAAGGCTCTAAATTATTGTGATTGAAATTATCTTTTCGGGTTTTAGAATTAGTATTTTTTTACCGTTATTTTGGCATAGTTCTAAATATTCTTTTTCAACCTTTTTTAAAACACCAAAATATGAATAAATTGAGTTATCAACCGAAACTTTTATACTAATTCTTTTGCCGATTAGCTTTTCTAAAACACTATTATTTTTATCACATTTTTCAGTTTTAGATATATCATTTAGAAAGCTTTCGTATGGTAAAAGATCTGTCTCATTCATAATAGGCTTTAGATAATCAGACATAATAAAAACACCCCTTATAATGTGGTTAACACATTATATGAGGGGTGCTTTGTTTTTGTTATTTAGTTTAGGTTTAATATATCGGTCATATCGTAAAGACCAATACTTTTATCCTTTAAAAAGTCAGCTGCCTTAACAGCACCAACTGCAAAAACCTCTTTTGAGGTAGCAGAGTGTGAAAGGGTAACGGTTTCGTCTCTGCCGGCAAATAGCACATCGTGTTCGCCGACAATTGTACCGCCTCTGATAGAATGAATACCAATCTCTTTTTTAGGCCTTTTGAGGCGCTTTGAATGACGGTCATACTCGTAAACATACGAATCGTTAAACTGCGAATTTACGGCATTTGCGAGCATTAAAGCTGTACCTGAGGGTGCATCAAGTTTCTGATTGTGATGTTTTTCTATAATTTCAACATCAAAATCCTCACCTAAGATACTAGCGGCCTTTGTGGCTAGGGCACAAAGCAGATTTACACCTAGTGACATATTTGCAGTAAAGAAAACAGGAATTTTCTTTGCCGCATCTTTTATAGCAGAAATTTGTTCAGCAGAAAAGCCCGTTGTTGCAATAACACATGGTATGTTATTATCACATGCATATTTTAATAGCTTTTCTAAAACAGAAACATGAGAAAAATCGATAATAACATCGGGTGTTTCTTTGATAGAATCAAAGCTATTGTAAATAGGGAAGTCGCAAATACGCTGTGCTATATCTACACCGCAAACAATCTGCATATTATCCTTTTTAGAAATAACATCTGCAATTTTTTCGCCCATCTTGCCGCAGGCGCCTGAAAGTAAAATTTTAGTCACGAAATTTTCACATCCTGTGTATATTAAATGGTCTTAAGTCCACACTCTAAAAGTTTTTGCTTTAGATTTTGTTTAGCCACCTCATTCATAGGATATAAAGGCAGTCTACAAGGACCAATATCAAGTCCTAACATATTCATAGCCTCTTTTACAGGAACAGGATTAACATCACTGAAAAGAGCGTTTATAAGACCTATGTGTTTAAGCTGTAGCTTAGAGGCAACTTCTGTGTTACCCTTTAAATACTCAGCACATATATCGTGCATAACTTTAGGCACGATGTTTGAGGCAACCGAAATAACACCAATGCCACCAAGTGACATAATCGGAATGGTTTGGTCATCGTTACCCGAATAAATATCAAGGTCATCACCGCAAAGATATTTTGTGGTGGCGATAGAAGAAAGGTCACCGTTTGCCTCTTTGGTGGCAACTATATTTTGGTGTTTAGATAACTCTTTGTAGGTTTCAGGTTTAATCGCAACACCAGTTCTAGAGGGAACATTGTAAAGAATGATAGGTTTGTTTACTCTATCAGCAATATAGTTGTAATGTGCTATAAGACCTGCTTGTGAAGTCTTATTATAGTAGGGGGTCACCATTAAAAATGCATCAGCACCAACACTTTCTGCATCGTTGCAAAGCTCAACCGAATATACGGTATCGTTACTGCCTGTGCCTGCAATTAAAGGTACTCTCTTATTGCAAGCCTTAGCTGCAACCTCAATTACCTTTAAATGCTCGTCATATCGGAGTGTTGACTTTTCACCTGTAGTACCGCAGATAACAAGGGCATCAACACCGCCTTCAATCTGCTCGTTAACTAGTGAATGTAAACGGTCAAAATTAACTGAACCGTCTGCTTTCATTGGCGTTACAAGTGCAGTAGCTACGCCTGTGAAAATTCTTTTTTTCATAAAGCACGACCCCTTTAAATAAATTTATACATAATTGTATATGTATTTAAGGTTAGTCCATATAACCTTCGGCGCAAAGTAGCTCGGCAAGAAGCACGCCGCCGCCTGCAGCACCACGAAGGGTGTTGTGAGAAAGACAAACAAACTTATAGTCATACTGTGAATCTTCTCTTAGTC
This sequence comes from Acutalibacteraceae bacterium, assembly GCA_045577835.1. Classification (GTDB taxonomy): domain Bacteria; phylum Bacillota; class Clostridia; order Oscillospirales; family Acutalibacteraceae; genus UBA737. Next base: position 25,204 of record JAZNJD010000040.1, on the reverse strand, counting down.
TACCAACAGAAACTGCCATACCGCCCTCAAGGTCACGGTTAAGCTTTGTTTGTGGCATATTATCCTCTTCAAAGTAGTTGAGGAACTGCTTTGGAGCATGGGGGAGTTCGAGTTCCTGAGGTCTGCCTGAGAAGTTCTTCCAACACTCAAGGATTTCTTCCTTAGTTGGCTTATTTTTAAATGATACAAAAACTGCCGCCATATGTCCGTCAGATACAGGAACTCTAAGGCACTGTGCGGTGAACTTAGGAGTGGTAGACGGAATAATCTTACCGTCCTCTAATTTACCCCAAATCTTTAGTGGCTCGGTTTCGCTTTTTTCTTCCTCGCCGCCAATGTATGGGATAACATTATCAATCATCTCAGGCCATCTTTCAAAGGTTTTGCCTGCGCCTGAAATTGCTTGGTATGTGCAAACAAGACACTTTTCAACGCCGAATTTATCAAGAGGATAAAGGGCGGGAACATAGCTTTGAAGTGAGCAGTTTGATTTAACTGCGATAAAGCCTTTTTTGGTGCCAAGACGTTCTCTCTGTGCCTTGATAACTTCAATATGGTCATTATTTATTTCAGGGATAACCATTGGTACATCAGGAGTTTTACGGTTAGCACTGTTGTTAGAAATAACAGGACACTCTTTTTTAGCATAAGCTTCTTCAAGTGCTAATATTTCGTCCTTTTTCATATCAACTGCACAGAAAACAAAGTCAACTGCGGCTACTACAGCATCGATATCGGCAAGTGCATCTAAAACCATCATATTTTTTAGGTTTTCAGGCATCGGAGAGGTCATAGCCCAACGGGAGCCAACAGCCTCCTCATAGGTTTTTCCAGCGCTGCGGCTGCTAGCTGCTAGAGCTGTTACCTTAAACCAAGGATGGTCAGCAAGTAAAAGTGCAAAGCGCTGACCTACCATACCTGTAGCACCGATAATACCTACATTATAAGTTTTCATAATACGGGACATCCTTTCAGGAAAAGAAAATTTTTGTTGCTATATTCTTCACAATAATATATAATAATTAAATGCGTGATTATAGCACATATTTATACATATTTATCATATCATTTTATCTATTGTTTGTCAATTTATTTTATAGTATTATAAAGAAAGTTTACGGTGTTTAAATGAAAAAAAGCGATTTCAATTATTTTTTGCCCGAATCCCTCATTGCACAGACTCCCATTGAGCCTCGTGACGCTTCGAGACTTTTGCATCTTGATAAAAAAACAGGGGAAATAGAGCACAAAAATTTTTATAATTTGTTTGATTATCTAAAGGAAGGCGATTGCCTTGTTTTAAACGATACGAGGGTTTTACCGGCTCGTCTTTATGGCACTAGGGTTGATACGGGTGCGATAGTTGAATTTGTGCTTTTAAAACAAAGAGACCTACTCACTTGGGAGGTGCTTGCAGGTCCCGGTAAAAAAGCAAAAGAGGGGTATGAGTTTACCTTTTCGGACAAGCTATCCGCTAAAGTACAAGAAGTTTTGCCTGATGGTAACAGAATTATAAAATTTACCTGTGACGGTGAGTTTTTTTCGGTACTTGATGAGGTAGGTCAAATGCCGTTACCGCCATATATTAAGGAGAAGCTAAATGACCGTGAGCGTTATCAAACGGTTTATTCAAGGGAACTAGGCTCGGCGGCGGCACCAACTGCAGGTCTTCATTTCACAAAAGAGATGATAGAAAAATTAAAAGAAAAAGGTATTAAGATAGCGTATGTAACATTACACGTTGGTCTTGGCACCTTTAGACCTGTTAAAGAGGAAGAAATTTTAAACCATAAAATGCATACCGAACATTATAGCATTTCAAAAGAAACTGCGGAGGTAATAAATAAAACGAAAGCTCAAGGTGGCAGGGTTATTTGTGTTGGTACTACAAGCTGCCGTACAGTAGAGAGTGTTGCAACAAAGTATGGCGAAATTTTAGAGTGTTCAGGTGATACTGATATATTTATATATCCTGGTTATGAATTTAAGTGTATGGACGGTCTGATTACCAACTTCCATTTACCTGAAAGCACGCTTATAATGTTAGTTTCCGCCTTTGCAGGATATGAAAGCACAATGAACGCATATAAAATTGCTGTTGAGGAAAAATACCGATTCTTCAGCTTTGGCGATGCGATGTTAATTATCTAATAAAGTGAGAATGAATATGTTTAAATTGATTAGTGAAAAAAACGGCGCAAGAAGAGGCGAGTTTGTAACGAATAGAGGTACAGTACAAACTCCTGCTTTTATGAATGTTGCAACCGCAGGCGCTATAAAGGGTGCTGTATCGGCAGAGGATTTAAAGGAAATCGGATGTCAGGTAATGCTATCTAACACCTATCATCTGCACGTGCGTCCCGGTGATAAAATAATCAGAGAATGTGGCGGTCTTCATAAGTTTTCTACTTGGGAGGGTCCAATACTTACCGATAGCGGCGGTTTTCAGGTTTTTTCCCTTGCTAAGCTAAGACATATCGAGGAAGAGGGCGTTACCTTTGCCTCTCATATTGACGGCAGAAAAATTTTTATGGGTCCTGAAGAGAGCATGCAAATACAGTCTAACCTAGGCTCTACTATCGCAATGGCTTTTGATGAATGTGTTGAAAATCCCGCTGAATACGCCTATTCTAAGGCTTCGTGTGAGCGGACAACCCGTTGGCTTAAAAGATGCAAGGATGAAATGGCAAGGCTTAATTCTTTAGAAACCACAATAAATCCTGAGCAGATGCTTTTTGGTATAAACCAAGGTTGCACCTATAAAGATTTAAGAATTGAGCATATGAAAGAAATAGCAGATTTAAATCTTGACGGTTATGCAATAGGCGGTCTTGCGGTTGGTGAGCCTAATGAGGTTATGTATGATATAATTGAAACTGTTACACCTTTTATGCCAAAGGATAAAATAAGATATTTGATGGGTGTTGGCACGCCTGTTGACATTCTTAATGCGGTTGAGAGAGGTGTTGACCTTTTTGACTGTGTTATGCCAAGCCGTAATGCCCGTCACGGACATCTCTTTACTTCAAAAGGTATCATCAATATTAACAACAGCAAATACGACAGGGATATGACACCAATTGATGAAAACTGTGGTTGTCCTGTTTGCAGACGTTATAGCAAGGCATATATTAGGCATCTTCTAAAGAGTACCGAAATGTTATCTCAGCGACTTACTGTGCTTCATAATTTATGGTTTTATAATCATCTTATGGAAGAAATACGTTTAGCACTTGACGAGGGAAGATTTGCCGAATATAAGGCAGAAAAGGTTGAAATTCTAGGCAGAAGAATATGATTTTCGTTTTTAATATTTTTCTTGCTTTTTCATAGCATTATGTGTATAATAAATAATTAGTAACATTTGTTGGAGGTTTAAAATTATGAATTCTATTTCCCCGATTTTATTAGCTGCTGAAAATAATGCTGGCGGCGGTATGTCGATTTTAATGACCGTTGCATATTTTGGAATTATTATTGTAGCTTTTTATTTCCTTCTCATCCGTCCTCAGCGCAAGAAGGCTAAAGAGGAAAAGAAGATGCGTGACAGTCTACAGGTTGGTGACGAAATCGTAACCATCGGCGGTATTTACGGCAGAGTAATTTCTTTAAAAGAAGATACAATTGTTATTGAATCTAAGAGTGATCATAGCAAAATGACTATTGCTCGTTGGGCACTTCAGTCAAATCTCACCGTACATGATGATACCCCTACTAAGTAAATAGGTTATAAAAATAATCCCTTCGCAATATAATTGTTGCGGAGGGATTTTTATGTATGAGGAAAAAGTTAAAAAAGAAAATACACTGCTAAAAACTATAATCTTTTCATCTTTGATTGGTGCAATAGGTACCGTTTTACTAATGTTTTTATTTGCCGCACTTATAGTCTTATTGCAACTGGACAGGGCGTATGCAGCACCTCTAGCTACTGTTAGTATAGCGATTGGCAGTATGATATCGTCATACTGTTGCGGTAGAAAGGTATCAAAAAACGGATACCTAATAGGACTTTTAAACGGTGCCGCTGTTTTTGTATTAGTACTACTTGTGTCATTAATTGTAAGCGATTGGAAGATTTCAGCTAACACACTTTTTCACCTAATAATTATACTTACTGCTTCAACGGCAGGCGGAATATTCGGCGTAAATAAAAAAAGCAGCAAAAAATATATTTAAGCTGCTTTTGTATTATTTATTTTTCTTCTTTTTTAGTTATAAAATCAACAATTGCGTGATAGAGACCCGCAGGGTCATCTATAAATCTTTCCTTGACTATACTTGCCTGTGTATCGTCTGCAACAAGCAACTTAATAGACATAAACGGCATTCTGCCGTCAGTCGCAGTACAGGTTACATATGTTGCACCGTTCTCCTTTGAAACTGAAAATTCACTATCCCTAGCATTTTTAAAGCGAGAAAGCATTTTAATCGCTGCCGAATATGCGCGATTTTTTACGGTAAAAGAAAGAGATGTTTTTAACTCGTCGGATATCGCAATACCTTTTTCGGTGATAACATACATTTCTTCTTTTTCGTCAACAGGTTTAATGTGACCGCTTTTTTGAAGGGAGACAATAGCATCGCTCACTTCAAAAACATTTGCTATGCCTTCGTAATGTAATACATTTGCAAGCATAGTAGCGGGGACAGGTTCTTTTATTGTTGTTAAAATATAACAAACAAGTATTTTTATTTCTGCTGTGCTAAATAGACCACCAAGTCTAACACCTGCAGATGAAGCATCGTTTTCCAAAATATTAGCTCCTTTAAAATTATTACATATCTATTATATTATTGTTTTTATCTTTTTTCAAGTACTTTTATCCGTCGAAATCTTCAAGTATTCTTGATAGTTCTTCATTGTTAGCTATTTTAATACCTTTTTTGAGCTCGTAAATATCTTTTTCGGGCAAGGTGTTTAAAACTATTTGTTCGTAAATTTCCTTCTTAACGCCGTTTTCATAGAGAGCTACAGTGTTGTTGTAAGATTTTAAAACGAACTCACTTTTCTTCTCTTTTTTAGATAAGCTAATCGCAAAAATTGCAGTAATTAATAGAATTAATGTAACACATATTTTGATTTTCATAACTTCTCCTTTATGTTTGGTAACAATAATGTAACTATCTTTTTAAAGAAAAAAGGTGTATAATGGTTAAAATTATTATAAGGAGTATTAGCGAAAGTTTAGTTTTTATACTAAACGGAGGTGTTAAATTTGCAGAATAATGATATTTTCAGCAGTACCGATAGGTACTCTGACGACGGAAAAAACGGCTCTTTTGATCTTAACTCATTTTCTTCGGCTAATAATCTTGATAGTTTAACTTCTAACGGAAAAAGAAGAAAAAAGAGAAGAAATACTAAAAAAGAAACTATTTTGAGGGCTTGTATTTCAATTTTTTTATTGGGCGTTATCACAGTAAGTATAGTTGTAGGCTCGTTTCTTGTATATGCCTTTACCGCTGTTGACGGCACTATGGATGAAAACCTCAATGATTTAAAATTAAATTTTACAACAACCATTTATACTCAATCGGGCGATAAGGGTGAATGGAAAGAATATCAGCGTCTTCATGGCGAATTTAATAGAATTTGGGTGGCTTATGATCCAGATGAGGCGAAAGCTCACGCTGAAAACTATGAGGGGATACCTCAAGATTTAGTTAATGCCTTCGTAGCCATTGAGGACAAGCGTTTTTTCTCACATCAGGGTGTTGACTGGAAACGTACTTTTTCTGCCTTTGCCAATCTCTTTTTACATTTCTATTCAAGCAATCAAGGTGGCTCAACCATAACTCAACAGCTTGTAAAAAACTTAACAGATGACAGAGATACAAAGGCAACCCGTAAGGTTAGAGAAATAATGCGTGCTAGGTATTTAGAGAGCCACTACTCAAAGGATACTATCATCGAGTGCTATCTAAATACTATACCTATGGGACACGGTACCTACGGTGTAGAGGTTGCAACTAACTACTATTTTGATAAAAGCGTTAAAGACTTAACATTAGCTGAATGTGCTTGCTTGGCTTCGATAACTAAAGCACCGTCTTATTATTCTCCTGAAGCTGACCCACAAAGAAACAAAGAACGTCGCGAGGTAGTGCTTAAGGAGATGCTTTCTCAAGGTTATATAACCGAAACTGAATATAATGATGCGCTAAAAGAAGAAATTGAGATAGTAGCAAGTAAGGATGCTCTCAATGAAACAGAGGTCAATTCTTACTTTGTTGATGCACTTATCCGTCAGGTAACCAACGACCTTGCTGATAAATACGGTTACGATGACAAACATGCCGCTAATATTTTTTATAGCGGTGGATTTAAAATTTATACAACAATGGATCCTAAAATCCAAAGCGCAGTAGAGACCGTATTCAATAACTCAGAAAAATACGGTCTTAAGGGTAAGGATGGTGCACAGCTACAGGGCGCAATTACTTTGATGGATTATAGCGGTCACGTTCTAGGTTTGGCAGGAGGAATAGGCGAAAAGCAGGTAAATCTCGGCATGAGTGGATTTAACCGTGCTACCGATGCCATAAGACAACCAGGTTCAACCATGAAGCCGATTGCTGCTTATGCACCGGCAATTGAAGATAATTTGATTAATTATTCAAGCATAGTTAACGATAAGTCTACTACCTACGGCAAATGGAAGCCTGTAAATTGGTATAATGGTTATTGGGGTAACATTACCGTTCAATACGCTTTAGAGCGTTCTGTTAACACAATTCCTGTTCAGCTAGTTCAGAAGCTTACCCCTCAAAAAAGTTTTGATTTCCTAACAAAAGACCTCGGTATCACAACACTTACAAGCGAAGATGTTAATTTAGCACCGCTTGGTATGGGCGGTACAAACGGAGGCTTAACAACACTTGAGAGTGCCGCCGCATACGCCGTGTTCGGAAACGGTGGTAGATACTATCAGCCTACTCTTTATTCAAAGGTTTGTGACCAACACGGAAAGGTAATACTTGAGTACGATTACAGGGCTAAGCTTGCTATCAGCGAGGACACTGCAACCGTTATGAATCACCTTTTACAACAAGTAGTTTACGGCTCTCAGGGTACAGGCAAGGGCGCTAAGAATTATGTATCTAATATGCGAATATTTGCAAAAACAGGTACATCTAACGATTCAAACGACCTTTGGTTTGTAGGTGGAACACCGTATTATGTTGCGTCTTGTTGGTGTGGATATGATAAGCAGCAAACCATAAAAAACAGCACTATTGCCCAAACAATGTGGGGCGAGGTTATGTCGAGAGTTCATTCCGGACTAAAGGCAAAGCAGTTTGAAAATAGTTCTTACGCTTCCTGCCATTATTACTGTACCGCTACAGGTCAGTTAGCAACATCTGCTTGTCCTGCTAAGGCTACAGGATGGTATAAAAAAGGTAACGTGCCGGGTATTTGCAAAACGCATAATGGTACTGCACTTTCTGCACCTAATGCTGAAAATGTGGACACTAAAACTCCTGCCCAAGAACAAAAAGAGAAGGAAGAAAAAGAGCAAAATGCTCAAAGCACACAAAACACATCTTCTCAGGCTCAATAATTTGTTAAAGACTCTCCGCTTAATGTTGCAGAGAGTCTTTTTTGTTTGCAATCCAAATGCTTTAGAAAACAGTTTGAGAGGATATTTGAATTAGAATAGAATTGCTTGCTAATTTATAGTTTATATGCTATAATATTAAAAAAGGAGAGGGTGTTTTTTAATGAATACTTATTTCAAAAAATATTGTTCAAACACTACAGCAGGTAGTGGTAATCAACATTTTTTTCTGACAGACAATCCTGAAAAGGTGCATATAGGCAGACTTTATTATAAGCTTAGTAACGGCGGAAAATATAATTATTCTTTGCTGTTTTCTAACATTACTGATTCTACTTTTGCAGACGGCTCTGTTTCTCATAAAAATTTAGTTTGTGATGCTTATTATATAAAAGAACTTTCACTTTGTATAACAAAGGATTGTGAAAATACAACTAAAAACCAATTTATGTCTGTAACCTTTGGCGGAAATAAAAGCAAATGGGTTAATCCTGCAGAAATTTTTTGTACCGACCCTGTACTTTTAGAAGCTGAAAAAGGGGATTACCTTTGTATTCAAATAACTTTTTCAGGCACAATGATTCCATATCACGAGGAAAGTCAAATACCAACGTTTTTATTGGAAAATAATGAGTGGATTGCCTCAAAGCTTATGCCGTTTCCTTCAATGATTGGGTGTGATAGGAAAGTAGAACTTAAAATTGCCTATTTTGGTGATTCGATTACACAGGGAATAGGCGTAGAATTTAATACCTATACCCATTGGTGCGCAGTTCTTTCAGAAATGCTTGGCGAAGATTATGCTTTTTGGAATTTAGGTCTTGGCTATGCAAGATGCGACGATGCCGCAACCGACGGTGCTTGGGCTTATAAGGCTAAACAGAACGATTTAGTTGTAGTCTGCTTTGGTGTTAATGATTTTAACTGTGGATTTTCTGCAGAGAAAATTAAAGAAAATCTTTTAAGCCTTGTGAAAAAACTTAAGAATGCAGGATGTTTTGTTTTAGTACAAACGATACCGCCGTTTGATTATCCGCCTGAAAAAGCAGAGCGTTGGAATGAAGTTAATAATTGGATAAAATCTAAACTTAAAGATAGCTGCGATATGGTTTTTGATAATGTCGGCTTTTTAAAGGAAAATGATGCTGCGCCGCACAACGCTAAGTATGGCGGTCATCCTGATAGTTTAGGCTGTAAAATCTGGGCTGAGAACTTGTATCCAGAGCTAAAAAAACTGATAGAACAGGTAAAATCAAAATAATATGTAAAAAAGAACTTGATGAAAATCAGGTTCTTTTTTTGTCGGCATATATAAGAAATATTATATTAAACTTAACTGTTGAAATTTCTGCTTAATAATGATATTATATATATAATTATATGTTAAAAGGGGGAATGGTTTTGTCTATTAAAGAATGGGTATTTAATAACACCGATAAAGAAACTGCGCTTTTTTTATCTCAAGAGCTTGATATAGACCCTTTTTCTGCTATGCTCGCCGTTTCTAGAGGCATAACCGACCCTTATGAGCTAGAACTATTACTTTCTGATGAGCTCATGCTTTGCGATATTCACGAATTAGCAGATATTGAGCTTGCGGCTAGCACAATTAGAGAGTCGATTAAAAACAATGAAAAAATAGCAATTTACGGTGATTATGACTGTGACGGCGTTGTCGCTACGGCTGTTATGTCTAAATGCCTTAAAGAACTGAATGCAGATTTCATAACCTATATACCTGATAGAATAAGCGAAGGCTACGGTATGAATTTCGGCGCAATTGACATTCTTAAAAAGCAAGATGTTAAGCTTATAATTACTGTTGATAATGGTATATCTTCAAAGGCTGAAATAGCTTATGCTAATTCACTAGGTATAAAAACTGTTGTTACAGACCACCACTTACCGCCCGAAGAATTACCTGATGCGGTTGCTATTGTTGACCCTCATAGAATAGACTGTCATTCGTCTTTCAAAGAAATATGTGGTGCCGAGGTTGCCTTTAAGGTGGTTTGCGCTATTCTTGACAAAGCACCAGAGCAGCTACTTTACACCTATGCAGACCTTTTAACTGTTGCTATTTTAGGTGATATAATGCCACTTGTTAACGAAAACAGGTGCATAGTAAAAGAGGGAATACGCAAAATAAAATACAAACCATTAGTGGGTATCTCTGCTATTTTAAGCGTTGCAGGTATTGACCGTAAAACTGTTAATTCTTCAAAAATTGCTTTTGGTGTTGTGCCTAGGATTAATGCGGCAGGCAGAATGGGTGATGCAAGCGATGCTTTGAAGTTACTATGCTGTGATAATATGCTTGATGCTATCACTTTAGCGAATGTTGTTGATAACCATAATGCACTTCGTCAGTCAACCGAAAAAAATGTTGCTGAGCTCGCCATAAAAACCGTTGAAAGCAACGGATATAACTATAACAATGTGATTGTTGTTGCAGGTGAAAATTGGCATCAAGGAACAATAGGAATAGTAGCCTCAAGAATTTGTGAGCGTTTTGGAAAGCCAACTATTGTGTTTTCAATTAATGGTGACGTTGCCCACGGCTCTGGAAGAAGTATTTCGGGTTTTCATCTTCACAACGCTCTTTCGGCTGTATCCTCGCTAACCGAAGCCTATGGCGGTCACGAATTGGCGGCAGGTGTTACGGTTAAAACCGAGAATATTGATGCTTTTAGAAAAGCAATAAATGAATATGCCTCAAAGCTTAATAAGGCTCGTCCAAAACTTAATATTGATTTAAAAATCAATCCCGAAGGTCTTAGCGTTGATATGGTTGAGGCAACCAGACTTCTAGAGCCGTTTGGTACCGGCAACCCTAAGCCTATATTTGCCATTATGGGCGTGACGCTTGAAAAAATTACCCCTGTAGGCGAAAATAGACACTTGCGGTTATTGTTTTCTAAAAACAAAGCTTCTTTTCAGGCAATGCTTTTCGGAGTTACACCGTCACAGTTTTGCTATAATGTCGGCGATGTTGTTGATTTGGCTGTAAATTTAGAGTCTAACTTTTATAAAAACGAATATGTGCTTTCGGTGCAAATTAAAAATATGCGTCTAAATGCTACAAATCAGGATGAAGTTTTTTCTCAGCATGATCAATTTGATGCGTTTTTTTCAAAGGGTATATATAATCCCGAGCAACTTTTACCTTCACGAGATCAGGTTGGTGAGGTATATAAATATATACTTAAAAATTCTTCCCATTACGAAAAGATAACAACTGCATTTTCAAACACTTTGGGTTTTGCTAAAACTAGCATTGCAATTATTGTTTTAGCCGAGCTTAAACTTATCGATACTGCGGGCGAAATAATTGTGCCCTTAAATTCTCAAAAGACCGACCTTACAAATTCTAAAACATATAAATTACTTTTAAGCGAGGTGAACAGTAGTGAGCACTCTTGAACAGCAAAATTATAATGAACTGTTAGAGCTTATAAACTCTCAAGGCTCTGAATATGATTTAAAACTTATAAAAAAGGCTTATGATTTCTGTGTCGAAGCACATAAAGGTCAAAAGCGTTGGACGAATGAGGATTATTATATTCACCCCTTTAATGTTGCTAAAATTATAGTTTCTCTAGGAATGGATAGCTGTTCTGTTGCCGCATCACTACTTCACGATGTAGTTGAGGATACCGAAACTACTGTAAGCGATATTGAGGAAATGTTTGGTGCAGAGGTAGCGCTGCTGGTTGACGGCGTTACCAAGATAGGTAGACTTTCCTTTACAACTAAAGAACAGCAACAGGCGGAAAGTCTTCGCAAGATGCTTATTGCTATGGGTAAGGATATCAGGGTTATTATTATAAAGCTTGCCGACCGTCTTCATAATATGCGCACACTTGATGCTGTGCCTGAGCAAAAGCAGAGGGATAAATCGGTAGAAACTCTTGAAATCTATGCGCCAATAGCTCACAGACTTGGTATTAGACCCGTTAAGGAAGAGCTTGAAGATCTTTCAATAAAGCACCTTGATTTAGTAGCCTACGATGAAATTGAACAGTTGCTACAATTAAGAAAGCCTGATAGAGAAAAAATATTAGACGATATTAAGTCGAGAATAGAAAACCGTCTTAATGAGGATATGCCTGGTATAAAAATGTCCTTTCAAAGCCGTGTGAAATCAATACATGGTATTTACCGAAAGATGTATTTGCAGGGCAGAGATTTTGACGAAATATATGATGTGTATGCTATCCGTATCATAACCGATACGGTAGCTGACTGTTATAATATTTTAGGTATTATGCACGATATGTTTAGGCCGATACCAAATCGCTTTAAGGATTATATATCGACACCTAAGCCTAATATGTATCAGTCACTTCACACAACCGTAATTAGTCGTGACGGTATCCCTTTTGAAATTCAGATAAGAACTTTTGAAATGCACCATACCGCAGAATTTGGTATTGCGGCGCATTGGAAATATAAGGAAGGTATCACTGAAAACAATAAAAAAATGGAGGAGCGTCTTGCTTGGATACGCCAAATACTTGAAGCTCAAGAAAACTCCGGTGATGCTTCTGAAATTGTGCGTACAATAAAGGTTGACCTTTCGGAAGAGGACGTTTTTGCCGTAACACCAAAGGGAGATGTAATAAATCTGCCTGTAGGATCTACTGTTGTTGACTTTGCCTTTGCAATTCATACTGCTGTAGGTATAAAAATGGTTGGCGCCAAAGCAGACGGTAAGATAGTTCCAATAAATCACGAGGTAAAAACAGGTGAGGTTATCGAGATTTTAACCTCAAATCAGCAAGGCAAAGGTCCTAGTCGTGATTGGATGAATATTGCAGTTACTAATCAGGCGAAGGCTAAAATTCGTTCTTGGTTTAAGAAAGAAAGACGTGCCGAAAATATTGAGGAGGGTAAAGCCTCCTTTGATAGAGAACTCAAGCGGTTATTTATTAATCTTTCAGAGGAAGATTATAATGAATTAGTTGATGACCTTGCAAAGCGTATGCATTTTAACGATGCAGACGAGTTTTTTGCAGCTATCGGTTATGGCGGTGTATTGCTTTCAAAGATTATGCCTCGAATTAAAGAGGATTATGCTAAGCGTAATGTATCAAAGACTGCTGAAGTGTCTACTGTTGCTTCAAAACCACACCGTTCTTCTGAGGGTGTTGAAATTGAGGGTATTGACAATTGCCTGATTAAGTTTTCTCGTTGTTGTTCACCGCTACCTGGGGACGATATTATCGGCTATATAACAAGAGGTCATGGTGTTTCAATTCATAAGCGAGATTGCAACAATGTACCACATGACCTATCCACAAGCGAGGAACCTGAGCGTTGGGTTAAAGCTTATTGGAATGTTCAGAAAAACAATAATTTTTCTACCGCTTTACAGATTTCTGCTATCGATAGGTCGGGCTTTGTTGTTGATATTATGAATGTTATCAGCAATATGAGAGTGCCACTTCATTCTATCAATGCTAAGCAGCAAAAGGACGGTAACTGTGTTGCTATAATTACAATCGAGGTTGAGGGTGTTGAGCATTTAAGAAGTATAATTACACGACTTGACAAGGTTGAGGGCGTATTTAGTGTAGAAAGGATAACACAATGAAGGCTGTAATTCAAAGGGTTAAAAACGCTTCTGTTACTGTTGATAATAAGGTCGTAGGCAGCTGTAATGAGGGATATATGATACTATTCGGCGCTATCGAGGGTGATATTAAAGAAGATGTCACTCTTTTAGCCCGTAAGGTTAGTGCTTTACGCATTTTTTGCGATGAAGACGAAAAGATGAATAAATCAATACTGGATATAGATGGTGAAATACTTTGTATATCACAGTTTACCCTAGCGGCCGATACTAAAAAAGGAAACAGACCTTCCTTTATAAACGCTATGGAGCCTACACTTGCATCACAGTATTATGATTTATTCTGTGAGGAACTCTTAAATTTTGGCGTTAAAAGGGTTGAAAAGGGAATATTTGGTGCTGATATGCAGGTTTCTCTTGTTAATGATGGACCGGTAACAATAATACTTGATACAGATATTTGGAGCAAGAAAGATTGATTTTATGGAAATTAAAACTTTAACCTTAGGTAAATTAGGTGTTAATTGTTATCTTATTTCAAGTAATAAAGCGGCAGTTGTTATAGACCCTGCGATTATAGACCAGAGGATAGAAGATTTTTTACTTCAAAACGAGGATAAAGAACGTCTTATTCTTTTAACACACTGTCATTTTGATCATATCGGTGGTGCAGAAATTTTGCGCCAAAAATTAGGCGTTAAGATAGCTATTGGCGAAAATGAGGCAGCGTCATTACTTGATACTGAAATTACCTTATCAAACAGATTTCACGCTCATATAGCACCATTTAGTGCTGATATACTGCTAAAAGACGGTCAAATTTTTAAAATTGCCGATTTAGAATTTTTATGTATAGAAACTATGGGACATACTGTTGGCGGTATGTGCTATAAAGCGGATAACGCACTGTTTAGCGGTGATACCTTGTTTAAACTATCGGTTGGTAGAGTGGATTTTCCTGGCGGAAATGCTAAGGACTTAATTGCTTCACTAAATAAAATTGACACTATGTTTGATGATGTAGAGGTTTATCCGGGACACGGTGAAGCCACCACTCTTGAATATGAAAGAATTTATAATCCTTTTTTAAGTAGCAATGGAGAATATTTATTATGAAGCTTTGCAATTTAGGTAACCGTTTTGATTATGAAATGGAAAAACTGATACGTCTTTATCTGCCTTTTGAAAAAATAGAGGTCTTTCACGAGGAAATGGACGACGAGCGTTTAGCAATTTGCAAGGTGCTAAGTAGAGGAAATGAGGCAACTGTTAGTGCCGAATTAAAGCTTGATGGGAAAATTATTAGACATTCAGAAGAAATTACCCAATGTGAAAAGGATTTTGAAAGAGATTGTGAATTAGCATTAGCAAGAGCCTTGGCGGACTGCTTTTTTGATATTACAAAATATAGGCCGCAGTGGGGAATTTTGACAGGGGTTAGACCTGCGAGACTTTTTTCAAGAAAGGTAATTGAATCGGGAAAGCAAGAAACATTAAATTATTTTAGAAATGCTTTACAGGTATCTCAAAATAAAATAGATTTATGTGTAGCTACCGAGAAAACAGAAAAAGAGATAATAAATTTATCCCGTCCCGATTCTTTCAGTCTTTACCTGTCTATTCCTTTTTGTCCAACTAGATGTAGCTACTGTTCTTTTGTTTCACATTCTGTTGATAAGGCGGGACAACTGATACCTGATTATGTTGACCATCTTTGTAATGAATTAATTTATACTGCAGAAATAGCAAGGAAGCTAAATTTAAGGCTTGAAACAATTTATATGGGTGGCGGAACGCCGACAACCTTAACCGCCGAACAGCTAGATAAAGTGCTTTCTACGGTGAATAAATATTTCGATGTATCTAATGTCCGTGAATTTACCGTTGAAGCGGGCAGACCTGATACTATAACCGAGGATAAGCTAATAGCTATTAAAAATAACGGTGCGACAAGAATTAGCATAAATCCTCAAACCTTAAATGATGATGTGCTTAAATACATCGGTAGAAACCATACTGCACGTCAAACCTTTGATGCATTTAATTTAGCTCGTAAGGTAGGCTTCAATAATATAAACACCGACCTTATTGCAGGTCTGCCACAGGATACATTCGAAAGTTTTAGGGATACATTAGAAAAAATAATTTCTTTAGACCCCGAAAGTGTAACGGTTCACTCTCTTTCTATGAAGCGTGCATCTACACTCACTAAAAAAGGCGAATTTCCTGAAATTGATGCGGGGAAGACCGCCTCGTTAATGGTTGAATATGCTAAGGAAAAACTAGAAAAGCATAGCCTATTTCCATACTATATGTATAGACAGAGTAAAACGGTTGGTAATCTAGAAAATGTTGGTTATTCAAAGAAGGGCTATGAGGGTCTTTATAATGTTTATATTATGGATGAAACACATTCAATACTAGCTTGCGGTGCCTCTGCTGTTACAAAGCTTAAAGCACCAAGCGGTGAGGATATAAAGAGAATTTTTAATTATAAATATCCTTATGAGTACATCAGCGGATTTAATGAGCAGTTATCAAGAAAATCTGCTATTGAGGAATTTTATAATAAATTTTAAGGAGAATTGTTATGGATAAAGATTTTTTTGATAATGTTGTAGATAAAACTAAGAATTTGTTTAATGCCGCTTGTCAGAAAACCGATGAGGTAATATCAATAGAAAAGCTAAAAATTAAACAAGCTTCTCTTAAAAACACAATTTCAAAGGAATATAAGCAACTAGGTCAGCTTTATTATCAAAATTTTAAAGATAGTGAAGACATACCCGAAGATTTCAAAAAAATAATTGAAGATATAAAACTTAATTTTTCTCTTATAGAAAAAGCTCAACAGGAAATTGACGCAATTAAGGAAAGCGGTGGAATATAATGAGTGATAAAACGATTATAGGCGTTGTTGTCGCCGATGTTGATGAATATAATCCCTTTGTCAAGGCGGCAGAAAAATACAATCCAAAAGAATATTCTCTTTTGGGTAAAAAGGGTGTATCCTTCGATATAAACGGCGCCACCGTTTTGTGTGTGAATTGCGGAATAGGAAAGGTGAATGCGGCGGCAGTCGCTTCCGCTTTAGCTTCACTTAACTGTGATGCCATTCTAAACTTTGGACTTTCAGGCGGTATTTCCGGCGCATCAAGAGGCGGACTTTTTGTTCCTGATAGATTTTTGGAACACGATTTTGACCTTACTGTTTTGGGTTATAAACCGTGTGAAAAGCCAAATCAAAAATACATTTATGATGTTGATGCCAATTTAAAAGAAGTATTTAAAGCGGTTGCAAACACCGATTTTGGAGGCACTGCAGTTTGCGGCGATAGATTTATCAGCTCTAAAAAGGATAGTGATTTATTCAGAGATACATTTTCCGCTACAACCTGCGATATGGAAACTGCCGCTATCGCTTCGGTTTGTGATATGGCAGGTATACCTTTTGCCGCACTTAGAAGAATTTCAGACGATGCAGGGGATAGCGCCACTGAAAGCTATACCGAAATGAACAGTTCGGGTGAATTGTATCTTCCTAATATTTTTCTCGATATTCTTTCGAAGGTTGCTAAAATGTACGGAGGTAACGATTAATGCCTGAAACCAAAAGAAAACAACAAAGCTTTGAATATGGGGCAATAATTTTGCTTACTTCCACAATGCTTGTAAAGCTTATCGGTGCCATATTTAAAATACCTCTTTCAAATCTAATAGGCGATTTAGGCTTTGGATATTTCTCATCAGCCTATGACCTGTTTACCCCTATTTATACGCTTGCTATGGCTGGATTGCCTATTGCGGTATCGAGGGTAGTAGCAGAGCATATGGCTGTAGGTAAATACCGTGATGTAAGAAGCTCTTTAAATGTAACAAAAAAGATATTTTTAATAACGGGATTATCAGGTTTAGTACTTATGCTATTACTGATATATCCATTCGTTAAGATAACCGACCCTACAGGTGAAACAATTTATAGCCTATTTGCGATAGCGCCTTCGCTTTTGTTTTGTTGCACAATGTCTACCTACAGAGGCTACTATGAAGGCCTTCGTAATATGTATCCTACCGCAATATCAGATGTTACCGAAGCACTTGGCAAGCTTATTTTAGGATACGGCTTTGCCTATATCACTATGAAGCTTACAGGTAATGTAGCCTATGCTGCCGCCGCCGCAATGCTCGGTATCACAGTCGGTGCGGGCGCCGCCGCTTTATATTTGAGACTTAGATATGCAATTAAAGGCGATACTATTACCGATGCAGAGCTTGAAGCTTCACCTGAGCCTGCTGATTTTAAGGCAACCGCTAAGGTGCTTATTGCAATAGCAATTCCTGTAGTTTTATCCTCACTTGCAAACAGTGTTGCCTCACTTGTTGACGTGTCGATGGTTAAATGGCAGTTATCACATATAGTAGAGGATAATGCCGATATTATCCGTGAAATGTATCGTTCTTCTATTGATGATTACAATCTTATAAATTCAGCAAAAGAGCTTACCGATAAAGCAATACCAACATTTTTATACGGCATAAGAAGTAAAGCATTTACTATCTATAATTTAGTACCTGCTATTACATCTGTTCTAGGTGTTAGCGCTTTACCTGTAATTGCTTCTTGTTGGTCACTTAAGAATAAACAAGGCGTTAAGAGAAATATAGAATCCTCTATGAAACTAACTGCTATTATTTCTTTACCTGCAGGTATGGGCTTTGCCTTTGCAGGAAGCGCTATTATGGGACTTATGTATAATACTGTAGCTTCGGTAGAAATAGGCGGTTCTATGATGGTGGTTTACGGTATTGCCGCTTGCTTTGCTGGTATGGCTATACCGATGACTAGTATGCTCCAAGCTGTTAATAAACAGGTTGTTTCACTTAGAAATGTTGCCATTGGTGCCGTTTTAAAGGTTATTGTAAACTTCGTTTTTGTTGGTATACCTACAGTTAATATTAAGGGTGCAGCTATTGGTACTGCGGTTTGCTATGCATTTATTTTCTTTGCTAACCTAATCTCTATCATCAAATATACAGGTGTAGTTCCTAATCTCTTTAAAACGGTCGTGAAGCCTCTTATAGCCGCTGTAGCTTGTGGTGTAACCGCAATGCTTGTATCCAACTTCTTAGGTGTTAGTAAAATAAATACTGCTTTAGCTATTCTTTGCGGCGCGGTAGTATATTTTGTTATCTTAATTATCTTAAATACCTTCGAAGAAGAGGACGTTTTGGCACTGCCTAAAGGTGAAAAATTACTAAAAATTTGCGTTAAATTAAGGATTATAAGAAAAAAACAATAAAAAATATGTGAAATCTCACAATTTTTCCTATAAAAGTTAAAAAATTACCAAAATATATTGACTTTTGGTGCAAGATATGGTAAAAGTATATATAGATTTGGTTACAACCAAATTTTAAAAATTGGTTTCACTTAGAATAAAAAAACGTAGGAGGTTCATATTATGAACAAGACAGAGTTAGTAGCAGCAGTTGCTGAGAAAGCTGGCATTTCTAAGAAAGACGCAGATAAGGCTGTTGCAGCAGTTATCGATTCCGTTATCGCTACTTTAAAAGCAGGTGACAAGGTTCAACTCGTTGGTTTCGGTACATTTGAAGTTCGTGAGCGTGCTGCAAGAAAGGGTATCAATCCTTTAACCAAGCAGGAAATTACTATTGCTGCTTCAAAGAATCCTGTATTCAAAGCAGGTAAGGCATTTAAGGATGCTGTTGCAAAATAATTTATGCAATTAAATACTTAATGTATTACAGTCCAAGCCGCCCTGAAATAACGGGTGGCTTGAATTGTTTAGGAGAAAATAATGCGATTAGATAAATACCTAAAAGTTTCAAGACTTATTAAAAGAAGAACAATAGCAAATGAAGCTTGTGATGCTGGCAGAGTTTCGGTTAACGGAAAAATAGCAAGAGCATCCTATGATGTCAAAACGGGTGATATAATAGAAATATCTTTTGGAACTCGTCCAATAAAGATTGAGGTTTTAAAGGTGCAAGAAACTGTCAAAAAAGATGATGCTGCTCTTCTTTATAAAATGATTTAATATAGAATAAAACAAACACCCTGTAAATATATTTTTATGGGGTGTTTATTTATGGAACAAAGTAAATTTCAAGATCATAACATCATTATTGAGAATAGGGCAAAGTTAAATGTGTCGGGTGTTTGTGATGTAGTATCTTTTGATGAGGAGACAATCCTTTTAAAAACAGTTATGGGGAAAATAACAGTAAAGGGTGAAAATCTACACATAACAAACTTTGATAATGAGATAGGCGACCTTATAGCCGAAGGGAAAATTCATGCTGTAGTATATATGTCTGATGATAAAGAATCTGTTGGATTCTTTTCTAAACTATTTAGGTAATTTATGTGGGAGATAAGCTCGTTTTCACAAATATCTGCCTCATTTTTCGCTTTTTTGCTTGGAATTGCTTTATCACTCTTTTACGATATAATAAAGGCAACCAGAAAAATAGGATTTAATAGTTATTTTCTAGTTTTTTTAGGCGATATACTTTTTAGTTTATTATCTGCAATAATAACTTTTCTTTTTTTACTTGTTTTCACAAATGGTGCTCTGCGCGTCTTTGTCCTGTTTTTTCAATTACTTGGTTTTATAGTTTCAAGAATAACAGTCTCAAGATATTTTTTAAAACTTTTAATTTTATTTTTTACTCTTTTTAAAAAAGTTTTTATTATTATTTCGTTATTCTTATTGCGCTTTTCTTATAAAACAGAAGGCTTTTTATTAAAAATAAATTTAATTATAAAAAAATCATTAAAAAAACTTTCAAAAAGAAGAAAAAAGTCTTGAAAAAACTAATATAGTTGTTGTATACTAATAGCAATCATTGATATTAGTTTTTTTACTGATATTTATTTTTGGAGGATAAATAATGGCTCCTAAAACCAAACAGGAAAAAAGTATAATCGTTAGATTGCTTGTTTTAGGCGTTTCCGTTTATATGATAATTACCCTTGTTTCTCTTTTTGGTCAGCTTAGCAATAAGCGTTCAGAGTTAATTGAAAAGCAGCAGGTTTTAGCTGATATGCAGCTTGAACTTGATGATTTAAAAAAATTGCTTAATGAGGGTACAAAGAACCAAATCATAGAAAAAGCTGCCAGAGAACGTTTAGGCTATGTTTTTTCTGAGGAAGAAGTTTTTCTCGATATTTCGGGAAGCTGATATATAAAGCAATCTTTAGGAGGATATTTTAAATTTATGCAGCTTAATATTGGAGATATTGTAGAGGGAAAAATTACAGGCATTAAAGAATATGGCCTATTTGTCGATTTAGGCGAAGGTAAATCAGGAATGGTACATATATCTGAGGTTGCTTGTACCTATGTCAGCAACATTAAGGAGTTTGTTGAAGAGGGTCAAACCGTGAAAATGAAGGTCCTTAATATTACCGAAGACGGTAAAATTTCTCTTAGCATAAAAAAGGCTATTGAAGCCGATAGAAAAGCAAATCCAGAACAGCACCGTAAAGAGCGTAAGCCTTATCAGCAACCAAAGCCTGATAGCTCTTATACCTGGACTCCTAAAAAATCTGAGCCTGCTTCCTTTGAAGAAATGATGAATCAGTTTAAGGCTAGCAGTGATGAAAAGTTTTTAGATTTGAAACGTAAAAATCCTGAAACCCGTCGTTCCAAAAGAGGCGCGGGTGCCAGATAAAAAAGATTAGGGCAATTTCTGCAGTTTTCGTGGTGGAAATTGCCCGTATTTTAAATTGGTGATAAAATGACAGATAAAATTAAAATGATTGCCCCTTGTCTTTTTGGTACCGAAAGTGTGCTTGCAGATGAGCTTAAAAGAATGGGCATAGAAGATGTTACATCTGAAAATGGCAGAGTACTTTTTTCAGGAGATTTTAATATATTAGCACGTGCTAATATTTGCTCCCGCTTTGCAGAAAGAATAATGATAAATATGGGACAGTTTAGAGCCATAACCTTTACCGAGCTTTTTGATAATGTTAAAGAACTTCCTTGGGAAGATTTCATTGGTAAAGAGGACGCTTTTCCGGTAAATGGCTCAAGCCTTAATTCTGCACTTCACAGTATACCTGATTGTCAGTCTATCATAAAGAAGGCTATCGTTGAACGCCTTAAATCAAAATACAATATTTCTTGGTTCCGCGAAACGGGAGCAGAATATAGAGTTCGTTTTTCAATACTTAAGGATAACGTAACGCTTATGATTGATACTTCGGGTGAAGGCTTGCACAAAAGAGGTTATCGCAGAAGTTCAAATGATGCACCACTTAAGGAAACCCTAGCTGCCACTATATGTGATTTAGCTAGAATTTATCCCGATACTAAGCTTTATGATCCGTTTTGCGGTAGCGGTACTATACTTATAGAGTCAGCACTTATGGCTACCAAAACCGCACCCGGTCTTAGAAGATTTTTTGCCGCTGAAAGATTTTCTTCTATACCAAAGAATGTTTGGCAAGAGGAAAGAATGAGAGCGCAAGACCAAATTTTACATAATATTGATTTTATGGCAACGGGTTTTGATATTGATCCTAGCTGCGTTGAACTTACCCTGCAAAATGCTAAAAAAGCAGGGGTAGACAAATATGTTAAAGCTGCAGTTGCCGATATTAAGGATTTTAAAATTCCCGACCAAAGAGCGTTAGTTATAACCAATCCGCCTTACGGTGAAAGATTGCTCGATATAAAACAAGCAGAAGAGCTTTATAAAGTTATGGGTGACGTTTTTGCATCAGAAAACGGTAAAAAATATTTTATTATAAGTCCGCATGATGATTTTGAAAAATTATTCTCTCGTCCTGCCGACAAGCGTCGTAAGCTTTATAACGGAATGATAAAATGCCAATACTTTATGTATTTCAAAAATAAAGGATTTTAAGGGGATTTTTAATGAGGTATTTATTTTTTATAAATCCAACAGCGGGAAAAGGCAAGCTTCAACAATCTGTTATTGACGGTATAAAAAAATACTTCTTGCAAAAAGAGGAAGAATACAAAATACATATCACCCGTTTTAAAGGCGATGCCGAAGCGACTGCCAAAAAGGAAGCTCAAACAGGGGACGAAATTACAATGTTTGCCTGCGGCGGAGAGGGAACCGAGTATGAGGTTTTAAACGGTATAATAGGATATGATAATGTAACCTTAGGCGTTATCCCTTGCGGCTCCGCAAACGATTTTCTCAAATGCTTTAATAAAAAAGAGTTGTTTCTTGATATAGGGAAACAGCTAACAGGCAGTATAGAGTATATGGATGTTATAAAAGCGGGAGACAGATACTGTCTAAACGGTTGCTCGGTTGGTATGGATGCTATGGTGGGCAGAGATATGTCTATTTTTAAAAATTGGCCTTTAGTTTCAGGCTCTATGGCATATAACCTATCGCTTGTCAAAACTTTTTTTAATAAATTGGGTGTTAAAATTAAGATATCAATTGATGATTGCGAGCCTCAAGAAAGGAATTGCTTGTTTGCTGTTGTGGCGAACGGTCCTTGTTACGGTGGTGGATTTTTTGCGGCGCCGAAAGCAATTCCAAATGATAATAAGCTCGATTTTACAATGGTTGATACTATTTCTCATTTCAAAATATTAAAGTTTCTACCTTTGTATAAGAGCGGTAATCATTCGCACCTTGAATGCTGTCATCTGTCAAACTGTAACAGTATGGAGTTTACTTCCGAAACACCTATTCCTATAAATCTTGACGGCGAAATTGTTGTTAGCAAAACTATGCGCTTTGAAATAATTAAAAAAGCCGTTAGGTTTGTTTTACCTAAGGGAATTAAACTGTTAAATGTCGAAAAAAGTGAAGAAGTGTTAATAAAAGATTAACTTTTTGTGTTTTCATTTTGACTTTACTTGACTTATTGTTTTTTAATGATATAATATATAATACAAAATATTTATGGGCAAAATTTGCCAATGAAAAGGAGATATTTATTATGACTATTAAGCCGTTGGCTGACAATGTTGTAATTCGTGCTACAAAAGCCGAGGAAACAACTAAAAGCGGTATTGTTTTAACATCTGCTTCAAAAGAAAAGCCTCAAATCGCTGAGGTAGTAGCAGTGGGTCCGGGCGGTATTGTGGACGGCAAGGAGATTAAAATGACCGTTAAGGCGGGCGACAAGGTTATCGCCGCAAAATACGCCGGCACTGAAGTTAAAATTGATGACGAGGAATATACAATCCTTCATCTCGCTGATATTCTTGCAGTAGTAGAATAATACTTTAAAGGAGTAATTTTAGATATGGCAAAGAACATTATTTTTGGTGAAGAAGCAAGAAAATCACTCCAAACAGGTGTTGATAAGCTTGCTAATGCAGTTAAGGTTACATTAGGACCTAAGGGCAGAAATGTTGTTTTAGATAGAAAATTCGGCTCACCGCTTATCACTAACGACGGTGTTACTATAGCTAAGGAAATTGAGCTTGAAGATGCTTTCGAAAATATGGGTGCACAGCTCGTAAAAGAAGTTTCTGTAAAAACTAACGATGCTGCTGGTGACGGTACAACAACCGCTACAGTTTTAGCACAGGCTTTAATTGCTGAGGGTATGAAAAACGTTGCTGCAGGTGCTAACCCAATGATAGTTAAAAAGGGAATAAAGAGTGCAGTCGATACCGCTATTGAAACAATTATCAAGAATTCTAAAAAGGTATCAGGCTCTGCTGATATTGCACGTGTTGCTACCGTTTCTTCGGGTGATGAAGTTATCGGTAACCTTATCGCTGAGGCTATGGAAAAGGTTACTGCAGACGGCGTTATCACCGTTGAAGAATCAAAAACCGCTGAGACCTATTCTGAGGTTGTAGAGGGTATGCAGTTTGACAGAGGCTACATCACACCTTATATGGTAACCGATTCTGATAAGATGGAAGCGGTTATTGATGATGCTCTTATTCTTATAACTGATAAGAAGATTTCTAATATTCAGGAAATATTACCTATACTTGAGCAGATTGTTCAAACAGGTAAGAAGCTTGTAATTATTGCAGAGGATATTGAGGGTGAAGCCCTTTCAACCCTTATTGTTAATAAGCTTCGTGGCACATTTACTTGTGTTGCTGTTAAGGCTCCGGGCTTTGGTGACAGAAGAAAAGAAATGCTCCGCGATATAGCAATTCTCACAGGCGGTGAAGTTATTTCTGAGGAACTCGGTCTTGAGCTTAAGGATACAAGCGTTGCACAACTCGGTAGAGCTCGTCAGGTTAAGATAACCAAGGAGAACACCATAATTGTTGACGGCGCAGGTGCTAAGGAAATTATCAAGGATAGAGTAAATCAGATTAAGAGTCAGCTTGCTGAAACAACCTCTGATTTTGACCGTGAAAAGCTACAGGAACGTCTTGCTAAGCTTTCGGGCGGTGTTGCTGTAATTAAGGTTGGTGCTGCTACCGAAATCGAAATGAAGGATAAAAAACTTCGTATTGAAGATGCACTTTCAGCTACTAAAGCAGCAGTTGAAGAAGGCATTGTTGCAGGCGGTGGTGTAGCACTTCTGAACGCTATCCCTGCAGTTGCAGCTTTGGCTGAAAAATCTCAGGGTGATGAAAAGACGGGTATTAATATCGTTCTTAAGTCACTTGAAGCACCTATTCGTCAGATTGCATTTAATGCAGGTATTGAAGGCTCGGTTATCATTGATAAGATAGTAAACTCAGGTAAGGTTAACTACGGTTTTAATGCGTATACCGAAGAATATACCGATATGATTGATGCAGGTATCGTTGATCCTACCAAGGTTACACGTTCGGCACTCGAAAATGCCGCTAGTGTTGCTTCTATGGTACTCACAACCGAAAGCCTCGTTGCAGATATTAAGGAAGAAACTCCAGCAATGCCTGCAGCTCCACAGGGCGGAATGTATTAATATTTAAACAGTAAAAACACCCAAGCGCAATTTATGAAGTGAACCCCAAAGTTTAGACAAAAATAAATATTAAATTGCTTGTGAATGAGTTCGGTATTGTACTGGACTCATTCCTTTTAGTTTTAAGGAAATTCTTTCGTTGTTGTAGTAATAAATATATTTCTTTAGTTCATC
>JAZNJD010000039.1:0-3799 GCA_045577835.1 Acutalibacteraceae bacterium | reverse complement strand
GCAAATAAAAAGCCCCTTTAGGGGCAGCCGGTGAAAGAGTTGCGGTTGGCAAACCTTTCGACGAGCCTATAGGCTCGGCCGGTCTTGTGCCCTAAGGGGGCAGTGCATACTACCGGCACGGCCGGTAGTTATGATTTATTTATAACTATTTGATTTTAAAATATCTTCTTTAAATTCCTCGTTAAGTTCGGGATAAGCAGAAAGCATTGGTTCTACATCTTTGCCTTTTTTTCTGTCATAATAGTTCTTTGTGATTTTAACAACCTTACCGCTCAATAGGATTACTGCAATAAGGTTTGGTAAAGCCATAAGACCATTGAAGGTATCATCTATATCCCAAATTAAGTTACTACTAATAACAGCTGCGGCTACAATCAATGCAACATATATTAACTTGAAAACTATTACCGCAATTTTTTTGCCCTTATCAGGTAACCACTGGAAGCAGAATTCGGTTGCTTTTTCGCCGTAATATGACCAAGCAAGTATAGTTGTAAATGCAAAAAGCGGTAAGAAAATCGAGAATATAATTGAACCTACGGCACCTAAATCTTGCGAAAAGGCTGCAAGAGAAACGGCGGAGTCATTAGCATTTGCGCCAAATGTTTCAGTATAGAAAGCACCACTGCTTATATTAGTGGTAAGTACTACTAAAGCGGTTAATGTGCAAATTACAAACGTATCAAAGAATACTTCAAAAATGCCCCACAAGCCCTGTTTAACAGGTTCTCTTGTTTCGGAAGCAGAGTGTGCTATTACAGAAGAACCAAGACCTGCCTCGTTAGAGAAGACACCTCTAGCCATTCCTTTTTTAATAATCTGAGCGAAAGCATAACCGCCTACACCGCCTGCTAAAGCTTTAGTAGAAAACATGCTTGTAAATATAACTTTAAATGTTTCAGGAATAGCTGTGCAGTTAATTGCGATTATTATGAGTGACATTATAATAAATACAAGAGACATAAAAGGTACTAACATAGATGCGATTTTACCAATACGCTTAATACCGCCAATTATAACTATACTTGTAATAACAGCAACAACGATACCGATTATTATTTTAGTTGTGTTAGAATCGTTATTGATTACAGAAGTGATTGTTCCTGAAATTTTATTGGTCTGT
This sequence comes from Acutalibacteraceae bacterium, assembly GCA_045577835.1. Taxonomy (GTDB): domain Bacteria; phylum Bacillota; class Clostridia; order Oscillospirales; family Acutalibacteraceae; genus UBA737. Next base: position 2,676 of record JAZNJD010000039.1, on the reverse strand, counting down.
ACACCGCTCATACCTATAGCTGCTACCATGCAGAAGAATGCTGCAATATATCCTAACCATTTTTGCTTAAGACCATAAGCTATGTAGTAAAAAGCTCCGCCTGAAAAATTACCGTCTTTATCTCTTTTTCTGTAATATAGGCCTAAAAGATTTTCTGCATAGTTAGTTATCATTCCGAAAAATGCCGAAATCCACATCCAAACAACAGCACCGGGACCGCCCGTCAAAATAGCAGAGGTTACACCGATTATGTTGCCTGTACCAACGGTACCCGAAATAGCAGCAGAAAACGCCTCAAATTGTGAAATTGAATTTTCTTTTTTACTTTCTTTTACTTTCTTTTTACCAATTTCTTTGATGGTAGGCACAATTGTCGAATTAACTGACTCGCCAAACTTCCTGACCTGCATAACCTTCAATCTAATGGTTATAAGTATGCCTGTGCCGAGAATTAAAATAATCATCGGCCATCCCCAAACCCAACTGTTGACGATACCATTAACTTTTTCAACAGCGTTAATAATGCTTTCCCACATTTTTTATCATCTCCTAAAATATTAAAAGAAAAAGAGCTAAACCTAATGGTTTAACTCCGAAAAGACATAATAAGAAACCGTAAAATTTCTTAAAATTATCTCCGTCCTTTTGCCTGAGAGATTAGCAGTAAGACTGCCTTGCACCTTCGGCATCCTTTCGGACTTCTCCGGAGCGCTATCAAAATACAGTACCCACTTGAAAGTTCAAGTACCTGAGAGTATTACTCCTTCGGTTGCATTTTACGCATCTCCTGCATTTATCGTATAGCCCAATATTCTTTTATGGCATTATAACAGAGAATTATATGTTTTTCAAGTGTATAATTATATTTTTTAAAAATCAAGCCTTTTTTGTCGACAATTAAAATATTTTTATAGTTTATCTTATGACACTTTCGGGAATAATTTTATTAGTATTTTCGGAGGTGCTAATATGTATAACAGCAAGGTAAATGTTTGCGGTCTTGATACATCAAAATTACCGCTTCTTAAAGAGAAAGATAAAGAAGAACTTTTAAAGAGAATTAAAAACGGCGATACTGCTGCTAGAGATCAACTGATTAATGGTAATTTAAGGTTAGTGCTTAGTGTAGTGCAGCGTTTTCAAGGTAGGGGAGAAAACCCGGATGATTTATTTCAGGTAGGTTGCATAGGTCTTATAAAATCAATTGATAACTTTGATGTTACACAGGGTGTTCGTTTTTCAACCTATGCTGTTCCAATGGTTATAGAGTGTCGAAATCCAAGAAAGGATTTTGAAGACTATGACCAGAAAAACCGCATTACAAGAGGCAATTTCGCAACTTTCAAGGGACCAAAAGAATACCGAGATTTGCGAGAAACTCAGCGACATTTTAGAGGATATGCCGCTAACGAATTGGACTGACAAGACGATTCGTGACCGAATCGAGCAGTTCTATGATGATGAGGGGCGTTACCCCACGACTACCGATTTTAAGAAAAAAGGTATGCCGCCGCATCCCGTTTTTAAACACAGGTACAAGGTGAACTTGTCCCAGTGGTTACAGGAAAATTATCCCGTACCCAAAATTACATATGAAGAACGCAAGGAAAAACACACCAAAGCATTTGTTGAAGAGTATCTGAGAATTCATCCGTCAAGCAGTGATGATTTTGACCATCGTAGACAAAGTGGTGTAATTAGTTGGCGAGGATTAGCACCTTACTATAATGTTACAAGTTGGCATAATTTACTTCACGCCCTTGACCTACCGGTGCCGAAAGCAAATCCAAAAGAGCGTGTAAAACAAAAGTTTAAAGTGACTGTTTCAACCGACCTCGATTTTGAAACAATGGTAACTACGAAATGGAGGTACTATAAATGAAACACAAAAGATGGATTTTTTTGGTGCCTCTTTCGTATACAAATTGATTTTAGGATTATACCAGAGAGACTTTCTTCTACTCTCTCCCACGCTACAAGTGTTCTACCTACTTTCGTTTTTGCCGACTTTCTCATGTCACCCGTAAACGGGTCAATATATTCTTTTATGCTCATTTGTTCTGCTACAAAATCTTCTTCTAACTGATTTCTTATATATTCAGCTATTACTTTTTTATTTCGACCGACTGCCTCCGCCTCAATGATTTCTACGCCTTTTTGGTTGCATAGTTTTCTTAAAATTTCTCCTATGTCTTGTCTTATCTTACCGTATACTTCTTTCCTGCGGTATTTTGGTGCAAAAACTAAATGGTATTGACATCTATATTTTGAGTGAGCAGTGCTTTTGATTTCATTGTTTCCTTTCATAATTAAACCTCCTTGTACTTTGGTAATGCGGTCGCCAAACCACTACCATTATACTTGGAGGTTAATTCTTTCCAATATTTCTTTGCGGCTTGGCACTCGCCTCGCCACTTTTTGTTGTAGCACTACTCTTTTTATCTTCCCCCAGTAGAACTGGGGGTTTATTTCCACGTCTAAAGACACTAATCATAACCACCGGTAAACCGGTGGTATGCTCCACCCCTATAAGGGGTGATTACTGGCTTAGCCCCTAAAAGGGGCATTGAAAGTTTAGCAACGCATTACCATTTCGGGCAGCCGCTCACGCGCGGCTGTCTTTTTTTGCCTACTGTTTCTTGTTACCCGTGAACGGGTCTACAAATTCTTTTATAC
>JAZNJD010000038.1:0-2999 GCA_045577835.1 Acutalibacteraceae bacterium | reverse complement strand
CCGTTAAGGGTAGCCAATTCCGTCAACCCCTTCTCGAATTCTCCGGCGCTTGCGCAGGTTGCGGTGAAACTCCCTATGCCAAATTGGCAACCCAATTGTTTGGTGACAGAATGTATATCGCCAACGCCACCGGTTGCTCCTCCATTTGGGGTGGTTCCGCTCCCTCTACTCCCTACACCGTAAATGCCGAAGGCAAAGGTCCTGCTTGGGCTAACTCCTTGTTTGAAGACAATGCCGAATACGGTTACGGTATGATGCTTGCCAACAAAACCTTGCGTGAACGTTTGGCTAAATACGTTGCAGAACTTGTGGAATGCAGCAAATCTGACGATGTAAAAGCCGCCGCTCAAGCTTGGCTCGATACCAAAGAAGACGGTAAAACCAACGCAGTTGCTACCGAAGAATTAAAAGCCGCTTTGGCTGCTAATCCCTGCGGTTGCGAAGCTTATAAATTCGTTACCGAAAATGCCGACTACTTGGCTAAGAAATCCATCTGGATTCTTGGTGGTGACGGTTGGGCATACGATATCGGCTTCGGCGGTGTTGACCATGTACTCGCTACCGGCGACGATGTAAACATTATGGTATTTGATACTGAGGTTTACTCTAACACCGGTGGACAGGCTTCTAAGGCTTCTAACATTGGACAGGTTGCACAGTTCGCTGCTGCAGGTAAGGCAATCAACAAGAAGAGCCTTGCTGAAATTGCTATGTCTTACGGTTACGTTTACGTAGCACAGATTGCTATGGGCGCTGATATGAATCAGACCTTAAAGGCAATCAAGGAAGCAGAAGCTTACCACGGTCCTTCAATCGTTATCTGCTACGCTCCTTGCGAGATGCACTCAATCAAGGGTGGTATGGTTAACTGCCAGAAGGAAATGAAGAAGGCTGTAGCCGCAGGTTATTGGGATATGTTCCGTTATAATCCTGCTCTTAAGGCAGAGGGTAAGAACCCATTCTCACTTGATAGCAAGCCTGCAACTGCTGATTATAAGGAGTTCATCTTAGGTGAGGCTCGTTACTCATCACTCACACGTTCTTTCCCAGACCGTGCTGAAGAGCTCTTTGAACAGGCAGCAGAAGCTGCAAAGGCTCGTCGTGCTCACCTCGAAAAACTCGTTGAGCTTTACGGCAAGCAGTAATCTATTATAGATTCAAAACATTCACCCTCACCATTTTTGGTGAGGGTGTTTTTTGTTGAATTTATTATTAAAATATGTTAAAATAATTCATATATGTAATTATGAACTTTTGGGAGATATGTTTTAGATGAAAAAAATTTTAGCAATTATATTAAGTGTAACGTTGCTAATAGCAGTCTGTCCTTTAGGCGTGTTTAATTTCACAGCTTCTGCAGATACAAGCGAATACTATACATATTTTATAAATGAAGGTCAAGCTATAATTTCTGAGTGTGATAAATCAATCAGCGGTGATGTGGTAATTCCTTCAAAATTAGGCGGTTATCCAGTAACAGCAATACATCCCCAGGCATTTAGTAACTGCACAGCGCTAACTTCGCTTGCAATCCCTGACGGTGTTACAGAAATAAAAGAGGCTTCATTTTTAAACTGCACCTCTTTAAATAGCATAACCATCCCCGATACAGTTACAAGTATCGGTGAGGTTGCTTTTTTAAACTGCACATCTTTAAAATCTGTTGTTATCCCCAATAGTGTTATCACAATAGGTAGCGCTGCCTTTAGTTCTTGCATTTCGCTTACAAAAGTAACGATTTCTAATGGTATGACAGCAATAAATCACTCTACATTTGAAAATTGCAGTTTTCTTGAAAGCATCACACTTCCTAATAGTGTTACATATATAGCTGAAAGTGCATTTTCCGGTTGTAATTCTCTTTCTACGGTAAATTATTCGGGAACAGAATCAGAGCGTGAAAAAATCGAAAACTGGTATTATAACGAAGCGCTTGCAAATGCAACTTGGTATTATAACATCTCTATCGGATGCGCTGAGCATACTTATGACGATTCTTGTGATACAACCTGTAATATATGTGGCGATATAAGAACTGATGTTAACCATATATTTGATAATGCAAGCGATATTATCTGCAATAATTGCGGATATCACAGATATTTTTCCTACACAATTAATTACGGTGAAGCAATAATAACCGATTGCTATGATTTAATTAGCGGAGATATTATAATTCCGTCAAAATATGGTAATTATCCTATAAAAAGTATAGAATCTAATGCATTTGCTTCTTGTAATTTACTTAGAAGTATAACGATACCTGATAGCGTTACGAATATAGGCTCCGGCGCATTTTCAGGTTGTAGTTCGCTTATTGATGTAACCATCCCAAAAAATCTTATAAGTTTAGGAGATGACGCCTTTGTATCCTGTACATCTCTTAGCAGTATAACATTTCCTGAAAGTGTTATATATATAGGTTCAAATGCATTTTCGGGTTGTAGTTCACTAAAAAGCGTAACGATTCCTCGAAGTCTTAAATCCTTAGAAAACGGCGCATTTTCAGGTTGTACAGGTCTAACCTCGTTAGTAATATCAAATGGTCTTTTGAATATAGCTGATTCTACATTTAGCGGTTGTTCTTCACTAGTAGACATTTACTATGTAGGTACCGAGGAGCAGGCTGAAATAATGCAAATAGGAACTAATAACGAATTTTTAGTTAATGCGACTTGGCATTATATTAAAATAGGTGATTTGAATGGCGATTGCAAGGTTAATCTTATAGACCTTGTAAAACTTAAAAAGTTTTTTGCGAAAAGGGAAGAAAATTTAATTTACCCCGACCTCGATAGTGACGGTGATGTAACTGCAAAAGACCTTGCTGCTTTAATGAAAATGATATTATCGACAGATTTGATATGCACCCCAAAAGTTAGACACTTTTGGAGGTGCATATTTTTATGGCAAAAAAAGGAACAATACAACAAAAGTATAGTGCAGAATTCAAAATAGGTGTTATAATGGATATGCGAGAACACCATATGGGATATCGA
>JAZNJD010000037.1:0-84225 GCA_045577835.1 Acutalibacteraceae bacterium | reverse complement strand
ATTTCGTTTAATCCCATTGAAGTTGCTAATAACCTCAAGAAAAACGGCGGAACGATAACAGGTATCCGTCCAGGTAAACCAACAACTGATTACATCGTTAAGATTCTTAACAGAATAACCTTTATCGGTGCTTTGTTCCTTGGCTTTATCGCAGTTTTCCCACAGGTTCTTAACTGGATATTCCCACATTCAGCAATTGGTAGCTTAGTATTTGGCGGTTCTTCATTGCTTATTGTTGTTGGCGTTGTTCTTGAAACGTTCCGTGAGCTTGAAGGTCAAATAACAATGCGCAACTACAAGGGATTCCTCAACTAACTATACAAATTGTTGTGAGGCAAGTTTATGCATAATTTGATTATGTTCGGTCCTCCCGGTGCGGGAAAGGGCACACAAGCTAAAATAATTAGTAAACAGTTGGATATTCCAGCAATCTCAACAGGCGAAATGATTCGTGCTGCTATAAAGGCATCAACCCCAATGGGACTTGCTGCTCAGAAATATACAGAATCGGGAGCTCTTGTTCCTGATGATGTTGTTATCGGTATCATTAAAGAACGTCTGGCTGAAGATGATTGCAAAAAGGGATTTATTCTCGACGGTTTTCCCAGAACGATTCCCCAAGCGGAAGCTCTCGCAGAAATGGGAGTTAAGATAACTAAGGTAATTTCATTCGAAGTAACTGATTCAGCCATTGTTGACCGCATGAGTGGCAGAAGACTTTGCTCTTCTTGCAGTGCATCTTATCACGTTAAGTTTGCACCCCCAAAAACAGAAGGCAAATGTGATGCTTGTGGCGGCGATTTGATTATCCGTAAAGATGACAAAAAAGAAGTGGTTGAAAGCAGACTTGTAACTTATCATCGTGAAACAGAACCACTTAAGGCTTTTTATGATAAATTAGGTCTTTTAGCTGTTCTTGATGGCGAGGGTAAAGTTGAACACGTTTCCGCAAGAGCCTTTGCTGCTCTCGGAGTAGAGCTTCAATAAATAGTGACTGAAAACGAAGTCGTTTGTTCATATGTCGATTCACATATCGATTCATATGTCGAAACGAGAGTCCTCTCAAGAGAGAAGGCAAAAACGGAGGCAAAAACGGTATGATATATATAAAGTCTGACGACGAGTTAGAGTTGATGAAAAAGGCGGGTAAAATCGCCGCACTCGCTCGTGAGGCTGCGGCTGAATGTATCAAGCCCGGCGTTACAACTCGTTCCATTGATTCGACAGTCAAACGTGTTATACAGTCGCACGGAGCAATACCATCCTTTCTTGGATACGGCGGTTTCCCAGCATCAGCGTGTATAAGCGTTAATGATGAAATAATACACGGAATCCCTTCGGGAAGAGTGTTAAAAGATGGGGATATCGTCAAAATAGACGTAGGAGCTATGTTTAAAGGGTTTCATGGAGACTGCGCAGGAACATACGGCGTAGGCTCCATAAGCCCAGAAGCAAAAAAGCTCATTGAAGTAACGGAACAAAGTTTTTATGAAGGTATGAAGGTCGCTGTTGTTGGAAATCGAATTGGCGATATATCTGAAGCGGTTCAAAAATACGTTGAAGGCTTTGGATATGGAGTTATAAGAGATTACGTTGGACACGGAATTGGAAAAAAACTTCATGAATCACCCGAAGTTCCGAACTACGTTTCAAGAATAAGAGGTCCAAGACTTGAAAAAGGAATGACAATAGCCGTTGAACCTATGGTTGCAATGGGTTCATACGCTGTTAAAGTTCTTTCAAATGATTGGACGGTTGTAACTTGCGATGGTTCGTTGACAGCTCATTATGAAAATACCATAGCGATACTCGAAGACGGTCCTATTATTTTAACAGACGCAAGGTGATTATAAGGTGATTATTAAGAAAACCTATTCACAGAATTTTGCGATTTCTTTAAAAGGACATGATAAAGGAACAGTTTATGCCGTTATGAATGAGGATAATCGTTTTGTTTATCTTTCAGACGGCAGACTGAGAAAAGTTTCAAATCCTAAAAAGAAGAATAAGAAGCATATAAAATGCTTTGAAGCGAATAAACTTAGTGAGTATATATTCGTTGATTCGCCTATAACTGACGGGCGACTGAGACGCGCGATACGTTCTTTTATAGAATCCTTATAATAACGTATCTTTCGAGAGCCGAGAGGAGGAATAATTCTGGCTAAAGACGATGTATTTGAGTGTGAAGGTGTGGTAACCGAAGTTTTACCTAACACTGTGTTTAAGGTTAAACTCACTAACGGTCATATTGTTACGGCACATATTTCAGGAAAAATGCGTATGCATTATATAAGAATTTTGCCAGGAGACAGAGTTACCGTTGAAGTATCCGTTTACGATCCAACACAGGGAAGAATCACATTCAGAATGAAATAATAAAAACAAAAATATAGGTACGGTGATATGTTCGAAAGGCTCACACAGGACTTTCACCGAAGATAAAAATCAGTGAGTCGGAAAGGTTTATGGTGTAATTAATGAAAGTAAGACCTTCTGTAAAAAAGATTTGCGAAAAATGCAAAATCATTAAGCGTAAGGGTAAAATCATGGTTATCTGTGAGAACCCAAAACACAAACAGCGTCAGGGTTAATTTTTACTCTTAACTATTAATATGGAGGTGCTTTGATAAATGGCACGTATTGCTGGTGTTGACCTGCCAAATGAGAAGCGAGTTGAAATAGGACTCACTTACATCTACGGTATCGGTCTTACAACATCTAAGAAGATCCTTGCTGACACAGGTATCAATCCTGACGTTAGAGTTAAGGATTTAACAGAAGAAGATATTTCTAAGCTCCGTGAGTACATCGACCATAACCTTCAGGTTGAGGGTGACCGTCGCCGTACAGTTGCTTTAGATATCAAGAGACTTATTGAAATCGGAAGCTATAGAGGCCTTCGTCATAGAAAGGGTTTACCTGTTCGTGGTCAGCGTTCTAAGACTAACGCTCGTACACGTAAGGGTCCAAAGAGAACTATAGCTAACAAGAAGAAATAAGTAGGAGGAAGATAGTATGGCTACTGCTAAAAAATCGAGCGGTGTTAGACGCCGTCGCGAAAAGAAAAATATTGAACGTGGTGCAGCTCATATCCAGTCTACCTTCAACAACACAATAGTTACAATTACCGATACTCAGGGTAACGCTCTTTCTTGGGCTTCTGCCGGTGAGTTAGGCTTCAGAGGCTCTAAGAAGTCCACTCCTTTCGCAGCACAGAGTGCCGCAGAGATGGCTGCTAAGGCTGCTATGGAGCACGGTCTTAAAACTGTTGAGGTTTATGTTAAAGGTCCTGGTGCAGGACGCGAAGCTGCTATTAGAGCTTTACAGTCAGTTGGTCTTGAAGTTAGCATGATTAAAGATGTTACTCCAATCCCACACAACGGCTGCCGTCCTCCCAAGAGAAGACGAGTATAATCACAAACACGAGTGCAATTTTGTTTGCACTAAAAATTTGGAGGTGTAATAGATGGCAAGATATACCGGACCAGTTTGCAGACTTTGCCGCCGTGAAGGACAGAAATTATTCCTTAAGGGTGAGCGCTGCTATTCTGAAAAATGTTCTGTAGGCATTAGGGGTTATGCTCCAGGTCAGCACGGACAGGGTAGAAAGAAGTCATCAGAATATGGTTTGCAGCTTCGTGCAAAGCAGACCGCAAGACGTTTTTACGGCGTACAGGAAAATCAGTTCCATCATTATTTTGAGGTTGCTGAGAGAAAGCAGGGCGTAACAGGTGATAACCTATTACAGATCCTTGAGAGCCGTCTTGACAATGTAGTTTACAGAGCAGGTTATGCTTCTTCAAGAATTGAAGCTAGACAGCTCGTAGGCCACGGTCACTTTGAGGTTAACGGCAAACGCGTTGACATCGCTTCCTATCTCTTAAAGGCAGGCGACGTAGTTTCTGTTTGCGAGAAGAGCCGTCAGAGCGATAAGATCAAGGCTGTTGTTGAAGCTAATGGCGCTAGACCTGTTCCACAGTGGATGGATGTTAATCGTGAGCAGCTTTCTGTTAAGGTTATCAATCTACCAACCCGTGATCAGATTGAGGCTCCTGTTGAGGAACAGCTTATTGTCGAGTTCTATTCAAGATAATAGAAATCATATTTTCGTTTGGTATCTACCGTGTTGGGATACCCAAACTATAATATTAGCAACACGGAGAATAAGGAGCTTTTAAATGATAGAGATTGAAAAGCCCAGAATTGATACAGTTGAACTGACTGCTGATGGTACCTACGGCAAGTTCGTAATGGAACCACTTGAGCGCGGTTATGCAACCACTCTTGGTAACAGTATGAGAAGAGTACTCCTCTCAATACTTCCAGGTGTTGCAATCACATCTGTTAAGATTGACGGTGTAGTTCACGAATTCTCAACACTTCCCGGTGTTAAAGAGGACGTAACCGAAATCATTCTTAACCTAAAGGGACTTATCGCTAAGCTTCATTCAGATACTGCTAAGAAGATCTATATCGAAGCTGAAGGTCCATGTGTTGTTACCGCTGATGCTATCAAGGCAGACTCAGAGGTAGAAATTCTAAATAATGATATGTACATCGCTACTCTTGATGAGGGTGCAAAGCTCAATATGGAGATGACACTCGAAAAGGGCAGAGGTTATGTACCTGCTGAACAGAACAAGTCTTCACAGAATGTTATCGGCGTTATTTCGATGGATTCTATTTACACACCTGTTCTTAAGGCTAACTTTACAGTTGACAACACTCGTGTAGGTAATGTTGTTGACAAGGGTAAGCTAACCCTTGAGGTTTGGACTGACGGTTCTATTAAGGCAAACGAGGCAGTATCTCATTCTGCTAAGATTCTTATGGAACACTTAGAGCTCTTCCTCGATCTTACAGAGGGTGTTAGCGAGACCGAAAGTATTATGGCAGATAAATCTGATAAGACAGCTAAGGAAAAGGTTCTCGACCTTACTATCGATGAACTCGACCTTTCTGTTCGTAGCTTTAACTGCTTAAAGCGTGCCGGCATTAACACAGTTGAAGACCTTATCAATAAGTCCGAAGAGGATATGATGAAGGTTAGAAACCTCGGCCGCAAGTCTCTCGAAGAGGTAATTGCAAAGCTTGATTCCTTCGGTTTTGGCCTCAAGAAAGATGATGAATAATTTTTAACAAAAAATGAGCGCAAGTCCGCTTTTTGAAACGGATTTGATATTTGCTCTACCTTAATTAAAAGGAGTGAATATAAATGCCAGGAACCCGTAAACTCGGAAGAACCACTGACCATAGAACTGCTATGCTCAGAGCAATGGTTACCTATCTTCTTGAAAATGGCAAGATAGAGACAACCGTTACCCGTGCTAAAGAAGTTAGGTCAATGACTGAGAAGTATATTACACTCGCTAAGACTAATAATCTTCACAGCAAGCGTCAGGCTTTGGCCTTTATTACTAAGGAGGACGTTGTAGCAAAGCTATTTAACGAAATCGCTCCTAAGTATGCAGAAGTAAACGGCGGTTACTGCCGTATCACCAAAACAGGCCCACGTCGTGGTGACGCTGCTGAGATGGCTATTATCGAGTTAATCTAAGCTTCTTTAGTTTAGTAGTCACATTTTCACAATACTTTATGTATCCGAAGGTTACTTCGGGATAATGTGGGTACTAAAGGATTTCAAATAAAGCCACACTCTTTTAGAGTGTGGCTTTGCTATATTCGATGCGATATAATTTTGTATACCTCGCCATAGGCGAGATATGCAAAATTACGATATACGGCTGCGCCGTGAGAAGAATACGAATATAAATCGTAAAAAAGGCACTTCGTTAAGAGGCGTACTCTAAAGAGCAGTAATTTAAAAGGCAGAAACGAGAAATCGTTTCTGCCTTTTGCTATAAGGGTTTAGGATATCCTAAAGAATTGGAAAATGTGCCGTACATTTTCCAATTCTTGTTACGCTGTGAGACAATTTTGATATTCGAGATATTTTTTATACTTACCGAACATAATAGCTTTGATGTACTGCTCCATATAATCATAGTCAGGATTTCCGTCATCGGTAATAGGGAGTAGAATTCTTTCTCGCTTAATACTGTCTTGATTTCCCATTTTTCCATAATTGTATTTAGAGCAAGTTTGTCGTATTAACCGAGTAATAAACATTCCTGAATATTCGTTAATGTTGGCACAATATAGCAAAAGAATAGAAGAACCTGCACCGCCTCTGCCTAGAAAATCGCCTTTTTGGTAAAAGGCGCTCCCGTCAACCGGGCTGACTGTTATACAATTTCCTTTGTCAAGGGTTTCATTGTGTGGTTCGCAATATCTTATGACACCATTGTTAAAGTTTCCCGATGCAACAAAAGGGTAAGAGCCTTCTTTATAATCTTTTTCTGAACGAGATTTCGGCCTTTTGACTTCGAACAAATCGCCAATAAAAAACTCTCCCCATTCCTTTTCTACAAGCGGTACCGATGGAATAGCAAATTCTGTATTGACAAAATCAATGTAGGTTTGTTTCAGCTTGTCCTCTCTTTCCTGAATGTACTGCTCCATAAAGGCATAGTCTGGCTGTCTATCGTCGGTAATGGGGACAACTATTTTCTTCTTTTTCAGTCGCCCAAGTGTTGCACCATTTCCGCCCCAATTCAAGGACACCATCGCATTATGCAGTAGCGGTATGAAAAACTTTGCATTGTATTTGTTTAGCTTTTCACTCTTTAGAACCTGAATGTTCTGACCCGTATAAAACGAATGTGGTTGATAGAAAGCGGTTTGCGTATCGAGACCTATCGTAATACAGTTTCCGCTATCTATTTTATATTTTTCCGCTTGCTGCCCTACAAAAGACTTATATCCATTGTTCAAATCTGTTCTTGTTAAGTACGGAATGTTGCCTTGTTCCTTTGATAGTTTATTTCCATCAATTCCACTAGATGTGCTTTCTAATGAAAATATATCGCATATAAAAAACGCTTTCCATTCTCTGTCATTAAGATTGAGCATTGTCGCTATCCTCCTTGAACAGATATTCTCGTCCTTGCATAACCATAGAGAACTCAAAAGTCAAATAGTCTCCGATTGTCTTTTCAAAGTCTGCCTCGGTGGGTATTTCATCATTAAAATAGTAAAAACTATGTAACCATTCATCAGCGGCTTCCACTGTGGTATACACACAAAACTTGCTCTCAGCTTCCATTTCTTCACGCCATACAGACAAAAGATGTGCTTTCTTGTCCTTTGCGGATTCAGTTTCAACCAAGCCGATATGTGGAGCTACCTTGTAGCCGTCATTCTCAAAATTGATAAATTTGCAAATCTTGTTCGATTCGTGTGGTATGCCAGCCGTAAAGATTGCGATACACGGAACAGTACCCACCCCGTAAAAGGTGTCTTTACTGAGTGAGATAACACCCTCAAGAGTATGATGTTTCAAAATGTTCTCTTTGACGCCTTGCTCGTCCTTACTCTTTCCGGTCATAGCAGACTGCGGAACAATGACAGCGCACCTCGCACCGACTGTCAAGCTGTTCAGTAAATGCTCCGTGAAAGCTATCTCGTACAAGTCGGGGTTTGCTTTACTGCCTTGTGAGTACGGCGGATTCATAAATCCGACAGTCGCACCCTTTAATTGCAACTGATTGGGGTTTAATTTTAAGAAGTCGGTATCGATAAGGTTACTTTTGCCGTCTCCCCTTAAAATCATATTTGTAGTTGCTATTGTAAACATATAGGGTTGAAGTTCAATACCGTGCAGTTGTTTTTGTTTGATGTTTCGCTTTTCGTTATCGGTTGTTGCCTGTTTTAACATTTTGTGCATAGCCGCAATCAAAAAACCTGCCGTACCACAACAAGGATCAAAAACTGTATCCGTTGGTTTGATATCGACTAAATCACAAAATAGTTCTGTTATATGTTTTGGCGTCAAAACAATTCCAAGAGTCTGTCCATCGCCACCTGAATAACTCATAAATTCGCCGTAAAATCTGCCGAGATAATCCTCAGCACTTTGGCTGTAACGGATTGAACGATACATTTTATCATACAAAAACTCAGTGAAATGCTTTAACGGTGTTTTCTGTAACTTAGGCTCAATCTCATTAAGCTTTACGGTGTCTTTTATTAAAGAAAACTGCGATAAAAGTTTTTGCTTTTTAACTTCTGGTGCAACATTAGCTCTTTGTAAATTATCTGCGATTGCTCTATAAATTTTTTCGCCATCAGTTTTAATAGAATCACCCGTCAATTCACCGATTGAAAAGTTTTTGAATTCAATTTCTCTAAGTGCAAGTAATATTCCAGAAACAATGAGAGGCTTATCAGTATCTTTAAGATTACCGTAATTTCTCAAATCTTCGTGAAGATTTGCTGCATCCTTTAGAATTTCAGCAGTTTCTTTTTCGGTGTCTGTATCTTCTTGCAAAATTTCACGAACAAAATACTCGTCAATGTTTTCTTTGTTAAATGAAATAAAAGACTCTACTTCGGGTAACTCTCTATAAAAATCGGTTTCATCAATATATACTGGAGAAATCTTGTGCTTCTTCTCATCTCCTGATACACCAAAAGCTATAATTTTCTTATAACTTGTATGCTCTGCAAGATGTTTACCATAAAACACCGCGCCATTAACAGCATAGTCGGTAACAGCTCCTACTTCCTGACTAATAACACCACCATCGTCAAGTTTAATATGTTTTGATAAGTCTGCTTTGTCCTCGATAACTAAAAGATAATCTTTGACAACTCCCACATATTCAGGAAAACCTACTCGTCCTGTTCCTTTCTTTGAGGCGGTCTTTAAAGCTGTATCTATTTCAAGTATAGTACTGCCTTGTGCATCAAGGCTGATGTCAGCTTGTTTTAAAAGCTCCCATACCCATAAATCTGTTTTTACTTCTTTTTTAGCCATCTATTTTTACACCCTTTTCTTCTAAATATTTCCTTGCCGCATTGTTAAATAAGTCAGCCATACTGTGCATATTTTCATCGTATACTATAGTTGCTTTTAATTGATTAAATATTTTGGGGTTCATCCTAAATTGAACCTGTTTCGTTCGATACATCTTGTTTTCGGTCTTACTTGATGATTCCAAAACAACACCTCCAAATGATATCATTATATCTTGATATAATGATATCATTTGGAATAAGAAAAGTCAAGAAAAAAGAGAGCGAATAAATCCGCTCTCTTACTGTTCTTATGAGTACTACTTTTACGAAGTGCTTTTTTGCGATATTATATTAAGTTTAATCTGTTACTTTAATGCTCTCAATAACAGGCTTTGCGCCGGTTCTTACAGTACCGTTTTCGTCTGTAACAGGAGTCTCTTCAGCTATTCTATCAACTATTTCCATACCTTCGGTTACCTTACCGAATGCTGCATAGTTTTTGTCTAAGTGTGATGAGTCCTTATGCATAATAAAGAACTGTGAGGAAGCTGAATTGTAGGCTCTTTTAATGTCGGTTTGAGCTTCGGCGGGTAGGTCTGAAAATTTGTATCCCATTGAAAGATATTGCTCATAAGCCGAACCGCTTCTTGCCATAGAAATAACACCTCTTGTGTGGAGAATGTTATTTTCAAAACCGTTATTCTCAAATTCGCCCTTGATATTTTTATCTGAACCGCCTGTGCCGTTACCCTCAGGGTCTCCACCTTGAATCATAAAGCCATGAATTACTCGGTGGAAGGTAAGACCGTCATAAAAACCGTCCTTTGCAAGATTTACAAAGTTAGTAACGGTAATAGGTGCAGTGTCTGCATCAAGCTCTAGCTTTATAACACCCATATCCTTAACCTTGATTTCTGCGTGGTGCTTACCTGAAAGAAGATTTTTCATTTCCTCGACATCGTCATTGTTGGAGTCTCCTGCATTATTTGCATTTCCTTTGTTAGCTGTTGTGTCGGTCTTATCACAGCCTGCAAATGCAAAAATTAGTGCCAGCGCACAGATAATGCAAAGGATTTTTTTAATAGTATTTGTCATGTTTGTTTTCCTTTCTATCGTCATAGGGTATATATTTAACCTTGCGGTTTTTTGATGATTTTGTGTTCATTTTAATCACAGCAATTATAAAAATTAAAATTGCAAGTGCTATTATTATATAAAGCAGTATCATATATGAAGAGGTAAAAAAGTTTTTAAGAGCGTCAAGTACGGTTAAAATTACGCTTTTCTTTACATCCTGACCTGCTACTAAATTAACAGTTCCTATAACCTTTTCGGCATATATAACATCGGCAGTGCCTAGCTTGTCTCCCTTTTTAACAGGTGCATTTACGCTCTCGACTTTAAGCTTTGGCACTATTGTTATGGTGGACTCGTCTGCATCCCGAGGCAATACCGAAACAAATCCCTTTTCAACATAAAGCGGCACAAAATCGGCATCAAAGGAAAGATTTACAGGCATTTCGCAGATAGGATTTTCTGTATCTGCTATTTGTTTAAATTCAAAATTATTAAACGCCCAACGGTATAAATTTTTACTGTCTATAAACTCAAATCGGGTTCCTTTGTTTGCAGGGCAACCGAAAAGAAGACACATATAGTTATAACCGTTATAGCTAGCGGTACTAACCAAACATCTGCCCGCCTCATCGGTAAAGCCTGTTTTAACGCCCTTTGCATAAGAATAGTAGTAATTGGTGTTTTTATCTTGTAAAAAGTTTGTGGTTGAAAGACGTCTCGGCCCTTGCATATTTGTAGCAGGGAGATTATATCGGTCCGACTCGCATATCTGCTTAAATATCTTGTTTTTGAGTGCTAGCTTGGTTAAAATGAAGGTATCGTTAGCGGTGGTGTAATGATCGTCATCGTGAAGGCCTATAGGATTTGTATAGTGAGTATTTTTAAGACCTAATTCTTGTGCCCTTTCGTTCATTCTTGCAACAAAAGCCTCAAGGCTGCCGTAATAATGTATTGCGGCAAGATAAGCGCAGTCACCCGCAGAGGACATAAGAACGAAATAGGTTAAATCAAGCTCGGTAATCTCTTCGCCTACTTTAAGGTTAGAAACAACACTGCCTGTACCCGAAATCATCTTTAAAACTTCTTTGGTCATTGTAACCTTGTTTTCGGGATTGTATTTCTCACTCTCAAGCATTAAAAGAGTTGTCATAATCTTAGTGATGGAGGCAGGGTAAATCCTTTTATCCGCATCCTTTGAATATATAACCTCGTCTGTATCAAGCGATACAAACAGAGCCGATTTAGCGTTAACATCAAAGCCTGTGGGCTCAAATGCAGACACACTAAAACAGCTAAATGCCAAAATAAGTATTAAAATTAAGGAAAAAATACGTTTAAGCATAGAAATCTCCTTAAAAGTGTGATATAATGATGACGATATAATTATTATACAATAAAAGTAAGAAAAAATAAAGAGAAAAAATATAATTTCAAAAGAAAAGAGGGAGAAAAGATGGTATATGTTACGGGCGATATGCACGGTCAACTTGAAAGACTTTATGATAGGGAGTTCAGAAAGCTCAAAAAAGGTGACGTTTTAATAGTTTGCGGCGATTTCGGATATATATTTAACGGTTCTCCCGAAGAAAAACAGGTTATAAATTATCTTTCTAAAAGAAAATTTGTTACCGCCTTTGTAGAGGGCACACACGATAATATGGATATGATAAACCGCGCTCGAGTAACCGTCTGGAAGGGCGGAAAGGTACACAGAATAAAGGGTAATGTATTGCATCTTATGCGGGGACAGATTTTTGATATAGAGGGCTTCCGCTTTTTCACCTTTGGCGGTGGTGAGAGTATTGATAAGGATATGCGTGTAGAAGCAGGTAACTGGTGGCGTGAGGAGGAGGCAACCCCCTTAGAAATGGCGGAGGGTGTTAGAGCCTTAGAAGAAATAAACGGTATGGTTGATTATATCATTACCCACGAGCCGCCGTCCCTTGTAAAAAGCGCTATGCTACTAAGACGTGGTGCTGCCGATAGAGTTAGTAAGCTAAATGGATACTTCGAAGAAATAGGTAAATTCTGCAAATTTAAGAAATGGTATTTCGGCTCTTTACATGAGGACAGAGCCATAACAGAGCACCATACCTGCGTTTTTTCAAAGCTCGTTGCTGTAACCGATAATAAGAACGGTAGCGGCAGCGGTGTAGCGGAAATAAAAAACAGTTGACAAAAGCATAATATGTGATAAAATATAAATGTTCAATTTAATATAATCCTTATCAAGAGTGGTGGAGGGTACAGGCCCTGTGAAACCCAGCAACCTGAGTTTTCAAGGTGCTAAATCCTGCGGATTATCCGAAAGATGAGGCCTTTTATACCGCCTGTCTTTTCGGGCGGTTTTATTTTTGAAATTAAAAAAAGGGGACTAAAAAATGTCTAAAAAATTATTTACATCTGAATCTGTAACCGAGGGTCATCCCGATAAGGTGAGCGATTTAATATCTGATTCTATTCTTGATGCTTTAATAGCACAGGATAATAAATCCCGTGTTGCCTGTGAGACATTTTGCACAACAGGTGTTGTAAACGTAATGGGTGAAATCACAACCAAGGCTATTATTGATATTCCAAGTATCGTTCGTGAAACACTTTGCGGTATAGGCTATAACTGTGCCGATGCCGGCTTTGACGGTAATACCTGTGCAGTTCTCACAGCTATTGATAAGCAGTCTGCCGATATAGCACTAGGTGTTGATAATTCGCTTGAGTTTAAAGACGGTGTTGAGGATAAATATAATCTTAACGGTGCGGGTGATCAGGGTATGATGTTCGGCTTCGCCTGCAACGAAACTCCTGAGCTTATGCCACTAGCAATTTCACTAGCTCATAAAATGTCATATAAGCTTACAAGCGTTAGAAAATCGGGCGAACTCGATTACCTTTGTCCTGACGGTAAAACTCAGGTTACGGTTGAATATAACGACGGTGTACCAACAAGGGTAGATGCAGTAGTAGTTTCAAGCCAACATAAAGCAACCGTTGACCTAGAGACATTAAGAAAAGATATACTCGAAAAGGTTATCAAGCCAATTATCCCTGAGAATTTATTTGATGAAAACACCAAGATTTATATTAACCCAACAGGCCGTTTTGTTATAGGCGGTCCTCAGGGTGATACAGGTCTTACAGGTAGAAAGATAATAGTGGATACATACGGCGGTGCGGCTCGTCACGGTGGCGGCGCATTCTCGGGTAAAGATCCAACAAAGGTAGATAGAAGTGCTGCCTATGCCGCAAGATATGTTGCTAAAAACGTAGTAGCAGCAGGTCTTGCAGATAAGTGTGAGATACAGCTAGCTTATGCAATTGGTGTTGCTAAGCCTGTTTCCATATCGGTTGATACATTTGGCACCGCTAAGGTAGAGGAAGAAAAAATAGTTGCCGCTATCGAAAAGGTGTTCGACCTTCGCCCTGCGGCTATTATAGATAAGTTAGACCTGCAAAGACCTATTTATAAAAAGACCTCTAACTACGGTCATTTCGGTAGAGAGGATGCAGACTTTACTTGGGAGAAAACCGATAAGGTAGAGGAATTAAAAGCAGCGCTTTAATTTGAATAGAGGTTAAATAGTGTTTGAAATTATAGAAAAAATAAAGAGAAATGAACAGGTTACAACCCTTACATTTTTAGCGCCCTTTATTGCTAAAAAGGTAAAGCCGGGTCAGTTTGTTATTGTTCGTATAGATGAAAACGGCGAGAGAATACCCCTAACCGTTGCCGATTTTGATAAGGAAAAGGGCACCGTTTCGGTTACCGTCCAGGCGATTGGCTTTACCACAAAAAAGCTTTCTGCTTTAAATGTGGGTGACAGCATATCAAATCTAGTAGGTCCTTTAGGTATGCCAACAGAATTTGGTGAGGTAAAGAAAGCTATTATAGTTGGCGGCGGCGTGGGCTGTGCTATAGCATATCCTCAGGCAAAGGCGCTTTATAATATGGGTGCTAAGGTCGATATTATAGCCGGCTTTAGAAGTAAGGATATTGTAATACTGGAAGAAGAAATGTCAAAGGTTTGCGATAATCTTTATATAACCACTGATGACGGCACATACGGTCGCAAAGGCTTTGTAACCGATGTACTTAAAGAGCTTTTGGAAAAGGGCGGAATAGACCTCGTCGTAGCAATAGGTCCTATACCTATGATGAAGTTTGTATCTCTTACAACCAAGCAGTACGGCGTTAAAACCATCGTTAGCCTTAATCCTATTATGATTGACGGTACAGGTATGTGCGGCGGTTGTAGAGTAACGGTTGGCGGCGAAACTAAATTTGCCTGTGTGGACGGTCCTGATTTTGACGGTCATTTGGTAGATTTTGATGAGCTATCCCGTCGTAATACGCTTTATAAAGCTGAGGAAGCTCACGCTTGCAGAATGTTTGGGGGCGAAGATAGTGGCAAATAATTCATTATTTAAAGTACCAATGCCTCATCAGGCGCCTACTGTTAGAAATAAAAACTTTAATGAGGTAGCATTAGGCTACACACCCGAAATGGCTGTAGAAGAGGCAAAAAGGTGCTTGAATTGTAAGAATAAGCCCTGTGTTTCGGGTTGTCCTGTGGGTATTGGAATTCCTGATTTTATAGCTAAAGTAGCCGAGGGCGATTTTGAGGCGGCTTATAAGGAGATAGCAAAGGAGAGCTCTCTTCCCGCTATTTGCGGCAGAGTATGTCCTCAGGAAAGTCAGTGCGAGGGTAAATGCATAAGAGGCATAAAGGGCGAAAGCGTAGCTATAGGTAGACTAGAACGCTTTGTAGCAGATTATCATTTACAAAACAGTAAACCTATCGTTAAAGATATTACCCCTAACGGAAAAAAGGTAGCAGTAATAGGCTCGGGTCCTTCGGGACTAACCTGCGCTAGCGAGCTTGCCAAGGCAGGCTTTAGCGTAACTATTTTTGAGGCCTTTCATAAAGCGGGCGGAGTTTTGGTATACGGTATACCTGAATTCAGACTGCCAAAGGCAATAGTTGAAAAAGAGATTGAGGGACTTAAAAATCTTGGTGTTGAGATTATGACCGATATGGTTATCGGCAAGGTTTTAACGCTAGACGAGATAAGAGAAATGGGCTATGAGGCAATCTTTATAGGTACAGGTGCAGGCCTACCCTCATTTATGGGTATAGAGGGCGAGTCGGCAGTAGGTGTTTATTCTGCCAACGAATTCCTAACCCGTATAAATCTTATGAAGGCCTATCGTGATGATTTTGATACACCTATTAAGCATTCAAAGTCGGTAGCAGTTGTAGGCGGCGGCAACGTTGCTATGGATGCCGCAAGAAGCGCTAAAAGACTAGGTGCTGAAAATGTATACATAATCTACCGAAGAACTGAAAATGAAATGCCTGCCCGTAAGGAAGAGGTAGAGCACGCTAAAGAGGAAGAGATAGAGTTTAAGCTTTTATGCAATCCTACTCGCATAATTACCGATGAAAACAGCTCGGTTACAGGAATAGAGTGCGTGAAAATGGAACTTGGGCTACCTGACGCTTCGGGACGTCGCAGACCGCAAGTAATGCAAGGTACCGAGTTTGTAATTGATGTTGATACAGTTATTATGGCTATCGGTACATCTCCTAATCCTCTTATAAGAAAAACTGCTGACTATTTAGAGACCAATAAAAAAGGTTGTTTTATAGTTGACGAAAATATGCAAACCTCAAGCGAGGGTATTTTTGCAGGCGGCGATGCTGTTACGGGTGCCGCAACCGTAATTCTTGCAATGGGTGCAGGAAAACAGGCGGCAAAAGCTATAAAAAATTATCTTCTAAAAGAATAAAGTAAGGCGTGCTATATTAGCACGCCTTGCATATTTTTGATTAAAAAACTCTTTTAAAAAAATATACATATTTTATTCTATTAAAAAGTAGAAAAAATCTATGTTTTATATAAATTTTTATGCAAATTACGATGGAAAAATATAGAAAATTTTTTCAATTCAATTAACATAATTTTATATTCATTTTATTTTTGCATAATTAATTTTTCAACTTATCAACCGAGTTATCCACCGTTTTGGAGTCGAAAAAGCCAAGATTTAGGCTTTTGACTCTTTGAAATGTTGAATACACGGTGGATAACTAGAATAACTTAATAGGTTGTCCAAGTTTACATAACGCTTTAAAAATCAATAAATTTTCGCAAAACTGTAACCAAATTGTAACTTGCATTTTAAAATTAAAGCTACATCAAAATATAAAGCAGAGCAAGCATTAAAAGGCGGTCTGATTTTTCGCTTATAAGGATAAGTAAAAGCCCTAAAACAAGTCCCATATCGCCATCGCTTTTTAACTTGTTTAAAAACGGTAAATTCATACCGCTTAAAAAATCATTTATTCCGTCATTTTTTGGAGTAGTAGGGCTATGAGTTTCGCTTTTAATGGTTTCCTCTACCGTTCTGTTTGGAATTTTTACAAACGGTGGAGCAGGGGGCATATTGGGGAAATTGCCTGTAGCTCGGCGGCTCATTTCCCGCATTTGTTCTACCGCTTCTTTCTGCCTTTTTGTAAAGTTATCGTTTTGCGGCATTTTTTTAATTCCCCCTAGAAATTTAATATACCGCTATCCTTTAAAAGCGGCAAGAGTTCAATAATTTTTAAAAGCTTAATAGCGGTATCAACCTTTTCCTGTCTTTTAGGGCTTAGGTTTGGCTTTAGCGCCTTAAGTAATACCGCTCTGCTATCATTGCTTTCGGCTTTGAGCCTAGACATAATGCTTATGATTTTTTGCATCTCCATAGCATCGGGCATATCATTTAGGTTTGATAGCGCATTTGTGTTTGGCTTTTCCTCATTACCTAAAAGACTTTCGGTCATTTTTTTAATCCTATCCATACTTTGAGGGTCGTTTAATATTTCGGCAAGCTTTGCATTTAAATCATCCATTATTATCCTTTCCGAGTAAAGCGTTTAGCAGTTTAGTTGCTGCATCGCTTGAAAGAAGCTGTTTGGTTTTTTCTGGGTCTGCAAGTAATGCCTTTAGCTTTTCGGAATCCTCCTTTTTCATTTTTGACATTATACCGTTCATATCTCCGCTTGCAGCTTTTTTTAGGTCAGCGGCAGAGAAATTTGTACTGCTTGAATTTATGATTTTTTGTATAATTTTATCTTGATTATTCATAAATATCTCCTCCAATTAAGTTTATGATAAAAATTTTAAAGTTATGAGGTGTTATCTTTGCGTTTACTTGTAATTTCAGACTCACACAGAAAAGGCAATATTGTAGAAGATATCATACAAAAAGAGCCTACAGCTCGCCATATTTTCTTTTTAGGTGACAATACCTCGGATATAGAAGATTTTCAGTATCTCTATAGGGATAGAGAGTTTCATATTTGCTCAGGCAACTGTGATTTTGTGAAAGATTTTCCATTATATGATATTATTTCTATTGCAGGGCATAATATTTTCTATACACACGGTCATGAGTTTTCGGTTAAAAGCTCTACCGGTGCTCTTTTGCAAAAAGCAAAGAATTTAGGCTGTGATATAGTGTTATACGGTCACACACATATTTCACTTATACAATATGAAGATGGTGTCTATATTGTGAATCCCGGCTCCTGTGCACAGTCTCGTTCAGGACCTTGCAGCTATGCTGTAATTGATATAGAAAATGGTGGAATAATGCCTATAATTAAGAGCTTATAGCTTGAAAAAAAGACAGTTTTGTTATATAATATATCAAGATTTAAATTGAAAGGAAAAACAATATGCATATTACAGATAATATTCGTTATGTAGGTGTAAACGATCATAGAATAGACCTTTTTGAAGGACAGTATACAGTACCTAACGGTATGTCCTATAATTCCTATGTTATTCTTGATGAAAAGATAGCGGTTTTTGATACCGTTGATATAGCTTTTACTCACGAATGGCTTGATAATATTTCAAATGAACTCGGCGGTAAAAAGCCTGATTATTTAATAATTCAGCATATGGAGCCTGATCATTCTGCAAACATAGCAAACTTTATTAAGGCTTATCCTGATACAACAGTAGTATCCTCGGCTAAAGCCTTTGTTATGATGCAGCAGTTTTTTGGCACCGATTTTTCTGACAAGAGAATAGTAGTAGCTGAGGGCGATACCCTAGAGCTTGGCAAGCATAAGCTCACCTTTGTTACAGCGCCTATGGTGCATTGGCCTGAGGTTATTATGACCTATGAGTCAAGTGAGCAGGTGCTTTTCTCTGCCGATGCTTTCGGTAAGTTTGGCGCTTTAGATGTAGAAGAGGACTGGGCTTGCGAGGCAAGACGTTACTATATCGGTATTGTTGGTAAATACGGTGCACAGGTTGTAAATGTTCTCAAAAAGGCATCGGGACTAGATATTAAAACTATCTGCCCACTTCACGGTCCTGTGCTCAGTGATAATTTAGGCTACTATTTTAACCTCTATAACACATGGGCTACCTATGGCGTTGAAACAGAGGGCATAATGATAGCCTATACCTCGGTTTACGGTAATACAAAAAAAGCGGTAGAACAGCTAGCCGAAAAGCTAAGGGCTAAGCATTGCCCAAAGGTTGTAGTAAACGACCTTGCCCGTTGCGATATGGCAGAGGCGGTAGAGGACGCTTTTCGTTATGGAAAGATAGTTTTAGCCACCACAACCTATAACTCTGAAATATTCCCATTTATGCGTGAATTTATAAACCATTTAACCGAGCGAAATTTCCAAAATAGAACACTCGGCTTTATCGAAAACGGTTCTTGGGCACCAATGGCTGAAAAGGTTATGAAAAAAAGCTTTGAAAATTCAAAGAATATAACCTTTGCTGAAAACACAGTTCATATTAAATCGGCGCTAAACGAGGAGTCTTCTGCACAGCTTGAAGCTTTAGCCGAGGAGCTTTGTCAGGATTATTTAGCACAGAGTGACGATACTGCGAATAAAAACGATTTATCTGCTCTCTTTAATATTGGATACGGTCTTTATGTTGTAACCTCTAATGACGGGAAGCGTGATAACGGTCTTATTGTAAACACCGTAACACAGATTACAAACACACCCAACAGAATAGCAGTTACAATAAACAAGGAAAGCTATTCCCACCATGTAATTCGTCAGACAGGTGTTATGAATATAAACTGCTTGTCACAGGATGCACCGTTTTCTATTTTTGAGCGTTTCGGATTTACAAGCGGTAGAAATACCGATAAGTTTGAGGGCTTTGCACCGCTTCGTTCGGATAACGGATTAGCATTTTTATCACAGTATATAAACTCGTTTATGTCGCTAAAGGTAGAAAAGTATGTTGATTTTGATACACACGGAATGTTTATCTGCGAAATCACCGAGTCTAGAGTTATCAACAACAACGAAACAATGACCTATACCTACTACCAAAACAATGTTAAACCAAAGCCTGAAACTGACGGTAAAAAGGGATTTGTATGTAAGGTTTGCGGATATATCTATGAGGGTGAAACATTACCGGACGACTTTATTTGTCCTCTCTGTAAGCACTCTGCCGTAGATTTTGAGCCGATAAGCTAAAAAGCACTTGAAAAATTATAATAATATGGTAAAATAAGTAATGTAAAATATTATAAAAAGGAAGTTTTCAAAAATGGCAAAAGAAGTATTAGTTGAAATCTCTGCAAGACATGCCCATATCACCGAGAAAACTCTTGAAATTCTTTTCGGTGAGGGTCACAAATTAACCCCTAAGAAAGACCTTTCTCAGCCAGGCCAGTTTGCTTGTGAGGAAAAAATCACAGTAGTAGGTCCTAAGGGCTCTATCAAGGCTTCTATCTTAGGTCCATGCCGTAAGGACGATCAGGTTGAGGTTTCCTTAACCGATGCTCGAGTTTTAGGCGTTGTAGCTCCTATCAGAGAATCAGGCGATGTTGCAGGTAGCGGTGCTTGTAAGCTAGTAGGTCCTTGTGGCGAGGTTGAAATCGCTCAGGGCGTTATCGCTGCAAAGCGCCATATACATATGACAGTTGCTGATGGTGAGAGATTTGGTCTTACCGATAAGCAGGTTGTAAGCGTTAAGATTCCTACCGAGGGTAGAGCTTTAATATTTGATGATGTTGTAGTAAGAGTAAGCGATAGCTATGCACTTGCTATGCATATCGATACCGATGAGGCTAACGCTGCCGCAGTTCCAGGTAGCTGCACAGGTGAAATCCTTGCATAAGGGGTTATATATCCACATTCCCTTCTGCTCAAAAAAATGTGCCTATTGTAGTTTTTATTCAGGCTTTCAAAATGAAGCTATGGTTGAAGATTATGTTTCGGCGCTAATTAAAGAACTCAAAAAATGGGGCGGCCGATTTGACCGCCCCATTGATTCTATATATTTTGGCGGAGGAACCCCATCCGTTTTAGGTGATAAAATAAATCCAATAATGGATGCAATAAAGCAAAATTTCTGCATTTTGGATAATGCAGAAATCACCGCTGAAATAAACCCTGAGGCGAGTATTCAGTTTTTAAAGAGTGCCAAAGAAGTGGGGATTAACCGTATATCAATGGGTGTTCAAAGCGGCAGTGATGAAGAACTCAAAATATTAGGCAGAAACCATACGGTAAACAAGGCAAAAGAAAAATATTATATCCTAAAGGATTTAGGCTTTAATAATATTTCACTTGATATTATGTTAGGTCTGCCTGAAAGCAGCACCGAAACATTAAATAATAGCCTTCGTTTTATCACCGATTTAAAGCCTCAGCACATATCGGCATATATCCTTAAAATTGAAGAAAAGACCGCACTTGCAAGTAAAAACTTAAAAATGCCTTCCGATGATTTAGTAGCCTCACAGTATCTTTATATGTGCGATTATTTAAAGGAAAAAGGCTATAAGCATTATGAAATTTCAAATTTTTGTGTCGATGGCTTTGAAAGCCGTCATAACCTTAAATATTGGCAGATGTGCGAGTATTTAGGTGTAGGACCATCTGCACATTCAATGATAGATAATAAGCGTTTTTATTATCCTAGCGATCTAAAGGGATTTATAAATAATCCTCAAACAGTGGACGATGGGGTAGTAGAGCCATACGAAAAGCTGATGCTCGGTCTTCGCACTATTAGCGGTGTGAATATTGATATAAACGATAATGTAATAATGAATAAAATAAAGCTTTTAGAAAAAGCAGGATATGTTAAACTAAAAGATGACAATCTTTCCTTAACAGATACAGGTATGCTTATCTCAAACAGCATAATCACAGAACTATTGCAAGAGTCTTAAAAGGAGATAACTTATGAAAACCTATAAAATACATCTTATTCGTCACGGTATGACCGATGCGAATGTTTTAGGCACCTATATCGGTAACCGTACCGATATGCCATTATCCCCTGAGGGTGTAAGAGAGCTTAAAAATTTAAAACAAAACCTTGAGTATCCAAGCGTCGAAGCGGTTTATACCTCGCCTATGCTTCGTTGCCGTCAAACTGCCGCTATGCTTTTTGAAGGCTTTGATGCCATTCCTCTGGACGAGCTTACCGAATATGATTTTGGCGATTTTGAGGGTAAAACTGCAGGTGAACTCGAAATTTCCCCCGAATATTTAGAATGGACCTCGGGAAAAATCAGCGCTCCGCCAAATGGCGAGACAACAGAGGATTTTGTTAAGCGATTAGCACTAGGACTTAATATGATTGTGCGTGATATGATGCAAAAGGAAATACGCGAATCGGCAGTAATTATGCACGGCGGCGCTATTATGATGCTGCTATCAGCCTGTGCTGTTCCCAGACGTCGTTCGGTAGAATGGACAAGTGATAATGGGCGAGGCTATTCTCTGCTTATAACACCGTCTTTATATCACAGTAGCGGAATAGTAGAGGTTTACGACATAGTTTAAGAGGTGCAAAAATGGTATCTATTGGTAACGATTGGGATGAAATCTTAAAAGACGAATGGGAAAAGCCTTATTATAAAAAACTAAGAGCTTTTTTAAAAGCAGAATATTCTAAATATACCGTTTATCCTGATATGTACGATTTATTTAATGCCCTCAGATACACCTCGTTTGCCGATACTAAGGTAGTAATAATAGGGCAGGACCCATATCACGAGCCAAATCAGGCACACGGTCTTTGCTTTTCTGTAAAAAAAGGGGTAGAGCCACCACCGTCGCTTAAGAATATATATAAGGAATTAAACAGCGATATAGGTTTTAATATTCCAAATCACGGAGAGCTAACCGAGTGGGCAAAACAGGGTGTATTACTTCTCAACACAGTACTAACAGTAAGACGCGGTCAGGCTAACAGTCATAAAGGTATGGGTTGGGAAATCTTCACCGATAGAGTAATTAGTGAGCTAAATAAAAAAAGCACCCCCGTAGTCTTTTTGCTTTGGGGTGCTAATGCTAGAAAAAAGGCAGAAATAATAAATAACCCGATACATAAAAAGCTAATTACGGTGCATCCAAGCCCTCTTTCAGCCTATGGCGGATTTTTTGGATGCAAACATTTTTCAAAAACTAATGAGATACTTAAAAATAATGGTTTAGAACCTATAGATTGGCAGATTTAAAAACGAGAGTAGGATTTTGTGCAACTAAAAATTCATAACGGCGCCGTAGATTTATCCGGTATGCCGATACTAACTAATATAAACATTGAAATAAATACAAATAGTAAAATAGCGATAGTGGGTCGTAACGGTTGCGGAAAAACCACACTTTTAAAGACCATCTCCGGAAAACTCCCCCTTGTTAAAAATGAAAACAAGGATAGTTTTTTTGCGCTTTCAGGTAAGGTAACTATCGGTATGCTAGACCAGATGACCTTTGAGGACGAAAGCGTTTCAATGCTTGAAGAAATTCGCTCGGCTTACAAAGAAATTCTTAATATGAAGCAAAGGCTAGATACCTTGCTTAAAGAAATGGAAACTAGTCAAAACGAGCAGACTATAAAAGAATATACCACTTTGCTCGAAATTTTCACAAACGAGGGTGGTTTCTATTTTGAAAAGGAATATGAAGCGGCAATAAAGAAATTTGGCTTTACCGATGAAGATAAAAGTAAGCCTGTAAGCTGTTTTTCGGGTGGGCAAAGAACAAAGTTGGCCTTTTTAAAGCTACTGCTTTCAAAACCCGATTTACTGCTCCTTGACGAGCCTACAAACCACCTTGATATAGAGGCGGTAAAATGGCTTGAAGAGTATTTATCCTCGTATAAAAAGGCTGTTGTAATAGTATCGCACGACCGTGAGTTTTTAGATAAAACCGTGAACGAGGTTTACGAAATAGAGCACGGCAAAACCGAGCGATATGTTGGAAACTATAGTGCCTTTACGAAACTTAAAAAAGACCGTAGAGCGCAAAGACAAAAGGAATACGAGGCTCAGCAAAAGGAAATTGAGCGTATTTCTGCAGTTGCCGAGCGTTTTAGATATAAGGCAACCAAGGCTAAAATGGCACAATCAAAGCTAAAACAAATAGATAGAATGGAAAAGTTAGATGCGCCCGAAAGCTTTGATAATAAAACCTTTAGAGCAGTTTTAGAGCCTGAAATTGTAAGTGCTAAGGATGTGCTGAGTGTAAATGATTTGAAAATAGGCTTTGACACTGTGCTCACCGAAACCTCCTTTTCAGTTTTAAGGGGGGATAGGGTTGGTATAATTGGCGGTAACGGTCTTGGCAAATCAACACTACTTAAAACTATCGTTGGCAAATGTAAAAGCCTTGGCGGTAGTATAAACATAGGCGCCAATGTTAGAATAGGTTATTTTGATCAGCAGATGGCACAATATAAAGGTTCTATAACGGTGCTTGATGATTTTCAGTCTGCTTTTCCATCGCTTAACGATTTTGAGGCAAGAAGTGCACTTGGTGCCTTTCTCTTTACAGGCGAAGATGTCTTTAAAACACTTGATATGCTTTCAGGTGGAGAACGAGTAAGACTAGCCCTTTGTAAAATATTTAAGAAAAATCCTAATTTCTTAATCCTCGATGAGCCTACAAACCATATGGATATTCTCTCAAAAGAGGCGCTTGAGGATATTTTAGAGTATTTTGAGGGAACGCTTCTATTTGTATCCCACGATAGATATTTTATAAGGAAATTAGCAAGCAAGCTTTTAAGCTTTGAGAATGGAAAAACAATTTTTTATGAGTACGGATATAATCAGTATCTTGAAAATATGTCTGCTAATATGTCAGAAACCGAAGAAAAGCCTCAAAGAAAAGAGGGTGGCTCTAAAAAGACCTATACAACACCAGGCAAGGAAAAAGCCAAAAGGGAAAGAGCTATTTTAAAGCTTGAAACTAAAATTTCAGAGCTAGAAGCAGAAATAGAAAATTTGAAAAAGGAAATAGAAAAAGAAGAAAATATAGCAGATTATGTTCTTTTATCTAAGATTACCGAAAGCTTAGCTCAAAAAGAGGAGGAGCTTTTAAATTTAATGGAAGAATGGGATAATCTTAACTAAAATAAATGGCGGTGTGCTATTAGCGTGATACTCCAAACGGAGTATCACGCAACTTTATTCGCCTTGCGGCGAGTGATATTGCTTCGCAGTTATATTATGCTTTCGCATAGTGATATTGTCCTGCGTACAGTTTTGGGGCGAATAAAATATCACTAAACCGATAGGTTTAATATCACTTTCTTTTTTTAATATCTCGCCATAGGCGAGGATAAAAAAGGAAATATCACGCTGACGTTAGTCAGCATATCACTATACATACAAAAACAAAAAAGAAGACTCGTGACAAACGAATCTTCTCTTTTTTGTTAAGTAATTTAAATTAAATTATTCCTCAACGATAGCGTCTACAGGACAACCGGAGGCACAAGCACCGCAAGAGCAGCACTTATCAGCATCGATCTCGAACTTAGCGTCACCCTCAGCGATAGCCTCTACAGGACAGCTAGCTGCGCAAGCACCACAGCTTATGCATTCATCAGTAATTTTGAAAGCCATTTATATACACCTCCGTCAAGTAAAATACATATTTATTAAGGAAAACCTTAAATAATAATTTAATTGTAACACAAAATAGCAAAAAAGCAAGAGAAAATATTTATAAACACTAAAATTTACAAAATATCTAAATTTTCGTCAAGTTCTTCCTTTTCATTTACGGGTTTTTTCTTTGCTGATAAGATTTTTACCTCACTGCGATTAACCTTATATGGAATACTGTCTTCATCCTTAGGCTTAACAATGAGATTACCTGTAATCAGGTTTACATCTATTACCGTTCCAACACCCTCTTTAGTCTTAACGGTTGAGCCAATAGATGGGGTGATTGAAATTAAATGGTCATAGGAATTTTGCTCGTACTTTAGGCAACACATAAGTCTGCCACAGCTACCCGAAATTTTGGTGGGGTTAAGTGATAGGCCCTGTTCTTTTGCCATTTTAATAGAAACTGGTTGGAAATCGTCAAGAAAACGCTTACAGCAATAGGGCTGACCGCATATGCCAAGACCGCCGAGCATTCTTGCCTCATCACGAACACCGATTTGTCTAAGCTCTATTCGTGTGCGGAACTTAGCGGCTAAATCCTTTACAAGCTCTCTGAAATCCACCCTGCCGTCAGCAGTGAAGAAAAATGTGATTTTTGAGCCGTCAAAAGAATATTCAACATTAACTAGCTTCATATCAAGCTTATGCGCTAAAATCTTTTCTTCGCAAATGCCGAAGGCTTCTTTTTCTTTTTTCTCGTTTTCTTTAAGCTTTTTTATATCGCTTTCGTTTGCCTTGCGTAAGCAGTTTTTAAGCGGTGCGGAGATAGCATCGTCCTCAACGGTATGGTTAGCTTTGGCTACGGTTCCGATAGATAAACCGTTTGCGGTTTCAACAACAGCCATATCGCCGTTTTGAAATTCAATACCGCAAGGCGCAAAATAATATATTCTTCCGCCCTCTTTAAATTTTAGGGAAATAACCTCTGTCATAAAGAAGTCCTCCAATTAGGAAATCATTTTTTAATTTTCTGTAAGTTGCTTTATTTCGCTTGTAACTGCACAAAAAAGCAACGGCAGATTTATATTGGTTTTAAGCAGGTCCATATAGCAATCACATCTATCATAAATACTGCTTAAAATTCTTGCTTTGGCTTTTAAATTGTAGGAGGCTCGCAGCTCGTTTTTAATAGCCACCTTAAGATTTAAAAAGAAATTTTCTGTGCCTCTGCGGTCCTTTTCAAGCGGTTGCAAAAGCTCTAAAATTTCATATTCGTTTCCTTTTAATGCTAATTCTAAAAACTTTGTAGCATTAGCATTATCGCAGTCCGCTTTACCTTTTTCGGTAGATAATAGGGTGCATCTTGAAATAACGGTTTCAAGTAGAAGTGTTCTGGAAGAAGCAAGCAGTATAAACACAACGTTTTTGGGAGGCTCCTCTAACACCTTTAAAAGAGCATTTTGTGCCGCCTCGTTCATAAGCTCGGCTTGCTTTATTATGAAAACTCTGCGCACAGCTGAATGGGGCTTTATGAAAGCCTCTGAACGCATTGTTCTAATCTGTGCAATAGAAATATTCTTTTTTCCGTCCTCGGCAGAAATTACCGAAATATCAGGGTTGGAATAATTTATAGCGGTTAAACACTGTTTGCATTTATCACAGGGTTTTACTTCACCCTCGCAGACACAGCCTCTAGCTAGCTTTAATGCTAGCTCCATACCTTGATTTTCAACCTCGCCTTCAATTAAGAAAGCGTGTGGAATTCTGCCTGAATTTATTATCTTTTCGATTGTATCAGAAGCTTGTGAGCAGTAGTTCTGGCTCATAGCACGAAACCTACTTTTTTCATAGCCTTAAAATAGGTTTTGCGAGCTAGTCGCTCTGCCTTGTCAGCGCCCTCACGATATAAACGTTCAAGCTCGCCCTTGTCGCATATAATCTCGTCGTGGCGCTTCTTTATAGGTGCTAGTGTATCCGCTACTGCTTCGCCGACAGCCAACTTAAAGTCACCGTAGCCCTTACCCTCGAATTCCTTTTCAACTTCAGCTACAGTCTTGTTTGTAACCGCACCGTAAATGGTAATAAGGTTAGAAATACCGGGCTTATCGTCAGCCATACGAATTGTAGCATCAGAATCGGTAACAGCACGCTTGAACTTTCTTATAATATCGTCCTTAGTGTCAAGAATAGCAACCCAAGAGTTTGTATTATCATCGGATTTTGACATCTTCTTGGTTGGATCCTGAAGCGATTTAATTCTAGCACCCGATTTAGCGATATAAGGCTCGGGAATTGTGAAAACATCGCCGTAGATATTGTTAAAGCGAACAGCGATATCCCTTGCTATTTCGAGGTGCTGCTTCTGGTCGTCACCAACAGGCACCAAGTCGGACTTATAAAGCAGAATATCTGCCGCCATAAGCACAGGGTAGGAGAAAAGACCTACGTTTATATTATCGGGATGTTTTAAGCTTTTATCCTTAAACTGTGTCATTCTTGACATTTCACCAAACTGTGTATAGCAAGAAAGCAACCAGTTAAGCTGAGAATGCTCGGGTACGTGTGACTGAATAAAAACTGTGTTCTTTTGGGGGTCGATACCGAGCGCCAGTAGTAGCGCATAGGTAGAATAAATCTGGCTTCGAAGCTTAGCAGGCTCCTGACGGACGGTTATAGAGTGAAGGTCAGCAACAGCAAAGCTGCAATCAAACTCATCCTGCATCTTAACCCAGTTTTTGAGTGCGCCGAGATAGTTGCCAAGTGTTAACAGACCGCTTGGCTGTATACAGCTTAATACTCTTTTTTTAGCAATTTCGTTTTCCATTTTATAGCACCTTCTGTTTAGTCGTTACTGAAATCTGCAAGGATTAAATCCTTATTCTTTTCAAGCGCCCAGTTAATGTTCCATTCGCTTGTGAAAATCAAGAGATTGTTGCCCTTGAAATCCTGTACCCACTTTGTATCGGAGGTAAGGTTTAGAGAGGCAATATCCAAATCTGTGTTTTTTATCCAACGGATATACTGGAAGGGTAGGTTGTTTCTTATAACGTCAACATTGTATTCGTTTTTAAGACGGTATTCAAGCACCTCAAACTGAAGCACACCTACAACGCCCACGATAACCCTTTCCATACCCGAATTAGGCTCGTGGAAAATCTGTATAGCACCCTCTTGGGCTATCTGTTCAACACCCTTAACAAACTGCTTACGCTTAAGACTGTCTATCTGCTCTATCATAGCAAAATGCTCGGGAGCGAAGGTAGGTATTCCCTCGAATTCAACCTTGTGCTTAGCCTCGCAAATGGTATCACCGATAGAGAAAATACCGGGGTCGAAAACGCCTATAATATCGCCTGCATAGGCTTCGTTTATAATCTGTCTGTCCTGAGCCATAAGCTGTTGAGGCTGAGAAAGACGCATAGACTTTTTACCCTGCACGTGATAGTATTCCTTGTCTCTTTGGAACTTGCCCGAGCAAATTCTCATAAAGGTCATACGGTCACGGTGAGCCTTGTTCATATTTGCCTGAATTTTGAAAACAAAGGCTGAAAATGTTTCGTCTGTAGGGTCAACACTGCCCTCTTTAGTATTGCGTGCAAGGGGAGATGTGGTCATCTTAAGGAAGTTTTCAAGGAATGGCTCAACACCGAAGTTTGTAAGGGCAGAGCCGAAGAAAACAGGGGTTAATTTTCCGCATCTTACTTTTTCTAAATCAAACTCAAAGCTAGCACCGTCAAGTAGCTCTATCTGGTCTACAAGCTCGGCTCTCTGATACGGACCTATTAACTCGTCTAACTTTTCGGTATCGGTAATATCACACTCGATAGCATTTAAGCGCTCCTGACCTCTGTGGAATTCGTTAAAGGTCATAATTTGTCTGCGGTCACGGTCAAAAACGCCCTTGAAGCTTACACCGCAGCCGATAGGCCAGTTAACAGGGTAGGTGCCGATGCCGAACTCTTTTTCAAGCTGGTCAAGCAGCTCAAACGGGTCTCTAGCCTCACGGTCAAGCTTGTTTATAAAGGTAAATATCGGGATGTTACGCATAGCGGTAACCTTAAAAAGCTTTCTTGTCTGCGGCTCGATACCCTTAGCGGCATCGATAACCATAACAACACTGTCAGCCGCCATAAGTGTACGGTAGGTGTCCTCAGAGAAGTCCTGGTGGCCGGGGGTATCGAGAATATTTATGCAAAATCCGTCATACTCAAACTGCATAACCGAAGATGTTATAGAAATACCTCTTTGCTTTTCAAGGTCCATCCAGTCCGAAACTGCGTGCTTTGCAGTTGCCTTACCCTTTACAGAGCCCGCTGTTTGTATAGCGCCTCCGTAAAGCAAAAGTTTTTCTGTTAGTGTGGTTTTACCGGCGTCAGGGTGGGAAATAATCGCAAATGTTCTACGTCGGTTTATTTCTTCCTTAAAAGTCATAAAATCTCCTTCTGAATTTAAACATAACAATACATATAACATTTTATCACAAAACATTACCTTTTACAAGAAAAATGTATTATTATATAACATAAAATTTTTTAAAAAAGGTATTTACAAAAGCAGACAAAAGTGATATAATAACTACACTAGTAAAATTATAATCTTAACGAATCAAATTTCCGGAGGTAATTTATTATGAAAAAGGCAGTTGCTATAATTCTTGCACTAGCTGCAGTATTTACACTTTCGTTCTCTTGTGTTGCTGCTACTAACAGCCCAACAGGAACACCACAGGTAAGCGTTACAATTCATTCCGCTAAAGGTATTGAAGGCGTTACCGTTGAAGGCACTCCTACAAAGGTTGCTGTAGACACAACCGTTAAGGTTGAAAAGGATGACGCAGAGGGTAAGTTTGAATCTTGGTCTATTTATAAGCCAGATGGCTCTTTAGCTAAGGAAGGTACTGACTATACCATTACAGCAGGTGATTCTAAGTCTCCTTCTATCACAATAGTTGCTAAAAAAGACCTTATCATTTGCGGTAACTATGACGGCAAGATTACCGATCCTGTAACAGGTAACAAGAAGGAACCTCAGTCTCCTCCAACTTCTGATGCAACCGCTATTGCTTTAACAGTAGTTATGCTCGGTGCTGCAGCAGTAGTTTTCGGCGCAAAGAAACAGCTTTGCAAATAATCTTAAATAACAGCAAGAGGGGTTGTCTAAATTGACAACCCCTTAAATTTTGTCTATTACTAAAAATTACAGTTTTGTTTATTTCCTGTTCATAAATATAATGTATTATTCAATTAAGATAAATATTTTCGGGAAGGATAGCGTGTATGCTAGAGCTTAAAAACATTATAAAAGATTATCCAACAGTCAGTGAAATAGTTCACGCACTTAAAGGAATAAATCTTACATTCAGAGAGAGCGAGTTTGTATCGATTTTAGGTCCCTCAGGTTGTGGTAAAACAACCATGCTTAATATTATAGGCGGCCTCGATAAATATACCGAAGGTGACCTTGTAATAAATGGGCGCTCAACCAAGGAATTCGGCGATAGAGATTGGGATGCTTATCGCAATCATTCGGTCGGCTTTGTTTTCCAAAACTATAATTTAATTCCGCATCAAACTGTTCTTCAAAATGTGGAATTAGCACTTACCCTTTCGGGCGTTTCAAAGCAAGAACGAAAAAGAAGGGCAAAAAAAGCGCTTGAAGAGGTGGGACTTGGCGACCAAATAAACAAAAAGCCGAGCGAAATGTCGGGAGGACAGATGCAGCGTGTTGCTATTGCCAGAGCGATAGTTAATAATCCCGATATAATTCTTGCCGACGAGCCTACAGGCGCACTTGATACCGAAACCAGCGTTCAGGTTATGGATATTTTAAAAGAAATATCTAAAAACCGTCTTGTAGTTATGGTAACCCATAACCCAGAGCTTGCAAATCGCTATTCAAACAGAATTATAAATATGCTTGACGGTGAGATTACAGGAGACACAAACCCTATTACCGAAGATGAGCTTAAACAGGAAAAAGCATTAGCCGATAAAAAAATAGAAAATGAAAAGGGTGTTAAAAAACCCTCTATTTCATTTTTTACCTCGTTTGGATTATCACTTAAAAACCTATTTACCAAAAAAGGCAGAACCGCACTTGTTTCATTTGCGGGAAGTATTGGTATTATAGGTATAGCCTTAATCTATGCGGTATCCCACGGAATGACCGCCTATATAAACACAGTCCAAGAGGATACTCTAACCTCATATCCGTTAACCATTGAGGCGCAGAGTATGGACCTTGGCAGTCTTATGGAAGCGTTTATGGGAACGGCAAAGTCGGCTAAAAAACATGAAAACGATGCTGTATATCAAAAATCTATGGTTTATGATTTGGTGAATGCGTTAAATTCCGCTGAAACCACAGTTAACGACCTTGAGTCCTTTAAAAAATATATAGAAAAAGAAAAGAAGAATAAGGTAGACGAAAATTCCTTAGGCTCAGCCCTTAGGGGTGTTCAGTATACCTACAATACCGATTTGCTCGTTTACACCAAAGCTTCAGACGGCAATATAATCCACTCAGATTCACAGGAGCTTATGCAGGAAATATTGCTTGAATATTTTGGAATGGATTTATCGGGTATGCTTAATATGGGCGGCAATATGGGAGCTATGGGCGGAAGCCCTATGATGTCATCGATGTCGTCAATGGGCTCATCAGGTTTGTGGCAGGAAATGCTAAGTGGTGAGGACGGATCCCTTATAAACCCTGTGCTTGAAAAACAGTATGATGTGATTTACGGTAATTGGCCTACAAAGTATAACGAGATTGTGCTAGTTCTCGATGAAAATAACGAGCTTGACGATATGACACTCTATGCCTTAGGCCTTAAAACTAAGGAAGAAATTGACAAGGTAACCAAGGCGGCTTTAGAGGGCGAAGAAATTGAAGTTCGCGAAAGAAAATGGACCTACAAAGAAATATGTGAGAGAGAATATCGCACCGTTTTAAATTCCGAGTGCTATACCTTTGATAAGGTGACAGGTCTTTATACCGATTTAAGAAATAGTGAAGCAGGCCTTAAATACCTTTATGATAACGGTATTCCGTTGAAGGTTGTGGGTATTATAAAGCCTAATGAGGATGCAGTCTCTACAATGCTCAAAGGTTCAATCGGTTACACTAAGGCTTTAACCGAGTACATTATAACCAAGTCAGAAGATTCAACGGCAATCAAAGCACAGCTAGAAGCAAAAGATAAAGATATATTCACAGGTCTTCCCTTTAAAGAGAATACAGGCAGTTTAACAGATGAAGAAAAGCATAAAGAATTTAATAAATATGTAGCTTCACTTGACGAAAAGGGCAAGGCGCAAGCCTTTATAAGTATTTCGAGTATTCCTGCAAAAGAGGAGCTGGAACAAGCGGTAGCGGGCATAATGGCAGGCTATGACCGCAAGGTTGCCGAACAGGCTATGGCGGCAGCGCTGAAAGAACAAACAGGAATGTCACAGGAAGAAATTCTAAGCTATTTAGAATCTATGAGTGACGAAGATGTTAAAGAATTCTATGAGAAAGCGGCGGTAGAGCAGTATAAGGCAAAATATGCCGAGGGTGTAAAGGCACAGTTGTCGGTTATGAATGAAGCACAGCTTAGTGCTATGCTTGATGCAGCTGTACCTACCTATACAGCAGAAAAGGCGGCAATCTATTATGACGAGGTTTTAACCTTCTCAGATTCTAGCTACGAGCAAAATCTAAAAAAATTAGGTTATGTGAGTCTCGATAACCCATCAACCATTAACCTATACGCTGCAACATTCGAGGATAAGGATATTATTGAAGATGTAATTGCCGAATACAATAAAGATGCCCCAGAAATTTCAAAGATTAAATACACCGATTATGTTGGAATTATGATGTCCTCAATTACCACCATAATAAATGCAATTACCTATGTTCTTATAGCCTTTGTTGCGGTATCGCTTATAGTTTCCTCTATAATGATTGGCGTTATAACACTTATTTCTGTTCAGGAAAGAACAAAGGAAATAGGAATATTAAGAGCAATAGGTGCATCAAAGAAGAATGTTTCGGGTCTGTTTAATGCCGAAACTGCAATTTTGGGCTTTACTTCGGGACTTCTCGGTGTAATTATAACCTATCTGCTATGCATTCCGATAAATGCTATTCTTTATGCACTAACAGATATCAGCGGTCTTAAAGCGCAGTTGCCGTTACCCGTTGCAATCCTCTTTATTGCAATAAGCGTAATTCTTACCCTCTTTGCAGGAATTATCCCTTCACGAAGCGCGGCTAAAAAAGACCCAGTTGTAGCACTAAGAACCGAATAAATTTAAATTCAGTTGTAGGGGAGGGGTTACCCCTCCCGAAAATATTACAAATGCAAAACAAAAGGGCGACCGTCGGTCGCCCTTTTATTATATCTATTTGTTTTCGTGTTTGATTAGCTTCCAGGTAGCATCAATTAAATTTGCAAACATTGGATTTTCCATGGCACGAATTATAAAGCTCTGTCGAGGTGAATTTATATCCTCGCCTGAAACCTGGAACATATCGTATTGCTCGCAAAGGCTTCTAACCCTTTTAAGCTGTTCGGGTGTATTTCTAGTTGGCATATAGGTCAGTGCCTTGACGCCCTCGTTTTTAAGGCATACGAACAATTCGTCAAGATAATCGTCCTCAAACTTTTGCGCCTTTTTATCACCTGTAACCGAGTCAACAACATCGCCTAAATATGCGTAGCAAAGGAAAGCGTTTACCTCGTTGCAAAGAGCTACAACCTGATTTAGCTTTGGACATTCATCGGTAGCGTCAATGTAAATTTTAGGTACAAAAGCACTCTTTAAAATACCTAATAAATCATACTCATAAAAATTATATTCGGTATCTAGCATTAAAGCCTTTTGCTTATCTGATAGTGACACGCCCATATTGGATAATTTTTCAACCATCTTTTCGCCCTTGCCAACTAAGGAAACTAACTTTTTGGCTAAAGCATACATAAGATGACGTTCGGTAACACCGCCACCGTCTTTTGCTTCGGAAAGTGGTAAAACGTCCAAATCGTAATCTAAAGAAATACCGTCGATTAGCTCGTTGATTTTCGCAATCATCTTTTTGTTTCTTTCATGACGAGCCTGTCTAAAGGGTTCAAAAAATTCGGTTAAGCGGTCTATCTTATCGTGAGGCACACCCTGAATTGTCATGTAGCTTATACCTATCTGGTCGGGGTTGTTGGTGCGAAGATTTTGGAGGGGTGTACCCTGCATAGAAACTCTGCACTCCATACCTATTGTAACAGGCATATCTATAATTTTTGCCGCCTCTAAAAATTCCTTAGCGCCCGAAATAGAGTCGTGGTCAATTATACCTGCGGTGCAAAGACCCTCCATTCTAGCGGCATATACTGCGGCAGTAGGGGAGTAGGGTGAGAAAGAATATGTAGTGTGAATATGGTTGTTTATATATTCTTTTACAGCAACAGGGAAGGTAGTATCTTTTAAAACCTCTTTAAGATTATTAAGTCTTTCTTCCTTGGTAGGCGCATTGAGTTTATTTAATATATTTATATCAATCATAATATCACCCTTAATTTAACATTACCTGTCCGCCTGTAACGGGGATAGCCTGACCGGTTTCATAGGTCTGCTCCATACAGTACATAACAGCACGGGCAACGTCAACAGGTAAACAGCCTCTGTTTAGCGGCACCTTAGACTCATAGAAACGCTTAACATCCTCGACAGTCTTAGCACCGGGTACCTTACCTGCGTTAAGATACTGAACGAAAAGGCCCTTTTCAGGATCGGTCCAGAGTGGGCCGTCAAGATAGTTGCCTGGACAGATAGCGTTAACCTTAATGTTATATTCGCAAAGCTCAAGTGCAAAGCTCTGAACTAAACCGATAGCGCCAAACTTTGAGCCTGCATAAGCAAAGTTCTTATTAGAGCCCTCAAGACCTGACTTTGAAGACATAGCAATAATATCAAACATAGCATCCTTATCTGCTTCGTGCTGAGCCTGCATAATAATTGCGGCATATTTGCAGCAAAGGAAAAGACCTGTGTAGTTAATGGCTGTTACAAACTCCATATCCTTCTTTTCAAAGGTAGCAATAGGTCCTGAACGAACAACGCCTGCATTTGCAACCATCATATCAAGACCGCCGAATTTTTCAACAGTCTGTGCTACTAGTGAAGCAACGCTTTCTTCGTCAGATACATTTACAGGAATAGCGCAAGCTCGGTTTCCTAATTCGCTTGCCACCTGCTCAGCTAAAGGCTGATTCATATCAGCGATAACAATGGTAGCGCCCTCTTTGTAAAGCTCCTCAGCAATACCCTTGCCAAAGCCCTGTGCCGCACCTGTAACGATGGTGATTTTACCTGCCATACGGCCTGTACCCTCTGGGCGATTGTGTATGTTCTGCTTAGCAATTTCTTGCCACTTAGTCATATCAACGCTCATAATTACAACTCCTTTTTTAAATAAAAATACATTATTTAACATTATAACACAGTTTTTTTATTGTCGCAATAGAAAAACGATTAAAAATCAAAAGCACTGCGATATTTTTTTCGCAGTGCTTTAAAGCTATACAAGACCGTATTCTTTCTTTAGGTCAACTAAAGTTTCGAGAGATACGCTTCTTATGTATTTAGCAACGCTATCCCTTTTTCTCATAATTCTTTCGAGATTCGCGAAAACCTCGTGACTAGCTAGTGTGGCAAGGGGCTTGCCGTCAAAGTCCATTTCATCGTCATACCAAGCCTCGTAAAAGTAGTGGCTTAAGAAAATCTTTTTGTAGTCATACTTTTCATCATAATTGTCAAGGCACTCGTCAGGGTAACCGTATTGTTTTGTAATGCTGAGAAAACAATTTTTTGAGGTTGAAAATCTGGTGTAATAAACTAAAAAATCAATAACATCTATTATGGTATCATAAAAATCCCTATTTTCCATAAAATTACCTCCTAAAATTTTATTTATTATAATACATAAGAAAACTTAATTCAATAGTGAAGCAATTAACAAAAAAACCCTTATTCTTTGCAAAATTTATTTATTTTGTAAGCAACAACGTCGTATTATATTTCCTTCTTGATATGCTTTTTAAAATATTTTTTCATGCAAAGTATGCAGAGTACGCCTGTAAGAGGGAAAAGACCTGTTAAAAGCAAGCCCGCTCTCATACCAACCTGTTCTACGCTTATATTAAACGTATTTGAAATATTTGATGCCAAAGTTGTCAAACTGAAGTTATCAGATACAATTCCAAGCAACTGAGGTGCAACAGAAGCGCCCATATCGCCACCTGCTGCCATAAGTGCATAAACTGCAACGCCTACGTTTGCAAATTT
The DNA here is from genome assembly GCA_045577835.1 of Acutalibacteraceae bacterium. Lineage (GTDB taxonomy): Bacteria > Bacillota > Clostridia > Oscillospirales > Acutalibacteraceae > UBA737. Next base: position 48,063 of record JAZNJD010000037.1, on the reverse strand, counting down.
TTCTTCTACATAAATCAAAGTTCCGGGCCATAACATAGATGTAAAAATTCCTGTAAGAGCACATGCTATAACTCCGATTACAGGACTCAATGATAAACTTGCCGCAAAATAGCAAACGGTTGCACCTAACATACCGTAAAATAAAACGTTGATGATTTTTTTGCCGTATTTAGAATACAGTGTTCTTCCAATTCCTAATAGCGCCGCAAACAGAGCAACACCTAAAACATCGCCGTAAACCTTAGGAACACCTATCGCGTTTTCTATAAATCCCGAAGCCCATTGTGACATTGTACATTCTGCCGCACCGCCAAAGAATATACATAACACGCATAAAAACATTCCTTTGCTGAATGTTTTGGCTTGCTTTTGTTGTCCGCCGGAATTATCCATCTGCGGAAGCTTGGCTTTTGAAAACATCAAAAATGTTACAAACGGAACAATTGACCATAAAAGAGCAAGATACATCCAATTCCTGCCGCCGAAAACGGATAAAAACAGTGTGCTAAGGATTACTACACCTACTACACCCCACGCATACATTGAGTGCAGTTTGCTCATTTCGTGTTCGGGGTTTTCACTTGGAATTGCTGCAATCACAGGACTTAGTAAAACCTCGTTTAATCCTGAAGCGATAGAAAATATTACCGTTCCCATTACAATCCAAAGATATGCTAGAGCGGGGAAGAATTTTGGTAAAACGGCATACAATATTAAACCTATAAAAACAATAAGCGGAGTGGTTCTCACCGTTTTATGTATATTAAAATATTTGGTAAAAAAAGTAAATACCAGATCAATAAAAAGTTGTGTGAAAAAATTTATCACCACCAAAAGACCAAGCAACGTATAAGATAAATTATACATATCTCGGAATATCAAAAACAAAAGGGGCGATAAATTAGCGGATATCGCCATTGTCATACTTGCAAGATAGCAAGCATTTTTTGTAAGTTTATATTGATCCATGTTATTTCTCCTTGCAACTGTAACGCTATTTATTTAATTTCAGATTAAGTAAATTAAAATTTTTCATATTATAACACGCTTATATAATATTTTCAATAAATCAAAACTAAACGAAAAAACAGTGAGTTTGGCTTGAATTGCAGTTTAAGGTGAACAAAAACCCTGTATACCGAGAGGTATACAGGGTTATATAGATTTAATATCAATCAAGCGGTTTCATTGTGGGGAAGAGGATTACCTCTCTTATGGTGTCTGCGCCGGTGAGTAGCATTACTGCACGGTCGATACCGATTCCCATGCCGCCTGTTGGTGGCATACCGTATTCCATAGCGGTTAGGAAATCTTCGTCGAGCATTTCTGCCTCGTCGTCGCCTCTGTCACGAAGCTCTAACTGCTTTTCAAAACGCTCACGCTGAACGATTGGGTCGTTAAGCTCTGAATATGCGTTTGCAAGCTCTGAGTGACATACAAAGAGCTCGAAGCGCTCGGTAAGCCTTGGGTCCTCAGGGGAAGCCTTTGTAAGAGGAGATACCTCAACAGGATACATTGTTATAAATGTAGGCTGTATTAGCTTTTCTTCAACTATCTGGTCAAAGCAAGCGTAAAGCGCATTACCCCAGGTCTTGTCTGCGGTTTCAGCGAGCTCTACACCGATTTTCTCAGCGGCGGCGACTGCCTCGGCATCGTCTGTAATAGCGCCGAAATCAATGCCTACATATTCCTTAACGGCATCAACCATAGTAAGTCTGCGCCAACCGGGTGTAAGGTCTATCTTTTCGCCGAGCCATTCTACCTCATAAGTACCGTGAATTTCCATAGCGGCACCCGAAATAATACCCTCTGCTATATCCATCATATCATGGAAATCGGCATAAGCCTGATAAAGCTCAACGGTAGTGAATTCAGGATTGTGTTTAGGATCCATACCCTCGTTTCTGAAAATTCTGCCGATTTCATAAACCCTGTTCATACCGCCAACGATAAGACGCTTTAAGGGAAGCTCGGTAGCAATTCTCATATACATAGGAATATTTAGTGTGTTGTGGTGTGTGATAAAGGGTCTAGCAGCCGCACCGCCAACGATTGTGTTAAGAACGGGGGTTTCAACCTCGGTGTAATCCATATTATCAAGGTAATTACGCATAAATTTTATAAACTTTGAACGGATTTCAAAGTTGCGCTTAACGTTTGGATTAACTATTAAGTCAACATATCTCTGACGGAAGCGAAGGTCGTTATCCTTGAGCCCATGGAACTTTTCAGGCAGAGGAATTAGAGACTTTGAAAGAAGCTCAATGTGGTTTAGATGTACCGAAATTTCACCTGTCTGTGTCTTGAAAACAAAGCCCTTGATACCGATAATATCACCGATATCCCACTTTTTGAATGCGGCGTAAATTTCTTCGCCAACATCGTCACGCTTAACATAAAGCTGAATGTCGCCGTAACCGTCACGAAGGCTTACAAAGCTAGCCTTTCCCATAATTCTGCGGGCAATAATTCTGCCTGCAAGTGAAACGGTTTTATTTTCAAAGCCTTCGTAATCCGCTTTTATCTCTTTAGCGTTAGCTGTAACGTCATATTTTGTTTTAATAAAAGGGTCATTGCCGCTTTCTTTCATAGCAGAAAGCTTTTCTCTTCTAACCTTTAAGAGCTCGTTTAAATCCGGCTCCTGTACAGGTGCGTTTTTATTTTCGCCCATTTAAAACATCCTTTCTTTTAAGAAAAACAGGGCAGTATTAACTGCCCTCGAAATTATTTTGAAATAGCTAAAATTTCTAATTTAATTTCGCCTGCAGGAGCTTCGGCTGTAACCTTGTCGCCAACCTTTTTACCCATTAAAGCTCTGCCTACAGGAGACTCATCGGAAATTTTATTGTTTAGAGGGTCTGCTTCTGTAGAACCTACTATACGATATTCGCATTCTTCATCGAATTCCTCATCGTATACCTTTACCTTAACACCAACCATAACGGTTTTAGCGCTACCTTTGATGTCGGAAATAATTTCAACATTTTTGAGCATTACTTCAAGCTCAGCAATTCTAGCTTCAATTTTAGCCTGCTCGTTTTTAGCCTCGTCGTATTCGCTGTTTTCGGATAAATCACCGTAGCCTCTTGCAACCTTAATTTTTTCGGCAATATCTGCGCGGCCGTTAGTTTTTAAGTCTTCAAGCTCTGCTTGAAGTTTTTTAAGACCGTCATCAGTTATTTTAATAGGCTTAACCATTTTTAATAACCACCTTTATTTTATTTAGACGCTTTGGTCATAGGGGGAACACAACATTAAACATAATTATATTATTATTAGGTCCCAATGTCAAGTTTATTTATTTTTATTCTAAAATATTTTATTTTTTGTAATTAAAAATATCGCAAAAATCGCGGCTTTGCGCCATAGATACATAATCGTTATTAGCGATTATAATGTGGTCGAACACCCTGATACCGATAGGACGAAGCGTATCAACTATAATCTGTGTTATCTCAGCATCTACGGGACTTGGTAAAGCTACACCGCTCGGATGGTTATGGCATAAAACTATACTTGTAGCTTCATTTTTAATAGCTATCTCAACAATATTTCTTGCCGACACACCTACAGAATGTGTGTCGCCTTCGGAAACAAAGTCGAAGGATAGCCTTTCGCCTATGGCATTGAGGCAAAGAACACTGAATTTTTCGAGGGAGAGAAAGGAATATTCTTTAAGTAAAAATGCGCCTATATCGTCGGTCGAAGAAAAGTCTTTTACCAGATTATTCTTTTCGCAAGAGCAGATATTTAATATATCGCCTATGAGTTTTATTTGGATGGCGGTGTTTTTACCGATGCCTTCCACCTCTTGAAGTTTTTCTATACTAGCAGAAAAAACGGCATTTAGGGTTTTGAATTTTGCTATAAGTCGTTTTGCTATCGGCTTTGTATCAATTCTTGGTATGCTGTAAAATAGTAGCATTTCCAAAACTAAATACGGATGGGTATTGCTGTCAAACCCGTGATTTAAAAAGCTTGATTTTACCCTATCACGATGTCCTAAATAATCTTTTTTCTCTTCCACTGTATTCGCCTCTGTTCTGTGAGCTATTCTATTTAGAGATTATATCAAATAAAACATTTTAAATCAACCAAAATATACTATAAATATATAATATTTTAGTAAAAAATATAATTTAGTAGTTGTTAAACGGACCTTAGGTGTGGTATAATTATCTAAATATATAATTTTGCTTTGCTCGGAGGTATTCTGTGTTAGAGAACAAAACCTTATTATCAAACGGAGTTGACGGTCTTTTTGTTAAAAATACCCGTTTTAACACCACTCTCATTTCATTTAATTTCTTTATGCCGCTTGATAAGGAAACAATAGCAGTAAATGCGTTGCTACCCTTTATGCTTACCACAAGCAGTAAGAAATATCCCGACTTTTCTAAACTCAACTTTAAGCTGAGTAAGCTTTACGGTGCACAGCTTTCGGCTTCTTCTGAAAAGGTGGGCGATTATCAGCTGCTTAAAATGGCGGTTTCGGTTATAGGGGATAGATATACGCTTGACGGCGAGAGCCTAACATTTCAGGCCTGTGAGCTGCTTAGCGAACTCATTTTCGAGCCTAACACCGAAAACGGTGAGTTTTTAGACTATGATGTTCAAAGAGAAAAGCGTAAGGCGATAGAGCATATAAGAGGCGAGAAAAGCGAAAAGCGCATATATGCAAAACAAAGGCTTATTGAAGAAATGTATAAGGGCGAGCCTTACGGTCTTGCAAAATGCGGAACCGAGGAACAGGTAGAAGAGATTACAGGCAAAGACCTTTATGTTGCTTGGGAAAGAATGCTAAAGTCTGCATACTGCTTTGTAGATGTTGTTTCAAGCGCACTGCCTACAGGCTTTTTTGATGAAATATCTAAAAAATTCAGCACAATAGAGCGTGAAAATATTACGGTTATGGGTAAAACAGCGCCTACCAAAAAAGCAGATAAGGTTAACACAGTTACCGAGCGTTTAGATGTAGCTCAAGGTAAGCTTGTTATGGGCTTTTCTATGGAAAAGCCAGAGGGCAAGGATGAGCTTCTTCCTGCACTCGTGATGACCGATATTTTCGGCGGCGCACCATATTCTAGACTTTTCACAAATGTTAGAGAAAAAATGAGCCTTTGCTATTATTGTTCTGCTTCGTCAATTAGAATAAAGGGACTTTTAACGGTTGATAGCGGAGTTGAAGAAGCAAACGTAGATAAAGCAAGCAAGGAAATTTTAAATCAATTAGAGATTGTTAAAAACGGCGAGTTTACAGATTTTGAATACGAATCATCCCTTAGAGGAATAGCCGATTCACTAAAAAGCTATAATGATTCTCAGGAGATGCTTGATGTTTGGTACTGTATGAAGGCGGTTTCAGGTAACTTTGTATCTCCTGACGAAACAGCCGAAAAAATAGCATCTATCACAAGAGAACAGATTGTAGCGGTGGCTAAAACCGTTTCACTTCACACTGTTTACCGATTGTTGCCAAAGGAGGTTAAATAGTATGAAAAAAGAATATTTTGAGAGCGCACTGGGAGAGAGCTATGTAAAAGCGGTCCACCCATCAGGGCTTAAAATTTATGTAATGGAAAAGCCACAGTATAGCTCAGCTTATGCTATCTTTGGTACAAAATATGGCTCTATTGATACCTGTTTTAATGATGAAAACGGTGAAATGATTACCGTACCTGAGGGAATTGCACATTATCTTGAGCATAAGCTTTTTGAAAGTGAGGACGGCGATGCCTTCACTCGCTTTGCAAAAACGGGTGCCTCGGCTAATGCTTTTACCTCGTTTGACCGCACCTGCTATCTCTTTTCTTGCTCAGATAGATTTTATGAAAATTTAGATATATTACTTGATTTTGTAAGACATCCTTATTTTACTGAGGAAAATGTTAGAAAAGAGCAGGGTATAATCGGTCAGGAAATCAGAATGTATGACGATAGTCCCGCTTGGCGTGTTATGTTTAATATGCTTTTTAATATGTATCACGCTCATCCTGTAAGAATTGATATTGCGGGCACTGTTGAATCCATAGCGGAAATTAACAGCGATTTACTCTATAAGTGCTACAACACCTTTTATCACCCGTCTAATATGTTTATCTGTATTGTGGGTAATGTTGATGCCGATAAGGTGTTGAAAAGGGTAAAGGAAGCTGATTTTTCCGAGGAAACAAAAGAAATTGTAAGGGGAAGCTTTACAGAGCCTCAAACGGTTGTTAACAATTATGTTGAACAAAAATTAGAGGTTAATATGCCTATGTTCTGCTTAGGTTTTAAGCAGAAGATTACCTCACCCTTCAGAAGACTAAAATCAAAGGTTTGCATTTCTCTTTTACTTGAAATAATATGCGGTGAGGCTTCACCCTTGTATGCAGACCTAATTAAAAGAGGTCTTATAAATGATGAGTTTTCTGCAGAATATTTCAATGGCAACGGCTATGCCGCAGTAATTTTTGAGGGCGAATCTAAAGACCCTAAGGCAGTAGAGCAGGCAATTAAAGAGGAAATACACCGCCTTAGAGAAAACGGTATAGATAAAAAACTGTTCTCGGCTGTAAAGTGCGGACTTTACGGCGATGCTGTTCGCCGCTTTAATAGTGTGGATGGTATGACCATGCAGTTAGTCGAAGGCGCAGTTTTTGATTACGATATCTTTGAAGAGATAAAGCTTCTTAAAACCGTAAGCTATGACGATGTTATGAAGCGTCTTGACGTTTTCTGCGATGAAAATGCAGTTTTATCTGTTATACTTCCAAAACAAGACGAGGTAGAATAATATGAATGTTACTATTTTTGGTATAGATTTATATTTAAACCCTGTAGCCTTTACTTTACCTATAGGCTCGGGTTGGTCGGTTTATTGGTATGGTATTATTATAGCGGCGGGCTTTATGCTAGCGCTAATCTACGGCTATAAAAATGCCGCAAGACTAGGTATAAATACCGATCGAATGCTTGATGTGGCGCTAGTTACAACACCTCTTGCAATCCTCTGTGCTCGTAGTTATTATCTTATTTTTGATGATATAAAGGGCAACTTTTTCAAAGAATTCTTCAATTTTAGTGGCAAAGGCTTTTCAGGTCTTGCTATCTATGGCGGTGTAATAGGTGCGGCAGTTTTTGGCGTGCTTATGTGTAAAATAAGGAAGATAAGTATTCCTGATATGCTTGATTTAGCTTCTCTTGGCTTCCTTATCGGTCAGGGTATCGGCAGATGGGGTAACTTTGTCAATCAGGAAGCATTTGGCGGACCTACAGGCAGTAGCTTTTGGGGTATGACAAGTGAGAATGTTGTTTCTGATTTTATAACAAAGGGCTATGACCCTACAGCTCTTGCGCACCCTTGCTTTTTATATGAATCAATTTGGTGTATTGTAGGCTTCTTTGTTTTACATACTTTAAGTAAAAAGAGGAAGTTTAGCGGTGAAACTGCACTTATGTACTGCGTTTGGTACGGCTTTGGCAGAGCGTTTATCGAACTGCTAAGAACCGATAGTCTTATGATAGGTAATATAAAGGTTTCTTCACTTCTTTCGGTTGTAATATGTATTGCGGCGGCGTTTTTAATTGTTTACAAGCGCTCAAAGGCAAAAACAGAAGCAACAGAAGGATATGTTTCGGTATTCGGTGAAGAGGAAAATATACAGGAAAATGATATAGAGATAGAAGAGGAGATAGAAAATGAGCAAGATAATTGATGGCAAATTAGTATCGGCGGCAGTTAAGAAAAAGGTTGCCGATGGTGTAGCAGAGTTAAGACTTAAAGGTGTTAGCGTTGGTCTTGCGGTAATATTAGTAGGCGAGGACCCTGCATCCAAAATATATGTTGCCAATAAGAAAAAGGCGTGCGAGGATTTAGGTATTATTTCACAGGAATACCTTTTACCTGCAAATACAACCCAAGAAGAGCTTTTAAGCCTTATTGAAACATTAAATAATGAAGATAGTATAAACGGTATTCTTTGTCAGCTGCCACTCCCTAAGCATTTAGACGAAAAGACCGTTATAAACGCTATCGACCCTAGAAAAGACGTTGACGCTTTTCATCCGTCAAATGTAGGCAAAATAATGATAGGGGACTATGATTTTGTTCCCTGTACCCCTGCAGGTGTAATGGAGCTTTTAAGGTATTATAATATTGAGGCAGAGGGAAAAACCTGTGTTGTAATAGGCCGTTCAAATATCGTTGGTAAGCCTATGAGTATGTTGCTGCTTCATAAAAACGGTACAGTTACAACCTGTCATTCAAGAACTAAAAATCTAGCAGAAGTATGTAAAGAGGCTGATATTTTAGTAGCGGCTGTTGGCAAGGCAAAATTTGTAACCGCTGATATGGTAAAGGAAGGCGCAGTAGTTGTAGACGTTGGTATGAACAGATTTGACGGTAAACTCTGCGGTGACGTTGACTTTGAAAATGTTAGTGAAAAGGCTTCGTTTATTACCCCTGTGCCAGGCGGTGTAGGACCTATGACTATAGCTATGCTTATGCAAAATACACTAACAGCAGCAAAAAAACAAAACAAAATAACGGAGTGATAATTTGAAGACTAGAATTTTTGCAGTAATACTAATCCTACTTCTTATTTTACCCCTAGGTGTTAACGCTTTAAGCGAGGCTTTTACCTTTACACCAAAAGAAGATTTTATTGGTGCCTATAAAAGCGAAAATAAAAAAGAGCTTGCCAATAAGTTAGGCCTTACCGAAAAAGAGACAAGTGAGCTTTTTAGTGATAAAAATTTAGAGTATTTCGCCATAAGTGATGACCGCACAAGCCAGTTAAGTATATCGGTATACAGTAATGATTTATCGGTGCTTACAGGTGATACCTCAAGGCTTGACGATGAGTCGCTAAAGAAATTTGCGGAGTCGCTGTTAGAAAGTAGCGAGGATACCTATGAAATCCAAAAACAAAACGGTATAACCTATGTTGTTTTCAATGAGGATGTTGAAAACTCAAAGGGAAAAAGCTATTATTCAAGTCAATATATAACCGTTTCAGGCGGCGATTTTTATCACATCACTTTTATTACCTCAAAGCCTTCTGCAAAAGAGGATATAAAGGATATAGTTTCCACATTTAAAATAACAAAAACGCAAAAGCAACCGATTTCTATAGTTTATATTCTTTTACTAGCTGTTTTGATAGCAGCATTTATAGCGGTAGCAACCGTTATGTTGGTAGGCATAATCAAACGCCTAAAACAAAAACAACTTCAAGAAATCAAGGAAAAAGAGCAAGAATATAAACCTATAACCAAAGAATAAAAATTGCCTGTAAGGATTTATCCTTACAGGCAATTTTTATTCTAAAGTAATTTATTTGTTGCTATTTCGGGGAAGGTGCGGTAATCGTCAATACACAAGAAGTTCATATCCGATAGATATACCGATTCATCGTTTCCGCCGAGTCCGTAATCGTCACCCACAAACAAAACCTCGCTGTGTGCAATACCTTTTTCCTTGCAGTAGATGCTTAGTGCGTGGTATTTATCGTATGGCTTAGGCGCCATATCAAACGAGGAAGAGCCTCCCACGAATACATTATAATCTGAAAAAAGCTCGCAAACCTCTTTGTATATAGCTCTGCGGCGGCTTCTGTCAGGGTCAAAGGCTAATTTATCTTGGAGCTTAGCGTCTGTTCCTAAAAGAGCTATTGTTATGCAACCCGAAGGATGAAACTCAACGCTATCGCCTGAAAACACAGTAAATCCGTATTTTTCCCTTATAATATCGGCTCTTTTAATAATATCCTCTTTATCACAGGGGAAGGTTAAATCCCAAATTATTTCGATGTCCTTTTTATCGTGGTTGTATTTTGCATACCGCAAGCCGTAATTTCCAACGATATCAATAGGAAGTCTTCCTATCTGATTGAAAATTCTATCGGGTAAGCCTGCACCTGCCATAACTAAGCTGTATTTTTCATTAAGACGCTCGAGCACCGCCTTAGCCTCAGGCTCTATAGGTTGCTTGTGTTGGGTGAGTGTGCCGTCAAGATCGAATGCTATAAGCTTGATTTTATTTTTGTTAAACATTTTTTAACCCTTTTAATTATTAGTTGATTCGAATCTCACCTTGCAGCCGAGCGCTGTTTGACATTCTTTTAGGCCCTCGGCAATTATTTGCTTGGTGCGTTCATAAGAAGCGGCAGCTTTAGCACTTGCCGTAGAATCAAGACCGACAGAAGTGCCACTGTTTGCAGTTTCAAGCGGATACATTGTGTATTGATATCCCGAACCGCCCCTATATTTGTTAACCCAAGTGGGTATTATATCAACACCCGATAAAACAACATCACCGTTGCTATATTTATCAAATGTGTAGTAAAAGAGCATACCGTCTTCAGTGTGACCTGTGGTACATTCAGGATTCATAAGTTCTTTTCTTTGGTTTGAAATTGCATTTCCCATAGAGTATATGCAAACCGATGTGTTTTGACTATCCTCAGAATGTAAAAGCTTTACAGGCTGTATAACATGAGGATGACCGCCAACTATAACATCTACACCTAAATTACAAAGCTTTTGTGAAATGGTATCTTGATAGCGGTTTTGTTTAAGCTGATATTCCTCGCCCCAATGCATATAGAATACTATTGCCTCAGCACCGTCATCCTTCATATTTTCAATCATCTGTTCGGCTTCACGATAAAAATTATCTATTCGGTTATAGTTGAAAGAATTTATAAGATTATTAGCATCGGTGGAAACTAATCTTCCGTTGATTGATTTTCTACCTGCCTCACAGGTGTTTTCATATGTGAAATTTGTGATACCGATTTTAATTCCGTTTACCTTTTTCACGATATAAGAGGGGTCGGCTTCGGTCTCTTTAGTGCCTATGAAATCTATCTTTTTGGATTTTAGCACATTTGCAGTACGTTTTAGTCCCGTAAGACCTGTATCGTAGCAGTGGTTGTTAGAGGTTAAAAATAGGTTTATACCCGCATTCTTCATAACATCAGCTAATGAGTCGGGCGTATTGAAAGCAGGGTAGCCTGAATATTTGAAAGCTGTACCACCAAAGGTTACCTCTAGGTTAGCAACCGCTAAATCGGCATCTGAAAAATAAGGAACAACAGGACCGAAAAAGGCGGAAAAATCGTAGCCGCCATCTTTAGTTTTAGCACCGTCTAAAATAGTAGAGTGTACTATTATATCGCCTGTGTTCACAACTGTAGCCGACGATACTACATATGGCTCTTTGGGTGTTGATTGAGAGGAACTAGGCTTGTCCTTTGAACCACCGTCACTTGAGGGCTTATTGTCAAGCACCTTTATAATATTGCCTACAAGGCAGAATATTCCAACCAAAAGCGCTAAAATTACAGCAAGGGCTGAACATATAAATATACGGCGCTTTATTATTGCCTGTTGTCTTTTAGTGCGTCTTTTTGGCATTTAAAGTCCCCCTTTAAAAAATCATACAAAGAAGAATTGGTAAAAGGATAGCGGGTACTAAATTCATGACCTTTATTTTAGTAAGACCTAACATATTAAGTGAAATTGCTACTATGAGCAACGACCCGATAACCGACATATGAGCTATTATTTCCGATGATAAAAAATCCTTTATAACAACAGCCAAAAGGGTAAGAATTCCCTCAATAGCCAAAACCGAGCCTGCCGAAATCATAACGCCAATGCCTAGTGAAGAGGTAAGCACGATAGCACTTATACCGTCTATCAAGGATTTAGAATAAAGCGTTGTGTTATCGCCCGAAATACCTGAATCTATAGAGCCTACTATGGTCATAGCGCCGACACAGAACAGAAGTGTTGCCGAAACAAAGCCCTCTGCAATGTGTGAATCGCTATTATTACTTAACTTATTTTCGATCGCTTTACCCAATCGGTTTACCGCATTGTCAAGGTCAATAAGCTCGCCTATCACAGCGCCAAGACCTAAAGATAAAATAACTACAAGCGGATTAATATTCTTTTCAAAAATACCTGTAACACCTATGTATAAAACGCAAAGCGCTACACCGTGTATTAGTGTTTTACTGATTTTTTCAGGTATGCCTTTTTTAAGAAGCAAACCAAAGCTAGAGCCTAAGATTACAACAAAAAAATTAACAACAGCTCCGCTCGTTATAATGCGAATAAAAGACAAGTTAAGGACCACCTTAAAATTTAAACTATACAAAATAATAATAATACAAAATACAGAAAAAAGCAACAAAAAACGCCCGAAATTTTCGGGCGTTTAGCTTTTAAAAGCATTTTCCTATTCCGTGGGCTTTGCAGCCTGCAATTTTACCGCACTTAAAACACAGTTCGTTTTCACAAGAACCTTTTTCAAAGAATGTAAAAAGATTATTTACGGTGGTCTCGGCTATATTATCAAGCGCTTCTTCGGTTAAAAAGGCTTGGTGTGAGGTAACGATTACATTAGGCATCGATATAAGGCGGGCGAGGGTATCATCGTCCACAATATGACCTGAAAAGTCTTCAAAGAAAAAGTCTGATTCTTCCTCGTAAACATCGAGACAGGCGGCACCAATTTTTCTTGATTTGATACCCTCTAGTAAAGCTTCGGTATCAATAAGCGCACCTCGGGAGGTATTGATTATTATAACGCCCTTTTTTAAATTTTTTAAGGTATCCTTGCATATAATATGATGTGTTTCCTCGTTTAGTGGACAGTGTAGCGAAATAATATCGCTGTTTTCAAGCAGTGTCTCAAGGTCGGTATACTCGAAATAGGCATTTTCCATAGGATATTTATCATAGGCTAATATCTTCATACCAAAGCCCTTGCATATATCTATAAATACTTTGCCGATTTTACCAGTGCCTATGATACCCACAGTTTTGCCGTGTAGGTCGAAGCCTGTAAGACCTGAAAGGCTGAAATTGAAATCCTTTGTCCTGATATATGCCTTATGAATTCGGCGGATAGAGGTCAGTAGCATTGCCATAGCGTGTTCGGCTACTGCATATGGCGAATAAGCAGGGACATGCAAAATATGAATTTTGCCAAAAGCGTATTTTACATCTACATTGTTATATCCCGCACAACGAAGTGCAATAGCCTTAATCCCTAAACTACAAAGGGTATCAATGGTTTCTTTATTTACGGTATCGTTTACAAAAACGCAAACTGCATCACAGCCACGAGCGAGACTTGCAGTATCGGCATTTAGCTTTGTTTCATAAAACTTGAATTCTATTCCGTCTGTTTTATAGTTTTCGAAAGAACTTACATCATAGGGCTTTGTATCAAAGAAAGCAACCTTCATATACTACTCCTTAAAGATTTTTAAGGTAGTTTTCCCAAAACACAAAAAAATAACCCTTGCTTTAGCAGAAATGTTTTTCAAAAACATTTCTGCATCTCTATTCGCCTACGGCGAGTTATATTGCTTTGCAGTGATATTATGCTACGCATAGTGATATTGTCCTGCGGACAGTTTATGGCGAACAGAATATCACTAAGCCTATAGGGTTTAATATAACTTTCTTTTTGAAATATCTAGCCATAGGCGAGGAATTTTCAAAAAGAAAATATCACGCTGACATTTGTCAGCATATAACTTAACAAACAAAAAGAGAAGATTCGTTATGAACAAATCTTCTCTTATCTGTTATTAGTGGTTTTGGCTTATATGAAAAGGGTTAAAAGATATTAGTATGCAATGCCCTGAGCGATCATAGCATCTGCAACCTTGATAAAGCCTGCGATGTTTGCGCCTGCAACAAGGTCACCCTTCATGCCGTATTTTTCAGCGGCTTCATAAGAGCTCTTGTAAATGTCAGCCATAATCTGCTTGAGTTTTGCATCAACCTCTTCAGCGGTCCAGCTGTAGCGCATTGAGTTCTGGCTCATTTCAAGACCTGATACTGCAACGCCGCCTGCATTAACTGCCTTAGAAGGAGCGATAACAAGACCATTCTCTTTAAGATATGTCATAGCCTCTTCGGTTGTAGGCATATTAGCAACCTCAACATAGTACTTAATTCCGTTAGCAACTATGTTCTTAGCATCTTCAATACCAACCTCGTTTTGAGTAGCACAAGGCATAACGATATCAACCTTTTGATCCCAAGGACGCTTGCCTTCAAAGTACTCAACACCGAACTTATCTGCATAATCCTTAACCTTATCGTGACCTGATGCACGCATCTCGAGCATAAAGTCAATCTTTTCGTCGGTGCTAACACCGTCTTTATCATATATGTAACCGTCAGGACCTGAAATGGTTACAACCTTACCGCCAAGCTCGGTAATCTTTTTAACAGTACCCCAAGCAACGTTACCGAAGCCTGATACAGCAAAGGTCTTGCCCTTGATGTCTTCGCCGAAGGACTTAAGCATTTCAACTGTGTAGTAAACAGCGCCGAAGCCGGTAGCTTCAGGACGGATAAGTGAACCGCCGAAAGAACGACCCTTACCTGTTAAAACGCCTGTAAACTCGTTGCGAAGTCTCTTATATTGACCAAACATAAAGCCAACCTCACGAGCGCCAACACCGATATCACCTGCAGGAACGTCGGTATCAGGACCGATGTGTTTAGCAAGCTCGGTCATAAAGCTCTGGCAGAAGCGCATAACTTCGCCCTCGCTCTTGCCACGTGGGTCAAAGTCAGAGCCGCCCTTACCGCCGCCCATAGGAAGACCTGTAAGACTGTTTTTGAAGGTCTGTTCAAAACCTAAGAACTTCATAATAGAAGCGTTAACTGATGGGTGAAGTCTGATACCGCCCTTGTAAGGACCGATAGCAGAGTTGAACTGTACTCTGTAACCGCGGTTAACCTGTACCTTGCCGTTATCGTCTACCCAAGAAACACGGAAGCTGATTTGACGCTCAGGCTCTACCATTCTTTCAATAACGCCATACTTTTCAAATTTTGGCTCCTGCTCGATAACAGGCTCTAATGATTCTAAAACCTCTTTAACTGTTTGTAGAAACTCGGGCTCGGTTGCATTCTTGGTTGCAACATCGTTGTAAACCCTTTGTAAGTAAGCTGATTTAAACATAATTCTTACCTCCTATTAATTTATAAAAAAAATTTTACTGCAAAATTCCCTTGCTGTCAATAAAAAAATTAACTTTTTTTATCAGTTTTTGTTATTTTTTTAAGAAGTTTAGATAAAGGGTATATAAGTGTACCAAGCAAAAGGTTAGATACACCGTGAATTATGTCAAACGGGATTCCTGCTATAATCCAAGCTATAGTTTGCTTAAAATTAAGGCCGAAGAGTAGCGCTTGAGCAGGTGCATAGAGAGTTCCAAACAAAAATCCGTGCAAACCGCAAACAATTATATATATTGCGGCAGTTAAGGTTTTAGAATTAAAATTTGGAATTAACATAGCTATAGCCCACAACACAGTCCATATATATAGATATGGGACCCACCATACATTAAAGCCTGATATTAATCCGTTTAAGAATACATATATGTATATAGGGATTAAAGCCTTCCACCTAAACACTACAGTAAAGGTTACTACCAAAACGCCAAGCAGATGAAAATTGGGAAATGCCTCCAATGTTAGCTTTGATATAAGCATAATAACGCTAAGTATTGGGAATAAAATGATTTCCTTTAAATTAAGCTTCATTATTTTTCAGCCTTAAAAGTGTATTTTACGTCCGATTTGATTTCGGTTTGGTCAACGCCTGCCATAGCGTATTTGCCGTCCTCATAAAATGCCCAATACATTCCGTCCTTATCAAAATCAAGGGTGACATTATTTACGGTTTTCACATAAAGACCGTAGGCACCTTGTTCACCTGCTATGAGTTTAAGCTCTAAAAGAGCTTCACCGACCGTAGATTTATCGGTTTTGATTTTAAACTCATCGGTTTTACCGTCCTTATAGGTAACAGAGAAATCAAAGCTTTTTTCTCCCTCACCTAAAACTGTTGCCTCTTTTTTTTGTGAAACGGCGGGTGATGACGATAAAGTATCATCATTCGGTTTTGCCTTACAACCAACTGTGCAGAGTGCTATAGCCGTAATAAGCACGAAACAGAAAGTGAAGACAAAAATTGATTTTAAATTTTTTGTCATTTTCATTTTTGTTCTCCTTTTATTTATTTTGGTTTTTAAAGCGGCGCTCGCGCTTTTTCTTTAAAGAAGCAAACCAACTGAAAATTTTCGGGTATTTCGACTTATTGCTTAGCCAAAGCATTTAAACTCGAATCAGCCTTAAAGGGCGGGTTTTAGGCGTCTTTCGGCTCATTGTCACCCATAGGCGACAGCCTTACGGGCTTCGCTTCACCTAAATCCACACAAAAAACCGCGCCTTTAAGGTCGTAGAATTTTGTGATTTATGGATTTTGCGATGTGCGAGGCAAAAACGCAGTGAATCCTAAAGGATTCACGAGTATTTTAACAAAGCCACAGCGGAAAATACTTGTTTCAAAATCTGGTTTGAGTTTAAATGCTTTGGCTACCCTTTGACCTTCTCGGCAAGAGCCAATGGCATTCATCCATTACGGCAGGGATATACAAAGGGCAATATGCAATTCACGGCGACGGGCTCGTGTGGGAATTACACCCACTTCCCCTCAAATTTCGTTCTTAATTTTATCATAATTAAATTTAAAATACAACCCTGAAGCGCTTATAATATTTAACTGCAAAAGGGGAAAAAATGGCAAATTCTTAATTTTGTTCACAATTTGTTAAAAAATTGTTGTAATTTTGGCTTGTTTATGGTAGAATAAATTCGTATTTTAAAAGGAGGGATTCCTTATGAACCGTGCTGACGGTACTAAACTTAAAGTTGCTGACCCTATGTATAAAATAGCATCCTACGTTATGGATAAGCGTACCGACGCTATGAATATGATTACAATTGATATACCTGTGGAGCCTGTGCAAGAATACATAAACAAAAAGCGCAAGGAAGATAATGTTAATATCAGCCATATGGCAGTAGTAATTGCTGCATATCTAAGAACTGTTGCAGAATTTCCAATGCTTAACCGTTTTATTGTAAATTGCAAAGCTTATTCAAGAAAAGAGTTTACCGCTGCTATGGTAGTTCTTAAAGCAGGTCAGGTGGAACACGGAACAATGTCAAAAATGTATTTTGATTTTGAAAATACAATACTCGATGTAAACAACATTATCAATAAATATATTGAGGATAACCGAAACAATCCTGAAGATAACGGAACAGAAAAGATTATGAAGGCTGTTCTTAAATTTCCGGGCTTGCTTAAATTTATAGTAGCGGTGATAAAGTTTGCAGATAAACACGGATGGTTGCCCAAATCTATTATAGATATGCTTCCTTTCCATAACAGCGTTGGTATTACTAACCTTGCATCTATCCGTACTAATCATATTTATCACCATTGTTACGAATTCGGTACAACAAGCGTGTTTATGGCTATGGGTAATACAAGAGAGGTACCAAAGCGTAAAGGCGGAGAGATAGTTTTTGAAAAATGTATGCCTATCGGTATCGTAATGGATGAGCGTATTGCTTCGGGCTCTTATTTTGCTTTGGCGTTCAGAAAGTTCAGCAAGTATATGAAAAACCCTGCACTTTTAGAGCAGCCGCCCGAGGTCATAAACGAAGACCCAGATTTACCAAAGAAAAAAATTAAGAAAAAATAAAAATTCAGCCACCGAAATCTCGGTGGCTGATAATTTTTTTAGTTTATTCCTTTTCAGCTTCGGCTATAATTTTGCTTGCAATATTTGCAGGCACATCCTCATAGCGAGCAAACTCTAGTGTAAAGGTTGCGGTGCCCTGTGTTATAGAACGCATAGCGGTTGAGAAGTCTGCCATTTCGGCAACAGGAACTTCGCCCGTTACTTCCTGTTGCTTGTTTTCGGTAGGATTCATACCGATTATTCTACCTCTACGCTTGTTTATATCGCCGATAACATCGCCTAAATATTCGTCAGGAACGATTACTGTGAGTGTGCCAACAGGCTCCATAAGAACAGGACTTGCGTTGCTAACGCCCTCTTTGAATGCAATAGAAGCAGCGGTCTTAAACGCCATTTCAGAGGAATCAACAGGGTGGTAAGAACCGTCAACCAAGGTAGCCTTTATACCAACCATAGGATAACCTGCTAAAACACCTCTTGCCATACTGTCCTTTAGTCCCTTTTCAACAGCGGGGAAGAAGTTTTTCGGAACTGCGCCGCCAAATACCTTTTCCTCAAATACAAGACCGTCGCTGTCACAAGGCTCAAATTCAATCCAAACGTCACCAAACTGTCCGTGACCGCCCGACTGTTTCTTGTGTCTGCCCTGAGCCTTAACAGATTTTCTGATTGTTTCTCTGTATGCAATTTTTGGTGATTTAAGCACAACGCTTACACCAAATTTTGACTTTAAGCGTGAAACGATAATATCAATATGTTGTTCGCCAAGAGCCGAGATGATGAGCTCGTGGGTTTCGCTGTCGTTCTTAATCTCAATTGTTGGGTCTTCTTCTGCAAGTCTGTTAAGACCTGAGGCAATCTTTTCCTCGTCGCCCTTCTTTTCAGGATAAATAGCCATTTTAAGAGTAGGTGCTGGGAAAGGAACAGGGGAGACCTTAATATTACCGCTAGCAGAGAGGGTATCGCCTGTAAGAACATTACCAAGCTTTGCAACCGAACCGATATCACCTGCCAAAAGCACATCGGTATCCTCTTGCTTGCCGCCCTTTAATATCATTATCTTTGAAAGACGCTCTTCTTCACCTGTGCGGTTATTTTTGAGCTTTGCATCGGGTGTTATTTTACCTGATACTACCTTAAAGTATGAAAGCTTGCCAACAAACGGGTCGGCTATTGTTTTAAATACGAATAAAGCATTTTCCTTTGAGGAGTCGGGTGCGATTTCTTCGCCGCCGTCAAGCTTAATCTTAACATCTGCTGCAGAGGGTAAGATTTCTGCTATACTATCGGCAAACAGAGGGATAGCATCACCTAACTGCTGAATGCCACAATAAACAGGGCAAATATCACCTGATAGCACACCTGCTTTAAGACCGGCAATCATTTCCTCTCTTGTAAACTCTTCGCCCTCAAAATATTTTTCCATAAGCGCTTCGTCTGCAGAAGCAATTGCTTCAAGCAACATATCACGCATATGGTCAATATCGGTGTTGACAGGCATTCTGTGTTCCTTGATTTCTATACCGTTGAAGGCATAAGCCTTGTTTGAAATCAGGTCAACATAGCATTTAACAGCATCGTCCTCTATATAGGGAACAACTATAGGGCATATAACCGAGCCATAGTTTGCAACAAGTGCTGAAATTACTCTGTAAAAATGTGCGTGGGTAGAATCAAGCTTACCGATAAAGAAAGCTATGCTCTTGTTTTGAGCCTTTGCTTTTTCGTAAGCCTGCTTAGCACCAACGGTTAGACCTGATTTACCCGAAAGGGTAACAACAACGCTGTCAGCCGCACTAAGTGCTTCACAAACACCGCCTGCGAAATCGAAAAGACCCGGTGCGTCGATAAGATTTAACTTAACACCGTTAAGCTCTAATGAATGAACAGAGGTGGATACTGAGCAGCCCCTTGCCTTTTCCTCGGGGTCAAAATCGAACAGAGAAGTACCATCGGTTGTCTTACCTATTCTTTCGGTTGCCTTTCCGTAATATAACACAGAACCTGCAAGCGTGGTCTTGCCCGAATTTCCGTGACCTAAAAAGGCGACATTTTTGATAAGATTTTCTGAATACTGTTTCAAGATGATACACTCCTTTTAATCCGAAAGAACGAAATCTTTTTATGTTCAATCAAATTTTCATTACCTATAGAGTATAGCACAAGTTTTAAGCAAATACAACTAATTTTTTCTAAATATAGAAAAAGTTTTATGAAATAACCACAAAAAACGCTAATGTTTTGTGCATTGTGTAAAATCATTGGTGTTAAACTTTTCTGCAAGAGGATAAAAACTGAAAAAAGTAACAAAGTTGACACAATTTGTAACCGAATTGTATCTGTATTTTTTTGATAATAAGTGTATAATAAAATATAGTTTTTAGAAAGGGTGTGAATTTGATGAAAAATAAGTTGTTTGTTATGCTTTTGATACTTTGCATAGCTCTTGTTGGTGTATCTGTTTTTTCATCTCCTGTTACTACCCTTGCTGAAAAAGAGGTTGAAGCAACACCTGTGGCACTTGCGGAAAAAAGCGAAGCTTCAATAAACGGTGCTAGGTTTTTAAATATGCTTAACCATAATTATATTTACGGTACCGATTTTGAGAATGTGGATGTTATGGTTAACGGTTGTGTACCTGCACTTCTTTCTTCAAGAGAAGAAGATTTTATATCATCGGGTATAGTGGCATCCTTTATGAACGATATGTACGGAATAGAGATAGTTGATATGTCGGCTTTAAATGCTGATTTTCCTCAAAAAGAGGGTTATCTTTATATAATTCCAAAGGGATTTACCTCTTATGAGCATAGCGATGCAGAGGTTCGTTTAAATGAAGACGGTACCTTCACTGTAATAACAAAAGTAATTGTTACTACACACGAAGGCGAGCAGTACGAAGCAAAAGCTGTATCCCTTTTTGTAGAAAATGATGCTTCGGCTTTTGGATATAATATAGTAAGCTCGGAAATACTAACTTCGCACAACTGCTTGGATATTTAATAAACAACCTAAATTTTTCGGCGGTGCTTTTGGCACCGCCTTTAATTTTAAAAAAATATTGTTTTATTGTAAATTTTTGCTTGACAAAACACCTAATAACATATATAATGTATTGGTCGCAACAAATATGCGGCATAAAATTCGGCTGTATAGCTCAGTTGGCTAGAGCATGCGGTTCATACCCGCAGTGTCATTGGTTCGAATCCAATTACAGCCACCAATAAGGCCCGGTGGTCAAGTGGCCTAAGACACCGCCCTTTCACGGCGGTAACACGGGTTCGAATCCCGTCCGGGTCACCAAAAATAACAAGCACCATTTGGTGCTTGTTATTTTTTGCATAGCAAAGACGGTATGAGAACCCGTAGGGTTCGTCGAAGCAGCCGCAAATGCGCGATAGCATTTGCGGACTGTGGAGTCTCGAGCAAGGCAATTTGTTTTGGGAACCGCACGGTGCGGTCAAAACAATGCCTGCGCAGAGTACCCCGTCCGGGTCACCAAGAAAAAACCTCGTTCTTTTGAACGAGGTTTTTTCAATGATGTTTGCCTTACGGCAACTGATGTCGTTACACTAATGATGACGCTGACGCTTAATGATGTCGGCTTTGCCTAATGTTTTGAGGCAAACATTGCATCATTGCGAATGAAATGAGCAACATCATTATGCAAAGCATAACATCATATCGCCAAGGGCGATGCATCATTGAAAAGGTATATGTCTTATGCTATAATAACTCGTAAAGGGAGTGATTTTATGAAAGAAAACAAACTGGCAGAACTTTCTATGGAATTTTCTGTAGATATTATAAATCTTGTAAAACACTTAAAATCTAACCACGAATCTATCATTTCAAATCAAATAGGTAGAAGTGGAACATCTATCGGTGCTAATATACATGAGGCGCAGTATGCACAAGGTAAAAAGGATTTTCTTTCAAAACTTGAAATTGCTTTGAAAGAAGCAAGTGAAACGGGGTATTGGTTGGAACTGTTACGCAGAACTAACTATATTAATGAGCAACTATATAAATCCTTATCTTCAAAATGCGCCTCTTTGCGAGTGATGTTAATTGCTTCCTGTAAAACTGCAAAGGAAAACGCAAAATAAGCCTCTTATTATAACTATCCCCCTTGCAAACAGTATAACTTTGTGATATATTTAACTAGTTAATCGATTCTTGGAGGCGTATTATGGAAAAAATCACAGAAAAAAGGCAGATAAATGCACTTGCGTTGCTTTTTTCTCTTACATATATGGTAAGTTATATGACCCGTATAAACTTTGGTGCTATTATACTCGAAATGGTAGCCGAAACGGGTATGTCTAAAAGTATGCTCACCATGTCGATTACGGGTAGCTTTATAACCTATGGAATAGGGCAGTTGGTAAGTGGCGTTTGTGGGGACAAGTTTTCGCCTAAAAAGCTAGTGTCATTAGGCTTGCTTGTAACTGCAGCTATGAATTTGGCAATACCCCTTTGTAAGACCCATATTCTTATGGTTGTTTTTTGGAGTATCAACGGATTTGCACAGGCGTTTATGTGGCCACCTATTGTTAAAATGATGGCGGTGCTTTTAAATCCGCTAGCCTATAAGAGCGTTGCGCTTAAAGTGTCTTGGGGCTCTTCTGTAGGAACTATGCTTACATATTTTATTTCACCTTTAATAATATCGGCATTTTCTTGGCATTTTGTTTTCGCATTTTCGGGATTTTTGGCTCTTGTAATGCTCGTTTTTTGGCATAAATACAGTTATGAAATAGATATAAAATCCGAAGCTAAGGTGCAAAAAGAGAGTGAAAAAGAGACTAAAAATATATTTTTTAATCCGCTGATTATTACAATCTTTATAGCTATTGTACTGATGGGTATGCTTAAAGACGGTGTTACAACTTGGATGCCTTCGTATATAGCAGAAACCTACAATTTAAGCAATGTGATTTCTATTTTAACAGGCGTGGTTCTTCCTATATTTAGTATTCTTTGTTTTCAAGGCTCTGATTTGCTTCATAAAAAGCTACTCAGAAATCCGCTTACATGCTCCGGTGCGTTTTTCGGCTTGGGTACCGTTTTTGCAATGCTCTTGATTTTTACCTCAGGACACAGTGCTGTAATGTCGGTTTTGGGTGCCGCAGTGCTTACAGGCAGTATGCATGGTGCAAATCTGATGCTTATAACCATGCTTCCTCCGTATTTTAATAAATACGGTAAGGTTTCCACCGCATCGGGACTTCTCAACGCCTGTACCTATATAGGCTCGTCGCTTTCAACCTATGTAATAGCGCTTTTTGCCGATATTTACGGCTGGGGCTTCAACCTTGTAATGTGGTTTGTTGTTGCGGCGCTTGGCGCATTGCTCTCTTTTCTCTGTGCAAGGCCGTGGAAAAAGCAATATATGTGTGATACTGAATAATTTATTTTATAATCTTTATATTCCGTTTAATAATATTTAATAAATATGTAAAAACACAAAGTTTTTTTCTTGCAAAAATAAATTTATAGTTGTATAATAAGAAAAAATATTTTGGAGGATGTAATATGGCCATAGAACTACGCGATGAAAAGATGAAAAGAATAACTAATTTCGAGCTTGCTAATGCGTTTATTGACGAACAGGTACAAGCTATTCGCAAGCAGGTAGGGGATAAAAAGGTGCTGTTGGCACTTTCAGGCGGCGTAGATTCTTCGGTTGTTGCAGCTTTACTTATAAAGGCAATCGGCAAGCAGTTAGTTTGCGTTCACGTAAATCACGGTCTTATGCGTAAGGGTGAAAGCGAGCAGGTTATCGAGGTTTTCGGTAAAGAGCTTGATGCAAACTTAATTTATATTGACGCTACCGACCGCTTCTTAGATCTATTAAAAGACGTTAGTGACCCTGAGCAGAAAAGAAAAATTATAGGCGGCGAATTTATCAAGGTATTTGATGAAGAGGCAGCTAAGCTTGAAGGTATTTCCTTCTTAGCGCAGGGTACAATCTACCCCGATATACTAGAATCGGACGGTGTTAAGGCTCACCACAATGTTGGCGGTCTTCCTGAGGATATGGAAATGGAACTTGTAGAGCCTGTTAAATTCCTTTTTAAAGATGAGGTTCGTGTAGTAGGTGAGGCTTTAGGTCTTCCACATGCTATGGTATACCGTCAGCCATTCCCGGGTCCCGGTCTTGGTGTTAGATGCCTCGGCGCTATCACTAGAGATAGACTCCACGCACTAAGAGAAGCAGATGCTATCTTAAGAGAAGAATTTGATATATGCGGCCTCGCTGAAAAGGTATGGCAGTATTTCATCGCTATTCCTGATATGACAGCAGTTGGCGTTATCGACGGTAAGCGTCTAGACGGTTGGTGCGCTATTATACGCGCGGTTAATACTACCGATGCTATGTCAGCTACCATAGAAGAAATTCCATACGATGTTCTTCATAAGATAACAAACAGAATTACAAGCGAGGTAAAGGGAATTAGCCGTGTGCTTATGGACCTTACACCAAAGCCTGTAGGCACAATAGAATTTGAATAAAAAGTCTTAAATCAAAACGGCAGAAAGCGTTTGCTTTCTGCCGTTTCTTTTATTACGTCTCTATGTCGAAAATATTAATAAATCGTAAAAGTCAGGGAAAGTCAAAGAAAATTTTTAAAAACTATTGACTTTTGGAAAATTGAGGCTATAATATAATTGTTAGCACTCGAAAGAACAGAGTGCTAATTTGAAACAACTTGCAAACGGAGGTGCTTAAAACGGAGCTCTCTAATCGAAAAAAAGCGGTGCTTGCCGCCATAGTTAAAGCTTATATTGAAACGGGCGAGCCGATAGGCTCAAAGATTTTAATGGGGCTTCTTGAAAATGCTCCGTCGTCGGCAACACTTCGAAATGAAATGAATGAGCTGTGTTCTTTAGGTTATCTAACACAGCCGCACACATCGGCAGGTAGGGTGCCTACAAGCTCAGCTTATAAACTTTATATCGATAGTCTTATGCAGCCGTCGGAGCTAAACGATGCCCAAAAGCATTATATTGACCGTTTCTTTGTAGCAAACGGTATGTCCTTTGAGGCTATACTTCAAGCGGCAGCAGACCTTGTAAACGAGCTAACAGGCTTTCCCACATTTGCCTGCTTCAGCGCCGATGATGATTTAAGCTTTAAACAGATACGGCTTATAAATACAGGAAGAAACACTGCGGCATTACTCACCGTAACGAGTGACGGTAGAACATTAAGCTCTATGTGCCGATTAACAGAAAAGCCAACCGAGGAAAACATTGCAAGCTTTGAAAAGATAGTTAAAGAAAAGCTTTTAAGAAAACAGCTTTCACAGTTTAGTAAGGCTTCTCTTCAAAATCTTGTAATGGCGCTAAAGATTGATGATTTTGCACTTATGCCGCTTTTTACCGAGCTTTTTAAAATGGCAGAAATATCGTCTGCACCAAAAACCTTTTTAAGCGGCACATCAAAGCTTTATAATTTTACCTCGGCTGAGGACGCTAGAAAGATAATATCGCTTATGTCAAACCCCGAGCTTTTTTTAGCGGCTCTTAAAAAAGAGACGGGAGAGAATGTAATATTCGGAAGCGATACAGCATTTTTAGAGTTGTCAAATATGTCGATAGTGCTTACTGACTATGAATGTAAAGGGCAGAAATGCGGCAAAATAGGTATAATAGCTCCAAGCCGAATGTCCTATGACAGAATAATACCGAATATAAAATATGTAGCTAAAGCGCTCGGCGGTTTAATGACCGAGACGCTAGAGGATATGGAGGATTGATTTCGTGGCTGACGAAAAAACAACACAGGCGGCTGAGGAAACAAAAGCGCCTGAGAAAAAGGAAAAAAGAAAAACTAAAAAGGATGCAGAGCTTGAAGCTTTAAAAGCAGAGCTAGACCAAAAAGCAGACCTACTAGCCCGCACCGCCGCAGAGTTTGATAACTACAAAAAGCGTACCGAGCGTGAAAGGGTAGGAATAAGCGAATTTGCAAAAGCAGAGGTTTTAAAGAAGCTTCTTCCAATCCTTGATAATATTGATAGGGCAGCTACTGCCGAGTCGGGAACAGAGGAATACCTTAAGGGTATAGAGCTTATAATTAAGCAGTTTTCATCACTCAAAGAGGGCTTAGGCCTCGTAGAGATAGCAAAAAAGGGTGACGCTTTCGACCCTAACTTCCACGATGCAGTAATGCATATAGAAGATGAAAGCTTTGGCGAGAATGTAATTGCCGAGGTTCTGCAACAGGGATATAAAATAGGTGATACGGTTATCCGTGCGGCTATGGTTCAGGTTGCAAACTAAAACAATCATTATATAAAAAACAAACAATCTAAAGGAGATATTTAAAATGGGAAAAATTATAGGAATTGACTTAGGTACAACTAACTCTTGCGTATCGGTTATGGAAGGCGGCGAGCCTGTAGTAATCGCTAACGCAGAGGGTGGCAGAACAACCCCATCGGTTGTAGCTTTTTCTAAAACAGGCGAGAGAATGGTAGGTCAGGTTGCAAAGCGTCAGGCTATCACCAACCCTGATAGAACTATCAGCTCAATCAAGCGTGAAATGGGTACAGACTACACAGTTGAAATTGACGGCAAGAAGTACACACCACAGGAAATTTCCGCTATTATTCTTCAGAAGTTAAAGGCAGACGCTGAAAGCTATCTCGGTCAGACAGTTACCGAGGCTGTTATCACAGTTCCTGCTTACTTTACCGACGCTCAGCGTCAGGCAACCAAGGATGCAGGTAAAATTGCAGGTCTTGAAGTTAAGCGTATTATAAACGAGCCTACTGCTGCAGCACTAGCTTACAGTATTGACAAGGAAGACGACCAGAAGGTTATGGTATATGACCTTGGCGGCGGTACCTTCGACGTATCTGTTATCGAGATGGGCGACGGTGTTCAAGAGGTTCTTGCTACTGCCGGTAATAACAAGCTCGGCGGTGACGACTTCGACAAGAGAATTATGGACTATATCGTAGCAACCTTTAAGGCAGAGCAGGGTATAGACCTTTCGAACGATAAGATGGCTATGCAGCGTGTAAAAGAGGCTGCAGAAAAGGCTAAGATTGACCTTTCAGGTATGACCACTGCAGACATTAACCTTCCATTTATTACTGCAGATTCTACCGGTCCTAAGCACTTTGAAACAACACTTACCCGTGCTAAATTCAACGAGCTTACCGCAGACTTAGTAGAGGCTACTATGGGACCTGTTCGTCAGGCACTTGCAGATTCAGGCCTTAATAAGAATGAAATCAATAAGGTTCTTATGGTTGGCGGTTCTTCACGTATCCCTGCAGTTCAGGAAGCAGTTAAGAACTTTATGGGTACAGAGCCATTCAAAGGCATTAACCCTGATGAATGTGTAGCTATCGGTGCTTCTTTACAGGCAGGTGTTCTCGGTGGTGACGTTAAGGGTCTCTTACTTCTCGACGTAACACCACTCTCTTTAGGTATTGAAACCATGGGCGGCGTTTCTACAAAGGTTATTGAGAGAAATACCACCATTCCTACCAAGAAGAGCCAGATCTTCTCTACCGCGGCTGACGGTCAGACCTCGGTTGAGGTACACGTATTACAGGGTGAGCGTGAATTCGCAAAGGATAACAAGACTCTCGGTGTATTCCACCTTGACGGTATTGCACCTGCTCCACGTGGTATCCCACAGATTGAGGTTACCTTTGATATAGATGCTAACGGTATCGTTCACGTATCTGCAAAGGATTTAGGCACAGGCAAGGAGAATGATATCACAATCACCTCTAATACCAATATGTCTAAAGAGGATATTGATAAGGCTGTAAAAGAAGCAGAAGCTTATGCTGCTGAGGATAAAAAACGCAGAGAGGCTGTTGACGTTCGCAACAATGCCGACCAGATGATTTATCAGACCGAAAAGACCGTTACCGAGTTTGGCGATAAGCTAAGCGAGGAAGAAAAGGCTAAGATTGAAACCGCAAAAGAAGCACTTAAAGAGGCTCTAAAGGGCGAGGATATCGATGCTATCAAGGCTAAACAGGAAGAACTCCAGAAGGAAATCTACGCTGTAAGCGAAAAGGTTTATAAGGCAGCGCAAGGTTCTCAGGGCGCAGCTGATGCACAGGGTGCACCAAATCCTGACAACAACGTTTACGAGGCTGACTTTACCGACGTTGACGATAGCAACAAATAATTCACAATAATAAATAATTTTATATCGTAGGGGCGGATGCCTACATCCGCCCGTTCTTTCGGGTCGATGTGGGCATCGACCCCTACATAATATTTTAGGAGAAATTATTTTGGCTGATAAAAGAGATTATTATGAGGTCCTAGGCGTTGACAAATCGGTTAATGATGATGACCTTAAAAAAGCCTATAGAAAAGCGGCAAAAAAATACCACCCTGATTTACATCCGGGCGACGCTGAAGCCGAAAAGAGTTTTAAAGAAGTAAACGAGGCGTACGAAATTCTATCCGATAAGGAAAAACGTGCTAGGTATGACCAATTTGGTCATGCAGGTGTAGACCCCAACTTCGGCGCAGGTGGCGGCGGATACGGCGGTGGCTTCGGCGGCGGTTTTGGTGACTTTGGCGATTTAGGTGATATTTTCGGTAGTATTTTCGGTGGCGGCTTCGGTGGTGGCTTTGGTGGTGGCAGAAGGTCTAACCCCAATGCCCCAAGACGTGGTAACGATGCTTCGGCGGCTGTTAATTTGTCTTTTGAAGAGGCGGCTAAGGGCTGCAAAAAGAAAATAAAGGTTACTAAAATAGATAACTGCTCTGATTGTAACGGAACAGGCTGTGCGGAGGGTAGCAGTGCTAAAACCTGTCCTGTTTGTCACGGAAGCGGTCAAGTTTCAAGTATTCAGCGCACGCCTTTCGGTCAGATGCAGACACAGCATGTCTGCGATAACTGTCACGGAACAGGTAAAATTATTGATAACCCATGCCGCACCTGTGCGGGTAAGGGCAGAATTCGTCATACAGTAGAGCGTGAGGTAGAAATCCCTGCAGGTATTGATGACGGTCAGATTATTAGCGTTCGTGGCGGCGGTGATGCAGGTGCTAATGGCGGTCCATCGGGTGACCTTAGAATAAGCGTTAATG
Source organism: Acutalibacteraceae bacterium (assembly GCA_045577835.1). Lineage (GTDB taxonomy): Bacteria > Bacillota > Clostridia > Oscillospirales > Acutalibacteraceae > UBA737. The sequence continues at coordinate 19,399 of JAZNJD010000037.1, read as the reverse complement.
TTCGTCCTCACCCCATTTTTGAGCGTGACGGTTTTGACGTTTTCTGTGAAATACCTATAACCTTTACACAGGCGGCTTTAGGTGACGAAATCACCGTTCCCACACTCGACGGTAAGGTTAAATTCACAATCCACGAGGGCACACAGCCGGGTGACGAATTTAAGCTTAGAGGCAAGGGTATACAGCGCCTGAATTATTCAGGTAAAGGCGACCAATATGTGAAAATTGTTGTTGAAATACCAAAGGATTTAAGCAAATCTCAAAGAGAGAAGCTAAAGGAATTTGACGATATTTCAAACGAGAAAAACTATAAAAAGAGAAAAAGCTTTACCGAAAGATTAAAAGACTTTTTCGATGATTAAATTTAAAGACCGTTCTGTAAGGACGGTCTTTTTAATATAACTTTTCTTGCTATTTGGTAGCTGTTATAGTATAATATACAATATATAGAATATATTATTATTTTTAAGGAGTGTAAATATTATGGATTCTAGGTATGAAGCTCTGTTTACGCCTTGGAAAATAGGCAATGTTGAGATCAAAAACCGTATTGTTATGTGCCCTATGGGCGGAACATCGCTTTTTGGTTGGTTTGAGCTTACAGGCTGTAAGTTCGATAAGGAAGCCGCAAAGTTATTTTTAGAGCGTGCAAAAAACAATGTTGGCTTGATTATCCCCGGTATCGCACCGCTTAGAGATACATTTTGGGGTAAATGGCTCTGGCAAAATCCTAAAATGTTTGAGGATTTAAAGGAGTTTATGGATGAAATCCATAAAACAGGCGCTAAGGTGTTTATTCAGTTGACCGCCGGTATGGGTCGTTCTTGGGCGATAACCGAGCTTATAGCACCGCTTCACAAGAATAAATTTACCCGTGCTATTTTAAAGCCTGTTATCGATACAAGCCACGAGCTTGCAAGTCCTAGTCCGCTGCCGTCACGTTGGGCGGAGGATATAACCACCCCTGAAATGACCAAGGAGCAAATTCACGAAATAATCGAGGCGTTTGCTAAAACTGCAAAGTTATGCCGTGATGCAGGGGTTGACGGTGTAGAGGTTCACGCTGTTCACGAGGGTTATTTGCTTGACCAATTTACAATGGAATGGACCAATAAGCGTACCGACGAATACGGTGGCAGCTTTGAAAACCGTTTCCGTTTCCCTGTAGAAGTAGTAAAGGCTATAAAAGAAGCTTGCGGTAACGATTTCCCCGTATCATTAAGATATTCTGTAGAGTCTAAGGTAAAGGGCTTCTGCGAAGGCGCATTACCGGGTGAGGACTACATAGAAGCCGGCAGAAATATGGAGGAATCTGAAAAGGCTGCTAAATATTTACAGGATGCAGGCTACGATATGCTTAACGCCGATAACGGTACCTACGATTCTTGGTATTGGGCGCATCCACCAATGTATATGCCTCAAAACTGTAATCTAGAGGATGTAGCACACATTAAGAAATTCGTTGATATTCCTGTTGTTTGTGCAGGAAGAATGGAAATGGACGTCGGTGCTAAGGCTGTTAAAGACGGTAAAATCGACGCTGTCGGTGTTGCACGTCAGTTCTTAGCAGACGGTGAGTGGGTAACAAAGCTGCTCGAAGATAGATTAGAGGATATTAAGCCTTGTATTTGCTGTCATAACGGTTGCTTTAACTTCTCGAAATCTAAAGGACACGCAAATACACAGGATTTAACCGATACAATGGGTCTTGCTCGTTGTGCGGTTAACGCCGAAACAATGCAGTCTAAAAAGCATTATATCGCACCTGCTAAAAAGGTTAAAAGTATCGCTGTTATAGGCGGCGGTATCGGCGGTATGGAGGCGGCTATTGTCTGCGCTAAACGAGGACACAGGGTAAGACTTTACGAAAAGAGCGATAAGCTAGGCGGCGTATTTATTGCTGCAGCGGCACCCTCTTATAAGGAAAAGGATAGAGATTTAATCGCTTGGTATAACAGAGAAATTAGAAAATATCCTATCGATATAAAGCTTGGCACTGAGGTTAAGTCTTTAGACGAAATAAAGGCAGACGAAATAATTATCGCAACAGGCTCAACCGCTAATAAGCTTCGTGTAAACGGCGGAGAAAATGCTATCCCTGCAGTAGATTTCTTATTAGGAAAGTGCGAAGTAGGCGAGAAGGTAACAGTCATTGGCGGCGGTCTTACAGGCTGTGAAATAGCATACGAACTATATTTACAGGGCAAGAAGCCAACCATCGTCGAAATGCTTGATGACCTTGTTTGCACACCCGGTATCTGCCTTGCAAACACAAGCTATTTAAGAGACTTCTTTAAACTTAACAAAGTGCCCGTTCATCTTGAAACAAGAGTAAATGAGATAAAAGACGGTAATGTAATAGTTACCGATAAGGACGGCAAGCAGTTTAATATTGAATCTGATAGCGTAATAGCATCTGTTGGCTACAAGCCGGCACCAATTGCTAAAAAATCAAAGCACATCCACGTAATCGGTGATGCCGATAAGGTAGGAAATCTCAGAACTGTTATCTGGCAGGCTTGGGATACCGCTATGAAACTTTAAGGAGTGAATAAAATGATTTTAACCGACGAACAACAAAGAATATTAGACGGTGAAAAAGGCGAAACAATGGCCAAGGTTATGAAAACTATGGTTATGTACGGTGAAGCCTTTGAAGCCGAAAAGCTAGTTCCAATCACCTCTAAATATAATCACCTTGTAACCTCTTTTGGTTTAAAGGTAATGTCACCTGTATACGATTTAATGCAGCAGTTACTCGATGCGGGTGTATTTTCAGGTCAGAAGTTTTCAGTAGACCCTAGACCTCTTGATAAAAACGTTCCTGCTAACTTTTTGCAGAATTTTGTTTTCAATAAATTCATGTACACAAAACAGGATTTTTACGAAAAGCAGCTTGAAAAGCTAGGTCTTATTGATGAAAACGCCTTCACCTGTGCTTGCTATATGGACGAGGTTGGCAACAAGCCACAAAAGGGCGAGGTGCTTTCTTGGGCGGAATCAAGTGCTGTTGTATATGCGAACTCGGTGCTTGGCGCTCGTTGCAACAGAAATTCAGGTATTCTTGATATAATGGGCTCTATTGTAGGTTTTGTGCCATATTTTGGTCTACTAACCGATGAAGGCAGAAAGGCTACTTGGGTTGTGAAGATTGAAACCACCAAAAAGCCTGAGGCACAGTTACTCGGCTCTGCAATCGGTATGAAGGTTATGGAGGATGTTCCGTTTGTTATTGGCCTTGATAAATGGCTAGGAAATGAGCTTAACGACGAGGCTTGCACATATCTAAAGGATTTCGGTGCCGCTACCGCTTCTAATGGTGCAGTAGGTCTTTACCATATCGAAAACCTAACACCTGAAGCTAAGGAGCAGGGTAGAGATTTAATCGTAGAGGGTGCTAAGGAATATATAATTGATGATGCAGAGCTCGAAAGGATAAAGAATAACTATCCAATCATCTGGAAAAACGCTGATGCTAAGCCTAAACTTTGCTTTATGGGTTGCCCTCATATGAGTTTACAGCAATTAAAGGATTGGACCGACAAGGTAGAAAAAGCACTTCAAGAAAACGGCAATAAAAAGGTTTTAATTCCAACCGTTTTCACCGCCGCACCAAAGGTGCTTGAAGCATTTAATAAAACAGAGTATGCCGCAAGACTTAAAAACACAGGTGTTATAACCTCATATATCTGTCCTCTTATGTATATGAATAACCCACTTTGTAAAAAGATGCCGGTTATTACCTCCTCAAATAAGCTTAGAACCTATACTAGCGCTAGATATTATACCGACGATGAAATTTTACTAGCCATCACAAAGGGAGGTAAAGACTAATGAGAGAATTTAAAGGAAGAGTTGTAACTCCGGGTACCGTAACCGCAAAGGCAGTGGTTACCCACGAGGGTTTTAATACACTAGCTTCACTTCAAATGGCGTTACAGTTTGGTGACAAGGAAGCTAAATGCGGAGACCAGAATAATAAAGAGCTAAACGGAAAAGCACTAGCAGGCAAGGCGCTGTGCCTTCCTCAAACAATAGGCTCTACAACAGGCGGTCTTGTCCTTTACTGCGCTTGCGCAATGGAAAGAAACCCTGCTTGTATGCTTTTTGCAAACCATATTGACTCACTTGCCACCGCAGGTGCTGTGCTTGCAGACGTGTGGGTAGACGGTGTTTCAATGCCCGTTATTGATTGCTTAGGCGATGATTTTCTAAACTATGTTAAGGACGATATGCAAATAACAATCAAAGAAGACGGCACCGTTTGCGTTGAATAAGAAAAGGCAACAAAAAGGGCTTGAGGTTTAACCTCAAGCCCTTAAGTTTTTTTATTCATCTAAAGCACAAATATCAGCTAGTGTTTCACGCTTTACAGCGATTCTAGACTTTCCACCCTTTAGCATAACAATAGGGGGGCGGGGGATTCTGTTATAGTTTGAAGCCATAGAATAATGGTAAGCGCCGGTTGTAAGTGTTGCTATTATATCGCCACGTTGGATTTTTTCAGGCATATAAGCGTTTTCTTTTATAATATCTCCGCTTTCACAACACCTGCCAACGATAGAGCAACACATATTTCTTTCCTCGTCTACATCGTTACAAGGAACAATGGTGTAATCGGCACCGTATAAAGCAAAACGGATATTATCGGTCATACCACCGTCCACCGAAACATAGGTTTTATAACCCGGTATTTTCTTTACAGCGCCTACGGTGTAGAGTGTCATACCTGCGTCAGCTACAATGCTTCTGCCAGGCTCAAAGCTAATGGTGGGCAAAGTAAAGCCTAATTCTTTAGCCTTAGCTTTCATAAACTCGCCAACGGCAATTAGATTAGCCTTAATATCAAGTTCAGGGTCATTAGCGGTATAGCGAACACCGTATCCGCCGCCCATATCAAGTTCTTTTGCCATAAAGCCAAGCTTATTTTTAATATCAGCAATAAAGTTTAGCATTATATCAGCACTTCTAAAAAATACATCCGAATCAAAAAGCTGTGAGCCTACGTGGTTGTGGAAGCCCTTAAGCTCTAGATTTTTAAATGTGAGTGCTAGGCGAGTTACTTCCTCTGCCTGACCTGTTTCAATGGCGAAGCCAAATTTAGAATCAACCTTACCTGTATTTACAGCCTCAAAGGTATGTGTATCAATACCGGGGGTGATTCTAATCATAATGGTCTGCTTAATGCCTTTTTTAGCGGCTATTTCGTCAATAGCGTAAAGCTCCTCGGTATTATCTATAACAAAGGTGCCAACACCACAGTCCATAGCGTATTCAATGTCTGCGTCGGTCTTGTTGCTTGAGTGAAAGCATGCACGCTCCATAGGAAATCCGGCGGTAAACGCAGTGTGGATTTCGCCTGAAGATACAACATCAACCCCTAGTCCTTCCTCAGCCATTATTCTGTAAATAGCTTTAAAGGAATTAGCCTTTGATGCGTAGTATATCTTTGCATTACCGTCAAAACCTTGCTCTGCACCGCTTTTGTATATGCGGCATAGCTCTCTTATTCTATCCTCATCCATAAGGTATAGAGGAGTAGAATATTTATAGGCTAGCTCCTTCGTGCTAACACCGGCAAATAAAAGCTCGCCGTTTTCATTCTTTGAAATATTTTTGCATATAAAATCGCTGTTCAAAACGTTTTCTCCCAAAATTTAGAATTTAACACCTGCGTTTTTCATAGCAGAAATAAGCTTTGCTTCATTTTGAGGCTCCATAGGTGTTAGTGGTAGTCTTAAATAGTTGTCACAATATCCCATAGCAGCACAAGCGGCTTTAACAGGAATAGGGTTAACTTCGCAGAAAAGAGCGTCGATAAGCTCGATATATTTTAGCTGTAGCTCGGCAGCTTTAGCGGTGTTACCCTCTAGCATATAGCGGCACATTTCGGCAGTTTCTGTGGGTAAAACATTAGAAAGCACAGATATAACACCCTTGCCGCCAAGAGCCATAATAGGAACTATCTGGTCATCGTTACCTGAGTATACATCAATACTGTCACCGCAAAGGGAAATAAGCTTTGCAATCTGTGAAAGGTTGCCGCTAGCCTCTTTAATAGCAACAATTTTTTCGTGTTTTGCTAGTTCTGCAACTGTTTCAGGAAGTAAATTACAACCTGTTCTGCTTGGTACATTATATAAAATACAGGGCTTAGTTGATACATCGGCAACAGCTTTAAAGGATTCAATCAAACCCTTTTGTGTAGCCTTGTTGTAGTAAGGGGTAACGAGAAGTAAAGCATCAGCGCCTACCTCACAAGCATATTTTGAAAGCTCAATAGCGTATGCTGTATCGTTAGAGCCTGTTCCTGCAATAACGGGAACTCTGCTGTTAACCTTTTCTACGCAGAACTTAATAGCGTCCTTGTGTTCTTGGTCTGTAAGGGTAGAGCCCTCACCTGTAGTGCCGGCGACAACTATTGCATCAACGCCTGCCTCAATCTGCCAATCAATCATTTTTCCAAATTGATCGAAATCAATACCATTCGCATTTAAAGGGGTTATAATGGCGGTTGCAACGCCGCTAAAAACTGTGTTTTTCATAAAAATACCTCCGCAAAATAAAAAAGATAGCTAAATTTCAAGCTACCTCTCAAAACAAAAAGTCCCCAAACAAAAAAGGCTCTATATGCATCTTGAGATAGCACTCCGCAAAAAATTGCGACAGTAAAACAGATATTATTCCGTTTTACCAGACTGTTTTTCCGCCGAAAAACATCTTCGGCGACCGTACCTTTCCCGCAACGCATAACTCCGCCGAGTGTGGACGAAACGGTACTCTTTACAAATCGCACCTCTATCAATGCATATAGGATAACACATTTAATCCCTTATGTCAACTAAAATGTTAAATTTTTTAATTTCGATTTCGCTTGACTTTTTAGCTACAATAAAATATAATATTTTAGTATTCATTATTATATGGAGAGTTATCGAAGTGGGGACGGTTGCGAGCGCTGCCAGTGGCAGATGAAGCGAGCAATAAGGAGTGGCCGCGGTCGAAAAAATCGAGCGTCAACGGATCGAAGATTTTTCGGACTACCGCAACAGGACATAACGGGGCGCCCCGTTCGGTGAAAATTTAATAGCTTGTTATACTCAGAATAGAGTTTAACATATATGGAGAGTTATCGAAGTGGTCATAACGGGGCTGACTCGAAATCAGTTGTCCGGCTCATACCGGACCAAGGGTTCGAATCCCTTACTCTCCGCCAAAGAGCTTTCAAGAATGAAAGCTCTTTTTTGTTTTAATATAGCCTAATATAATCCATAAAAGGTTTGACTTCATATTTGTTTTTTGGTATGATGTATTGGTATTATATGTAAAGGATTTTATTATGAAGAGGTTTGAAAAATCATCGGAGCTTTTATGGGTTTTTGGTATACTGTTTGTAGCGTTAGGCGTTGCGATTTGTAGCAAGGCGGACCTTGGCGTTTCAATGATTGCAGCACCCGCTTTTGTAATAAGTGAGGCGGTAAAGCCCTTTATTTCAGGATTTAGTGTGGGCGTTACCGAGTATATTATACAAGGGGTTATGCTTTTAATTTTGTGCGTTGTAGTTCGCAAATTTGATTGGCGTTATCTACTCGGCTTTGCGGTTGCTGTTATATACGGCTACACCCTCAACTTTTGTTTATGGGCACTGGGTCCGGTTAGTTTTAATGAAGTTTGGCTTCGCTATGTTATGCTAATAGTAGGGGATATATTTGTTGCTTTCGGCGTTGCCTGTTTCTTTCGTACATATATGCCGCTTCAGGTGTATGAGCTTTTTGTAGCCGAGATTGCGTACTCCTTTAAACTTAATATCAATAAAACAAAATCAGTTTTTGATATTGTTTTGCTTGTAGCTTCGCTTACCTTAGCTTTTACTCTTTTTGGAGATATAACTACATTTGATTGGTCTAAAATAGCAAGCACAAGCTTCCATAGCATAGGTATAGGAACGCTTATAACAACGGCGATAAATTCACCGTTAATCAATATGATGGGCAAGTTGGTTGACAAGTTTTTTGGCAGAGACCCGATGTATCCAAAACTTAAAGACATTTTAAGCAGAAATTAAAAGGAACCGAGATAAAATCGGTTCCTTTTTAATATTACTTTTTCAGCACCTTTTTGCACCAAGTGCGTTTCTTACAATTTGGACACTTTAAGTAACGAGTAGTTCCTCTGTGCATTGCCCACAGTGCTTTCGAGTAAGTAGGCACAATCTCATAACCGCAATTTTTACACTTGTAAGCACCCACGCTGATTTCAAGCTTTAATGCATAGAAGCACGGTATTAAAAATATAACGCAAAGTCCAAGAATGGTGACAAGCTGCCACACTCCTTCAGGTATCAAAAATGCAGCAGCAAAAATACCTGCAAATAGAGCTGTCATACTTACAATCATAATTGCCCACATAGAAGTCCAAATTATTTTTGTTTTTTGCTCTAACTCTTTTGCCAAATCAAGCAAAAGCTGTTCGTTTTTTTGATTGTTGTTTTCCATACTCATCTTCTCCCCACTTAATAATTCATTTACAGTAATTCCTAAAATATCACATAAATCGAGCATAAGCGAAGCATCGGGCAAGCTTTTTCCACGCTCCCATTTTGAAACAGCTCGGTCGGTTATCCTCAACTTTTCGGCAAGCTCTGCTTGTGTTAAATTTTTTTCTTTTCTCAAAGCTTGAATAAACTCTGCAACTTTAATTTGATTCATAACCTGCCTCCTTCTGTATGTATATTACACTATTTTTATCTTAAAGTAAACAAACTAATGGTTGGAAAAAGAAAAATATTGTTGTAGAGAATAAAAACTTGTGCTACAATTTAAATAACTTGTTTTAAGGAATGAATTTAAAAATGGATTGCATTATAAAAAAATTTGATTTCTTACCCGAAGACGCTTTGTTTATCAGGGAAACTGTTTTTATTCACGAACAAGGCTTTGTTGATGAGGTAGATGATATAGATAGTACCGCTACCCACCTTGTTCTATATAATGAAAAAGACAAGCCGATAGCTACCTGCCGTGTATTTAAAAGCGCAGAAAATAATAGTTTTATACTTGGTAGATTTTGCGTTTTAAAAGAGTTTAGAGGTAATGGAATAGGCAAGATGTTGATGCTTGAAGCGGAAAAAACAGTGTTAGATTTAGGCGGCAAAACACTTTCGCTTCATTCACAGTATCATGCGAGAGATTTCTATAAAAAATTAGGATATTTAGAATTAGGGGAGCCTGATTATGAGCAAGGCTGCCTACACATATGGCTAAAAAAGGACCTAACTTAAACAGTTGGGTCCTTAAATATAAGCAGATTTGGCGGCGAAAATGTAAAAATTATGAACAAAAGACCGATTGTGCAAAGTATAAAAAAACAAATTATACCTTTTTTACACCGCAAGGCATTCCTTTTAAATAGCTTTGTTTCAAACCAAAAGGTGACTGCTGCAGAAACGAAAAAAATGGTTATATTAAGCCAATCGGGAGATTTACCGATACTTCCGTTGTAGGTATAAAACAGCACAGGGATTAAAACAAGCCCTGTTAGTGTACCGACAAGTTTTACACACCAAAAGTTTTTGTGCTCTTTAAAAAATTGGCTCTCAACAACCGCAAAAATCAAAAGAGGGAAGAAGAGTATTTTCATATGCTCCCAAGTTGATTCGTTTATAGCCGAAAACGGTGCTATGAGTTTACTCTTGTTCGTCCAATCGTATAAAAAATGCAATAACGTTCCAAACAGTGAGGTTAAGCAAAAACCTGAAAACTGCCAGAGAGATAAATTCTTTTTCATAAATTACACCTATCATAGACAAAATTTCAAAAAAATTTGTGACAAAATAAAAGAATTGGTGTCGAAATACACTGTTTGCATTTCTATAACCATTATAATAATTTTATGTTAAAATGAATGGCATTATTCTTTAACAAATCAAATTAAAAAGCAGTTATTATGCCGATAATTAGCACTAATAACTGCTTTTTGTTATTTGGGTATTATGTTTGTTTTCGCGTTGCTATAAACAAGTATAGGTCTTTTGTGATGGTTACAATATATTTTTTACTTGATTCCAAACTCTGCAAAGCAATATCCATCGTTCCATAAATCATTGCCTCTGCTTCCCCAAATGGTCTTTTCTTTAAAAAATAAGTTTGGTCGAACCTCGTAAGATTCACCCCATTCACAATGATGTGGTCCTAACATATTTCTTAATGAATTAACAAGCGTAATTTCAATCGCATTATTGCCTTCTTTTAAATATTTTGCAATATCAAGTTTATAAGGTTTCCACATAATTGAGTCAATTTCTTTTCCGTTAACCTTTATAAAAACAACATTTGAGTTTTTTTGTGAAAGTTCAAAAACAAAAGATTGAGGATTATCAATCCATATAGTCTTTTTTAGTGAAATTTCACCCGAGAAAAAGGGATAGCCCTGTTTTTCTATGTTGTTAACAAAAACAGATTTTTTAGGCTCTGAAATTACAAAATCTCCTGCATATCTTACAGCATTTCTTGATAGCGTTTCAAAATTTCCTGATGTTTTAAGTGAAAAATCTCCAATTAAATAAATATTTTCTATTTCTGTATCATAGGTCAATTTATTTATTTCACTTTCAAACAAAGCTGCTTTTTTAATGCTTTCGTAAGTTTCTTTTGATTGTTCAAAATCACAAGAAACTTCAATAGTATTTTTCCCTTTTATGATGTAATCTTTTAAACTAATTGTTTTAAAAGATTTGTCTTTAAAATAGCCGCTTATATTTTGTTTTAGTGGCTTGCCATTCACCTTTATTAAGAATTTTTCAGGGGTTTCACATACTAACGAGATATTATCAGGAATGTAATCGGCAAGAAAATCAAATTCCATATTTATATTTACTTTTCTTCCTAAATCACAGGCCATGTTTTGAATAGATGTTACGGGTAGCTTTTGGTCTATAAGCTTGCCATCGAAATAGCATTTACAAAAATCAAGCGTTAGAATATTTTGGTCGATTTTTGTAATTTCCCATTCTCCTGAAATATCAATTTTTGACGTTTGATTTTCGTCTGTTACGGCGTTGTCAATTATCGCGCCATTTTTATAATCTAAAACTATTATACCGTCTGACGGTTCAAAATAGAGTTGATTTGTAAATTTTTCCTTTTCACCTGTACTTTTATTTAATATACATGTACCTTTTGTAATATTGGCAGGCTGTGGAGAATTAGAAGAATTAACAAAGTAATAAAGATCAAAATTATCAAAAATTCTTTTTGTAAAAGTTATATTAGGATTATCAATGATATCAAAAGATTCAATATCTTCAGCTGTGGTTACAATTCCACCGTTTTTTTCAAATTCTTTTAATAACTTTTCTGTATTATCAAACAGCTTTATATGTTTAGGCAATACAACGGTTTTGTATCTTTGCTCACCTATAACAAATTCATTATCTATAACTTTGCCGTATTTTTCTATTAACAATTCATCGCCTAAATTAAAAAGTCGATGTTTTGATTCGAGCGTATCGATATCCTTTTTGAATTCTTTATCATATTCAAATATTTTTTCTGTGTCCTTGCCATTATACAAAATCCAAGCTGTAGTTTGTGGGTGAATTAACAAAACGTCGTTTTCCACTCTGCCTTCAGAAAGAAGCATACCAATACGGCTTACAGTATCTATGAAAGAATTATAAAATTTCCACCATGGTTGCTGATAAGAGAAGGCTGCCGGATAGTCTCTTTTTCTAATACCGCGAAGAGAGTAGGCGGCAAGGTGGGTGCAAAGCAAATTTACACCTCTAACCATTTGCCATTCATAGATGCTTTTCATCTCTTCAAAGCTTACATTCCAACCAGTGAGGGCGAACGTTTCCGAAAGCACCTGCTTTTTGCCAAGCTGCTGTGCAACAGAAGAAACCTGCAACATAGCAGGCTTAACAATTTTTTGTCTTCCCAACGAATCCATTCCGGGAATGTGAAAGTATTCATAGTGCGGCATTATAGCGCCGTTAGCAGTTAATTGTATGTACAGATTTTCCTCAAGTATCATATGACCTGTGAGCTTTAATCCCTTTTCTTCACACCAATCATAAACTTGCTTGCCAAAGCTTTCAGAAAACAATTTTGTTATCAAGCGCCAAAATTTAATACGAGTATCGTAATAATCATCTATTTCAAAAAATAAATGCGGTAATTTTTCTAATAAACTTTCTCCATATTCTTTTTGATATTCATCGGGAAGAACAAGGCTCCACGGTATAGCATCACGTACAAGCTGTGGCTCATCAGTAAAGAAACCCTTAATTTTCGTTTTGAACTTTTCATAATAGGGTTCATATATTGATTCTATAAACGTTCTAACAACTTTTTTATCTAATAGATCTACATAAAAGGGATTCGCTTCATAAAAATAATGATATCCATTTATATTGGCTATTGTAGTAGGGGTATGTTTTTCGCCTTTTTCGAATTTAATGCTTTTTTGCTGAAACTCTACACCCATAGAGTTAACAATACCATTTCCAAATCCGCTTGGCCAACCGTTTTCATCATAAGCCCAGGCATCCATGTTGAGTTTAGCGCCTTGGGTTATACTTGCCTCGATGTTTTCGAACCATTCTTCACCCATATATTCTGTTTGAAGACCTCCACGGGCATGCATAAAGTAGCCGCCAAGACCGGCATCATGCATTTCTTCAATTTGCTGTTTAGTTTCGGATACATTTAATCTATCGTTCCATGACCAAAAGGGAATAGGGCGATATTTATTTGGAATGTTCTTAAAATTCATATATATACCCCTTGCTGTGTATATCAAGTATCTATTAAATCTTTTAGTGTTTTATCACACGAAATATAAATATCTGCTGTTTTTTTGATTTGATCCTGAGAGAAATTGTTTTTATCATATATTCCAACAGTCTGAAAGGATGCCTTTTTTGCTGTTTCTATTGCCACCAAGGAATCTTCAAATACACAGGCCTCTTTGCTTTCTACTCCAAATAAATCACAGGCCGCTAAAAATGCATCGGGCTCGTCTTTTCCCTTGCCGATATCAGCGCAAGAAATGATTTTTTCAAAATAGGAGTCTAAATTACAGCTTTTAATTGCCAGATTGACAAGATCTTTTGCGGTAGCAGTAACTACGCACATCTTTATACCGTTTGCTTTTAGGTACTCCAGATAATCGATTACACCATCTTTTACACGAACAACATCTTTATAAAACCATTTCATTAAATCGGTTGCGAAGTTAAACAATTCATCGGCGGAGCCACCAACATTATAACTTAGATGAATTAAATTCATGGCATCCTTTAAAAGCATTGTTCTAACTAATTTGTCATCACGTTCTAAAGGTCTGAACCCTTTTTTATTTAAGAATTTTTCACCTATTTTTTCCCAAAGAATTTCCCATACGCATAAGGAATCTATTAGCGTACCATCCATATCAAAAATTGCAACTTTGAATTTCAAAAAAGACACCTTTTTTCTTCTATTATTTAAAGATATAACTTTGTTGACCTATTCTGGCTTTTTTACCCAAATAGGACTGCTCCAAGCCATTCTGCCGTCTGAAAGTTCCACTCTTACATAGTAAAAGTCTGTTTCATTCTCTGCGTGATAGTCAACGAAAATTTGCTCTGAACAAGCTTTGAATATAACAGCATCACGACAATTTTTTACTAGTGTAACCGTAGAAATTTTTTCGTCCGCTTTTATATTGAAATAAATTTTTCTCTCAGCAGCAACGATTTCCTCGCCCATATAATGATCGTTAATACGGAAATCTAAAGCTATTCTTCCTCCCATAAAACCGTAACAGCGGCGCGCCTTTAAAGCCTCAAAAATCGAAGGTAATGTATTATCCTTAGCCCAAACACCGGTTAATCCTGGAAATTTGGTGGGAAAAATATTGTTATCTGATATTATTCCGCCATTACCACCATGATCATCAGAAGCCGCTATACATCCCATTTTGGCGCCCTTGGCTAACGCATCCTGCCAATGACCGCCCTCAACATTTGAGGAGAGGATAAATTTAGGGTCTCTGCGTTCGGTGTAGCTTGCTCTTGAATAAACCTGAATTAAAGGGGTCATATCCTCAAGCTCTAATGAAAAGAAGTCGGCACTAAAGTCCATAATATTAGTATCATGGGGAACAAGTATTATATCATCACGATTAAGATATTCTCTTAACTCTTCATGGGTTATTTCGCCCGGTTGCTTTCCTATTAGCATATCACCGTCATAGTTGTCGTAATATACAACAAGATTACTATAAAAAGGGTATGAATCACGTTCATAGGATAAAATAGTAGTGAATTTTCCGGGTTGGTTGTATTCACGTACCTTTTGTTTTATAATATCCCATTTACCGTCCCATAAAGGCTTATTACCGGGACCACCGTGGTCGTGGTCCGAAAGTGCTGCAAAATCTAATTTAGCCTTATCTCTTAAATTGGTAAAATATTCGTCAATAGAAGGCCTGCCATCAGATAAATTGGAATGACCGTGTAATTCACCGAAATATAGGTTGTATTTTGAAGAAGGTTTTTCAATCGAAGCATTTACTTTAGCAATATCTACCATAGCTTGGTCTCTGTTTTCATAATCGCCACTATAAACAATTCTATTAAATTCTTTCGATCTTTCTAAAGTATCGAATCTCCGAGCTTTTTTAATCTCATTATTTTTCATACTCACAACCCCCGGTTTAGTTTTGTGAAAATTATTGAATTTATATTTGTAAAGCAATATTATACAACTAAATTTTATGGTTATATGATAACTTATAAAAAAGTAAAAGTCAATTATGAATTTAAACTATTTATATATAAGAATGGTATATGATTTAAGTATAAAAACACGCGTAATAAAATATTGAGAAAAGATATATAAAATGCTATAATAATTAAAGAGGTGCAGATAATATGAAAAAAGCGAGAGGAATAGTTTTTATGCTTTTAATATCACTTTCTTTGTTTGGATTTACTGCTTGTAAAGGCGGAGAAAATAATATAACCTATGAGCAAATAACACAACAGAGGGCAAAAGAGATTATGGAAACACAAAAGGATTATATTATTATAGATGCTCGCACCACAGAGGAGTTCAATGAGGGACATATTGAAAATGCGATTTTAATTCCCGAATACGAGATTGCAGAAAGAGCAGAAAAAGAACTGCCCGACAAAGCTGCTTTGATTCTCGTTTATTGCCGAAGCGGCAGGCGAAGCAAAATAGCATCTGAGGAACTAGTTAAACTCGGCTACACCAACGTAAAAGAATTTGGCGGGATAATCGACTGGCCGTATGATATTGTAAAATAGGGGCGGTTTCAATGAATAATTATGAGGTAGAAGTAAAAGAGCGTTGGGGTAATACCGAG
This sequence comes from Acutalibacteraceae bacterium, assembly GCA_045577835.1. GTDB lineage: Bacteria > Bacillota > Clostridia > Oscillospirales > Acutalibacteraceae > UBA737. The sequence continues at coordinate 4,024 of JAZNJD010000037.1, read as the reverse complement.
GCTTATAAAGAACATGCAACAAAGACTGCAAATTATACTAAGGACGAATGGCAAAAAACAAATGATGAGCTAATGTGCATCTTCGCTAAATTTGCCGAGTGTATGCAAAACGGCAACACCGTCGACTCTGTTGAGGCACAGGCACTAGTAATTGAATTACAATCCTATATAACTGAAAATTATTACACCTGCACAAATGGAATCCTCGCTGGTCTCGGACAAATGTATGTCGCCGATGAAAGATTCAAAACCAATATCGACAAAAACGGTAACGGTACAGCCGATTTTGTTTCAAAGGCAATAAAAGTTTATTGCAGTAAATAAAATCTAATTTTAAGGAGAAATACAATGACCTTAAAACTGTTTATCTCGGCAATAACAAAATTCATATTAGGTGTGGCTTTAGTAGGTCTTCTCATATTCTTGCCAGCAGGCAGTTTGTCATTTTTGGGCGGTTGGCTACTTATGGGGATTTTGTTTATCCCAATGTTCTTTGCGGGAATTGTAATGATGTTCAAAAACCCCGACCTATTAAAAAGCAGACTGAATGCAAAAGAAAAAAGACAAGAACAAAGCCTTGTTGTAAAACTGAGCGGTCTTATGTTTGTGGCAGGGTTTGTTGTTGCAGGTCTTGGCTTTCGCTTTAACCTATATACCTTGCCAAAGGGTGTTTCCATCGGAGCTGCTGTGGCGTTTTTGGTAGCATATATTCTCTATGCCGAGGTGCTTAGAGAGAATACATATTTAAGCCGCACTATAGAAGTTCAGGAAAACCAAAAGGTAATATATACGGGACTTTATGGAATCGTCAGACACCCAATGTATAGCGTAACCCTGCTTTTGTTTTTATCAATGCCGTTGGTACTAGGCTCCATATATTCGTTTTTAATTTTCCTCGCATATCCTTTTATCATAGCCAAAAGGATTAAGGACGAGGAAAAATTCCTCGAAAAAGAACTTGACGGATACGTTCAGTACAAACAAAAAGTCAAGTACCGCTTGATACCGTTTATTTGGTAACAGTAAATTAAAACCCATTTGTAAGGATGAAAGCAATGATTATTTTAATTACAGGCGCTTCGCACACTGGCAAGACTGCTCTTGCTCAAAAACTACTCGAAAAATATAAATACCCATATCTATCGATAGACCATCTTAAAATGGGTTTAATTCGTAGCGGCAACACCGAGCTTACACCTTTGAGTGATGACAGTGCCTTGACAGAATATCTATGGCCGATAGTTCGCGAAATGATTAAAACTGCCATAGAAAACAAGCAAAATCTTATTGTTGAAGGTTGCTATATTCCGTTCACTTGGCAAGATGATTTCGATAAGGAATATCTCGACCATATAAAATATTATTGTCTTGTGATGAGCGAAAATTATATAAGAAATCATTTTGATAATATTAAGAAATTCGCTTCAGTAATCGAAAACCGCCTTGACGATGACTGCACCATTGACGGCTTATTGCAAGATAACTCACAGGTTTTAATGCTGTGCAAAAAGCATAATGTAAACTATGTGCTTATTGATGATGAATATAAAATAAATATTGATTTATAACCAAACAACCGCTGAAGCGTAAAAACTTCAGCGGTTTTAGTATTACTTATCAAAAGAAAGAGGCTTTGTATCGTTTGTAGCAAATGCGTTAGGGCCTGGATCCGACATTGAAAAATACATTTTAGCGGCTTTGGTTGTGCCACCATCTCCATATGGCCGAGTTCTTCTGCGGCAATATCAAGGAACAAATCCTTAATTTCAGGGCCTTTAATTCTAAAACTTTGCGACATATACTGCATAGCCGCCTTAAGCTCACCGTTGCCACCGCCAAGCTGTTCTTGTAAAAGTGCCGCATACTGTGGATTGGGTTTTTCTACCGCCACGGGATGAAAAAGCATCTTTTCGTGTTTAAACATGATTTCACCTCGGTTTATTTTTATACTTATACTTTTTCCGTTTTCTGTACCGATATACAAAAGCGCAAATATATCCGCTAATTTGGAGGTAACCATATCAAAATTTGATACGCAGTAAACAAGGAGCAAGCCTATGAAATCATTGATTTCATAGGCTTGTTTGGTCGAGGTGACAGGGCTCAGCGTATGCTTCGCATACTGTCCGCTTGTCGACCCAAGGCTTCGCCTTCGGTACCCGACTGCGCGCTCTCGGCTAAAAACTTGCCACTGGCAACTTTTATTAACGCCGAGACCTTCTCAGGTTCGAGCCCTACAATAACAAAATTAAAAGGAACCAACCTAAAGGCTGATTCCTTTTAATTGGTCGAGGTGACAGGGCTCGAACCTGCGGCATCTAGTTCCCAAAGAAATCCGGAGTACCTGTTTCCGCTTATTTCCGGGCATTTCCGCCCCTTTCCGCTCGGAAATAGGTGCTTTCCGGCACTCTTACCTCCACTGTTTCCGTGTACTCCGGTCGTGTCTGTGGGATAAACTGTGGTCAAAAAGATACTCCCCGAATACGGTGTCTGCCGTACTCAGGGAGTTTTTTGTCGTCTGTATGGTAACTCTGTCCACCCCAAAAGTCAAGGCCTTTCGCGAAACAAATTTTGCCCCGCAGTAGACAAAGAAAAATGCCGATGAAGAATCAAACGATTCCTCATCGGCTTTTACGTTTATCTGACTACCGAAGAATGACTATAGATATAGAATTCCTCTTGGCTGGGCATCCATTTCTTTTCCTTGGGCGGAAAAGTCGCATCAAATGCCTCGACTGCGGCAACGTCCTCACAGCAATCGGCGGCAGTGGAGGGGATATACATCCACTTCTTGCCGTCCAGCACGTTCGGAACAAGCTCGCAAACGAGAAGTGCGGTCGGGAAGTTGCCGTCCACCATAAAGCTCACATTCTTCTTTTTGCAGCTAACGAAACCACGGCTGACGTAGTTGCCCGGATTGCCGAAGTTGATGTTCACGTCGTAGCCCATCTTGCGAGCTATCTCAAATGAATGCTCGATGAGCAGCTTACCCAGCTTCTGCCTTTGATATTTCGGCACAATGCAAAGGGGACCGAAGGAAAGAATCTCCTTGCGGTTTCCTACCTCGTCCTCAAGCCAAGCCTTTGTGTACATGATGTTGCCGATAATCTCGCCGTCTTTCTCAAGCACGAATGCCAGCTCGGGTATGAAATCGGGGTGATTTCGCATCATGTGCACGAAGTAGTGCTCGTCCGCACCCGGTTTGTAGACGTTCCAAAACGCCTCACGGGTCAGTTCTTCTACGGCTCTGTAGTCTTTTTCTGTCTCTAAACGTATCGTCAAATTTTCCATTTTTAAATCCTTTCATAATTCGTTGACGCTCAAAATACGAGAGGATTGCCGAGAATGTATTTGCAAACCTCTCGTTTACAATACAATCTCCAAGGTGTTGTTTTTCTTCAAACAGCATACTCCAAAAAATTTATTCGGCTTTCACCGTATGGTAATTGTACCACAAAAGAAATGATATTGCAACCTGCCCGTATGCCCCGCAGTAGACAAAGAAAAAGGATTGAGAAACGGCACAAAAAATGGTATAATGTTTTTATTAGAACGCATTGTTTCATATAGAAAGGTACGAATATGTTTAACCGGAAAATTGAGATAACAAAAGAAAACGAATCCATTTTGTTCATAAATGCTGTTATTGAGAATTTAAGATATGCCATTATCTCTTTAGATACGATTTTCAATGATAGAGATGAATTTGGTGATTATAATGATGAGCATACCTTCTATTTCTTCCATATGCAAAGCGTTCTAACAGCACAAGGAAATATCTATAATGTTCTGTTTAATGATTATTTTGGCAGAAGACAAATCTCGCGTGAGCGGGTTCAAAAAGTAAGAGAAGAATTTGGGATTGATCTTAAGAAGTATCCCTTCGTTGGAAATAAAAAGTTTAGAAATAGCAGTGCTCATTTTGATGAACGTTATTATGAATTTAATGGTATCGGAGATATGAATATATTGCGTGCTGATACGCCGGAGGAAGAACGTAAACAGATTTTAGGCACGCCTCATT
>JAZNJD010000036.1:0-88975 GCA_045577835.1 Acutalibacteraceae bacterium | reverse complement strand
AAAGCAGTCTCCGTAAAAGGACTATCCATATAGAAGTATTATATGTAATTATCGGGGGAACCTTTCTGAAGAAAGTTTATGCCTGACAGGCACCCGTCCCCTCTGTCAGCTTCGCTGACATCTCCCCACCCCGTGGGGAGTCACCCGAACCCCCTACAAAGACTTTTAATCTGAATTTAAGCCCCATAGGGTGCACACAACAAGTAAAGAAGAAATCCAAGTATTTCTCTGTGTGTACCCTATGGGGCTTAAATTAAAACTTGAAAGTTTTAGGAAAGGAGTTTGAGGAACAACCCTTTTTCAAAAGGGTTTTCCTCAATAATGCGTATAAATTCTCCTATAAGAATACCATCGTTACGGAAGTGCCTTATTTTTATAGAAATTACTTAGCGAGATTAGCCTCGATCTTGTCAAGAACCTCGTAAAGCTCAGCAGGAATCTTACCGCCGTTTGCTGCGATATCATCGTTGTAATATCTTCTCATCTCAGCGATTTCCTTTGTCCAGAGCTCGTTGTCAACTGCAAGGAGCTTATCCATAACTTCAGGAGTAACCTCGTCCTCGATACCCTCTACGTTGATATCGCCCTTCTTGGGGAGGTAACCGATTGCTGTTTCCTCAGCGTCAACCTCGTCCTCACATCTCTTGATGATCCAGTCGAGAACTCTCATATTGTCGCCGAAGCCGGGCCAGAGGAAGTTACCCTCTTCGTCCTTCTTGAACCAGTTAACGTTGAAGATCTTAGGAGCCTTGTCGCCTAGCTTCTCACCCATATCGAGCCAATGACGGAAGTAGTCACCCATATGGTAGCCACAGAATGGAAGCATAGCCATAGGATCACGACGAACCACACCTACTGCACCTGCAGCAGCTGCTGTGGTTTCAGAAGCCATTGCAGAGCCTACGAATACACCGTTAACCCAATCCTTAGATTGATATACAAGTGGAGCGCACTTAGCACGACGGCCGCCGAATACGATAGCGGAAATCGGCACACCCTCACCCTTGTTAAACTCATCAGAGATGCATGGGCAGTTTTCAGCAGGAGCTGTGAAACGTGAGTTTGGATGAGCTGCATAGGTTGACTTATCAGCTTTAACAAACATAGATGGGTTCCAAGGATTGCCCTTCCATTCCTTTGCGTTCTGTGGAGGATTCTTATCAAGACCTTCCCACCAAACTGTATCGTCATCAAGATTTAATGCAACGTTTGTGAAGATTGTGTTCTTCTTGGTGCTCTCTAAAGCGTTAAAGTTAGAGTGAGCGTTAGTACCGGGTGCAACGCCGAAGAAGCCGTTTTCTGGGTTGATAGCGTAAAGTCTGCCGTCAGGACCTATCTTCATCCAAGCGATATCGTCGCCAACGGTCCAAACCTTATATCCCTTTTCTCTTAAATACTCGGGTGGGATAAGCATTGCAAGGTTGGTCTTACCGCAAGCGGATGGGAATGCAGCAGCGATATACTTAACCTCGCCCTTTGGATTTTCAAGACCTAGGATAAGCATATGCTCAGCCATCCAGCCTTCCTTCCAACCCTGATATGAAGCTATACGAAGTGCAAAGCACTTTTTACCTAGTAATACGTTTCCGCCGTAGCCTGAGTTCACAGAAATAATTGTGTTATCCTGTGGGAAGTGGCAGATATATCTCTTTTCAGGATCAACCTCACATCTAGAATGTAGACCACGTACCCAGTCATTACTATCGCCTAATACCTTTAATACTTCAGGACTAACACGTGTCATAATAAGCATATTAAGAACAACGTAGATAGAATCGGTTACCTCAATACCAATCTTAGCGATAGGTGAGCCGATTGGTCCCATAGAATAAGGAATTATATACATTGTTCTGCCCTTGTAGGAACCACGAGCAATGTCATAAAGCTTTTTATACATTTCGTCAGGATCGCACCAGTTATTAGTAGGACCTGCTTCTTCCTTGGTGGTGGTACAAATAAAGGTTCTGTCTTCTACACGAGCAACGTCGTTAGGATTGGTTCTGTGAAGATAGCAACCAGGTAATTTTTCCTGATTAAGCTTGTAAAGATCACCAATTTCACAAGCCTTGGCACGAAGTGCTTCGGTTTGCTCCTTGCTTCCGTCAATCCAAACAACTTGATCGGGAGTTAGAAGCTCTTTCATTTCTTCGAGCCACTTTAATACTGTTTTGTTCTCGGTCATTTTTTATTCTCCTTTTTGAATTTACAGAAGTAAATTTAAAATACAAATTTATTCCTTATATATTATATTATCCATTAAATCAAAAGTCAACCAAACTACACGAAAAATTAACAAAAATTTCAAAAAACCGCCCAAATTTTGTAAATTAGGCGGTTTTGTCATTTAATACTTTTCAAGGAAGGTGTGTGTCTCTCCGCTATCACTATCACGCCAACCGGGCATAGTTGCCATATTAACATTATGAAGGCTACGGAAAATATTATCATCTGCTTCCTTGTTAAAGGTGCGGATATATTTTATAAGCTCTTTTGTTTCCTTACGTTTTGAGAGCGACTCGTTATGCTTGCTCTCTTCGGTAAAACGACAGGCACACTGTAAAAACTCTAGGTTATTATAGTTAGCCCAAGAAATAATATCACGTTCCTTAACCTTATAAAACGGACGGATTAACTCCATCCCCTCAAAGTTTGTACTGTGAAGCTTTGGAAGCATGGTTTTGATTTCTGAGGAATACATCATACTCATAAGTGCTGTTTCTATAACATCGTCAAAATGATGACCTAGTGCTATTTTGTTACAGCCTCTGCGCTTAGCCTCAGCATAAAGCGCTCCCCTTCTCATTCTTGCACACAGATAACAGGGTGAGCCGCCCGCATCGGTAACAACATCGAATATATCGCTTTCAAAAACCTCTATATCTATGCCCATTATTTCGGCATTGTGTAGTAGCAAATCTCGGTTAGGTTTAGCGTATCCAGGGTCCATAACAAGATATTTTACGGTAAACGGCACCTCACTATGTCTTTGCAACTGCTCAAAGCATTTTGCCATAAGCATAGAATCCTTACCGCCCGAAATACAAACTGCGATACAGTCGCCCTCGTTTATAAGCTCGTATTCTTTAACGGCACCTACAAAATTATTCCATATAGTTTTGCGGTATTTTTTTATTATACTGCGCTCTATTAATTGTTTGGTATTAAGTTCTTTAGCCATAGCTTAACCTAAAAAACTCCTTACATATTCTATCTGCTTTTCAACCGACTTAACCGATGTGCCACCCTCTGAAATACGCTTTTCTACACAGACCGACATATCAATATCATTATATATATCGTTTTCGAATAGCTCGCTAAAGCTCTTATATTCGTCTATAGTAAGGTCTTCTAATACCTTGCCGTTCTGAATACAGTAAGCCACAGTTTGACCTGAAATTTTATATGCGCTTCTGAAAGGCAGACCCTTCTTTACAAGGTAATCCGCCAAATCGGTTGCATTTATAAAGCCTTTTTGAGAAGCAGTTTTCATGTTTTCAGGTAAAACCTTCATAGTAGCTATCATACCAACGAATACCTTAAGGCACATCTTAACGGTATCACAGGCATCGAAAACGCCCTCTTTATCCTCTTGCATATCCTTATTGTATGCTAGTGGTAAACCTTTAAGGGTTGTGAGAAGACCTATAAGGTCACCGTATACCCTACCTGTTTTGCCTCTAACTAACTCTGCCATATCGGGATTTTTCTTTTGTGGCATAATTGATGAGCCTGTTGTAAAGCTATCGGAAAGCTCTATAAACTTAAACTCCCAGCTAGACCACAAAATAATCTCTTCAGAAAAGCGTGATAGGTGCATCATAAGTATTGATATACAGGACATTATCTCTACACAGAAATCACGGTCCGAAACACCGTCAATACTGTTAAGGCAAATATCGTCAAAACCAAGCTTCTCTGCCTCAAAGCGACGGTCGGTATCATAGGTAGTACCTGCAAGCGCACAGCTTCCTATAGGAGATACATTCATACGCTTTACACAGTCTTTAATTCTGTCAATATCACGAAGCAGCATCATAGAATACGCCATAAGATGATGACCAAAGGTTATAGGTTGCGCTCTTTGAAGATGGGTATAACCCGGTAAAATAACAGCCTTATTTTCCTCTGCTTTATCAACTACTGCTTTAAGTAAATTTTTAATAAGGTCGGTTATTTCTTTAGCTTCGTCTCTAAGATACATTCTAAGGTCAAGCGCTACCTGATCGTTTCGGCTTCTTGCTGTATGAAGCTTTTTGCCGAGGTCGCCTAGCCTAGAAGTTAATTCCGCTTCAACAAACATATGTATATCTTCACAGGTAAGGTCTATGTCTAGTTTACCGCTTTCAAGGTCAGCTAAAATACCTTCTAAACCTTCAATTATCTTTTCGGCATCTGACTGCGCTATAATACCCTTAAAGCCGAGCATAGCAGCGTGTGCCATACTCCCCTTTATATCCTGTTTATACATACGGCTGTCAAAACCAATAGATGAATTAAAATCATCTGCTATACTATCTGTTTCGCCGCCTGTACGGCCTGCCCACATTTTAGCCATTTTTATTTTCCTTTCAGTATTTAATATCGGGTTCAAAACAAGGCATAAGCTCAAGCTTAAACAGGTTTCTCTTATGCATTGTATCAATCTTTTCTTTAATTTCTTTGTCGTCAATTTCGCCTGTGCGGATATACCTATCAAGCACTGCATAGGTAAAGCCTAAATTATCCTCGTCGGTTTTGCCGCAAAGACCGTCAATCGGCACCTTTTCAACCAAGCTCTCGGGTAATTTTAAGTATCTGCCTATTTTTTTAATTTCGTCAACAGTAAGTCGCGAAAGAGGACTAAAATCTCCCGCTGCATCGCCATAACGTGTTGAATATCCTACCCAATCTTCCGAAAGATTACAGGTATTTACCACTCTGCCGTTAAGGCTTTGAGATACCGCATAAAGCGTTGCCATTCTAATTCTAGGTGGCAGATTTGTGTTGCTTTGTGCGGATAATTCAAGGTCTTTAGGCATATTATTTTTAAGACCTTCAATAGCGTCCTTAACATTTATTGTGAAATTTTTAATGCCGAGGTGATTTACAAGAAGCTTCGAGCAATCAATATCGGCTTGTTCACCGCAAGGCATAAGCACACCTATTACCCTATCCTTACCTAAAGCTTCAACACATAAAGCTGCCGCTACTGAGCTATCCTTACCGCCCGAAATACCAATAACAGCGTTACAGCCCTTTCCGTTCTTTTCGAAAAACTCTCTTATCCAAGCGACACACTCTTCTGTCACCTTTTTAACATCAAACATTCTGTACCTCCAATATCTAAAATACTCAAAATCAATTTAATAGCTATATTTTATAAATTATAACACAGTAATTCATTTTTATCAAGATTTGTATTTGCAGTTTTTATCCAAAAATGTTAAAAAAATGACAATTTTTATTTGACAAATCAATGTGCATGTGCTAAAATAAATTTTTAAAAGATATATCACTGTATTTCACGTACAGTATTTTTAATTTGGTGGTGAAATTTTTGGATATTGAAGTTTTCAAAAGAAATCCTGTTGTCCCTGCACTTGTGGATAATAACTGGTCCGCTGCAATGGCTTCATCCGCAGAACTCATCTTTTATTTTAAATCAAATATTATGACCTTAAGTGATAGGTTAGCCGAGGCACATTCAAAAAACAAAAAGGTTCTTGTGCACGCAGATCTTATCGAAGGTATCAGCAAGGATAAAGCAGGCATTGAATTTCTTAAATCCCTAGGGGTCGACGGAATAATAAGTACTAGAAATCAGCTTATTCACTATGCTAAAGAAATGGGACTTTTCACCGTTCAGCGTCTTTTTATAATCGACTCAATGAGCATTAAAACAATACAGGATTCTATAGACTTTGCAAAGCCAGATGTTATAGAGCTTATGCCTGCATTCGTTTCAAAGGTTATTAAAAAATTCACAGCAGGAAATATTCCTGTTATTGCAGGCGGATTGATTTCTACCAAAGAAGAAGTTTTAGAGGTTTTGAAGCTTGGCACTGTTGCCGTAAGCACTTCGGAACCACACCTTTGGGATACTGACATATAATTACTTAAGAACAGGAAAAAGTAAATATTTACTTTTTTCTGTTATTTATTTTTAAATTTATAGGTGGTGTTGTTTTGAAACAATTTATGGATTTTATTACGCAGTTTAACGAAATAACGGTTATATTAAGAATTATTCTCGCAGCAATGCTTGGCGGTCTTATCGGCAGCGAGCGTGGTCGTCACGGAAGAGCCGCAGGCCTTAGAACGCATATTTTAGTATGCCTTGGCTCTGCTATCACCGCCCTTACAAGTCTTTTCATTTCAGAAACCCTAGGTTTTAGCGGCGATGTTGCCCGTATATCGGCACAGGTTATTTCGGGAATAGGTTTTTTGGGCGCAGGTATGATAATGGTTAGAGGCGGAACATTTATTACAGGTCTTACCACCGCCGCTGGAATGTGGGCTACTGCCGCTATCGGTATCGCGGTGGGATACGGATTTTATATCGGTGCTGTTGTTGCCGCAGTTATCTGTATATTCAGCGTAACGGTGCTTTCCCGCCTTGAAAAGAAAGCAAAAAGCAGTGTTTATGTTTACATTGAACTGCCAGATGTTAATTTAACTGAAAAAGCAGTTGAATTTGTCAGAGAGATAGAAGAACCTCGTGGTTTTATAGACGTTATTGCACCAAAAAGTGCTAAACCAAACAGCGTTGGAATTATGTGCGTTTTAAACAACGAAGAACAATTTGAAACGCTTAAAAATTCTATTAAATCGCTATCAGAGGATACTCTGCTAATATACGATATAAATGCATAAGAGGAAAGTTATGGACGCTAAAAAATACATAAAAGAAATAAACTTATTTTTATTTGATATGGACGGCACACTCTACCTAGGTGACCGCCTTTACGATTTCACAAAAGAACTACTTTCAACAATAAAAGCACAAGGCAAACGCTATTTGTTTATGACAAACAATTCATCAAAAAGCGTTGAAGATTATGTAAAAAAGCTAGCAAAACTAGGTATTGAGGCTACAAAGGACGATTTTATCACCTCCTCTCAAGCGACCGCACTCTACTTAAAAGAAAACTGCCCTAATGATAGGCTATATGTTTGCGGTACAAAATCACTAAAGGCAGAGCTTGAAGATTGCGGTTTTGAAACTACCGAAGAGCTAGATAAGGTTGACTGCATAGTTATAGGCAACGATACCGAGCTTACCTTTAAAAAGCTCGATGATGTTTCGCGTCTACTCTCCACAAGAGAAGTAAAGTATATTGCTACAAACCCCGATTATGTTTGTCCTACAGAGTATGGCAGTGTGCCTGACTGCGGCTCATTCTGCGATATGCTATATAACGCTACTAAAAAACGTCCTATATTTATAGGCAAGCCCGAACCGGCTATGCCACTTATTGCTATGCAAATGACGGGATACACTAAAACCGAAACCGCTGTTATAGGCGATAGAATTTATACCGATATAAAAAGCGGTCTCAATGCAGGAATTAAAAATATTCTTGTTTTAAGCGGAGAAACTACAAAGGAAATACTTGAAGCCTCCCCTGATAAGCCTGATTTAGTACTTAATAGCGGTAAAGAAATTTTAGAGGCGTTACTCGCTTAATCTATACTCTAACCCCTCGGCTGTGAGAAAAATTCTCACAGCCGTCTTTTTATCTTTAAAATAGCAGTTTTTTCTTGTAATTTTCTACTATATATGGTAGAATAAAAAATAATTATATGTAAATGGTGGTAATGATTATGAGATGTCCGTTTTGCGCATATGAAGAAAGCAAGGTTATAGACTCACGTCCTACCGACGAAGGCGAAAAAATCCGCAGAAGAAGAGAGTGTCTTAAATGCGGTAAGCGTTTTACAACCTATGAGATGATTGAAACCATGCCCGTTGTTGTTATAAAGCGTGATAAGTCAAGAGAAGCGTTTAATAGAGAAAAGCTTATGAACGGTATGCTCAGAGCCTGTGAAAAGCGCCCTGTTTCTATCGAAACACTTGAAACTGCAATAAACGACATTGAGGCGGTTATCCAAAACTCGCTTGACCGTGAGGTTAGCAGTGAGAAGGTCGGTGAGCTTGTTATGGACAAGCTAAAGGATATTGACGAGGTAGCATATGTGCGCTTTGCATCGGTTTACCGTTCATTTAAGGATGTAAATTCCTTTATGTCGGAACTTACCAGCCTTTTAAACAACAATAAGTAACAGCATCAGGAGAGAATAATGAGCGACTACGAACTTTTAGCAGAACTACTTTTACCAAATATCGACAAAACCCCTGAATATTTTGAGAATTTATACCCTGAAAGAAATCTAAAAGAGGGCGCACGTGTTACAAGAATAGCGCCCAGCCCTACAGGATATCTTCATTTGGGTACACTTTTTACAGCACTTGCAAACAGAATTACCGCAACCTCTACTGACGGCATCTTCTTCACAAGAATTGAAGATACCGACAAAAAGCGTGAGGTAAAGGGCGGTATTGAGGATATTATTGAAGGTCTTAAGCGCTTTGGCATCAATATTGACGAAGGCTTTATTTCGGGCGATGAGGAATCGGGTGATTACGGTCCTTATCAGCAGAGCAAAAGAGCCGAAATTTATCAGACCTATGCCAAAAAGCTTATAAAAGAGGGCCTTGCCTACCCCTGTTTCTGCACAGCAGAGGAGCTAGACAAGGTCAGAAGCGAACAGGAAGCAAAGAAAATCAGAACAGGTTACCATGGCGAATGGGCAAAGCACAGAAATATAACCTATGCTGAGGCTAAGGCTCTTATAGACGAGGGCAAGCCCTTTGTTGTGAGACTTCGTTCACCCGGAAGCGAAGAAAACAAGGTAGTTTTTGAGGACGGTATCAAGGGCAAAATCGAAATGCCTGAAAACGATGAGGATTTTGTAATACTTAAGTCCGACGGTATACCGACCTACCATTTCGCACACGCTATAGATGACCATTTAATGCATACCACCCATGTTATGCGCGGTGACGAATGGATTTCTTCTGTGCCGAAGCACATACAATTATTCCGCCTTTTAGGCTTTAAGGTGCCAAAATTCGCACACGTTTCCCCTATTATGAAGCTAGAGAACGGCGCTAAAAGAAAAATTTCAAAACGTAAGGACCCCGAGGCAGCAGTTCACTTCTTTGCCGAGGAGGGTTATGACCCTGATAGCGTTATCGAGTATCTTATGACCATTGCCGCTTCCGACTTTGAGGATTGGCGCAAGGCAAATCAGGATGCACCGATAAGCGCATTCAAGTTCAACCCTAAAAAGATGAGCGTATCGGGTGCACTTTTTGACCATAATAAGTTAAACGATGTTAGCAAAATAAAGGTTGCTCGTATGAACGCCGAAACGGTTTATGAAAAATTAACCGCTTGGGCAAAGGAATTTGACCAAGAGTTTTACAACATTTTAACCGCTTCTCCCGACTATACAAAGGCAGTTTTAGCTATTGACCGTGATGTGCCAAAGCCTCGCCGTGATATAGCAAAATGGAATGAGGTTAAGGACTATTTCTCATATATGTTTGATAGCTTGTTTGTAGCGTCTTATGAGCTTCCCGAAAACATTGACTCTAATGATGCTAAGGCGTTTTTAGAGCAATATAAGGGTGTTTATTCTGAAGCTGATGACCGTCAGGCTTGGTTTGATAAAATCAAGAGCATAGCACCAAACCTTAACTTTGCGGCAGACACTAAGGAATACAAGGCTAACCCTGAACTTTATAAAGGTAGTGCAGGTGACCTTAGTACAATCCTTAGAATTGCTATTACAGGTCGCAGAAATACACCTGACCTTTGCAGTATAATGCAGGTATTAGGTAAAGAGCGCTGCTTTAAGCGTATTGACGATATGATAAATTCTATTTAATTTAAGAGGTTTTATAATGGAAGATAATAAAATATTAAACGAGGCAGAGGTTACAAAACCTTCTAACTTTATACACGATTTTATCGATGAAGATTTAGCCGAGGGTGTTTATAGCAAGGTGCAGACCCGTTTTCCGCCCGAGCCTAACGGATATCTTCATATAGGTCATGCCAAGGCTATCTGCATAGATTTCGGCACATCCGAAAAATATAATGGTAGCTGTAATTTGCGCCTTGACGATACCAACCCCACCAAAGAGGATGTTGAGTATGTTGATGCTATTAAAGAGGATATCGAATGGCTAGGCTTTAAGTGGGATAACCTTTACTACGCTTCTGACTATTTTGATTTTATCTATGAATGTGCTCTAAAGCTTATCGATAAGGGACTAGCTTATGTTGATGAATCAACACCTGAGCAAATTCGTGAGATGCGTGGTACACTTACCGAAGCGGGCGTAAACAGTCCTTATCGTGACCGTCCTGTTGAGGAAACAAAGGATTTATTCCGCCGTATGACCGAGGGCGAATTCGACGAGGGCGCTATGGTGCTTCGTGCAAAGATTGATATGTCATCATCTAATCTTAATATGCGTGACCCTATTATCTACCGTATACTAAAGGCTTCCCACCACCGCACAGGCGACAAGTGGTGTGTTTATCCTATGTATGACTTTGCACACCCTTTAAGCGACGCTAAAGAGGGCGTTACCCACTCTTTATGCTCACTTGAATTTGAAAATCACAGACCGCTCTATAATTGGTTTTTACAGGCTCTAGATATTAAAAATCCACCTAGACAGATTGAGTTTGCAAGAATGAATGTAAACTACACACTTACAAGTAAGCGTAAGTGCTTAAAGCTTGTAAACGACGGTTTGGTTTCGGGTTGGGATGATCCTAGAATGGCTACCATTTGCGGTATGCGCCGCAGAGGTTATCCTGCACAGGCTGTTCGTGCCTTTGTTGATAAAATCGGCGTTTCAAAAGCATATAGTGTTATTGACTATGCTTTGCTTGAAAGCTGTGTTAGAGACTACCTTAATGAAAATGCTGACAGAGCTATGGCTGTGCTTCGTCCTCTAAAGGTTGTTATTGATAATTACCCTGTTGGACAGACCGAGGAAATTGAGGTTGATATTAACCCCAACAATATAGAAAAGGGCAAGAAAAAGGTTACCTTCTCTAGAGAAATCTTTATCGAGCAGGACGACTTTATGCTAGACCCACCAGGCAAGTATTTTAGACTTTGTCCTGCTAAAGAGGTACGTCTTAAAGGTGCATATTTTGTTAAATATGCTTCTCACGAAGAGGACAAAAACGGCAATATAACAGTAGTTCACTGCACATACGACCCTGAAAGCCGTGGCGGCGAATCACCCGACGGCAGAAAGGTTAAGGGTACTCTTCATTGGGTTAGTGCCGACCATTGTGCCGAGGCAGAAATTAGACTTTATGACAGGCTGTTTAACGTTGAAAACCCAAGCGACGAGGAAGGCGTTTCATCCTTTGCTGATAACCTAAATCCAAATTCACTCACCGTGCTCAAAGGTTGTAAGATTGATTTCGACCTTAAGGAAAAGTCAGTTGGCGACACCTTCCAGTTTATGAGACAGGGATATTTCTGTGTTGATAAAGATTCAACACCTGACAAGCTCATCTTTAACCGCACCGTTGCGCTTAAAGATTCATTTGTGAAAAAATAATGGTTACTGTAAACGATATATTTGAATTTCTTTGTGAAAAATATCCGCTTGATACTGCCTGCGATTTCGATAATGTAGGATTTTTAGTGGGAAATAAGGAAACTATTGTTACAAAGGCATTAGTTTGTCTTGATTGCGATAAATACGCATTAGAAACAGCTAGTGAAATGGGCTGTGAGCTGATTATCACCCACCACCCTATTATCTTTGACCCACTAAAAAGCGTTACCCACGGTGATATTGTTTATGAGCTTATAAAAAGCGATATTTCGGTTATATCTATGCACACCAATTTAGATATTGCTAAGGGCGGTGTTACCGATAGTCTTTGCGAAGCATTAGAGCTTAAAAATGTAAAGCCTTATACTGCACACGATGGATTTTTAATCCGCAGTGCTAAAACCGATATTGAAAGCCCTGATGAATTTGCTTTGCATATAAAAGAAAAGCTAGGCTATTCGGTAAGGTATGTGGGCGAAAACCTAATCGTGAATGTACTTATTTGCTCAGGCTCAGGTGCCGAATTTATAGAAGATGTTATAACCGATAATTTTGATGCCATAATAACCGCAGATGTTAAGCATCACTTCTTTATAGAGGCTATCAATAAAGGGATTTCAATTTTTGATTGCGGACATTATGCTAGTGAGGTTGTGGTTGTAAGACCGCTTACCGAGCTTCTCGTTAACCGTTTTGATGAAACTGAATTTTTGAGCTATTATTCGGATAAATTAAAAAGTGTATAACAAAAATCACCCGCTTATCGCGGGTGATTTTTTGTTGCTATTTTATCATTTCTATTTTTTGTTGGTTTATTAAAGTTTCGATATAAGCATTTGTTTTTACGGTCTTTTTATTCAGATACATTGGCGATGTATAGTAGCTTGTATACATTTGCTCACCGTTCCAATGACCTGAAAATGTGTGTGAGTTTATATCATCATTTTTTAAGATATCCGGAATTGTTTTAATTTCTGCCTGATATATTTCGAGTAATTCCTTAAACTCTTTATTACTTATTTCTCCGCTAAAATAATTATCATTGGTATAATAACTAAGATCAACTAAACCGTTTTTATTTATCATTAAACCATTATAGAATATATCAAAATGCTCGTCACTTGAATAATACCTATAATACTCGGTATTTATATCGTTTTTTAGCACAGTATAGCTTCTTATCATAGTTTTACCGTTTTTAAGAGTATACTCTAAATCAACGCTTGCAAATTGGTCACCATAGTTGCCTCTGCCTTGAGATAGCCCATCTTTAACTATACGGCGATGCAAATCTACGGGTAGATTATTATCTGTATATGTAACCTGCTCTACTCCGTCGATATTAAGCATTACACTCTGTATATTTTCCTCTTTAGGTATTCTTCTTGAAAAGCCTGTAGGGTCTATTATGAAAAGAATTGTAAGTATACCCATTGTAGCCACAGATACAATACCAAGTAGTACCGAGCGCTTTAATTTTTTAAATCCGCGGTTAGTTATTGCACCATAAGCTACTGCAGTTAAAACAGCACCTATGGCAGCAAAAATCCAAAACGAAGCAAGACTGACTTCACCTAACGAGAACATAACACCCACTGCATAAGCACCGCAAAAAGAGGCTATAAAGCCGCATATAAGGTATATAAAGCGGTATGCATAGGCACTTCCCGCCTTTTCAGCTTTTCTGTTTTTATAAAGAAAATATGATATTACAGTAAATACAGCCGCTATAACAATTGAGATTACAAAAAAGGTAACTATTGATGCGCCCGTCATTTTTTCGTAGAGAAATAAGGATATAGTGTTCATACAGTAATAGACAGGTGAAAAAACTTTAAAAATCGGGAAATTGTTTGTATAGCCTGTAAGGTATGTATTAAGCAGTTCATTAACTATGACAGCTGTTAGTAAAACTCCTAAATTAGCACCAATATAGGACAAAATATAATCAAATATAGCACCTGCACATACAGCGAACATAACCGATAGCGACCAGAAAACTAATGTTGATACAACTACAAATGCAAAACACAATAAAAGTTTTACAATGTATATATCAAGACAAGCGTACAAAGCACTCATACCAATAAGCGATATGAAAAGTGCTATTATTGGAACTAGTGTTGAAAATATTCCTGATAAAGCTCTTGAAAACAGGAGTTCCCCCCTTGTAAGCGGCACCGAATGGAATGCATCACTTGAGCTTTTTGAAAACATATACGAAAGATTTATTATATTATAAACGAATGTACCTAGAAGCCCTATAACACTTGAAAATACCGTTATACCCTTTATCCACTCGCCTATTTGTCCTACAATATTATTCTCATATAGATTATCAAAGCTGATAATCATATAACCCGGACATATTAAAAGTGCTACTGCAAGTGTTAAAATAATAAGACCTAGATTTTTTCTAACCGTTAAGCAGAACATTTTTGTTGTTGGATTTATATTATTCGAGGATATTCTTAACATCATAGCCTGTCGCCTCCAATTCAAATATAAACATCTCTTCGAGTGTTGGCTCTATGCTCTCTGCAAGCAAGGGATTGAAGGTATTTATGTATTTTAAAATTTCCTCCCTTTCTCCCCTTACTACAAGCTGTAAAACCGAGCCTGTACGCTCTGTTTTGATAATATCAAGATCTTTGAAAGCCTCAATTTCAGGCACTCCATTAAACACAGCCTGAATTTTATGCACAGAGTTTTTTAGCGCATCTAAATTATCGTTAAGAAGTAATTTACCGTTATGAATTAGACCTATATGGTCACAAACATCCTCAAGTTCTCTTAAATTATGTGAGGAGATTATTGCGGTCATCCCTCTAGCCTCTACGCCCTCCATAATAAGATTTGTGAGAACTCGACGCATTACAACATCCAATCCGTCAAAGGCCTCGTCTAAAAGCAGATAGCGGGGTCTGGTGGCTAGCTGTAATATAAGAGAAGCCTGACGCTGCATACCCTTTGAAAATCCCGAAATACGCTTATTTTCATCAAGCGGGAAAATATCGAGAAGTCTTTTATATTCATTTTCATCAAAGGTAGGATACATTCCTTTGTAAAACTCTTTCATCTCTTTTATATTAGATTGCGGCAGAAAATAAGGTGTATCGCCTAAAAAGGCTATCTGTGCTTTAACTATAGGATTATTAAAACATTCTATACCATCTATCCCTATATTTCCGCTATCGGCAAAATATACGCCTGAAATCAGTCTTAAAAGGGTAGATTTACCCGAACCGTTAGAGCCCACTAGACCGTAGACCGAACCGTCCTCAATTTCGAAGCTTATATTATCGAGCGCTACGACATCCTCGAATTTTTTTGTTAAATTTTTAGCCGTTATCATAAGAGTTTCCCCTTTCTTGTATAATCGCTTTTAAATCGTCGGGTGTAAGGCCTAATTCAATAGCTGTATTTACCGCCTTTAAAAACTGTTGCTTTGCCTCATTCGTTACAGCATCAGAAGCCTCTTTATCCCCTGAAATAAACGAACCCTTTCCTTTAACTGAATATGTAATTCCCATCTGCTCTAAAATAGCATAGGCTTTTTGAATGGTATTCGGGTTTACAGAAAATTTTGCCGCCAACACCCTAACGCTAGGTAGCTGCTCATCTTCCTTTAAAACCCCTATAGCCTTAAGCCTTATAAATCCGTTAACTATTTGGTCGCAAATTGGAACACCGCTCTTTAAATCAAGCTGAAACACCGTATCACCTCTCTCGCAAACTGTACTATCTGTAATAGGACAGTTATATAATAGCATATATATTTAATATTGTCAAGCAACTTAACAAATTATTTACAGTTTAGTATTTTTGTATTAAAAGAAATGTGGTAAAAAATAATTGTAGAATTTAATAAAGTTCTACGTTAAGGTTTTTCTTTTTTCCTCAAAACTACTCGGGCACAGCTAAATTTAGCTGTGCCCGAGACCATTTTATGATATTAAATTTACTTAGCGTAATCTACTACCCTGTTTTCACGGATAAGGTTTACCTTAATCTGACCCGGATATTCGAGTTCGCTTTCAATCTTTTCGGCAATTTCGTGAGCTATTATTACCATCTTATCATCCGAAACAACTTCAGGTTTAACTATAATTCTAATTTCTCTACCTGCCTGAATTGCATAAGAGCCCTCAACACCGCTGAAGCTATTGGCGATTTCTTCAAGCTTTTCAAGTCTCTTAATGTAGCTTTCAATATTTTCTCTTCTAGCACCAGGTCTAGCAGCCGAAATAGCATCAGCAGCCTGAACGATACAAGCAATAACTGTTTTCGCTTCAATCTCGCCGTGGTGAGCGTGAATAGCGTGGATAACAGCATCGCTTTCTCTGTACTTCTTGGCAGCCTCAACACCGAGCTGAATGTGTGAGCCTTCTTGCTCGTGGTCAATAGCCTTACCGATATCGTGTAAAAGACCTGCACGCTTAGCAAGTGTTACATCAACACCGAGTTCTGCGGCAATAAGACCTGACAGGTGGCATACCTCAAGAGAGTGATTTAAAACATTCTGACCGTAGCTAGTACGGAAATGTAATCTTCCCAAAAGCTTTATAAGCTCAGGATGTAGGTTGTGCACGCCCGATTCTATCATAGCGCGCTCGCCTTCCTGCTTAATAACAGATTCAACCTCAGCCGTAGCCTTAGCAACTGTTTCTTCAATTCTTGCCGGGTGAATTCTACCGTCAGCAATAAGCTTTTCAAGAGTAACTCTTGCAATCTCACGACGGATTGGCTCAAAGCTTGAAACGGTGATTGCTTCAGGAGTATCGTCGATAATAAGGTCAACACCGGTTGCATTTTCGATAGCTCGGATATTTCTACCCTCTCTACCGATAATTCTACCCTTCATTTCATCGTTTGGCAGAGTTACAACCGAAACGGTGATTTCAGAAGAATGGTCAGCCGCACAACGCTGAATAGCGTGGCCTATAACCTCTTGGGCAAGCTTCTGAGATTCTTCCTTTAAATGCTGCTCGTAATCCATAATCTTAACGGCCTTTTCGTGAGATAACTCGCCGTCAAGCATTTCGAGGAGCTGTGCTTTAGCCTGTTCCTTTGAAAGACCTGAAATTTTTTCAAGCATTTCAAGCTGACTGCGTTTGATTGTTTCACATTCCTCTATACGCTCATCGATTTCCTTTGAGCGAAGTGCTAGTTTCTCTTCCTTAGCCTCAAGGTTATCTATCTTGCGGTCAAGGGTTTCTTCCTTTTGCTGTAACCTATGTTCTTGACGCTGTACTTCACTGCGACGTTCCCTTAGGTCTTTTTCTGTTTCCTGACGAAGCTGATGAATTTCGTCTTTAGCTTCGAGCAGGGATTCTCTTTTCTTTGTTTCTGCAGCCTTTAACGCATCATTTAAAATGCGCTTTGCCTCATCCTCGGCAGAGCCGATTGTTTTTTCAGCAGACTTACGGCGAAAAGCCGAGCCTACAAAAAAGCCTATAACGCCAAGAACAAGGGCTGCGATACCTAAAATCCATTCCATGAATTAGGCACCTCCCTTATATTAACGCGGAGTTTTCGAACAGAAGTTAAAGGTATATAGTCCGCGGGAGCCGCTATTTTTTCTCCCGATTAAGATTAAAAATGCTAATTTGCCGACTCGCCACAACCGACAAATAGGCATATTAAACCTACTATAGTATAATACCACTTATTGTGATATCTGTCAAGAAAAACCTGTACATATTGGGTTATAATGATTGTCGACAATTTGAATCTTTGAATATATAAAAATGATGAAGTTTTAATAAAAATTAAAACTTCATCATTCTTTTAATTATATACTTGAATTATTTAAGCGAAAAATCTTCACGGTTAAGAGTAAGGTTAGGATTATAGTAAGGGTCACCCTTCTCAAGCTCTTCACCCCAACGAGATTTAAAAAGGTTAACCTCCGAATTGAAACGGGCTACCTTTTGCGGTGTATCTTCAGAGCCACGACTTTTAGATTCGTAATGATAGAGCTCTGTATATGGATTATACACTATGAGATACCCTGCTTTACGTATCTTCATACAAAAATCCACATCGTTGAATGCAACGGCATAGCCTTCGTCGAGTCCTCCAACCTCTTCATACACCTTATGTGGTATCATAAGACAGGCAGCTGTACAAGCACTTAAATTTTGAACAATACTCGCTCTGGCCATAAAACCAAGCTGACTTTTATGATATAGCTTGTGCGAATGTCCTGCAACGCCGCCAATACCTAGTATAACGCCTGCGTGCTGAATGGTGTCATCAGAATAATATAGCTTAGCGCCTACAGCACCTACATCCGAACGTTGTGCAAACATCAGCATCTCTTCAAGCCAATCCTCATTCAACACCTCTACATCATTATTAAGCAGAAGTATATAATCGCCATTTGCATACTTAACACCAAAATTGTTTATTGCCGAATAATTAAACTCGCGTTCCCAATATACAATTCGCACTTTTTCGTGCTGTTTGATTTTTTCATAATAATCAAACGTTTCTTGTTCTGTACTGTTATTTTCAACAATTATAATCTCGTAATTATTATATGAAGATCTGTCAAATATCGACCTTAAACACAAATCCAAATCGGCGGTATGGTCCTTGTTAGGAATGATAATTGAAATTAAAGGTTCGCCGTCGATTTGATATTTAATTTTATAGAGTGAAGGCGCAGCGCCGTCTAAAACCTCACCCATTAATCCCTTTCTTTCGAGATGTTCCAAGAGAGCCTTGTGGGCAGCTTCAATTATATATGGTTTTGCAGAAATTGATGATGCTGTAGATTCTGCATGGCTGCGCCAAAAATATAAAACCTTTGGTATATGAACAATATTTTTAGCATTCTCTGTTAAACGCAAAATCAAATCGTAATCCTGACTTCCATCAAAACGGTTGTTAAAACCACCACCTGATTTTTGCATAAGCTCACGGCTAAATACTGTAAAATGGCATATATAGTTATAACTACGAAGAGTATCAGGTGAATAATCAGGTTTTAAGGCAAGGTTTACAATTTTTGATACTCTGTTAGACTTAAAGGTTGCTTCATCGGTATACACCATATCAGCGCTCTTTTCACATATTGCCTTCATAACCTCAAAAAGAGCCGAGGGATGCAATAAATCGTCATGGTCAAAAAGGCTTATATAATCACCGCTTGATATTTCAATGCAAGCATTTGTATTGTCGGAAATGCCTTTATTTTCATCAAGCTTTTTATACTTTATGCGGCTATCATTACCTGCAAACTCCTTGCATATAGCTTCAACGTGCAAATGCTCGGCATCACTACCGTCTGCAAGACAAAGCTCCCAATTAGAATAGGTCTGCATAATAACAGATTCTATCATTTCTTTAAGATATTTTTCAGGAGTATTATAAAGGGGAACCAGTACACTGATTTTTATGTTTTTATCAAAAACAGTGTTTACTTCACTTAACCTTCTTTTTTTGCTGATTTTAAAACGATGTCTTCCTTTATTACCGGGTAAAAACAGCCTGTACTTTTCCTTTGCTGGCTTGTATCCATATTTCAAAAAACATTTTAAGAATATAAATATCGCCAAGATGCGTGGACAGTTTGCAAGTAAATCCTTGATTTTTTGAACAGTTTTTTTTGCAAATGCAGTAAGTCGCCCAAAAGGACTGTTTGTAAATTCTGCAATGCATTTATTAAGCGTATCTATTTCTGAACTCAAACGAGAAATTGTATTATTTGCTTGCCGTATTTGATTGTCCTTTCGCTTTATTATAGAAGACAAATCTAGCTCTGCCTCTTCAATTTCTTCTTGCGTGTGTTGTTCGCTGAATTTAAGTTTTCTCTTAAAAGCCTCACGAAAAACATCTGTAGGCAATAGGTTTATTGCCTTATTAATAACGTGGATTGCGCATATATCAGACTGCGGATTATTTTTAAGACATTCTAGTTGATTTTCAATTTTTTCAGGTGCCCACAAATCACCAGAATCAATACGAGCCACATATTCGCCCTTGATATGCGATAAAACTACATTTACAGCATTAGATATACATTCATCAGGCTCAACCCTGTAAACCTCTAGTCTCTCATCTTTTATACTAGCTAGAATTTCAGGTGTCTTGTCAGTAGAGCCTTCGTCAACCACAATAACCTGTAAATTTTTATAGGTTTGATTCAGTACCGAATTGACTGTTTGTAAAATATATTTTTCTGCATTATACGCATTTATATAAACGCTTACAATTTTCACTATAGCACCCCATAAAAGCACAAAATATCATTTTATAATATACCATAGGTTAATATTTAAGTCAAGAAATATACACAACGCCATTTCGCAACACATTTCTTAAAGCAATTTAAGAATAAAGGTTTAAACTATTCTGTAAAATGCAACTATATACCAGGTCTTCAGCGCTAGTTAAGTTTTTTTGATTTTTGTGTAAGAAAAAAAGAGGGGATTCCCCCTCTTTTTAAATTAAATTTATCTTATAATTTCAATACCTAAAATATCGCAAAGGTTTTCAATAACCTCTGTGTTATCGCCGTAAGAAATTATGTAGTGCTGACACATAACATTATCTGCAAAGTGTCTTACATCTTGGAGTTCAATTTCAAGACCTGGTAGCTGAGGTGCGGGCTGAGTCCAACCTGCTTCTTCCCACTTGTTAGGAGTTTTGCCAACACCCTTAACCATATGCATATAATAATCGCCGCCATCCCAGGTTAAACGGCACATTGTAAGCTCACCTGTTTTTACCTTGCTTACATTTAAGATACCCTCAGAAAGCTCACCGAAAGCGGCAGGCATAACTGTAACGTCACCGTCTACAATAGCAGCAGGAACATAGTCAGGAACACCTGCTAGTACGCTATTTTGGAAGAACTCATAAAATTCAAGATATGCTGCTGCCTGACCTGTTGCGTATCTTACCATAAGCTGTGTAACATTACCTAAAGCGTCATTCTCAGGTACTGTGCAAAGATTTTCAGCATCTGCAAGCAACATAAAGATAGGTGCAGGTGGGAAGCCTAAAAGCTTCTTCATACCGTCAACGTCCTTAAGAGAGATAGCCTCGTAGCCACGCTCCTCACAGATAGACTTAACTGCAAGGTAATAACCTGCAGCCTTTAGCATACTCTCCTGCTTTGCAGGCTTTAGGAACTTCCATTTAGACATAAGTTTATCGATTACATCTTGCTTCTGTACCTCGGTAATCTCACTATATCTCTGTTCCATTTCAAGCATCTCAAAGGTCTCAATTTCAGGACCTACTACGCGCTTTAAGGATGGACCGTCAGCCTGTGTACCGTAGAGGTTCATATCTCTATAGCCTGCCATACCTATTCTAGCATGACGAAGCTTATTAGCTGCAGCCGCGGCAACACCATAGTTTGCAACTGCCTTAGAATTTGTTGGGAGACCGATAATATCATAGATATACTTAAAGGTATATCCCAAATCATAGAAGGTCTTTCTGATTGCTGTTGTACCCGCTTGGTCAGCAGTGGTAACAATTCTTCCGTCTTCTATCCAACCGCAAAGTCCCCATAAAACCATTGGCTTTTCACGGAAATGCTCGGTAACCTTAACTACAGCGTGGGTTGGAATCCAACCTGCAATACATACAACAAGGAAATCAAACTCTTGACCCTTTAATGCATCAATTGCCTTCTTTATATCCTTTTCCTCATAGTCGTCGGTAACAGGATAAACGCTTATTGCTTCGATGTCCTCTGCCTCTAAGGCCTTTAGTGCCTTAGCACATTTATTAACTATAAGCTCCTTAGGGGTATTAACCTCACCGAAGCCTACAAAAGCTGCTCTTGCCATAACAAAACCTCTTTTCTTCTTATTTATCTACAATGTTTAGTATATTGTCTGCCCTTTCAAAATTTTCTATAGCAGATGAATAATCTACGCCCTTTGGCGAATAGGATTTTTCAATTTCTATTAGGTTTAAAACGCTTTCAACAGATGGAAAAACACCTGTGCCTACGCCTGCAAGGATTGCGCCGCCTAGACAGGCAGTTTCCTTATTTTTCAAGGTAACAAGGGTTTTACCCGTCATATCAGCCTTCATTTGACACCATAGCGGACTGTTTGCACCGCCGCCCATGGCTCTAACCTCGCTTACATCTGCACCTACATAATCAAGGTTTTCCTTTAAAATACAGGAGATTGCCTCCATTATGCTTCTCACGAAGTGTCCCCTTGTATGCTCAGGGGTAAGACCTGTGAAGCTTCCCCTTGCCTGAGGATTGTACTTTGGCATAGTTGAGCCACAAAGATAGGGTAAAAATGTAAGACCATCGCATCCTGCGGGAATTATTTCGGCTAACTCATCTAGTTCTCTAAAAGAGAAATCCTCGCACAAAGCATTTTTAAACCATTTGAGCGCCATACCAGCTGTAGAGGACCAGGTTAGCACACAATACTTACCGTCATAGTTATAGTGGCAAGGTATAATGCTGTTAGGGTCATAACAAGGTACAGTATCGCAAGGGCTGAATACTACCATGGTAGTACCTGTCATTTCACTGACAATTCCCTTTTTAACAACACCGGCACCGATGGCACCTGACACCTGATCCATAGCGCCTGTTACAATCTTGATGCCGTTGTAATCACCAACATACTTGCCACTGTCCAAAAGTTCGGGCAGCATATCCTCGCTAACACCTATAAAATCAAGCATTTCTTTCCACCAAACAGCGTTGTTTATATCAAAATAAATGGTGGAGGATTGCAAGGTTTTTTCGGTAACAAACTTGCCTGTTAGCTTATAAAGAAGATAATCCTCAAGCAAGAAAACCTTTTTGGTTTTAGCCCAAATTTCAGGCTCATTATTCTTAACCCATAAAAGCTTACAAGCAGGCCAAGTAGCTGTAATTTCAGGCTGACCTGTAATATTATAAACCTTTTCTCTGCCAAAATGCTTTTCTATAAGTTCTGCCTCTGCTGTAGCTCTGTTATCAAGCCAAACTATAGCCTTTCTAACAGGCTCGCCGTTTTCATCGGTTAAAATTAGCGTTTCGCATTGGGTATCAATAGCTAAAGCATCAACCTTTAAATCTAAGCTCGCTAATTCCTCTTTTACTATTTCCCAATATTTTTCAGCGGTAAACTCTACTATATCGCCGTGAGCCTCTATTTTATAATCGATATTAGAGGATTTTAGCATTTCAAGTTTCTCGTTAAAAACCGCTGTTTTTACAGATGTTGTACCAACATCTATTCCCATTAGGTTCATTTTCTTCTCCTTCGGGTTCATTAAAATATACTTGTTTACTATCCAAGCGGAAAATACACCAAGCAGAGTTTGAACAATTCTCAAAATCGCATAAAAGTATATATTCACATTGGAATCTCTATCACGGATAATGCAGATTATAAATATAATCGCTGCAACCCCGCAAAATGTTTTACATTTAAATACCTGCGCCAACCAAACCGAAAAGAACACACCTATCGCAATTAACGCAAGGTCAATAAATATGCTTAAAGTGTTATATCTTAACAACTCACCGAAAAATACAGATAATGGCAAAACAAGCAACCCGACAGATAAGCCTACTAAGGTTGCTTTGATTCTCAATATTCCAAATTCTTCTGTTTTAGTTGAGGTCTGACGAATTTCAATTACCGCATATATGTATGCAAAAAGCGGATGAACGTCTAATTCAATCGGAACAATCAACCTTATTATCTGCCACAGGGCAAAGGAAAATAAAAGTGCAAAAACACTTTTAAGTTTCCTTGTACCCCATATTTTCGGTAGTTTATCCATTAAATAAAACTATCTCTGCTGCTGGAGGGTGTAGTGGACATCGTCAGCCTTTTCCTCGTCGGTAAACTTATGGAGGGTGTTAATAACCTCACCGTTGTTCCACTTTCTATCCTCTATATCCTCTGTTGTACCCATAACGGTAACATTAAGCTGTCTACGACGTGCACGAACGTGATCCCAGTCAATAAAGTAGATGTGAGCAAACTCGCCACCGTCAAGAACACCGTCCTTAATGGTCATTGTTTCGCTTCTGCCAAAGAATACAGAACGGAGGTGACCGTCGGTATTCATACTTGTAAAGTCGCCAGGCTCGTTAACAAATCTGCCGAACTTAGCATGGATTGGACCTGGATGACGATAATCGCCCTCGTTAGTATAGTCAGGAATTAACTTTCTCATAATATCGAGAAGGTCATGCTGTAAAAACTCAAGGTCAAATGAATCAATATCGTGTGAGCACTCCTGTACCATAACCGAGCAGGTTGTATGGTGTGAAGCAATAGCAACAGTACCGTTCTTAACGCCTGAAGCTTCAACGATTTCAATAATTTCCTTAGATACATCGTGGAAGGTTGGAATCCAACCTCTAGACTGTAACTCTAACTCTTTCTGATAAACTTTAAACTCCATTTTAAAATCTCCTTTTAAAAAATTTATTTATTGAGCCTTTCGCCCACTGCACCGCCTGGATGAATAAGGGCAAACTGCTCATTTTTATAACCTGTTTCCTCAATAAGTGCTGTTTGCAACATATGAAATATTACACCGAGTGAGGTTGAAGATGTTGTTCCCTGTGAATTGTATTTATCGGTTTCACGGTTAACATACTGTTTTAAAACTACATCCGCGCTAGTAGCTAGCGGTGACTCTAAATTTTCTGTTATTGTAATGATTTTTACGCCCTTTGCCTTGCATATATCAACTATAGGGAGTAATTCCTTGGTTTTGCCGCCGCGGGAAGCGAATACCATTACATCGCCTGCCTTTAAATAACCTGTAGCGCCGTGAATAGCCTCGGCGGGTGAAATAAATCTTGTTGGAAGCTCTATACAGCACATAAGGTGTGCAAAATGCTGACAAAAAATACCCGAATGACCGCATCCTGAAGCACCGATACGGGTTGCATTTTTAAGTAGTTCAACAGCCTTCGCAAAAGCAATAGGGTCGAAATACTTTTCCATTTCAATAATGCACTCTGACTCTATGGCAAAGACATCTTTTACAGCCTGTAAAGTTTCTTTTTTCATACTATCACCTCAAGAATGAGTCTCATCCCAAGCTTTTCTAACAGCGGCAATCATTTCCTCGGCAAGTGCCAACGGATTTTCCGCCTTTGCGATGGCACTTGAACAACCTGAAGCAGAAGAGCCTGCCTTAATTATGTTATAGCAGTCCTCACCCTTGCTGATACCTGCTGACGGGAATGGTTTAATTTCGGGATTGATTTCTCTAATACACTTAATAACCTCATCAACATACTCTTTATCGGCAGGCTTGCCTGTGCCTATAAGCTCGGTAGGCTCTGCAACCAAGATATTTGGTGCTAGCTTTGCAATAGCCTTAACCTCGTCAACGCTATCTGCGCAAACCATTGTTGCAAGACCAACTTCATCTGCACGCTTAATAGCTTCAGCTAATTCTTCCATAGTTAATTTATGCTCAGCATGATTAAGCATAACGCCTACAGCACCTGCCGCTTTTAAAGCTTCAGGTAAGGTTCTACCCATACCCTTGCCGACAGGAAGACTATCCATATGCTGAGAATAAATATGTACTCGCTTTACATTTTTAGCAAGATTATAAATTTCCGTATCAGGAACATCAAGAATTACATCAACATCATATTTTTCTGCTAATTTATCAAGTCCTTTAGCGATATTAAGTAAAACATCGCCATACATATAGCACTTAGGTCCATACTCAAAAAACGGCTCTTTAATCACATAGTTTTTATTCACACTTATCCCTCAATTCAAAAACCTAGAAATTCGACCAAAAAGACAAATAGTTACTTATAAAAATATACCATATTATGATATTTTTGTCAACATATAAGCCTTATATTATTAGACAGAAAAATAAAAAAATACACATACAAATAAAGATAAAAATCCTCTATGGCAAAGCTTTTCCATAGAGGATTTTAAAATTATTTTTAATTGTCCTTTGCTCTTTCATCACCCATAAAGAATACTGCTACAGTACCGGGTCCACAATGTGAAGCAATTATGGTGCCTATGTTATAAATTTTAACTTTATCTTTAAGTAGAGGTATCTCTTTTTCAATAAGTTCCTTGGTTGCTGTTGCCTCGTCTAAAGAATTAGCATGGCAAATAAAGCATTTATCATTATAATTGACACCGTTTATGGCATGGTTTTTCATTTCCTCTACCGTTGTGCTTATAGCATTTTTCTTGCCTCTAACCTTGCTATAAGCCACAATTTTACCATCGTAGTTTAGATGCATAATCGGACAAATTCCAAGAATAGTGGCCGCCGTTGCACTAAGTCCCGATACTCTACCGCTTCGCTTGAAAAGTTTTAAATCGGTTACATAAAACTGATGGTGCACATTGCGACGATTATCCACCACCCACTTTTCGACCTCTTCCATAGTTTTGCCTTGGTCGCGAAGGTCTGCGGCGGTATCAACAAGCAAGCCGTAGCCGCCACAGCTACAGGTTGAATCGATAACAATTATCTTTCTTTCAGGATATTTTTCACGCAACTGCTCAGCGGCAGTAATCGCATTGTTTACAGAAGGTGTCATACCCGAACCAAAGGCAATATGCAAAACGTCACCTTTTTGCAATAGCTCTTCAAAAAAATCAAGATATCTATATTCATTAATTTGCGAGGTCGAAGGAAGTGCACCCTTATCTATCTTTTCATAAAACTCAACAAGTGCGTTAGGGTCTTTACCCATTTCGTCTTCATACTCTACACCATCTATACTATAGGAATAAAACAGTACCGGTATATCACGTCCTGAAATATAAGAATACGGCATATCGACTGTTGATTCACAAGATAAAATAAATTTGTTGCTCATTACAAATTCCTCCGTAAAAAAGTATGGTTTTATTTTACTTTTTTATTCCAAAAATAGCAACCTACCGTTAGAATTTTCAATTCTACTGATGAAAAAGGTCACTCTACTATCTGTAGAGTGACCTTTTTAGACGTTATTTTTCAGTTTTTATATCTATTTCTTTGTTTGAAACATAAAATGTTATGTCCCCGTTTATATCGGTTCTATTAAACTGTATTTTACCTTTTGTCAAGCGCTCAATCAGATATTCACCAGGATGAGAATACATATTTTTGAGGCCACAAGAAATGACCGAATATTTAGGTTTTGTAACCAATAACAATTCTTCATTTGTAGAAGAGTTGCTTCCGTGGTGACCGGCCTTTAAGACATCACATTTAAGGTTAAGTCCTTCTTGTAGCAACTGCTTTTCGGCACTCTTTTCAGCATCACCAGTAAACATAAACTTTTTGCCGCCAAGCTCTGCCATTAAAAATAAAGAACGGTTATTTTCATCACTTTGATTTCCAAAATATGCTAAAACAGTAATAACACAGTCACCAAAAGAAAGTGTCATACCCTGTTTTGCGGTGTATACTTCGCCTTCTTCGGCTAGTATTGTTTTTCTTGCGGTATATAGTTCATTGGGTATACTATCAGTTTTCATCATATCAGGAATAACTAGATTTTTCACCGTGAATATTGATGCAATCGCATCGGCACCGCCTGCATGGTCATCGTGAAAATGAGTGATTATGATTGCCTCTAGCTCATCACCAACACCTATTTTCTTGAGTTTGGCACAAAGCTCGTCGGCTGAATCAGGTGTGCCTGTATCAATTAAAACCGATTTATTGTTACTTGTTATAAGCGTTGCATCGCCCTGACCTACGTCAAGAAAAGTGACAAAATCATCACTCACTGTATCGAGTGAATTAGTTTCAGTGGTATCACTGTTATAATTCAACAGCAATACCACCGTTACAGATAAAAGTGCAATTATAACAAGCAGTAAAGTTATAAAACTTTTTAAGCGTTTGCTTTTAAAAGCACCCAAGACTATTCTTCACCCGCTTCCCTCTCCATTAACTGTTCACGGGTAATAAGCACCTTTCTGGGCTTTGAGCCTTCATAAGGTCCTACGACACCTCGCTGCTCCATTTCGTCTACAATTCTAGCAGCTCTAGCATAGCCTAATTTCAATTTTCTTTGTAGCAGTGAGGTCGAAGCCTGACCCTGCTCAACTACAACCTTTATAGCCTCGTCAAGCATAGGGTCTTCATCAGGAGCATCCTCAGCAAGTCCTGTCTTTTTCTGCTTTTCAATAGCAGCCTGACGCTCAATTTCAACCATAATATTATCGTCATAATCAGGTGTGCTTCCCGTTTTTACAAACTCTACTACCCTTTCAACCTCTTCGTCACTTACAAAGCAACCCTGCAATCTCTTTGGTTTTGACGAGCCAATAGGATTAAAGAGCATATCGCCACGACCGAGAAGCTTTTCAGCGCCTGCTGTATCAAGAATGGTACGGCTATCAATCTGAGAAGAAACTGCAAATGCTATACGGGTTGGAATATTTGCCTTTATTACGCCTGTAACAACATTTACAGAAGGTCTTTGTGTTGCGATAAGAAGATGTATACCTGCAGCTCTTGCCTTTGCTGCTATACGGTTGATTGAATCTTCTACCTCGCTAGGTGCGGTCATCATAAGGTCGGCAAGCTCATCGATAATTATAACGATATGAGGCATTTTCTTAACCTCAGGCTCGTCTATCAACGTATCTACAAGCTTGTTATAACCCTCTATATCACGGACTGTGCGGTCAGCAAACATTTGATAGCGCTTTTCCATTTCGCTTACCGCCCAGCCGAGTGCTCCTGCCGCCTTTCTAGGCTCGGTTACAACTGGGATTAAAAGATGTGGTATACCGTTATAGACACCAAGTTCTACTACCTTAGGGTCAATCATCAAAAGCTTAACCTCTTCGGGTGATGCCTTATAAAGAATACTCATAATAAATGAGTTTATACACACCGATTTACCGGAGCCTGTAGCACCTGCTATAAGTCCGTGAGGCATTTTAGCAATATCGGTTACAATTACATTGCCGCCTATATCTCTACCCATAGCAACGGTCAGTTTGCTCTTAGATGCTGTAAATGCGGGGGATTCTATTATTTCCCTTATTCCAACAACTGCACTAGCCTTATTAGGTACCTCAATACCCACCGCCGCTTTATTAGGAATAGGCGCTTCTATTCTAACACCTGCAGCCGCAAGGCTTAAAGCAATATCATCAGCAAGACCTGTTATCTTGCTGATTTTTACACCGGCACAAGGCTGAAGCTCATATCTTGTAACTGTCGGTCCCCTACTTATATCAACAATTCGTGTTTCAACGCCAAAGCTTTTAAGGGTTGCTACAAGGTGCTCGGCAGTTTCGTCTAATTCTTTAGCTAGCGTTTTAGCATCACCTGATGATGAAGGCTTTAAAAGATTTAGAGGAGGATATTTATAGCGCTTTTCGGTTACAGACTTTTCTATCTCTTTTGTTACCTCGCCTGTTTCTTTCTCGAAATCA
This sequence comes from Acutalibacteraceae bacterium, assembly GCA_045577835.1. Lineage (GTDB taxonomy): Bacteria > Bacillota > Clostridia > Oscillospirales > Acutalibacteraceae > UBA737. Next base: position 59,950 of record JAZNJD010000036.1, on the reverse strand, counting down.
ACCTCGATTTTTTGCTTTTCTTCCGTTTCTTCGGATTTTGCATCGTTTTCTTGTTTTGTTGCCTCTATAGCATCGTCTACATCGGCAGAGCCGCTATCAACAGGCAATTCCTCTGTAGGCGGTACATCGCCGTCATAGTATGTATCAACAAGAATTTTTTGCTTTTCGCCTAATGTCTTGTCGTCTCTTTCTCGTTTTTCGGGAATATCGTCAACAGGAATATCTACGTCAAAGCCCTTAATTGCTCTAATTCTAGGCTTTTTCTCACCCTTTTCGCCTTCTTCAGCCTCCTGTTTTCCTTTTGTTCTGTAGGCATCTTCAACCTGCTCTGACACAGCCTTTACAGGCTTTGCAACTGCCTTGAAGAAAGAAATTAGCGTTGTACCTGTTAAAATCATCAAAAATACAAAAAGTAAAATTATTACGGTTATAGCAGCAGGGACTTTACCGAATGCCGCACCTAACGGATGGCTAAGCAAAGTGCCGAGTATTCCGCCGCCTTTTATTGCAGAGCCGATACTCTCGCCTGCTTTCCAAACAGCAACTATATGCTCTGAAAAGGTAAGCTTTGCATTAAACACAGCAAAAATATCAATAACAACACCGATAAGCCAGATAAGAATACCTGTTTCGATAAGTTTTGCCTTAACGGCGGGTATTTTTCTATCAATAGCGCATATTACCGCCACTACTCCTAGGAAAATGGGATAAACAAAAGCGGTTATACCGAAAAGCCCGAACATAAAATTCTTCAAACTATTCCAAACATTACTTCCCGGTATCAACACCACGCACATTAAAAAAATTGCAACGGCAAAGAGAATAACCGCTGTTAACTGACGGTTAAAGCTATTAGTTTTTGCCGCTGAATTTTGTGACTTTTTCCTTTTTTTTGCTGCCATATTCATACCTCTTTAAAAACGATTAAGATACATATAGTTATTATACTATTTATAATCGTTTTTTGCAAGCAAATTATAAATTTTAGCAGTCTATATTATCTTCTATTAGTTCATAAAGAGCGTCTATTACCTCTCCTAGTGTTCCAATGCTATCAATGAGTCCTTCTTTTACCGCTTTTTGTCCGTCAAGCACGGTACCTACGTCGGTCACAAGCTCGTTTGTGTTCATCATAAGTGAGGTGAAACGCTCTGCCGAAATTTTAGAATTTTTTGCTACAAAATCGGTTATACGCTTTTGCATACGCTCAAAATGATTCATCATCTGCGGAACACCGATTACAAGCCCCGTCATTCTTACAGGATGCACCGTCATAGTTGCAGAATCTGCAATAAAAGAGCGCTTTGCCGAAACAGCAAGCGGCACACCGATAGAATGACCGCCGCCTAAGACATAGCTAACCGTAGGCTTGGTCATACCCGATATCAGCTCTGCAATTGCAAGACCTGCCTCAACATCACCGCCTACGGTATTTAAAATTATCAGCACACCGTCAATATCAGGGTTTTGTTCAAGGGATACTAGTTGCGGAATAATATGCTCATACTTTGTAGTTTTGCTCTGCTCGGGCAAAACATTATGCCCCTCAATTTCACCTATAATTGTAAGGCAAAATATGTTGTGCTTTCCCATTACCACCTCTGCTGAGCCTATTTTTTCTATGAGCTCTAGCTTTTCTTCTTGTTTGCTTTCTTTTTTATCAGACACTTTTTATTCTCCTTAAGTAAAAAATTCTTAAGGTTATCTTTGCCCATTTTTACCGCTAAATACAAAAAAGCATAAGAAAAAACAGCAAGCCGGAACTTACTGTTTTTATTTAAAAAATAATTGCACCTTATTTTATTTCCAAAATCTTTCTTGCTGTATATTCATCAGTGATTAAAGTATCTATTATCCTTGTACGCAAGGCTCCGCAAATGGCCATCACCTTGTTATCTCCGCAAGCAATTGCAATGGTTTGAGGTAAATTTTTAATGGTGGCGGCAGAGGCACAGAGGGTGTTTTCGTATAAATCTAAAAACTTTCCATCCTCGTTAAAAAAATGAGTCGCAATATCTCCAATTGCCTCATAATGCTTTTCGCCGTAGCCAAAGGTTTTGCCAAAAATTTCAAGAATTTCGGTATTGCCTATTCCGACAATAGCAACATCGGCACAGCCCCACAGGCTCTGCATTTTTTTATAATAAGAAAGCTTTTTTAACATTTCGCTATCTTCTTTGCTGTCCGCTAAATAGGGAAACCAAGCATATTTAACATCGGCGCCGATTTTATCAGCCATATTTCGTGCCAATTCGTTTGATGAAAAATATGAATGTTCATTATCGGTAGCCCCAAAAAGAGGAAAAACTACATTTCCGTTTGTATTAGATTGTGGCATAGTGTTTATCAATTCTTGGATTGTTCTTCCCCAAGATAACGCTATTTTAAGATTCCCCTTTTTGATAATCCCTGAAATATATTCGTTTGCCACTTTAACGGTCATTGATTGACGCAACGCCTCATTTTTAGAACTCACACTCGTAACAATACAGTTGCTTATATCAAAATTTTTTGATACTTCTTTTTGTAAATCTTCGCAATCCTTTTTAGGATTATGAATTTTAATTTCTACGATATTTTCTTTTATAGCATCGTTTAAAAGCTTTGAAACAGTCTGCCTTGACAAGTTCATAATCTCGGCAATTTCCTGCTGAGTATGCTTTTTTTCATAATATAATACAGCCGCTTCCGACATTAAGATTTTTTCTTTGTTTGTATTCATTCGACTCACCTACTTTGTATATATTTTATCACTAAGTAAGCTTAATGTCAACCAATTTAACATTTGTAATTGACAATTGTTAAATCAGTTGCTATAATTATTATATTAAATCAAAAGGAGATATTATTATGCTAGTTACGATGAAAGATATGCTGGAAGATGCAAAAGCAAATCACTATGCTATTCCCGCATTTGATGTTAGCAATTACGAAATGATGAAAGCAGTTCTTGAAGCTTGTGAGGAAGAGCGTTCCCCTGCTCTTTTAATGGCTCTAGGTGTTGATTTGGTAGGAAAAGGTATGCCGCTTTTGGCATCAATGGTAAAAGAGGCTTCAAATTACTTTGACATTCCCGTTTGCCTTCACCTAGACCATGCAACCGATTTTGAGTTAATTAAAAAAGCAATTGACGTTGGTTTTAGCTCTGTTATGTATGATGGCTCGGTGCTTGATTTTGAAAACAATGCTAAAAACACCGCAGAAATCACTAAACACGCCCATGCTCACGGTATTTCGGTTGAGGCAGAACTAGGACACGTTGGCAATGCAAGTGTTGGCAGTATCAGCGAAACAGGAACTGATACCGACCCAGGTGAAAGCCTTACAGTTCCCGAAGAGGTTGCAAGGTTCGTTGAAATAACCGATGTTGATGCACTTGCTGTTGCAATCGGCACCTCTCACGGCGTTTATAAGAAAACCCCTGAGCTTAGAATAGACCGACTTGATGAGATAACCGCTGTTTGCAACCGCCCACTAGTTCTTCATGGTGGAAGCGGAACTCCTGATGACCAAATGAAAAATGCAATCCACCACGGCATAACCAAGATAAATATCTATTCCGATGTTGTAGGTGCCATGAATAAAGGCCTTAAGGATAAACTAAACGCTATGGAAAATCCTGCAACTTGGCCCTTTATAGTATTTGAGGATGCAAGGGTTATGATGAAAGAGGTCGTTAAGGATAAAATCAGAAAATTCGGCAGTGCGGGTCGTATATAATTGGGGAGAATAAAATATGAAAACAAAAGCAGTTCGTTTATACGGAGAAAACGATGTAAGACTCGAAGAGTTTGAGTTGCCTGAACTTAAAAACGGAGAAATACTTATAAAAATCATATCCGACAGCGTTTGTATGTCTACATACAAAACCATAAAACAGGGTGCAAAGCATATAAGAGTGCCTGACACGGTTGCTGAAAACCCTGTTATTGTAGGTCACGAATTTTGTGCAGAGGTTGTAGAGGTAACTGATAAATGGAAAGAAAAATTCAGCGTGGGTGACAAGGTAGTTATGCCGCCTGTTCTTTCTTATCTTGGCGGAATGCAAACGGTTGGATATTCTTTCGGTGAAATCGGCGGTGTTTCTACCTATTCTATCGTTTATGACCATATTATTGAAAACGATTATTTAATTAAATTAAACAGTGATTGCTTTTTCAAAGGCTCTCTTATTGAGCCTGCATCGTGTGTAATCAGAGGATATAAAGCAAGCTTACATTTAGATAAAGAGCTAAAACCCTATACCAATATTAAAGTAGATGGAAAAGTTGCTATACTTGCAGGTTGCGGACCAATGGGTCTTGTGGCAATAGATTTAGCACTACACGGTGATATTAAACCGTCTTTGGTGGTTGTAACCGACCTAAATAAAGAAAGACTTAAGCGTGCTAAACAGATTTTTTCTCCTGAAATAGCAAAAAAAGACGGTATCGAGCTTATTTTCACAAATTCTACCGACAAGGAAGAATTGTTATCGTTTACAAACGGAAGCGGCTATGACGATGTTTTTGTTTATGCACCCGTTCCCGCTGTTGTTGAATTAGGAGACTCTATTTTAGGTTTTGACGGTTGTCTTAATTTCTTTGCCGGTCCTATTGATAAAAATTTCAGCGCTAACTTTAATTTTTATAATGTTCACTATCAGCAGCACCACGTTTCAGGAACAAGCGGAAGCACAATGGAGGATATGCACGACATTGTAAACCTTATCGGCAAGAAGCGCATTGACCCCGCTGTTATGATAACACACATCGGAGGTATTGATGCAGCTATCGATACTACCGTTCGTCTGCCTGAAATCGAGGGCGGTAAAAAGCTTATATATACCCACATCAATTTACCGCTTACCGCTATAGCAGATTTTGAAAATCTAGGAAAAGAAGATAAACGTTTCAATATTCTTGATAGGCTTGTAAAACAAAACAACGGTCTTTGGTCTGCGGATGCAGAAGAGTATTTACTAAATAATTTCTAAATGAATATATTAAAAAGGGTTGTGTGAAATACAACCCTTTTTCGATTATGATACATCTTTAAGCTGTTGGTTGTTTTGCGGGAGGGGTGACCCCTTCCCTACGGATTGGGCTGTTTCTAGCATATTTTCGGCGAATATGCCGTAGCCACAGGTGCAGTCGTCAACTAGCACATGGGTTAGTGCGCCGACTAACTTTCCGTTTTGCAAAATAGGACTGCCCGACACGAGTGTGTCAATATAGGACCAACATCTTTTTTAGGAATTTTAGCTGTTTTCATCTAATAAGCTGCCTTAATAAGCCATTTTTGAGTTTTTAACCTGTTTTAATCAAATGATTGGAGACGCAAAAGCAGACGAGTATGTGATAATAGAACCGACACTCGCCTGCTTCATTTTTACTTATTTTTCTGTTTTACTCTCAATTTACTTTAATATATTATGTTGCCTATACGCATTTAACCAACCATCCGTTGTTCATGCCCTGCTTCAATCAGTTCCACACAAGTGTGGCTTCCAATATATCCGGCACCGCCAGTAACCAAAACTTTTATTTTGCGATCTCCTTTACGATTTCATGCATCTCGTCCCACTGTGCTTCCATATCAGCTACCAGCTTGAACTGGGTGCGGCAACGATCCAGATTCTGTTCGGGATAGTGGATATGGAAGTAGTTGTCACCATCCAGATAATCGGTCAGAAAACGGATGCCACATTCCAGCGTCATCAGCTTTGCGCCCCAAGGCAGATACTCCAGCTCAGTCTGGGTGAGGCCTCCCTTTGCGCCCTCCAGAAAGCCACGGGTATAACGCTTATACAGTTCAATATCAAAGTTAACCTTGCTCAGCTCCTTTTCGTCTTCTGCGCTGTGGTTAGCACCAAAGCGAATAGAATCCCCAAAATCATAGATGGAAAGACCAGGCATAGTGGTATCCAGGTCGATGATGCACATGCCTTCCTGGGAGTCTTCGTCGATTAGGACATTATTGAGCTTAGTATCGTTGTGAGTAACACGCAAAGGCAGCTTACCTTCCCGCAGTGCGTTCACGGCTACGGAGCAATCAGCCTTGCGATCCATAGCAAATTTGACCTCTTCTGCTACGTCCTTTGCTCTACCCAGCTTGTCTGCTTCCAGCGCCGCCAAAAACTTAGCAAAACGGTCTTCCGTGTTATGGAAGTTTACGATGGTTTCGTGCAGAGTCTCGGCAGGATAATCAGCCAGGAGCCACTGAAAACGGCCAAAAGCGCGCGCAGAAGCTTCAAACAGATCGGGGGTAGCCTTCTGAAGACAAACCGTGCTCTCTACATAGTGGGTCACACGCCATACCCTTCCGGTGGAATCCGTATAGTAGGGCTTGCCGTCACGAGTGAGAACCAAGTTCAACGTCTCACGCATCACATCGCCGCCGGCTGCTTCGATCTTTTTACGCAGATGAGAGGTAACGCCGATAAAGTTCTCCATCAGTTCATCTTGACGAGGGAATGCCGTCACAGACAGGCCCTGCAGAATGAAACGGATAGCCTTGCCCTCCTGAGGTTGGCAAACCAAGCAGTATGTATCATTGATGTGACCACTGCCGTAACGGACTGCACCCATCAGTGTTTTGGGTAAATCGTAAGCAGAGATAACCTCGGTGAGGATCTTCTCATTTTCGGGAATATACATATCTTGTTTCCTCCTTGATTAATTCCAGAGATTTTTATCGTAGATGCCGCGGCGCTTCATTTCGCAAATTGCATCTTTCACAGACTCCAGATCCTCTCGATACGTTACTCCAAACCAGGTTTCTTCGCAAGGGAGAACACGGACAGTAGCGGTACCGATCTGCAGCTGATCATTAACAACAGAAGGCAAAAAATACTCGCCCTTCAGAGGATTGTTTACCAGCGCATCATCCAGGAATGCAGCGAAACGATCATCCAACTCATGCAGCATCTTGGGAGTGAAACCCCAGAAATTCATAGAAACAATGGTATCGCCGGGAAGATCTACGAAAGTCTCACCGTCTTCTGTGTATTTAGCGTCCAAACCATTCTTGTAAATTTGGGTTCGCTCGGTAACGCCGCTCAGCAGACCATTCTCCACTTCACAAACACCACGGGCAACGGAGCCGTGCTCGGTAACCGTGTTGCGGACACGGTAACCAACCATGGCATACTGAGAGTCATCCTGATTATTCTGTAAGTAGTCGTAGATAGCGGAAAAAGCTGTGGGGCCATAGAAATCGTCTGCGTTGATAACAGTAAAAGGACCGTCCACAACATCCTTACAGCACAAAATTGCATGACCGGTGCCCCAAGGCTTTTCGCGACCATCAGGAATGCTGTAGCCAGCAGGCAGTTTGTCAATCGTCTGATGAACATACGTAATGTTGAAATACTTCTTCATACGATCACCGATTACTTCGCGGAAAGAGTCCTCCATCTCCGGTTTGATGATGAAAACCAAATCCCGGAAGCCTGCACGCCAAGCGTCATACAAAGAAAAATCGATGATAATATGCCCTTGTTCATCCACAGGCGCAATCTGCTTGAGACCACCGAACCGGCTGCCCATACCGGCTGCCATAATAACTAACACAGGTTTTTTCATTTCTATATTCCATCCTTTCTGTTTCTGGTTTTATTCTAATTTTTCAAAAAGAAAAGTGCAAGTTTTTATCGCTATCTGTATATAAATATATAAATTCTATCGCTTTATAGACAATTATTCTTGACTATTTCAATTGAAAAAGATAAAATAAAGGAAATTTAGTGTTGGAGGGATATGGGATGCTTATACCCCTAATTAATCCGTCTTTTTCATCCTACGGCAGAATTGAGAAAATGCCGGAAAGTGAAGTGACCACTTACAACAACATACTGTTTCGACAAAGATCCGTCCCTATATACTGCTTTGATCACGATACGAATTGGGATTACCATTCCGGCATGACAGTTCTTCTGGTTTTAGATCAGGGCGAACAACGGCTGTTCTATTTAGACCGCCCGATCACTATTTATTCAGGTATACACTTTGGCTTTTTCCCCTTGGCAGATCAAAGTGAGGTTGTTGGTCTTCATAAACTCTCCGGGGGTGCTACTCAGATTGCGGAACTCGAAGTTCCGGCTAATACAATGAATCAGTTAACCCCCGAGATTTTTACCCTCTTCCACCAGGTTGGGCACGGAGGACTATATTTCCGCGGAGAACAGCATCCGCCGTTAGAACTGGTTTACGTAGAAAAAGGCATTCTGCATAATTTCTTCCATGGCCAGGATGTTGCCCTACAACCTAATGAATTGCTGATCTTTGACAAGAACCAATGGCATATGCAATATGCCGAAAGCGATGTAGCATTTCTTACGGTTTCCTTTCTTTGGCCTGGCCACGATCTGTCCGATTGGACAAATCGGGTTATCCCCGCGTCCTTGCCTGTCCAGCAAGCCGCCAGAGCTTTACTGGAGGAGTATGATATTCCCTCCAACCTTCAAAATGATTTTTTTTATGCACATTTTTCTCTGCTTTTACTGCATCTGCTGCGCCAGATTCCAGAGACTGTACGAAAGCCATCCCCTGCTACAGAACATGCAAGAAGTCAACTGCTAGACAAGTCACTCCGGATCATTGCCAAAGAGTATCGACGGAAATTAACAGTGTCCGCGCTTGCCTCTGCCGTCAATGTCAGTACTTGCCAGTTAAACATACTGTTCCAAACGCACCTTGGCATTTCTCCGGCAAAGTACATTACCCGCATTCGCCTGGAGGAAAGCAAAACCCTGCTGCTAAGCCAGCAGATGAGCATCGGAGAAATTGCAGATTATCTAGGATACTCCAGTATTCAGCACTATTCCAAGCAGTTTCGTGATTGGTTCGGCTGTTCGCCCACATCTTTCGCAAAATATGTCTCACGTTAAACTTGCACTGCATTCTTTTTCACAATTTCACAATCCGGTCACCGGCTGTGTCAATAATATCCTATGCTTCGAAATCCGACAGCAGGCGGTCTCCCACTCGCTTATAGGCACCACCCAGCTTTTCAAAGTTGATTTTATTGGACTCTAAGCCCCACATCCTTTCGATAAGCGAGAGAAAACCCCGCAACAATTCATTCTCTATTTTTAAAAAAGCAATAGAGAAAGGACTCCGTTTTGGAGTCCTTTCTGTTATGATGCATCTTGAAATTTATTATTTTCTGCTACACTTTGTGCGCTGTCGAGCATATTCTCGGCGAAGACGCCGTAGCCTGTAAGGCTGTCGGATACAAGAACATGGGTTAGTGCGCCTACAAGCTTACCGTCTTGCAGTATGGGACTGCCCGACACGTGTGTGTCAATGTAGAAACAACACTTTTTCTAAGAAATTTTTAGCATAAAAAATGCCCAAAAGCTTTATTTTGAGTTGTTTCTGAAAAACAGCATAGAAAAACACACTATTCTCTATGTAAAAATAGTGCGTTTATGAGATATAGTTAGACCAACGCTTTTGTGGCTGTTTTTATGTAAAAAAAGGAGACAAGAGAACCGTCCCCTTGTCCCCTGTGTAACACATATTTAATCAATGCGAAGGAAATATGGGCCACAGTCACTTTCGTGAGTTCGGGCATAAGCCCATTTCCCGTTTACATCAAAGATATAAACATCCGCTCTCTCAAATGAGTAGTCCACGCCTAAATCAGCACTGGTTAAAAGCTGTGCGTTTTCGATTCGCCATGCTTCGTCGGTACATTGAATAAATACATATGCGGATTCCTTTTCGCAACAATCAAATGCGCACGTCGCTTCATCACCCTTTAATGCTTCAATTTTCTCGTAGCTGAACATATGCCATTTGAAGTTGTTGTAATAGATTTTCCTTTTCTCTTCCTGTGAAATGCTTGAGGCAAAGAAAGCATCCCATTTCCTTGTAGCAGTTCTTTTGGATATAGGCTTGAAGATTAACCCTCGTGCTTCTATAGACTTACAATGTTGGGCATAGTTGTACGCATTGATGTGAGCATTGTAATCCAAAACTTTTTCGTTGATTTCTTCCAACAGTTTTTCTCTTTCATCTGCCTCAATTGGATCAGTGAGCGTTTCGATTTCTTGTTCTTCTGCCAAATACTTTTCCCAATCAATCAAATTTTTGTATGCCATATTGTTCGCCGCCTTTTTATCATAAACTCTACCATTTTGCGTGGCTAACACTTCGCAAAATGCGCTGTTTTCAATTATTGCTTCAGCTAACATTTGGTCACGTTTTTCAATTCTATCTATATCTTCTTTGTCATTGGTTATTATGTAATCGCTACTCACGCTAATATCATATAATTTTTCTAAGTATTGCATTTTTCGTTTTAAACCACAAAATGCTGCTTTGGAATATCTTATTAGGATTGAACCCGAGTCATTTAATGCTTCAGCTTGTAATATAACCTTGTACTTATCTTTAATAAACTCGGCAATATTTTGACCCAAGATTACTCTTCTTAATGCGTAATCACAGTATTGAAAATACGGATTATTGATTACATCATGATAACTTTCGCTAATTCTTTCAACAATAGTTTTAAAACTGTCTCTGTCCACCTTATAAACAAAGCCAGTATTATCTTTTAAATATACTGTTTCTATATGTGCTCCTTTAATTCCGGATTCTTCATCGCTATCTTCATGCTTATATATATCCCAAACATAAAGGAATCTATATAGCCACATTATCATACTGCGCACATCTGAACGGGTGTGTAATAATGTGTTTATTGTTTTCTTCCTTTCTGGATAATATATTTGAATAAGATAGAAAATGTATGCCGCGAAGTAGCTTATTCCAATACTATATAAGGTTTTATCGCCATTTGTATCTGTACAGAACAAAAATCGCATTACGGCATTATCGATTAACAATGGTGCCGTTGATCCTCTTACGATCAAAAAAATAGCAACGACATTTATCGCTGTTAAAACTATCCACATTTTCTCAAATTCATAAAAGAAAGAGAATTTTTTGGTGCTTAGATTGAAATTATCTACTACTTTCATCTTTCCACGCACTCCTTAAACCACCGGAATACCATCGCTATCAACTCTACACTTGTAACAAATATGTCTTTACGACAGTCAGCTTTTCTATATTATACCACATAAAGTTAAAAAAGGACAAGGGTAATTTACTCCTGTCCTTGCTATTATGCTTCCGCATCCAGCATATTTTCGGCGAATATGCCGTAGCCACAGGTGCAGTCATCAACTAGCACATGGGTTAGCGCGCCGACTAATTTTCCATTTTGCAAAATAGGGATACCCGACACAAGTGTGTCAATATAGGACCAACAAATTTTTAACACTATAAAAACACCCGTCCTGAAAAATCAGGTCGGGTGTTGTAAGTTTTAACTCAAGATAACCATTTATTTGTTTTCCATTAATAACAGTCCCAAGTGTAAAGAATATCGGAAAAATCGCATCTTTCCAATTTTTCGGACGGAATAAAGAATTGCATTGCACCCGAATCCCCAAAAATTATCTCATCATCGCCGTCGACATTCTCGCTCACAAGCTGAAAGAGCAATGTATCATACTTTTTGAATTCTTCAAAACGCGGGTCATACTGTGTGAAAGACGGATAACCCAATATTTTATGTTCGAATGTATTAATTTGTTCTTCAAAAATTGACATATCCTCTTCCAAAACTTCAATACCCGAGTCATTAAGTAACTTTTCAAAAGTTTTTTCAAATCTAAAATCGGATAGTGTCATACCCTCATATACTTTAGCAAAAGATAAATACCTACTGCGAAGAATTGGAAAATTATCATCAACTTCATTAGAAAGTGTTGTTATATAATTTTTTTCATTTTCATCAAACAAAACTCTAAAATTATTTTGACTATTTAAATTGTTAAAATCAGCACCGTAATATTCATCAGGTGTTATGTAAAATCTTAAAACGCCTTTTTTGGGCATTATGGTATTTGGTGGTAATTCTGAACAGAATATAGCCGCTAACAATTTCATTTGTTCTCCGCCCTTAGAAATGGGTGGAGATTCATTTATCTTACCGCCAATAATGCTTTTACTAACTTCATCCGTAAGCATTACGGCAATTGTTTGCTTTAAGGTAAATTCTCGCCACTTGTTTAAAAGTTTGGCAACTCTTTCCTTTTGTTTTTGGTGTTCTTTGTAACTATCTCTATAACACTCTATTGCAGAAATAATTTTTTCTCTATTTACACCCAACTTAACAGACATATTAATAAATTCTTCCGATTTTACATCGTTTTCCAAAGCATAAGCGACAGCAAGGGCATTTATCGCCGGAACTAAATCAGGTTTTAACTCAAAGGCCTTATATGCATTAATTTTCGCTTTTTCTAAATCAAATAATTTCAAATATGCCGTTGCTAAAGTAGAATAAGCATAAGGGTCATGCCCTGCATTAATAGCTGATGTAGCATAATAAATAGCTCTATCATAATCAGCATTTTTGCTGTAAATTGCCGCCAAATTATTTAAAGCAGTTACGTTCACGGGATTTTCTTGCAAAATGGAATTATAAGCTTGTATTGCATTTTCTGTGCTATCAATTTCTTGACAAGTTAGTGCCGAAAAAAGTTCTATTGCCTGCCTGTCTAGCAAATCATCGGCTTTATCATAAATCTTTTTAAGTTTTTTAAGACATTTAAAATAATTTAAATAATTGCCCTTACTGTAATATTTTATTGCTTTTAGTAATTGAATTTTATTTTTCTTATCATATTTAAACGCAGAACCAATTTCATCCGAATAATCCTTTTCAATAGCGGTCAATTTTTTATTCTCGCTATGTGCTATTTTTATAAAAAACACGATTATAGATGCACACAGAATAACAAATCTAAAAAGATTGTGTTGGTATGGGTTGCTTAAAGCAAAAACATCTATTAAATATAATACCGTTGCAGAAGCAACAGCAGAAGCTCCCCAAAAAATATAGTTTGAAATATATAACTTTTTCTTTTTGGCGGTATGTAGGATTGACAAGTCACCGTCAATAAAACCAATTGCCACGCATTTTTTAGATTTCAAAACATAAGAATATTCACCGTTTTGTAGATAGTCTAATATTGCTAAGAAAACTTTATTTTTTATGAATTCCCATTTTGAGCGCGGAAGTTCATCCCAAACAAAAGGTTTTTCACGTGTAGCAAAATCATAAATCTCGTCACAAGCCCATTCATTATTGTCTTTGTCATAATTATCGGTACCTGTTAACTCTAAACGAAAGCTAGAATTTTCACATTCATATATGTTAAAACAAAGTGCAATAACATTTTCAGGCATTACGTTTTTTAAAGCATCATCTAACCACGCAAAAAGTTTTAATTTAAACTCATAGTATGTGTCTTTTTTCAATTCTATCACCCCAAATGTTTAACAAATTATAACATAAATACATGTTCATTTCAATATTCAAACAATAAAATAAGCAAGCCAAAAACAATATTGTTTTGCCTTGCTTATTCTTTTATGACGCCTCTTTTAATTTATTGTCATCCGCCACACTTTGTGCCGTTTCTAACATATTCTCGGCAAATATGCCGTAGCCACAGGTGCAGTCGTCAACTAGCACATGGGTTAGCGCGCCGACGAGTTTTCCGTTTTGCAAAATAGGGCTGCCCGACATGCCCTGTACTATTCCGCCTGTTTTGTTCAGTAGCGCTTTATCGGTTATTTTAACAATTAGGTTTTGGGTTGGTTGACGAAAATTTGAGGTGCGTAAGGATATTTCACAGGAATAAAGCTTTGGTGTGTTACCGTCTACTGTGCAAAGTATTTGCGCCTCACCGTTTTTTACCTCCTGTTTTAAGGCAATTTCTGTAAGTGCGGCATCATTTAGGCTGCCGCTTAAATTGCCGTATACCCCGCTTTCACTGTTTTGCGCTATATCCGAAATTGTATTATAGCTGAATTTACCTTTAAGCTCGCCGGGGCTTCCGTCTGCGCCCTTCACAATATCAACAATACTAGCCTCAACAAGCTCGCCTGACATAAGCTCTAAAAGCTCTCCTGTATCGGTATCGCATATACCGTGACCGAGACCGCAGACTATATTGGTAATCGGGCTATAAAATGTTAGTGTACCTATTCCTGCCGAGCTATCCCTTACCCACACGCCTGCGTGAAACATACCGTCTTCATCGGATTTTACAGGTGTTAGATTTAAAAAGTGTGTTTGTTTATCCCTTAAAATCTCTAAATTTATTTCACTGCCGCCTGAATTCATCACTAGTTCGGACAAATCCTCGTTGGTTGTTATATGCACTCCATTTACCTTTTTTATATAGTCCCCTACTTTAAGTCCTGCCTTTTTTGCGGGATTTTTATTTTTACCCTCGCTTAAAACAGTTGATAGCTCAATTACTAAAACACCGTCGGTATATATTTTCATACCGAATGGGTTACCTAACACCGCTACATACATTTCGTCTACAACCTCTACGGTGGTAGTGGAAAAAGGTATTACGCCGAAAAGCTTTAAATCCACATCAAAGCTATCACCCACGTTGTGTGCGGTGCTGAGTGACTGCCTTGAACCCTTATATTTTGCAGTTATTGGGACAAAGCTTTTTATAGCAAGTTTTTCACCCTTAATCAGCTTATAATTTGTAGAAATATTATTTTGCAATATGCCCATTGCAGAAAAAATGCCAATACTCAATATAAGGCAAAATACGGTTAAAGTTTTTATAAAAATCCTAATTTTCTTCATTTTTTCACTTCCCGTTTTATTTTGCCCAAATAGAAAAAATTAAAACAAAAAACTCGGTTTAAAAATTAAACCGAGTTTTTAAAAATTAAAATAAACCTTATTCGCCTTCAGGGAAGTTGAATTCGCCGCCTTCGTTATCTGATGCATTTGGGTTTGGTGCGGCAGTAGAATAGCTTGATTCGCCAACATTTGCCTTAAGCTCAATTTCAAATGTAGCGCTACTGCCTCGCTCGTTTATAACCGTAACGGATATTTTATCGCCCGCCTTTTTAGATTCTATAATATCGAGAACTAAATCATCGTGGGTTATAAGATTTCCGTCAATATGGGTTATAATATCGCCCTCTTTTATCTTGCCTACAGCATCGCTATCAGAGCTTACGCTTGCTACTAAAAGGCCCGTGCTCTGTGTACCCTGAACCTCGGCGGTAACCGAGTTTATTTCGGTATAAGTTATGCCTAGCTTTGCTCTGTCAATAACCTTGCCGTGTTCTATAAGCTGTGTCACAACTCTTTTCACAGTTGTTGTAGGAATAGCAAAGCCGAAGGAATCATAGCCTGTTGCCACAAGCTTTGAGGCTGTAACTCCAATTACCTGACCGTACATATTACAAAGCGCACCGCCCGATGAACCTGGATTTATGGCGCTATCGGTCTGTATCAGGCTTGCAGAATAGCTTGAGGTTGTGGTTACTCTACGGCGAAGCAGAGAAATAATACCGCTTGTTATTGAGGTTTTATCAGTGGCATCACTTGGTCTGCCAATTGCAACAACATTTTCACCGCATACCATTTCGTTAGGGTCGCCAAACTCGGCAACCGAAAGGTTTTTTGCACCCTTAATCTTTAAAACTGCAAGGTCGCTTACTGTATCGCCCGCAACATACTGTGCATCGTATTCCTTACCGTCGTGCATATAAACCTTAAATTTTGCCGAAGGGATAGAGGAATAAATATGGTCATTGGTAATGATATAACCGTTTTTAGAATAGACTATGCCCGAAGCGTCACCCATCTGACCGACAGCGTTATACACCCTGATACCTACAATAGATTTATTAACCTTTTCATAAACCTCGGCAGGTGTATACTCATTTTTAAGGTCGGGCTTAGCAGCAAGGTTTAGCTCTTTATCGACGCCCGAAAATGTATCACTTACACCTAAGAAATACCCCGCTACACAAGCTCCTGAAATAGCGATTACTACCGCCATTATAAGTGCAAAAAGCTTTACACCCTTCGAAGCGGTTTGCTTGGTTGTACCATTAGGATAGGTTTCTACAGGGGAAATTTCAATTTCATTATATGGTGACGGCTCAATATATTCATTATTATCAAAGGGCTGCTCTGAGGTATCGGCGGTAAATGCATCCTCGCCCTCTGAGAAGAAGCTTTCACCAGATTCCTTTTCCTCTAAAGGCTTAGTTTCGGTATTTTCCAAATTTTCTGTTTCATTAATATTATTTTGCTGATCGAAAGGGTATTCCATTTTGTCCTCCTATTTGAGCAGTGGCAGGGTTACGGTAAATGCAGTATATTCCTTTTCCTTGCTATGAACCGTAATAGTTCCACCGTGCTTTTTAACTATTGTCTTTACTATATAAAGGCCAAGTCCTGTGCTCTTTTTATTAGCCGAGCGAGACTTATCAATTTTATAAAATCTTTCAAAAATAAAGGGTAGTTCTGATTTAGGTATTCCGTTTCCTGTGTTTTTAATTGAAAAGGACATATTTTTCGAATCATTAACAAGCTCAAAGCTTATTTTACCCTTTTCATCGCAAAATTTTATAGCGTTATCTACAAGATTATAAACTACTCGATGTATTAAATCCTTATCGGCAGTTATTGTGGTATTTGTGATACCGTCAAGTCCTTCTATTTCGAGATTTTTTTGCTCTATACGTTGCTCCTGAGAAATAACAACGCTAATGAGCAAATCTTTAAAATCAAATTTTTCTGATTTAGATACAAATTCTTCCGACTCAATTCTTGAAATGCTAAGCATAGATTCTACCATTCGGGAGAGTCTTTTAACCTCTTCCGAGGCAATTTCAAGATAATACTTCTGTTTACTGCTATCAATAGTACCATCTAAAATTCCGTCGATAAAACCGCTTATTGTAGTCATAGGAGTTTTTAGCTCGTGTGATACATCGGCAATAAAGCTTTTGCGCATACCTTCAAGACGGGAAAGTGAATTTGTCATTTGATTAAAGGCAACCGAAAGCTCGCCTATTTCATCGTCACTTGTTACGGGTATACGCTTTGAAAAGTCACCTTTAGTCATAGCACGGGCGGCCTGTGACATCATTTTCAAGGGCTTTGTTAACCTATATGTGATTATATAGATAACCGCCAACATTATCAAAATTGGCACTATTGCCGCAAAAATATATATCTTCCACAATGCCTTTAACTGAAACTTAAAAGACGAAAAAGCAGATGTTAAAACAATGTGTGCCAAAATATCGCCCGCTTCGTCGGTAAGAGCGCGACTGTAAACATATCTGCGCTCGGTATAAATACCTAACGAGCTAGCACCACTATAATTTTCTTTCTCGTTTATAAAATCGCCCGAAAGCTGTGCTCCGCTATGCTCACAGTTTCCCTTTTTACCCCATTCTTCACAGTAGCAAATATTTATAACACCGCTTTTATCGGTATAATAAATATCAGCCTCGATGATTCCTGATAGGGTATTAAGCAACTGGTGGGTTTGTTTTTCGGTTTCTTCCGAAAGCGCAGGTTCACCGTCCAAAAATTCATATATTTTATCACAAGAATTTTTAAGACTTTTTTGTGTTTGTGAGGATAACTGATTGTTATAAACTATTGTCATTACAAGCATCGTCATAGTCAAGCTTAAAACTATAAGGATACCAATGGTAAAAAAATACTTTTTAAAAAGTCTTTGTCTCATTAACTTACTTTACCTCAAACTTATAGCCTACACCCCAAACGGTTTTTAAAAGCCATTTATCCGATACACCCTCAAGCTTTTCACGAAGGCGCTTGATATGAACGTCGACCGTTCTTGAGTCACCGTAATAATCAAAACCCCAAACCTCATCAAGAAGCTGGTCACGTGTATAAACTCTATTTGGATTTTGTGCCAAATGATAAAGAAGCTCAAGTTCTTTAGGCGGTGTATCGACCACCTTACCCGCTACCTCTAACTCATAATTTGTGAGGTTAACCCTTAAATTATCGTATTTAACCTCTTTTATATCATTCTTATCGGGATTGCTACTACGACGCAGTACCGCACGCACCCTTGCTGTGATTTCCTTTGTATCAAATGGTTTAGTGACATAATCGTCCGCACCTAGCTCTAAACCTAAAATTTTATCAAAGGTCTCGCCCTTGGCTGTTAACATTATAATTGGGGTATTATGAGTTTTTCTTATCTCGCGGCATACCTGCCAACCGTCAAGTTTTGGAAGCATTATATCAAGAAGAACCATATCGGGTGCAAAGCTCTCGAACGCTTCAAGTGCCTCTCTTCCGTCCTCTGCAACGAAAGTATCAAAGCCATCCTTTTCAAGATATAACCTTAAAAGCTCGCATATATTAGCATCATCGTCAACTATTAGTATTTTTTGATTTGCCACTTCTATCAACCTCTATTTTACCTTTTTTTAGTTTACCATTTATACTTTATCATAAAAAAGGCGTTTAGATATTAAAAATCTGTAAATTTAAAAACAAAAGACCGCTGTTTATCAGCGGTCCTTCAAGACTTTATTATTCAGCCTCATTTGAAGCTTCGTTTTCCTTCATCTTTGCATAACATTCGCTGCAATATACTGGACGATCGTCACGGGGAACGAAGGGAACGCGCGCTACACCGCCGCATGCATTACAGGTTGCTTCGTGCATCTCACGAGGAGCTCTGCCAGCATTCTTGCGCTTATCACGGCATGGTTTACAGCGCTGTGGTTCGTTTACAAAGCCCTTGGACTCATAAAACTCCTGTTCACTTGCGGAGAATACGAATTCTGCACCGCAGTCTTTGCAAACTAGTATTTTGTCTTCAAACATCTTAAGTACCTCTCTTGACTTAATTTTATTTAGCCCCGGACGGAATCGCACCGACATCTTTTTTCAACGCTCTCCTAATTTAAGCTACATGGGCATATATAAATAGACGCTTTCGCGTTTATTTCTTTATTTTATTTCTAATTCTTCTAAGAGAATTATCAACTGCCTTAACGGTTATTCCAAGCCTAACAGCTATTTCGGAATAACTTTCCCCTGAAAGAAAAGCACAAAGCACTTTATATTCAAGTGGTGAAAGGGTGGAAAAAATGCTTTTTTTAAAGCTTTCATAGCTTTCTTTATCTATATAAGCCTGCTCGGGATTAAGCGTTGCCAAATCCTCGGCATCTTCCAAAGGTGATAGTAGCCTGTCCGGTATGCGTTTGTCAGCAGTAGCAAATTTTAGCTGTGCTAACATAGCTCGTGATATACACAAGGTAACAAATGTGGAAAATTTTGATTTAGTGCTATCATAAACCTTGACGGCATTAAACACCGACAAGACACCCTCGGCAATCAAATCTTCAACATCGCAACCTTTGTTTGCATTACTGTTTGCGGTTTTAATAATATACGGCATATAGCGATTTATTAAAACCTGAAGATTTTCGTATTTTCCTGACGAAATTAAAGTTATTAAATCATTATCTGACAAATGATTGTCCTCAAAAGCTTTAACGTCGTCCATCAATACACCCATTTATACATATTTAACAATTATTGTTGTTATTATACAATAACTTTTATGTAATGTCAAGTATTTGATTAAAAACTGTCAAATAGCACAAATTTTATGCATATTATTTATATATTTGGCATTGACAAGAGTTGTTTTTCGGGATAAAATAATATTTATCTATTCGTATTTTTTCGGAGGCAAAAAATGGTTAACAATTTATTTGATTTATGGCTTAAAAATGCTACAAAAGATCCTGATTTAATAAAGGAGCTTGAAAGCATAAAGGATAACGCAGAAGCAATCTCTGATGCTTTTTACACCGAGCTTGAGTTTGGTACTGCAGGGCTTCGTGGTGTTATCGGTGCCGGCACAAACCGTATGAACGTATACACTGTAGGCAAAGCGTCCCAAGGTCTTGCCGCTTATGTTAATTCGGTAAACAAGAACGGTAGTATAGCTATAGCCTACGACAGCAGAATTAAATCAGAGCTTTTTGCTCGTACCGCTGCTGAAACCTTTGCGGGCAACGGCATTAAGGTTTATATTTACAAAGAGCTTATGCCTACACCTATGCTTTCGTTTGCCGTTAGAAATCTAAAATGCGATGCGGGTGTTACCATTACCGCCTCCCATAACCCCGCTAAGTATAACGGATACAAGGCGTATGGACCTGACGGTTGTCAGCTAGGACCCGAAGCCGCAGATTACGTGCTTTCAATTATGAACAGCGTTGATATTTTTGAAGGTATCAAGTCTATTCCTTTTGAAAAAGGATTAGAGGAAGGTATTATTGAATATATCGGAGATGATGTTTTAGAGGCTTATTATGCCGAGGTAGAAAAGCGCAGAGTATCTCTTGATTTAGACCTTTCAAACTTAAAGATTATATACACACCATTAAACGGAACAGGAAACAAGCCTGTTCGCACAATACTAAAAAGAATTGGTGCTACCGATGTAACGGTGGTTCCCGAACAGGAAATGCCTGACGGTAACTTCCCTACCTCACCATTCCCTAACCCTGAAATCAGACAGGCTTTTGAATGTGCTCTAAAACTTGCAGAAAATACAAATCCTGATTTACTGCTTGCTACCGACCCCGATGCTGACAGAGTTGGTATTGCCCTTAATTTAAACGGCGAGTACCGTTTGTTTACGGGTAATGAGGTTGGTTTGCTTTTACTCAATTACATTCTAGAGCGCAGAACTGCTAACGGCACACTGCCTCAAAATCCCGTTGCGGTTAAAACCATTGTTACAACCGAGGTTTGCCACAAGATAGCTAAAAAATACGGTTGTGAGCTAAAAGACGTGCTTACAGGCTTTAAGTTTATAGGCGAACAAATTTTAATGCTTGAGCAAAAGAATGAAGAAGACCGCTTTGTCTTCGGTTTTGAGGAAAGCTACGGATATTTAGCTGGCGGATATGTTAGAGATAAAGATGCTGTTGTAGCCTCTATGCTTATCTGCGAAATGACAGCTTATTATAAATCGATCGGCAAAACTCTTTACGATGTGCTTATGGATATTTATGCCGAGCACGGTTATTACAGCTGCAACCAGAATAGTTTCTACTGCGAAGGTCAAAGCGGTATGAAAAAGATTTCCGATACTATGTCAGCTTTAAGAGCTAATCCTCCAAAGGAAATCGACGGAGTGAAGGTTGCTATATTTAAGGATTTTGGCGAAAGCAGATCAACCAATCTTGCCACAGGCACTACCGAGGTAATCGATCTTCCAAAATCTAATGTTTTAGGATTTTATCTTGAAGATGGCGCATCGGTAATTGTTAGGCCCTCAGGCACAGAGCCTAAAATCAAGCTTTATACCACCGCTGTAGGAAACACCCTAGAAAAATCAGAACAGCAGCTTGAAAATTTAACAAACGCAGGCACTAAGCTTTTAAATCTTTAATAGACTAGTATTAAAAGCCCTTCGGTTTTAAACCGAAGGGCTTTTGTTTTAAACTTCTATTTCTTTTGATAATGCAAAGGAATATAAAATTCTTTGTTTTACAGGTTTCCCAAAAATTTTGGCACAAGCCTTTGCATAGATGTCAAGCTGTTCTGCATAGGTTTGTTTTAATGTTTCGGCGTTATCGGTTCTGTCGGTTTTAAAATCGACCACCACTATACCGTCCTCTTCCTCAAAGCAAAGGTCAACCGCACCCTGAATTATAACAGGCGTATCGGCGGCTACATCTGTGAGGGTATCGTTAAGTCGGCTAGCCGCCATTTCGGTCATAAACCGCATTTCACGCTTATACCCTTTAGAATTTTTAATCCTATTAAACAGATTGCTTTCAAAAAACCTATCTATAAGCTTTATGTCTATAGCATTAGCTTCGCTTCCACTTATAAAGCCGTACTCTAAAAGCCTATCTATTTCATCTTTAACAGGAGGCTTTTGTTTTAAGGTTATAAACTGCATCACCTTATGTACCGCTGTTCCCTTTTCGGCGGCGGTAAGTCCGTTTTGCAGCATAAACGATGGGCGTTCGGTAAAGCCGAATTTAACAGCCTCGTCTTTGTTTGCCACAACCGATGCAGATGCCTTTGCCTGAACATTTTTTAGCGCTTCAAACGGATAAACGTAGCTTATGTTATTTGAAATAGCCTCTGCAATATCCTCGTTTATATTTATTTCGACAGCATCAGATAAAAGCTTAGCATTAAGATTTAATTCTTCATCGGTATACCTTATTATCTCAAGGGCGCTATCGTGTGTTACCTGAGAAATTTCGGTATCGGAAATTGAGCGAAGATAATTACCGTCTTTATGCATAAGGGCGGCAGAAATCAACCAATCGTTTATGTTGTTGGTTTCTTTAAGCCAGCTACCCTTAATGCCGAGTATTATATTCTTTGCTATGCGGTTTACGGTATGCTCTAAATTTTTAGACGAGGATACCATAACGAGTATATCCTCTGCTCTTGTCATAGCAACATATAAAAGTCGCATTTTTTCCTCAACGGTATTTATAGCAGCTTTTTTAGCGGTTAGCATATGACCGATAGAGCGCACCGTTTCCTTTTTGCCCTCATCAAAATATTTAAAGGTAATTCCCTCTTTATCGTTAAATAGAACTCGGCTTATAGAGTCAGCATTGTTAAATGCAGAGGTATTACCTGCTATTATACAGATAGGAAACTGAAGACCTTTTGATGAATGCATTGTCATAATCTTCACTGCATTACCGCCTGAACTTGAGGCCGATTTAAAGGTTTCGGGGGAAGCTGTAAGCATATACTTCACAAACTCACCTATACCGCCACCGCTCACAGAAGAAAAGCTCTTAGCATAGCTTACTAGGGATAAAAGATTACTTCTGCGAAGGTTACCGCCGTTTAGTGCTGACATATAATCTAAAATTCCTGTTGAGCTTAAAAGATAGTTTACTAGACTATCAAGCGGCTCTGCAACTGCTCTCGCACGCATTTCTGCTAGTTTAAGTTTAAAATCTATAGCTTTTTGATTGCCGCTTTCTGCCGCACAAATAACGGCAGAATAAATATCGCCCTGTGAAAATTCAGCCCTGATTTTCGCTAGTTCTTCAGGGGTGAAATTAAATATTGGGGAGAGCATAACCGCTAAAAGCTCAGAATCACTCTTTGGGTTATCTATAACTTTAAGTAGTGCAAGCATCAGCGAAATCTCGGCGGTTTCGGTATAAACCGAGCTATTTAATGCCACAGGAATACCGTTTTCCTCTAAGGTTTCGGCAATAATATCGCCTTTGCCCTTTAAGGCATTAACAAGAATTGCAAAGTCCTCAAAATTTGCGCTTCTTAAAGTACCCTCTTTACTTTTTATGATACACTTTTTTGAGTTGACTGTATCTAAAATATACTTTGCTATCGCCCTTGCTTCGTATTTTAGAAGTTTTTCCTCGTCATCCGATTCAAACATATCAACAAGTAGCAATTTAGCCGCTATTTCATCACTTTCAGGATACTCTGCTGCGGCGTTTAGTCTTTCGGATTCATCATAAATAAAGTCGCCAAGTTCACCGTTTAACATCAGTGAAAAGAAAAAGTTTACATACTCACAAACACCTTTTGAGCTTCTAAAATTATCAGAAAGGATAATCTTTTTTGGTACATCTTTATCTTTGAACAAATCATAATCATTATAGCTATTCTTTTTATTCAGAAAATTTTTGGGATTTGAGCCTCTAAAACCGTAAATACTCTGCTTTAAATCGCCAACCGCAAACAGCTTTTTCTCTTTATTTGAAAGGGCATAAAATAGCAAATTTTGAAGATCGTTAACATCCTGAAATTCGTCTACTAGAACTTCGTCATAGCGGCATACTAGCTCGTATGCATCATCACGAATAGATATATTACCCTCACCGTCGCACTCACAAAGAAGTGATAAGGCTAACTGCTCGGTATTATAGAAATCAAAATTACCATCGGTATTAAACTCATTAAACAATTTGTCAGCAAAGCTATTAACTGTATCGCAAAAGAGGATTACAGCGTCTTTAAGCTCTGATATATCATTTTGTATTTCCTCGGCAGTCTGTCTAAAAAGAAGTGATAGGTCTTTGAGCGTATCCGAAGCCTTTTTCTTGGTCTCCTTTGCCGCAATTACATAGGGGTCACCCTTTTCCTTTGCTCTTGGCAAGGAAGGAAATGAAGCGGTAGATAAAAGTTCTTTAAACTCGTTCCAATCGCTATTATTTAGTCCCTCAAAAAGAGCATCGGTTAAAAGCGCCGCCTTTTCTGCATACTGAATATGATTTTCAGAATCTATACTCATTTTCATAGATTCTTCGGTCAATTCTTCAATATATATTCTTATACTTTCGATATATTCCTTCGCCTGTGAAAATGCCGATTTATACCAAGGGTGGTTTTGGTCAAATGCCATAGTATAAGGCTTTTCAAGGGAGGCTACAAACCTTTCAGGGAATGGCAGCTGACGGCTATAGGTATAAACCTTTTGAATGGCAGATATAAGATTGTTTTCATCATTTTCACAGCCCGTGAGCTCTAAAAGCTTTTTAAACTCGGCGCTGTTATCTTTAAATAGCTCTGCCATTGTTTCCGACATAGCCTTTTGAAATAATTCATCAAGCCTTGCCCTGTTACCTATTTTAAAATCGGGTGATACACCGCATTTTTCAAAATTTTCTCTAACGAGGTTTATGCAAAAAGAGTCAATAGTACAGATATCGGCAGCCTGAATCAAGTGCTTTTGCTTCATTAAAAATACATCGTCAGGATTTCTCAAGCACTCTTCATACAGCCTTGCCTCTATTCTGCTTCGCATCTCTGCGGCCGCGGCATTAGTAAAGGTTACAATGAGCAGACGGTCTGCGCTGACAGGATTTTGTTTATCGGCGAGCATCTTAACTACACGCTCAACCAATACAGCGGTTTTTCCCGAACCTGCGGCTGCGGCAACCAAAATATTACCCTTTGCATTTATTGCGTTTTCTTGGCTCTTGGTTGGTTTAAATGCCATCTTGCTCCTCCTTTACTATTTGTTCTAGCACCTCTTGCTTGCTCATTGAAACGGCGACCTTATGCTTTTTGCTTTCTATTCTGCATACAGCGGCAAAGTCACAGTATTCGCACGCTTTTGATTCAAGACCGTCTATTGGGTCTGCCTCTATTCTACCCTCAAAAAGCGTTTTGGCGGTGCTTTTAAGTTTATTTGTGATAAAATCAAATATCCTATTAAATTCATCGGCAGAAAGGTAGGCGTCACTTTGCTTTTCGGGGTTAAACTTTGGTATAAACTCACCGCCGTTTTGCTCCTCCATAGCGTAAACCACATCTTTTTCTGCTAACACTATTCCATTCATTCGGCGCTGTGTGGGGGTACCGTCATTAACACGCTTTGCCTTTACATAAAGCACACCCGCCGGTGTACCACCGTATTTTTCGTTCTGTGACAGTGTATACAAATAAAGCAGCATCTGCATATTCTGACCGAAAAGAATGTCAGGCAGCTTAAAGGTTTTACTTCCGCTTTTATAGTCAATTACCCTGATATATGCGCCAAAGCGGTCAAGCCTGTCTACTGTGCCGTTTAGTACTATATTACCGTAATTTTCAACAGGTATATCAATAGCGGGAACTTCGCCGTTATCCCCTATTTTAAGCTCGCATTTTACAGGCTCAAATTTAGACTGTGCAAACTCTTTTGCTACGCGCTCTACAACATAATAAAGTGAACGGCGGATATTTGAAACAAGGTATATCATTCTTTCATTTTCGATGTTTCTATATCCTTTAATGCTATCAAGATACTCATCGGTAAAGGTATCAACTAATTCTCTGCATTTCTCTGCATCTAGTTTACTTACCTCTTTACCGTATTCCTCAATGATACGCTGAAGCACATAGTGTATGAGTGTACCTCTTTGCATAGCGCTGAATTCGGCAGGATAAAGCTTTTGGGCTTTAAGACCGTATTTACAAAAATACTTAAAGCGGCAATGATTGAAATCATCAAACTTTGTAGGTGACATTTTTATAGTAGTGCCAAAAAGCGCTTTTGCGGTTTCGGGGGTTATGTGTGCTTTTTCGTTGCCCTCGCCGCTTAAAATTTTGTCTGTTAAAGCTTCTAGTGCGCCGCCTGTACCCTTTAGTATTGAACTACTTTCACCGCCATCATCTATTCTTCTGCAAAATTCGGTGAATGCAGCGTTTAGAGTTTCAGGTGCATTAGAAACTTCTAATTTCTCAGGTTCCTTTTTAAGATTAACCTCAAGATTTTGAATAACAGATTCTAGGAAAGCTGACGGATGTCCTGCACTACCGTCAGCAAGTACTGCAGAATAGGTTATATATACCTCTTTTGTCGCACAGCAGGTGTTAGCATAAACCAAAAAGTCTTCATAGGAAGCGGTATCAAGGGTTGAATCGATTATGTTAAGACCTAAATCTATCATAGCCTTGCGCTCATTTGCGGCAAATATTCCACCCGATGCTAGTTGTTTTGGAAAAACACCCTGATTTGCACCTAGTATAAAGGCATATTTTGGTCTTGAAGGTCTGATACGGTCGGCAGAACCAAAGGTTACCTCGTCGACCATCTGCGGAATAACGCCCACCGTTGCAAAGGAAATCGAGGTTTTAAGCGCATCCAAATATTCCTTGGTTGATATATTGGCATCACTAAAGCAGATAACCATACTGCTTAGTATTGACATCATAGTATCCCACGACGAGCGGATTGCATCGGCAAGACGAAATTCTCCCGAAGCTGTGTATTTATCGGATAAAAGAGCGAAGCTTTTAGGTGCGTTACAGTTTTCAAGAAGTGAAACTATAGCGGTTGACATAGATTTCGAGTTACCCTTAAACTGCTCTGCAAATTTAGCTAACGGCTTTATAACCTTTTTTCTTAGCTCGTTTATCTTTTTAAGTTTTTCTTCAGCTGATGATGATAGATATTGAGAGAGACCGTCAGGATTCATATCCCATTCGTCCATCCATTTTTTACCCGAAATATTCCATATATACACATAGTTTTCAAGGTCTGCTATATCGTCATCCTCTAAAATTCCTATACCCGATTTTAAAAATCTGAATATTTTTTCACTTGAAAATGAGGGTATTGCCTCGGTAGCGCTGATTAGTGCCACCGCTATCGGCATTGAAGACAGTGATAACCTTTTATCCGAGAAACAGCCTACCCCATTTTTCTCACAGGCTATTTTAAGTGCCTGTTCATAAGGCTCTGTATCCCTTGCAATTATAACAATATCACTATATCTAGCATCTTGCTCTCTTACTATTCTTCTGATATTTCTAGCAACAAATTCAGCTTCGTCAAAAAGGCTTTCTGCCTTACAAACGGTTACATTAGGGGTGACTTTCTCAACAACCGTCTCTCCAAACATAAGACTTTCTAAATTTTTAAGGTCGCAAGACACATAGCGGTTTTCCTTTAAAATAAGTGGCGGCGCTATCTCTAGGTCATATTTTTCGGCAATGCTCTTTATCTTTTCATAAGTTTTTCTTATATTCCTTAGTATTCCGTATTCCTTTGTGTCGTTAGGGTCGTATGTAAGGCTTACGGTAACTTTAGGTGAGCGAGCTAAAATACAGTCTATTATTCTAAACTGCTGACCTGTGAAGCTATCAAAAGAATCAATAAAAACAGGTCGTTCGCAAAAGTAATCGTCATGTTGCAGTGTAAAATAAAGCTTGTCAAGTCGGTTTGAAGGGTCGATAAAGTTTTCGGCAATAAGCTCGTTATATGCTTTAAATATAACCGCAGTATCATAAAGCTTATTTTTTAGCTTTTCACTTTCGGTTTTTTCTGAAAGGGCAAGTATGTCCTCAGGCAAAATCGCCTGCTCTTTAAATTCCTCTATAGCTTCTAGAATTCCCTTTGAAAATCCTGAGGAATTGGTATAAGCAGACCAAAGCTTCAGGTCATCTGCAGCACGACCTATCGCTCTGCGCATTAAAATTTGCTTATCGGCATCGGTTAAAGTTTTTCCGCACATATTACCGTTTTTTCGCTCTAACTCATCACAAAGTCGGCTAAAACTCATAATATTGGCGTTTTGAAAGCGTGTATCACCAAGACGGCCTAAAACGGTTTTTTCACTCTCAAAAGAAAACTGTTCAGGCACTAAAAGGATAGGCTTCTCTCCATTATCCACCGACTGCTCTATTAAGTTTACAATTTCATAGGTCTTGCCTGTTGCGGCTCTGCCGAAAATAAATTTTAGCATATCTTACCACCTAAAAACTTATTACCTTTTTATTTTAACATAAAACTTTGAAAAGATAAAGATATTTATCCTTTTTACCTTATTATAGAACAAGGACTGTACCAATTTTAGTACAGTCCTTAAATTAAATCCTATTTTTGCTTGAAAGCGTAAATAAAATCGCCAAGATAAACCCTTAGTCCCTTACCCTTATAATAGCGGTTATAGTGCTTCATTTTAAAGAATAAGGCAATAAATGAAAAAATATTTTTGCTCTGCAAAAATTTTATACGCTTTGTTTCAAATTCTGCAAAGAGTTCTATATCTTTTTTTAGTTTTCCTTCGCAAAATGATGCAATATACTTATGACCCGAAACAGATTCATTAAGACCTAAAATTCTCTTATTTAAATCTCTGTTTCTTTTGGATTTATCCATAGCGGCAAGAGATACATTGTCACCGTGATAACGGTAATGGGTTAAAACGGTATTTAAAACCGCTGTTTTCCCCGTTACACAACCAAGGGCACAAATAAGCCAATCGTGAGCCAAAAGCGATTTTAAATCTATAGGCTTTAAAAGTGATATTATTTCTCTTTTAAAGCAGAGACTAAATCCTCTTATATAAGAGCAACCGATAAAGCTCTCGGTGTTTAAATATTCAACGCTATCATCATTATTAGTGCCAAGATAGGTTACACCTGAATTTTCTATCAATTTAGAATCGGAATCTATAACATCATAGCGGCAAGATAAAACCGAAATATCAGAATTAGCGTTTAAACACTCGGTCATTTTAAGCGTTTTTTCGGGTAGCCACTCATCGTCTTGATCGGCTAAAAATATAATATCACCCTGACACTTGGCTATTGCGCCGTAAAAGTTAAGACAAAAGCCAACATTACGCTCATTTACAAAAACATGCCAATTAGTAAGGCCTTTTTCTTTTATAAATTCCTCGCAAATTTTAACGGTGTTATCGCTCGAAATATCATCGCAAATTATAACCTCATCAACCGCTAGAAGTTGATTATAAATGCTCTCAAGTTGTTTTCTTATATACTTTTCACCGTTATAGGAGGCAAGTGCTACCGAAATCATTATCTCACCTTCAAAAATAGCCTTTGCAGTTTGTATTTCAATATAAAGCAGAATTTACAAAAATAATATATCTTATTTACATTAAGACTTACAGCTGTGCTTTTAATAAGAGTTGCACCTCTGCCCTCTGCCTCACAGTTTTTTGCTTTTTGCTTGAAAGTAGAATCTTCACATTCCTTTTTGATTGCCGCTTTTATCTTTCTTTTTTTACAGGATAAAAACATATCAATTATTGCCGAATAGACCGATTTGATATAGTAAAAATCGCAGTAACTATCTATCCCCTCGGTACATTCACTTAAAAGCAGAGCTCTTTTTTTGATTATTTCAAGCTTTTTAGGGTTATAATGCCTTGTAACGCTGCCCATATGAAGAATATAGTGGTAAAAGCATTTATCACTGATAACGAACAACGGATTAAAGGATAAAAGTCTTAAATTAAAATCAGTATCCTCAAAGGTTTCGTTTTCGGGCATAGTAAGACCGCTGTTTCTAACAAAATCTGCACGGTAAAGCTTATTGCAAGGGCTATCAATCAAATTCTTAGACTTAATTTCTACCATTCTTTGATTGATTTGGGTACCTTTATATATACCGCTTTCTGCTTTAATTTCGGAAATGCTTTTCTTGTTTTGCATAAAATATCCGCACATAAGGATATCGGCACAAGTTTCCTTTGCCCTGTTATACATATATTCAAGGGCATTGGTGTCAATAAAATCATCACTGTCTACAAAGCAGAAATATTCGCCCTGTGCTATAGACATGCCGAAATTTCTACTAGCGGCGGCACCGCTATTTTCCCTTTTTATGTAGCGGATAAAATCATATTTTTTAGCATAAATTTCACAGATTTCACCGCTTGAATCCTTAGAGCCATCGTCTATAAGCAAAAGCTCAAAATCTTTAAATGTTTGTGAAACGAGGGAATCAAGACAAGCATAAAGATATTTTTCGGCATTATATACCGGTACAATTACACTTATTTTATACATATCAGTAACGGAATTTTCCGTCTGCTACATTTTTAAGGTGTGTGCCGTATGGAGATTTTCCGTATTTTGATGCAGATTCTAAAAGCTTTTCTTTAGTAATCCAACCGTTTTTATAGGCTATTTCCTCGATAGCCGAAATCTTTATTCCCTGATGGTTTTCAATAACCTTTACAAATTCTGAAGCCTCGTTTAACGAATCTATTGTGCCTGTATCGAGCCATGCATATCCACGGCCTAGAGTTACAACGTCGAGTGAGCCCTCTTCTAAGTACATTCTATTAAGGTCGGTTATTTCAAGCTCGCCTCTGATAGACGGTTTCACCTTTTTGGCAAGCTCGCAAACACGGTTATCATAAAAATAAAGACCTGTTACACAATAATTGGATTTTGGATTTTTTGGTTTTTCTTCAATAGAAATAGCCTTGCCGTTTTCATCAAACTCAACTATGCCGAAACGCTCAGGATCGCCGACATAGTAACCAAAAATGGTAGCACCTGTTTCCTTTGCGGCTGCCTCTCTTAAATGATTTTTAAGACCGCTTCCGTAGAAAATATTATCGCCAAGCACCATAGCACAGCTATCCCCTGCTATGAATTCTTCGCCTATTATAAAGGCTTGTGCCAAACCGTCGGGTGAGGGCTGAACGGCGTATGACAAATTGATGCCATAGCTTGAACCGTCGCCGAGCAAGCGCTCAAAGTTTGGCAAATCTGTTGGGGTTGAAATTATAAGTATATCTCTAATGCCTGCGAGCATAAGAGTTGAAAGCGGATAATAAATCATCGGTTTATCATAAATGGGTAAGAGCTGCTTAGATGTTACCATAGTAAGTGGATATAATCTGGTTCCAGAACCGCCTGCAAGTATAATACCTTTCATATCAAATTCTCCTTTATTCTGCTGTTTTAATATTAATTCCTGTAATCACGACATCCTCTAAAGGCTTGTCCTGAGCGCCTACAGGTGTGTTTGCGATTATGTTTACGGTATCCATACCGTCATAAACCTGACCGAAAACGGTGTGACGAAAATCAAGCCAGGGTGTTCCGCCAAGCTCAGCATAAGCCTTAGCGATATCCTTCGGGAAGCCCCTGTCCTCTAAATCTGCCATTTGAGACAGCATATTCGATGGTACTGAAGAAGCTTGTACAATAAAGAACTGACTACCATTAGTTGAGGGACCTGCATTTGCCATAGAAAGCGCACCGCAAAGGTTATGAAGCTCAGGACAAAACTCATCCTCAAAGCTTCTGCCCCAAATGGACTCGCCGCCCATACCTGTACCTGTAGGGTCACCGCCCTGAATCATAAAATCTTTTATTACACGGTGGAAAATTATACCGTTATAGTAACCGTTTTTAGCGTGTGTTGTGAAATTTTCAACCGCCTTGGGTGCGAAATCGGGAAAAAGCTTAACCGAAATATCGCCCATATTTGTATGAATAACTGCTAACAAATCTCCCTGTTTTAAAGGTTCTAATTGTATACAAGACATTATAAGCACTCCTTTTGCTTTATTTATATCTATTTTAACATTATTTCCGTATTTTAGCAACTGTTATTTATCCTAGTTCCTAAAAATATTATAAATTCTTTCGGCAACAACTTTTGTCATACCCTTGACCGCACAAAGCTCATCTATTTCAGCCTCTTTAATTGCCTTTAGAGTTTTAAAGGATTTTAAAAGCTCAGTTGCCCTTTTTTCGCCTACTCCTTCGATACTTGTAAGCTCACTTGAAAGCATTTTCTTGCTTCTTCGCTTGCGATGATAATTTATGGCAAAGCGGTGCACCTCATCCTGAATGGTGGTTATAAGTGTATATGCACTGCGGTTTGATTTAAGAGCAATATTGCCGCCGTTTTGTGCTATTGCACGTGTGCGGTGCTTTGAATCCTTTACCATACCAAAAAGCGCTATATTCACACCATACTTTTCTAAAACAGGCGCTACCGCCGACACCTGACCGCTACCGCCGTCAAGCAATATAAGATCGGGCAAGGTTTTAAAGCCTTGGTCGGTACCGTTTTTATATTCTTCCATTCTGCGCTCAATAACCTGTGCTAGTGAACGGTAATCGTCCTGACCTATAAAGCCTTTAATCTTAAACTTCTTATATGCAGATTTAAAGGGTTTTCCGTCCTTAAACACAACCATAGCGCCGACATTTTCATCGCCTGCGGTATGCGAAATATCGTAAGCCTCAATATACTGTGGCACCTTTTTAAGACCTAATAGAGTAGCGAGCTCATTAAGGACAGCCGTTTCTCTTCCGCTTTTCTTAAGCCGCTGTGATATGTTATCTGCGGCATTATTACGGCACATAGCAACAATATCCTTTTGCTCGCCTGCCTTTGGAATAATAATTTTCACCCTTTTTTGTGCGGCATCGCTTAACCACTGTTCTGTAAGCTCTAAACCGTCAAAACTACTATCCAAAAGAACTCTTGGCGGTATATCCTCTTTATCGAAATAATACTGTGTTAAGAATTCACCATATAAACTCTCTCTATCAGAAACACCCTCAAAAAAGTAATGCTTTTTATCTACCAATCGGCTGTTTCTAAATACTAAAACGCTGACACAAGCGGTACTTTCGACAAAGGTGCTAGCAAAAACATCCTGTGCTTTATATGTGCACATAACAACCTTTTGTCCTTTTTTCATACCCTTCAGGGTGTTTATTCTATCCCTTAATTTTGCGGCATATTCAAAGTTTAGTTGCTCTGCCTCATAGTTCATTTTTTTAGTGAGCTCTGCTATTAAATCAGCAGAGTTTCCGTTTTTGATATATTCCCTTGCGGCATTGACCGTTTCAAGATAGCTTTCTCTCGAAATTTTTGCTCTACAGGGTGCATCACATCTGCCAATATGGAAATTAAGGCAAGGCTTTGAATATTTATCAAAGGAACGGTTACAATCAGGAAGTTTAAAAATCTTATGCACCGCATCAATTGTGTCCCTTGCAACATAAGCTGAATAATAAGGACCTATATATTCGCCCTTTTTATCTACTGTGTTTGAAAACTCTATTTTAGGCCATTTTTCGTCGGTTATTTTAATATAGTGATAGCCCTTATCATCCTTTAAGAGTATATTATATTTTGGCTTGTGCTGTTTGATAAGTGAGCATTCAAGCACCAACGCTTCATACTCACTATCGCACATAATATATTCAAAATATGAAACGTTAGATACCATACGTCTAACCTTTTCAGAATGTGCGCTACCTTTACCGAAATACTGCGTAACTCGATTTTTAAGGGATTTTGCTTTACCGATATAAATAATATTGTCCGACTTATCCTTCATAATATATACACCGGGACTCTGAGGCAGTTTGTTAGCCTTAAGTTTTAACTCAGGTAGTTTCTCATTTAGAGTGTTCATACGGCATCTCCTTTCATATTGATTTTGCATTTATTTTGTTGTATAATTTGATTATAGGGGGTGCATTATATGAAAAAATTAATAATATTATTGTTATCCCTTATAATTCTTTTAACCTTTTCATCCTGTGGCACACCTAAAAAGACCGATGTAGCCTCTGCAGCTTCAAAGGTAGACGAAATTGAGATAAAGCAACCAACCGACAACAGCGTTAATGGATACAGAATTTCTGACAGTAAAAACGAAAGCGTTCCCGATTTTACCGATACACAAAGCAAAGTAGAACAAAATACAAACACGTTATACTATGCTAACATAAACAGTAAAAAATTTCATTACAAGACCTGCGGATCTGCAAGCAAAATTTTAGATCATAATCTTTACATAAGCGATAGTCGTGAGGAACTCATTGATAACGGTTACTCGCCCTGTGCACGCTGCAATCCGTAAATTTAACCTTAAAAATGCACCGCAAAGTCAAACCTTTGCGGTGCATTTGTATTTACCGATAAATTATTTAATAAAATTACCGCTTGCTTTTTGTTGCAAATTAGTTAGCATTAAGCTTAGTAACAAGCGCTGACTTCTTTCTTGCAGCATTATTCTTATGAAGAATACCCTTGTTGGCAGCACGGTCAATCTTTACAACAGCAGCCTTTACAACCTCGGCTGCATCGGGAGCTTTTGCTTCGATAGCAGCATCAGCCTTCTTAATAGAAGTTTTAAGAGCAGAACGGAAAGCCTTGTTACGCTCAGCGTTAACCTTGCTAACCTCTACACGTTTCTTTGCAGATTTAATATTTGGCATCATGACACCTCCCTAACGGTTTCGTGGCTATTAAAAAAACACCACACTTCTCACAGTAACAATTATGATATCACAAAGCTTGCAAAAATGCAAGTGTTTTTTAAATATTTATTATTTTTTATTGTTGAAAACCTTATTATATCCCTCAATACAGTCGGATATGATTTTAACAGCCTGTTCTCTACCTAAAATTTCATTTACAAAGGTACGCTTGTTTTCAAGTGTCTTGTAAACAGTAAAGAAGTGCTTAAGTTCTTCCATAGTATGTGCCGGAAGCTGCCAAATGTCTGTATAATGGGAATGTGACGGGTCCTTTAAGGGAACTGCTATGATTTTTTCATCGGCAGCGTCATCATCAATCATTTTAATAACACCAATAGGCTTACACTGAACAAGGGTTAGCGGAATTATACTTTCTTGACAGAGCACCAATACATCAAGTGGGTCCCCGTCTTCAGCATAGGTGCGGGGTATAAAGCCATAGTTTGCAGGATAGTGTGTCGCTGTGTATAAAACTCGGTCGAGTCTTAACATACCTGTATCCTTATCAAGCTCATATTTGTTTTTTCCGCCCT
Organism: Acutalibacteraceae bacterium; assembly: GCA_045577835.1. Taxonomy (GTDB): domain Bacteria; phylum Bacillota; class Clostridia; order Oscillospirales; family Acutalibacteraceae; genus UBA737. The sequence continues at coordinate 24,998 of JAZNJD010000036.1, read as the reverse complement.
TTTGTATTTCTATAACCGCCGAAAAGTTTTCTGGCGCTATAAAACTATCAGGGATATCGTGCCAAATGTTCATAGTTTGTTCCTTTCTTAAATCATAAAAGATTTTCATAAACGAATAGAGTGCCACCGTTAAAGCTTATATTGCCGCACTTTTTAAATCCGTTTTTTTCTAAGACATGTTGCATTCGTGTATTCTTTTCATCTGTATCCATTCGGATACTTTTAAAATTGTTGGCTATACATATCTCTTTGATTAAATCAAACGTGATTTTTGTAAGGCCCTTGCCTCTAAACTCGGGCTTAAATGCTACTCTGTGCACTGTAGCATACTCGCCATCGTAATCCCAAGAGCCATCGATATTATTATAAGCCTTTTCACCGTCAAAGCCGATATACATATATCCTATTATTTCGTTTTCGCTAAGCAATTTATAGCCTTTTCCTTTAGATATATCATCTTTTACAGTATCTATATTTGGAAAATCATCGGTCCACTGAAAAAAACCTTGTTCACGCTGAAATGCTCGTCCTGAATCAAGTATTTCATAGCAAGTTTCTACGTCCCCTAGCGTTGCTTTTTTAAGAATATACATATATCTCTCCTGAAACTAAAGGGACGGTCATAAAAACACTTGTGACCGTCCCCTAAAATCATTGATTATTCTTTAGTAATCTTTTCGCGAGCTACATAGCTTGTGTGTAGGTCGTGGTGAGCCTTATGACCGCCGAAACCGTCATACCACTCGCTGTAAAGAGCCTTAACAACAGGAGATTCGTGAGACTTTCTAATCTTCATTGCCTTATCCTGATCGTAAAGAGCCTTTGCACGAACAGCCTTAAGGTCAACTGTATCACGAACATACTGAGGCTGAATTGGCTGACCGCCGCCGTTTACACAGCCGCCAGGACAACCCATTATTTCAATGAAGGTCCAACCGTCAGGATTGCCTGCCTTAAGTTTATCCATAACAACCTTAGCAGCGCCGCCGCCAGATGCTACAGCTACCTTTATATCGCTACCGTTAATGGTAACGGTTGCCTGTTTAAGACCGTTAGTACCTCTAACTGCAGTGAAGTCAACATCGGTATTATCCTTACCTGTGAGCCAATCGTTTGCGGTACGTAAAGCTGCTTCCATAACGCCGCCTGTTGCACCGAATATAACAGCTGCACCGGTATCCTCGCCGAGAGGATTGTCAAATTCTTCGTCAGGAAGAGCTGTAAAGTTGAGACCTGCTCTGTCAATCATTCTGCCAAGCTCTCTGGTTGTGATAGCGATATCAACATCAGGAACACCTGCTGCAGACTGATCTTCTCTGCCGATTTCAAATTTCTTAGCTGTACAAGGCATTACAGAAACGGATACTATATCCTTAGGATCAATACCCTCTTTTTCTGCCCAGTAGGTCTTGATAACCGCACCAGCCATCTGCTGTGGTGACTTACAGGTAGAGAGGTGAGCTAACATATCAGGATAGTAGTATTCACAGAACTTAACCCAACCTGGTGAACAAGAGGTAATCATTGGTAGAGTACCGCCGTTCTTAATACGCTCAACTAACTCGTTAGCCTCTTCAACGATTGTAAGGTCAGCAGCAAAGTCGGTATCGAATACCTTATCGAAGCCAAGTCTTCTAAGAGCTGCAACCATCTTGCCCTCAACGTTAGAGCCGATTGGCATACCGAAGCATTCGCCAAGTGTTGCACGAACAGAAGGAGCAGTTTGAACAACAACCTTCTTTGTAGGATCAGCTAAAGCTTCCCAAATCTTATCGGTATCATCCTTTTCGGTGAGTGCTCCTGTAGGACATACAGCTGTACACTGACCGCAAGAGATACAAGGAACATTGTTAAGAGGAAGGTTGAATGCCTGACCGATTTGTGTATCAATACCTCTGTCGTTAGCGCCGATAACAGCAACATACTGTTCCTGACAAACAGCTACACAACGACGGCAAAGGATACACTTATTGTTATCACGAACAAGATGTGCAGTAGATACATCAAGCTCATATTCAGGCTTAAAGCCATCAAATGTGAATTCGTCTACACCGTAGTCACGGCAGAGCTTCTGAAGTTCGCAGTTGGTAGAACGCTTACAGGATAAGCATTCCTTATTATGTGTTGAAAGAATAAGCTCTAAAGTGGTCTTTCTTGCCTTCTGAATTTTAGCGGTGTTGGTGAGAACCTCCATACCCTCTGTTGCAGGGTATACACAAGCGGTAACGATACGGAATCCTCTTCCCTCGTTTACCTCAACAACGCAGATACGGCAAGCGCCTATTTCATTCTTTTCCTTCATATAGCAAAGTGTTGGGATTTCCACACCAGCTATGCGGGCAGCCTCTAAAACAGTGGAGCCCTTTGGCACGCTTACTGCGATACCGTTAATTTTTAAATTTATCATATCCATTATATTTGGCTCCTTTCTTTATATTTTATGAACAGCTTTAAACTTACAATGATCCATACAAACTCCACACTTAACGCACTTATCGGGATCGATTTCATACGAGAAGAGTTTGTGACCTGGAGCAACGTATTCTGTTTTATGGATAGCGTTAGCAGGACAGTTCTTAGCACACATACCGCAACCTATACATACATCCATATCAATATTAAAGAGCAGTAAATCTTTACATACGCCTGCAGGACACTTCTTATCAACAACGTGTGCTATATACTCATCACGGAAGAACTTGATTGTTGAAAGAACAGGGTTTGGAGCAGTCTGACCGAGACCGCAGAGAGAGTTTTGCTTTATGTAGTAGCAAAGCTCTTCGAGTTTATCAATATCCTCGAGAGTTCCCTTACCCTGAGTAATCTTATCAAGCATTTCAAGTAGACGCTTTGTACCAACACGGCAAGGTGTACACTTACCGCAGGACTCGTCAACGGTAAATTCAAGGAAGAATTTAGCCATATCAACCATACAGTTGTCTTCGTCCATAACGATAAGACCGCCTGAACCCATCATACAACCGATTGCTACAAGGTTATCGTAGTCAACAGGGGTATCAATAAGGCTTGCAGGGATACAACCACCGGAAGGACCACCTGTCTGAGCAGCCTTAAACTTCTTTCCGTTAGGAATACCGCCACCGATATCCTCAACGATATGACGAAGTGTTGTACCCATAGGAATTTCAACTAGACCGGTATTTTTAATCTTACCGCCTAAAGCGAATACCTTGGTACCCTTTGACTTCTCGGTACCCATAGAAGCAAACCACTCTGGACCTCTTAAAATAATCTGAGGAATGTTTGCGAAGGTTTCAACGTTGTTTTCAACTGTTGGTGAGTTGTAAAGACCCTTAACTGCAGGATATGGAGGACGAGGTCTAGGCTCACCTCTGTTACCCTCAATAGAGGTCATAAGAGCTGTTTCCTCACCGCAAACGAATGCACCTGCGCCAAGACGGATATAAAGGTCAAAATCAAATCCTGAACCGAATATGTTCTTACCTAAAAGTCCGTATTCATATGCCTGATCAATAGCGAGCTGTAAACGCTTAACAGCGATAGGATACTCAGCACGTACATATATATAACCCTTTGTAGCGCCGATAGCATAACCAGCAATAGCCATAGACTCAACGATACAGTGTGGGTCGCCCTCAAGAACGGAACGGTCCATAAATGCACCTGGGTCGCCTTCGTCGGCATTACATACAACATACTTCTGAGGAGCCTTGTTTGGAGCACAAAGTGACCACTTGAAGCCTGTTGGGAATCCGCCGCCGCCACGACCTCTAAGACCTGAATCGGTAACGCACTTAATAACATCCTCAGGTTTCCATTCGGTTAAAACCTTACCGAGTGCAGCATAACCGTCCATAGCGATATACTCATCAATATTCTCAGGATCAATAACACCGCAGTTACGAAGAACTACACGGTTCTGAGTCTTGTAGAAAGCGGTATCGTTAAGGGAAACGTGGCCCTCAATCTCTGCTTGGGCGCCTGTATCTTTGTATACAAGGCGGTCTACAATACGACCCTTCAAAAGATGCTCTTCAACGATTTCAGCAACATCTTCTTCGGTTACGCGGCTGTAGAAGGTACCGTCCGGATAAACGATAACAACAGGGCCTAATGCACAAAGACCGAAACAACCTGTTTGTACTACTTTTACTTCTTCGCCAAGACCCATTTTTTCGATATTATCGGCAAATGCATCTTGAATCGACTTACTTCCTGACGAGGTACAGCCTGTACCGCCGCAGATAAGTACATGTGCACGAATCATAAATTATACCTCCAAATTAAGCCTTCTGAGCAGCTGTTATAGTATACTCTGCTACTATCTTGCCGCCCTTAAGGTGTTCTTTTATTACTCTTTTTGCCTTTTCATCGGTCATCTTAACATAGGTAACCTTTTCTTTATCTGACTCATAAACCTCTACGATTGGCTCATACTGACATAAACCAACGCAGCCTGTTTGAGAAACAGTCACCTTTTCTGCAAGACCTTCCTCGTTAACACCCTCAACAAAAGCATTAAGTACAGGACGTGCGCCTGCAGCTATACCGCAGGTAGCCATACCTACTACTACTCTTGTAGATTCTGTGCCTTCGCGAAGAATAACCTTGTCCTTCATTCTGTCTTTAATTGCCTGAAGCTCTGCTAAAGATTTCATATATTTCTTCCTTTCCTTGATATACATTATTTATATAGAATCGCCGTATTGCTCTTGCAAATACTCGCGTATCCAACATATTACATCGTAGGTGTTAAGAGGTACACCTTCAAGCACCTCACGCAGCTGTCTTGTATCAAGCTGCACTGTATTCTCCCCTTTTTTGTGGGTAAACAGAAAATCTGTATCGGGATGACCTTGGATAAGGGTTAAAACAGACTCCACTACATCACCTAAAGGTGTAAAATCGATGTGGTCGGTATAAAAGACGGCTGTTACGGTTGTACCGTGATTTACAGCATCATCTGCAATATGAACCGACTCGACTGTGATTTTTCCACCTGTCTGCTCTGCCGCTAACTTTAATAGCGGAAGACCAAGACCTACCTTTCTGGTAGTTCGGGTTGTGTAGAATGGATCGGTAACACCTTTTAAAACATCCTCACTCATTCCGCAACCGTTATCCTTAATAATAAGGGTTAACATATTTCCTGTTTCATTGAGTGTTATTTCGGTTAAAGTGGCTTTCGCCTTAACCGAATTCTCAACTATATCGAGAATGTTTAATGAAAGCTCTTTCATATTTCACCTCTAAGATACTCAAAAACCCGTTTTCTAACCAGAGCACTGCTATACGGCTCATCGTCGATATCGAGCTTATCGTTATCCTCTCTTAAATCGGTAAGATAGTGAGCATCGGAGCCTATAAGCACCTTTTTATCCTGTAAGGAATATTTTTGGATATACTCTTCACGCTTTTTACTATCGTGAAACTCTATACAGGAAAATTCAGGTGTTTTAGGCATAGTACCGAGTGTCGTAATTATGCCGTTTGCCTGACGGTCGATATGTGCGGGGTAACATAACCCTGAATGCGAACGCACCATATCGTATGCCCGCTCTAGCGAAAGAGCAGTTGCCAGCGGTAAGAAATTTTCCTCAACACCTATAACATTATCGTCCCCGTCAAAGATATATTGCTCTCCATATATATCCACCCTGTTTTTAAAGGGTGTTCTATATGAATTTAATGAATTATCAAATTCAGTCGCAGCCTCCAACTCTTCAAACAGACATACCATATGTATATCCTCAGCGGTTGTAAGCTCCATTCCCGCAATCGGCACTATTCCGTAGCGCTTTGCCGCCTTAAAAAAAGCAGGACAGTTTTTTGCGCTGTTATGGTCGGTTAGTGCCATAATTCCTATGCCGTTAAGCGAAGCCATACCTGCAAGGTTATTTGGAGTGTTATCATCATCCGCACAGGGCGATAATGCCGAATGCGTGTGAAAATCATAGGAATAGATGCTCATTTATATCAGCTCCGATAGTATCTTAGCTGTTTCGTATATGGGAAAATCTGTCTTTAAGACATTTATTCCCTTTTCTTCTGCCGCCTTGACTACTTCATCTTCTAACGAAACTCCCTCAGCTAAAATAACACAGGAAACATCGGCAAGAGAAGCTACTGCCACAACATTTATGTTGGACATAATGGTTATCCAAGCATCATTTTCTTTCGCTCTTCCCATTACCCAGCTTAAAAGGTCGCCTATGTATACACCGTTTATTTCTCTTTGAGGCTCGGGCAAAGCAACGACGCTAAATCCATTATTAAGGCTTAGTTCCTTAACCGTCATTACAGTCGCCGCCTTTCTTATTACCGTAACGTTTTATAAGACAGTCATTCAAATCAGCAGTTTCTTTAACTACATCCTCTGCAAAGGCTCTGCAGTTTGGCGCACCACAGGAGCCGCAATCGATACCCGGTAATTGTTCCTTTAGTTTCTGAATTTCCGACATCATTCTAAGCGAGGTAATCATACTCTCACTAAGCCTTGAAATAGGCCTATATAACGGCAAATTCTTAAAGGCACAGTCACTCGGTAGCACATCATCCTGTCCTTTTTCAAGGGAATTACAGGATACGGGCAAATACCGACGAAGACTCTGTAGTCTTGCCTTTGCAATAAAGGGGTTTTGAATGGTTAATACTCCGCCCACGCAACCGCCTATACAAGCGTTAAGCTCTATAAACTCAACGGGGGGAATATTTCCGTTTTCTATTTGATCAAGCACCCTGATAACATTGTCAATCCCGTCTGCCGCAAGATAGCTATCGTTAAATATAGCTGTAGCCTCGCCGCCTGATGACGCCCAACCTATACCTATCATACCTGAGTTTGACAGTGAACTAGGTTCGTCGGACATCTGCATAGCGTTTATAAGGCGGAAATACACATCACTTATAGGTACTACAACATCGACCTTGCTCTCATAGTCAGCAAACCCATTTTTAACATAGCTCACCTTAGCAGGACAGGGTGAAATGAAGCATACGCCTATTTCATCATCTCTAAACTCGGGGTGTTCTTGCTTTGCCTTTTTCTTGGCAAGGTCTGCCGCTACCTCCATTGGAGGCAAAAGCTTTATTATGTTATCGGAAAGCGACGGAAATCGCAAACCTATAAGACGCAAAATAACAGGGCACGCTGAACTTATAGCCGGCTTTTTTATATCCTTGTTTTTTAGATAAATTCTTGTATATGCGCTGACAAGCTCGGCTGCTGAAGAAACCTCAAAAACATCGTCGAAGCCGATTTTAAGAAGTCCGTCAAGCACGCGGTCTACATCTTCAAGATTATCAAACTGACCGTAAAGCGACGGAGCGGGCAATGCAATCTTCCACTTGAACTTTTTCATAGCATCAAGCGGACTGCAAGCGGCTTTTTTCGCCTTGTTAGGACAAACCCTTATACATTCGCCGCAATCAATACAGCGTTCTTGGTTTATAACCGCCTTGCCGTTTCTTATTCTAATCGCCTCGGTAGGACAATGCTTTAAACAGGTAGTGCAACCGTTACACTTATCGGCATCAAGATAAACCGAATGTTCATAAGTATTCATAGTGAATTACCTGCCGAAAATATATTTTATAAAGTTTATTCAGTGATATTAACTCGCATAGTAATATCTGTTCCCTTACCTACCTCAGATTTAATATCCATATAATCTGTGCAGCGTTTCATATTAGGAAGTCCCATTCCTGCACCGAAGCCTAAAGACCTTATACTGTCGGTGGCTGTAGAATAACCTTCCTGCATAGCCTTTTCAATATCCTTAATGCCTGAGCCCTTATCGCTTAGGAATATTTCGATATATTCCTCGGTAACCGTAACCTCGGCTCTTCCGCCGCCTGCGTGGATTACCATATTGATTTCGCCCTCATACATAGCTATTGATACGCGGCGGATAACCTCGGGTGAGATTCCAAGTTGCCGCAGACTTTTTTTAACCGAAACTGAAGCTTGACCTGCCGATATAAAATCGGTACCGTCAACATCGAAAACAAATTTTACTGCATCAGCCATTTTTCACCTTGTTTCCTACAAGGCCGTTGCTGTAAAGCAAGCCGCACGCTTCATACATACGTTTATCGGTAGCTAACAAAACCATATCGCTTTCCTTAGCTAACTCTATCATTTCTTCGGTAGGCTCTTTAGAACGGACAAATACTATACATTTCATATCCATCATTTCAGCCGTTCTTACAACCTGTGGATTAACAAGACCTGTAAGTAAAACCGCCTGATCCTTAACATACGCCAAAACATCACTCATCATATCACTGCCACAGGCAGAATAAACGTGATTGCCAAGAAGCTCTTCGCCGCATACAACGTCGGCTTCAAGTAATTCCTTGATGGTTGTAATTTTCATATAGTCCTATCCTTTCGGAGAGATTTTATTACTTTCCGTATTTTTCGAGAATACCGTCAACATCGTCAACAGTTAGACGACCGTAAACATCTTCGTTTACTGTAAGTACAGGAGCCAAGCCGCAAGCACCTATGCAACGGCAAGCGGTAAGAGAAAACTTACCGTCAGCAGTGCATTCGTCAGCTGCAATGCCAAGTCTCTCACTAAGCTTATCAAAAATATCTCCTGCGCCTTTTACATAGCACGCAGTTCCAAGACATACAGAGATATTATACTCACCCTTAGGAGAAAGGGAGAACTGAGCGTAGAAGGTTGCAACGCCGTAAACCTTTTCTACCGAAATCTCCATACCCTCGGCTATCATATTCTGAACCTCTAAAGGTAGATAACCGTAAATATCCTGAGCCTTTTGCATAACTACCATAAGATTGCTCTTATCGTGTTTGTTTTCTGCAATCACCTGCTGAAGCTGTGCTTCTTGCTCGGCAGTTCCCTTAAACGGGAGCTTGCTGATTTTCTTTTTCATTAACAGAATCCTCCTCTAAATTTCAGCCTTTTCAAAGTCAGGCTAAACACTTTATAAATTATGTTGTTTAAAGTACAACACCATTCCGTAGTATTATAACATATAGATAATAATAAAACAAGTATTTTTGCGCTTTTTTTCGATAAAATTTTACCTGAAAAAATTTTTTGTTAAAGGTTACTAGATTTTATTGTTTTTTGTTCTAGAAAGGACAAACCGTACATAGAATTTAACAAAGAAGTGAAAGGAGAAAAGGAAAAATGAACGAAACAGATTCTTTTAACAGTGTTTTATATGGTATTTCGTCTCATATTAGGAGAACACTCATCTTTTTACCGGAAGACATAAAGGCGGGTGCCGAAGAAATCAGAATTCGCAGCGGGCAACCCGTTTGCATTACCTTTAAGGGAAAGCCTTTGTTTGTCCTTAAAAACGGCGCAGCATCAACCTTTGTTTGTACCGATATGCTCATTGCCTCTAAAGAGGATTTACAGGAAAGTTTTTTACTGCTCTGCCGAAACTCTGTTTTTGCCCACGAAGCCGAGCTTAAAAACGGTTATATTATGATGAAAAGCGGACACAGAGCAGGTATATGCGGAACACTCAACGAAAACGGGGTTATCAGCGATATTTCCTCTATAAACATACGAATTTCACACGATATAAAGGGCTGTGCCACAACTCTTGCCAAAGAATATGACGGAGGTGGCTTTTTAATAGCAGGCCCCCCTGGAAGCGGAAAAACCACCATGCTTAGAGATATGATAAGACAGTTATCTTCTGGCTTTCCATTTGGTGTTTACAGGCGAATTTCGGTTATTGATTCGCGCGGCGAAATTTCAGGTAGCTCTTCGGGAGAATTTTCAAACAATCTAGGCGAAAATACCGATATACTCATGATAAAAAACAAAGCTCTCGGCACAGAAATAGCACTTAGAACCCTCTTCCCCGATATAATTGCCTTTGACGAAATTGGAACTGCCGCCGAACTTAAAGGTGTTGCGGGATGTTTTCATTCGGGGGTTAGCGTAATCACAACCGTTCATGCAGGATGTAAAGAAGACCTCACCAAAAGGAACATTATACGACAGCTACTCGAAATGAACGCCATAAGCAAAATAGCTGTCTTAAGCGGCGACTTTACCGACGAACCGCAGATTATTGAGGCTAAGGAGCTGTTATGCAATCTTGCTTAAAATTATAGGTATTTTGTTTATTTTGCTTTCAAGCTTTTTATTTGGATATAGCAAATCGCTTTGTTTTAAAAAAAGAGTATTAGAACTCAAAAAGATTTATTCGGGCACTTTAAGACTTAAAGAGTATATTTCAAACTGCCCTTCCGAACTTGAAAGCATATATAAATCTTGCTACGGCTTATGCAACGATATAGAATATAAAAACGGTAAAATTTGCGCTAAACAGGGCTCTATTTTAAAAGAAGATTACGAATTACTAAACGAATTTTTCGCCTCATTAGGAGCATTAGATTTAAACAGTGAATGTGCACGAATAACTATGTTTTCAGAGTTAATAAAAAAGCAGATAGGTTCTGCCGAACAGGTTTCAGAACAAAATTCAAAAATTTGGCAGACCTGTAGCATTTGTGTTGGTATAGGTGTATCAATTTTAATCATTTAATTCAAGAGGGTTTTAAAATATGGATGTTGATTTCATCTTTAAAATAGCGGCTATAGGAATAATTGTAACCGTACTTAATCAACTGCTTGTGCGCTCAGGGAGAGAGGAACAGGCAATGCTTACAACGCTTGCAGGCCTTGTGGTTGTATTACTTATGGTTGTTGGTGCCATTTCCGACCTATTCACAACCGTAAAAGACCTTTTTGGGCTATGAGTGAATTAGTTATCAAGATATTAGCTTTTTTGCTATTAGCAGCTTTTTTAGGTGTGTTTTTAAACGGCTATAACCAAACCGCCGCTATGCTTACGGTTATTGCTACCGCAAGCATTGTATTGGTGTTGCTTTTAAAAACCGTATTCCCTGCTATAAACACCTTAAGCTCACTTTTTAGCTCAAATATAAATGGTAACGGTTATTTTACATCTGCACTAAAGGCACTGGGTATTGCTTATGTATCAAATTTTGCCGCCGATGTCTGTCGAGATTTTGGACAAAATGCAATTGCCGCAAAAGCAGAGTTTGCGGGCAGATGCGCTATGTTTATTATCACAGTGCCTATGATGACAGGACTTGCAGAAACGGCATTAAAGCTTGCAAACTTATGAAAAAAATAACACTAATAATACTCTTCCTATTTCTTTTTTCTTTTTCAGCCCATTCGGAAACGGTTATGGACGAAAATTTAAGTGATACCATAGGAAGTGAAGAAATAAAATCATCATTAGACGATGATACAGCAAATTTTCTTGAAGAATACGGAATAAATCCCGACACTACCGATTGGGTAGGAAATTTAACTGCAGAGAATGTTTTTAAGCATATAGGGGGATTTTTAAAAAGCGGTATGAAGCGTCCCTTTAAATCGGGTGCTACGCTGATAGGAATTATTCTTATAACCTCTGCCTTAACCTCCTTTAGCCTAGAAAGCGGACGGTTTACCCCCGCCCTTTTCGCCGCTGTTTTAGCGGGTGCCGTAATAATCGTCGGAGATATGTGGCAAAGTATATCCGCATCGGTTTCAGCTATAAAGGGAATATCGGTTTTTATGCTGAGTTTTGTGCCGTCCTTTGCCGCAGTAACGGCACTTTCGGGACAAACTGCCACATCGGTATCAATGAGCTCTTTACTGCTTTTTGCGGCAGAAGGAGTTTCCTCGTTTGCCTCTTTTATGGTTTTGCCGCTTATGGGCGGATATTTAAGTCTTTGCCTTTGTGAAAGCGTATCCCCACTTGTAAAGGGTGCGGCTATTTCCGAAGCCTTAAAAAAGCTTTCAAATTGGGGAATGTCCCTTATAACTATGCTCTTTACAGGAATTTTAGGCATACAAACTGCTATTAACTCTACCGCAGATTCATTAGGAATAAAAACCGCTAAGTTTATAGTGGGCACCTCTGTTCCCGTAGCAGGTGCGGCGCTTTCCGAAGCCACTTCTACAATCTATTCTTCTATGTCATTGCTTAAATCCACCTTTGGTATGTATGGAGTTATTGCAATCTGTATTATTACACTTCCTATCCTTTGCGAACTACTCATTTGGAGAGTAACTTTAAACATTTGTCTGGCAGTTTCTTCTATGCTTGAGATACCTAAATTTTCAGGGCTTATTAAGGCGGTTGATACCGTAATTTCGGTACTTGTAGGTATTCTTCTTTTAATAGTAGGTATGTTTATAATTTGCCTTACCATAGTGGTATCGGCAGGAGGTTAATATGAAGGCTATCGCTTCCTTTTTAACAGCCTTTTGTATAGGCTGTATCACCCTTGGCGGTCTTTATTTGCTTGTACCGGAAGGAAAATTTCAAAAGTCGGTTAAGTACACCTTTTCACTTTGTTTCCTGTGCTGTCTTATTTCCTCTTTCGGTGTAATAGGTAATTTTAATTTTAAAATAGAGCCAAAAAGCGAAGGCGAATTTGTTTCGGTTGGTGCGGCGGCGGAATCGGCAAGGATAGTTTTTGAGCGTGCACTTAAAAATTCAAAAATAAACTTTACAAAAATAGTGGTTTTAACGGATAAAGCTGAAAACGGTAGCATATTTATTAGTAAAGTAACTGTTGTATCAAATGAAGAAAAGCAAAAAATCACCGATATTATATCGGCAGACGGAAGCTTTGAGGTGGAAGTTATAAATGAATGAGATGGTTAAAAAAATAGCTGAAAAGCTTAAAAATCCAAAATTGCTTATAATTATCGGAACAGTGGGTATTGCTCTTATAGCTCTTTCCTCTTTACTTCCCTCTAAAAAAGAATCAGGCGAAATTATACAGAACACATCAACGCTTACAGCGGAAGAATACAAAGCCGATTTAGAGGAAGAAATTAAAGAAATTGTATTCAAACTAACAGGTAATGAAAGTGCTGTTATGGTAACACTTGAAAGCGGTATAAAATATGATTTTGCAGATGATACCAAAGATTCCGTATCAACCGTAAGCGGTCAAAATTCAACAACCGATAGCAGAAGCAATGCTAAAAGCTACATAACAGTAAGGGGTTCAGATGGTGGCGAAGAAGCACTAATAATCACCGAAAGAATGCCCGAAATCAGAGGGGTTGCCATTATTTGTAACGGTGGTGACCAAGAAGCGATAGCAGAAAAAATAGAAGGTGCCGTTTGCGCGGCACTTAATATAACATCAAAAAGAGTATATATTGCAGGAGGCATGTCGAATGAAAAAAGGTAAGGTTTTCTCGAAGGGTCAGGCGGTAGCGGTACTGATGATAATAGCGCTTGGCGGTGCTGTGTGGGTTAATATGAAATTTTCCTCAAGCGAAAAATATTTGGGCGAAGCAAAATATGTTTCAAACAATTCTTCCTCTGCTGTTCAAACCTCTGCTAAAGCGGATTCTTCTGACACAGACTATTTTAAAGCTGCCAAACAAGAGAGAGAAGACGCTATAAAAGAGGCACAGGATGTAATCAAAGAAACCTTAAATTCCGATAAACTAACCGATAAGGACAAAGAGAAAATCGTTTCACTAAGCAGTTCATTAGCATCAAGAATAGAACAGGCTAACAATATCGAAACTCTTTTAAAGGCCAAAGGTTTTAAAAAGGCAGTTGCTGTTATAGGAAACGAGACGGTAAATATTGTGGTTAAATCCGACGGTCTCACAACCGCACAAACCCTACAAATTCAGGATATTGTGACAAACGAATCAGGAATTTCTCTAGAAAACATAAAAATTGTTCCCGTAAAATAGTTGTATTTTTTGGAAATTGTGTTATAATAGAAAAAACAAAGGCTACAAAAATATTACGGAGGAATTCCTATGCGTGAAAATAAATCTAATCTTTCGGTAAATACTGAAGTCCTTGAAAAAATGGCAGAGCTTGCAGCCTGTGAGGTTGAAGGCGTTGCTTCACTCTCTAAAAGGGCTATTGACCTTAAGGGCGCTGTTAAAAGCAAGGTTCCTTTTAAGGGTGTTAAAATCGAGAGTGTAAACGGTGCTCTTTCCATAAACATTTATATCACAATTGACAGTAAGGCAACCCTTAGAACTGTAGCAGAAGAGGTTCAAAAGAATGTTAAGGAAAAAATTCAAAATATGACAGGTAGCGCCGTAACCAAGGTTAATGTTATCGTTGCTGATGTTGCCACCGAAAAGGAAGAGGCAGAAGCTTAAAATAGTATTTAGAATCATGACTACCGGCCGTGCCGGTAGTATGCACTGCCCCCTTAGGGCATAAGACCGGCTGAGCCTATAGGCTCGTCGAAAGGTTTGCCAACCGCAACACTTTCACCGGCTGCCCCTAAAGGGGCTTTTTAGTTGCCTTCTTTTACCTGCTTACCCGTAAACGGGTCTACATATTCTACTATTGACATTTGATCATATGATATATCTTCCTGTAGTTGATTTCGTATGTATTCTGCAATAGCTTTTTTATTTCTTCCTACTGTATCTACATAATATCCTCTGCACCAAAAATGCCTATTTCCGTATTTGTACTTCATATTGGCATATTTCTCAAAAATCATTAAACTACTTTTTCCTTTGAGATATCCCATTATTTGTGATACACTATATTTTGGCGGTATGGATACCAGCATATGTATGTGGTCTTTGCAGGCTTCTGCTTCTATTATTTCTACCTGCTTATACTCACATAATTTTCTAAGCATTATTCCTATATCCGCCTTTATCTTTCCATAGATTACTTGGCGGCGGTATTTTGGTGCAAAAACTATATGATATTTGCAATTCCATTTCGTGTGTGCTAAACTATCTGTGTCAAGTTTCATACTTGATTCCTCCTTCGTCTTTTTGTTGTGGTTGGCAAACCCACTTCTATTTTAGACGAAGGAGGATTCTTTTTCTACTCATAGCTAAAGCTTTTTGGAACTACCGGCACTGCCGGTAGTATTCGTTACACAAGAGAAAAGCCGATGAATTCGCAATGAATTCATCGGCTTAATTTTATTATGCTTTTATTTTAGATAAAACTGACATCAAAACAAAAATAATCAAATTTACTATTACTACCGAAGCGCCTGCAGGTATATCATAAAAAAATGATATAAATAATCCTACTGTAAAGGCGGTTACAGAAAATATTGATGCTAGGATTACAACGCTCTTATAGCGCTTGCAAATGCGCATTGACGATAGCGCAGGAACTGTAATAATACTAGAAATAAGCAGAGCTCCCATCATTCGCATACCTATAACCACAATTACCGCCGTCATCACGGCGTTAAGGGAGTTATAAAAGCCTACCCTCGTACCGCATGCAAGAGCGAAATCCTCGTCAAAAGAAACGATAAAAAGCTTGTTATAAAAGAGAATGCAAAGTGTTATTACTAAAACAGAAACCGCTATTGAAATATATACATCACTTTTGCTCATAGATAAAATACTGCCAAACATATAGTTGCTCATATCGGTATTAAAGCCTGTCGTTACAGTAGCTACCGCTATACCGATTGCAAGGGCGCCGCTTGAAACTACCGCTATTGCGGCATCGCCCTTCATACTACTTTTGTTAAGCCTGAGCAGTAAAAAAGCGGCAATAATTACTATCGGAATTGAGATTTTCAGCGGTGCTATTCCTAACGCTAGTGCTATTGCGGCTGTACCGAATGACACATGAGATAAGCCGTCCCCCAACATTGAAAAGCGCTTTAAAACAAGATTGACACCGAGAAGCGATGCAGACAAGGAAATAAGCACACCCGCAACCAAAGCTCGCGTTACAAAGGGATAGGAAAAGAATTCTTTTAAAAAGCTCATACCTTTTCCCCCTCTGCATTGTTATATTCGCTGGTTTTTGAGAAGGTATAGTCCTTATCACGAATATTAAGGATATGACTCCCCTCTTTTAAAGCTCTCTCTACATCGTGGGAAATCATAATCACCGTCATACCACCGCTATTTAATTTTTTAATTAAACGGTAAAGCTCTTCTTTTGAGTCATAATCAAGCGCCGCTACAGGCTCATCAAGTAATAACAGCTTTTTAGCGGCACACATAGCCCTGCACAGCAAAACCTTTTGTTGCTGACCGCCTGAAAGCTCACGGAAAAATCTGTTTTCCAATTCCTCTATTTCAAGATATTTCATATTTTCATGTGCTTTAAGATAATACTCTCGTTTATTAAGACCTAAAAAGCTTTTGCCGCAAAATCCTGATAAAATTACCTCTTTAACACTTGCAGGAAAGTCACTTTCGGTAATCGTTCTTTGCGGAAGATAGCCTATTTCCTGATTTTTAAAGCCCACTAAAGCAATACTGCCTGTATGCTTAACCTTAAAGCCTAAAATCAGGCGCATAAGGGTTGTTTTTCCTGAACCGTTTTCTCCTGTTATACACAAATAATCACCCTCGTTTACCGAGAAGCTCAAATCCTTAAATATCTGACGGTTTTCATAAAAAGCCGATAAATTTTTGACATTTATAAGTGACAAGCTAATTTATACCTTCTTTCAATGCTTCATAGTTTCTTTCCATTATATCCACATAGGTAACACCGCTTTTAAAATCATCAAGTGTTACATTGTGCGCCGAATGAAGCTCTAAAAGCTTAACACCCGTTTGTTCCGATAACGAGCTTGCTATTTCCTTGTTGCTCATCTCTACATAATAGGCATATTTTAAGTTTTTCTCTTTAACGGTGGCTATAAGCTTAGTCATAGTTTTAAGGCTTATGTCGGCACCAATAGCGCAACCGTCTGCCGCTGCTACATAATCAATACCATAGCTCTTTACAAAATATCTAAAAGGAAATCTATCGGCAACCAATATAAACGGATTTTCACTTTTTTCTACCATTGTTTTTGTTTTTGATGCAATTCCTCTTATTTTTTCAACATAATTTTTGTGATTTTCCCTGTAATAATCACTGTTTTCAGGGTCGATTTTTATAAGCTTCTTTAGTATATTATCAAGCATTTTTTCGGCATTTTCGGGAGAAGTCCAAATATGCTCATCATATTCATTTTCCCCCTCCTCTAAAAGTGTATCTGCACACTCGATAAGGGCGAGTGAATTTACATTTTTATCACCTATTATTTTATCTACCCAAGCATCAGACTCACCGCCGATATACAAAAATAAATCAGCATCATAAATACTTCTTATTTCAGAGGGTACAGGGTCGTAAGAATGAATCTCGGTACCTGGCTTTATGAGAAGCTTTATATCGGTTTTTTCTCCGCCTATAGCCCTTACAAAATCGTATATCGGAAATATGGTAGTAACTATATTCACCCTTTTATCGTCCACAGTATTTGTAGCGCCGCAACCGCAAAGAAGCAAGGCTACAAGCAATAAAGCTATCATTCTTTTCATTTTTCTTTGCATACCTCGCAAACTCCGTAAAAGACAGTTTTTAAAGGGTTTACCGAAAACCCGTGATGCTCAGCTATATGTCCTGAAATAGCGGTCAGTTCTCCGCACTCAAGATGTATAAGCCTGCCACAGCTTTCACATTTTAAATGAAAATGACTGTTACACGCCTTTGCATTAGAAACATACTGATAACAGCTACTATCCCCTACCGATGAATACTTTCTCACAGTTCCCTCTTTTTCGAGCCTTTCAAGTGTGCGGTATACAGTAGTTCTGCCAACATTTTCGCCTGATTTTTCTAATCTTTTGCAAATTTCTTCTACTGTTAAATGACCCTTGCTAGCTTTAAGAACCGCTTCAATAACCGCTCTTTGTTTTGTTTTATATCCCTTTATTTCTGTCATAATTATCACCAATTTGAAAATGAATTTCATTTTCAAATTATAATACTTTTTATCTCTTATGTCAACAAAAAAAGCTAGATTTGGTTACACTTAATAAACAATATATATTAATACTTGTAAAAATAAAGAAAATATGGTAAAATAATAATATATATGCTCTAAAAAACACCTACGAAAATATACGGAGGTTAAACAATGAATAAAAAAGAGTCTATTCTGCGACCTATAAAGCACCTTTTTGGCGGAATCCGTTTGCCGCACCTTAAGGGTACTGCAGAAATGGAAACGGTAGCTTTTAGTCCAGATAAAGTACTTATTCCCCTTTGTCAACACATAGGAGCGCCTTGTACCCCTACAGTAAAGAAGGGTGACAAGGTTTTTGTTGGAACGCTTATAGGTGAATCCCAAGCATTTGTTAGTGCGCCTATTCATTCAAGCGTTTCGGGAACTGTTACCGATATAATAACCAAAAATTCCAGCGGCACCGATATACAGTATATCGAAATAGAGTCAGACAAAAAATTTGAACACGACCCTAAGCTTTCGCCGTTTAGTGTTACCGATGCTAAATCTTTAGTTGAAGCGGCTAAGCTTTGCGGACTTGTAGGCCTTGGTGGCGCAGGATTCCCCACCCACATAAAGCTTTCTCCCCCTAAAGAGAGCAAAATTGATACACTCATAGTCAACGCCGCCGAATGCGAGCCCTACATAACATCTGACTATCGCGAGTGTATGGAAAATCACCAAGACATTATGGATGGTATATACCTTTTATGCGATACACTTGCTCTTGAAAAGGTAGTAATTTGTGTAGAAAGCAATAAACCAAAAGCTATAGAAAAACTGTATTCTATCGCAGCCGATTCACAGGATGAAGACGATAAAGTAAAGCTTATGAAGCTACCTACAAGCTATCCACAGGGTGCAGAAAAAATGATTATTTATTCTGCCACGGGTAAAAAATTACCGCTTGGAAAACTACCATCTGATATAGGCTGTATAGTTATGAATGTAACAAGTATTGGTGCGCTATATATTTTTATAAAAACGGGTATGCCGCTTACTTCAAAACGAATAACCCTTGAGGGCACCGCTGTTAACAACCCACAAAATATCCTTGTTCCTATTGGAACTAAAATAAGCGATATTATTGAATTTGCGGGCGGTGTAGCCGATGATGCTGACAGAATAATCACAGGCGGCGCAATGATGGGCTTTCCTGTAGGTGACTGTGACGCTGTTGTCGAAAAAAGAACTAATGCTGTTTTAGTTATGAAGCAAGAAAAACCTTTAGAGGCTACACCCTGTATAAAATGCGGAAGATGTGCGGCGGCTTGTCCTATGAGACTGTATCCTGCTAAGGTAGATACCGCAAACCGCTGCAATAACATATCCGCCTACGAGGATTTAAATGTAAATTACTGTATGGAATGTGGCAGTTGCTCTTATGTTTGCCCTGCCAAGCGTCCACTTACACAGGTTATGAGGACTGCCAAAGCAACTTTAAGGAGGAAAAAATAATGAGAAATATATTGACAGTAAAATCCTCCCCTCACATTAGGCATCATGATACAACAAAGGATATTATGCTTGATGTTATTATCGCCTTATTACCTGCCGCAATAAACGGATGTCTACTTTTCGGCACGCATGCACTGTTTGTTTTAATAACAACTATAGCCTTTGCAGTGCTCTCGGAATATGTATGGAATTTGTTGCTCAAAAAACCTCAGTCAATAGGCGATTTATCTGCTATTGTTACAGGTCTTTTATTAGGCCTAAACCTTCCCCCTACAACACCGATTTGGATTGCTGCAATAGGAAGTGTTATAGCAATAATCATAGTTAAGCAGATGTTTGGCGGATTAGGTCATAACTTTGCAAACCCTGCTATAACGGCACGAATTGTGTTGCTTATATCGTTCCCTACCGTTATGACAAAATTTTCAGAGCCGCTATCAGCTCTTTCCTCTGCTACTCCGCTCACTTCCGATATATCAGAATATTCTATCAGAACGCTATTCTTTGGCACATACGCAGGTACCATAGGTGAAACAAGCGCATTTTTATTGCTTGTTGGTGCAGTTGTGCTGTTTGCCAGAAGAATCATCAGCCCTATTATTCCTGCAAGCTTCATTGGTACCGTCGCTTTACTCACCTTTATTTCAGGCGGCGATGTGTTAAGACAGGTTTTAACCGGTGGTTTAATACTTGCCGCATTCTTTATGGCTACCGACTATGCAACAAGCCCTACCGATGCCTTAGGAAAGTTAGTTTTCGGTGTGGGCTGCGGAATAATAACTTTTATTATAAGATACTTTGGAAGTTTGCCTGAGGGCGTTTCTTATGCAATACTCATAATGAATATTTTAGTTCCGCATATCGAAAAGCTGACTTCTCACAAGCCTTTCGGTGCAAAGGAGGCGCTCAAAAATGAATAAAATTAAAGAAATTTTGGGTGTCTTAAAAGACTTTTTCCTAAAACACAAAAAAGAAATAATAATGCCAACTGTAATTATGGTTGCAATTTCTTTTACCGTTATTTTGGCGCTCAGCCTCACTAATAAACTGACCTCTCCGATAATAAAGAAGCTTGACGAAGAAAATCAAAGAAAATCTATGCATAAGGTTTTAAAGGCCGATACATATGAAAAGCTAACCCTTTATTATGGAGGAGAAGAAACTGCAGTTTATCATATTGCAAAGGATAACAAAAATAAGATTTTAGGCTACATATTTATAACCGAAGAAAATGGATACGGCGGTGCCGTTTCGGTTATGACCGCTGTAAAGCCTGACGGTAAAATAAAAGCTGTATATGTATTAGATGTTGCAGATGAAACACCAGGTCTTGGAAAAGCCGCTGCAGAAAAGGAATTTTATTCACAGTTTTCAGGTCTTTTTGACAGGGTGTCACTAGTTAAAGCTGAACCTAAGAAAAACAAAAATGAGGTTAAGGCGCTCACAGGAGCTACCGTGACCTCAAAGGCAGTAACACGTGCAGTAAACAAGGCGCTTGACTATTCTGAAAAAATACTTCGAAACAACGACGATAAGGGGGAATCTTCAAATGAAAAACAATAATTTCAAGATTTTCTCAAACGGTTTAATAAATGAAAACCCTGTGCTTCGTTTGATGCTTGGCACCTGCCCTACCCTTGCTATTACAACCTCAGCAATAAACGGTATAGGTATGGGTGTTGCGGCAACCTTGGTTCTTGTTTGCTCTAACGCTGTTATTTCTCTGCTTAGAAACATTATTCCAAACAAGGTAAGAATTCCTGCATTTATAACCATTATTGCAGGTTTTGTTAGTATTGTTCAAATGCTTGTTAAGGCATTTGCTCCCGCAATTGATAAGTCACTTGGCATATATTTACCGCTTATAGTTGTTAACTGCATCATACTAGCCAGAGCTGAAATGTTTGCCTCTAAAAACTCTTTGTTACCTAGCGTTTTAGACGGTCTTGGTATGGGTATAGGCTTTACTGCTACCATTACCCTTATGGGACTTATAAGAGAGTTTTTTGGTGCAGGAACACTTTTTGGACTTACGGTTACAACAAATATAATTAGCCCTATGCTAGTATTCTTACTTCCACCCGGCGGATTTTTTGTATTTGGTATTCTTGTAGCCGCATCAAATGCACTTGCTAAAGCAAATGGTAAAAAGACAGTTAATCACCTAGGCTGTGAAAACTGTCCTTCAAAAGCAAGCTGTGATATGGCAAGCTGTGGCGAAGAATGTGAAAAGGAGGTAGAAGCATTTGAATAATCCAACAGTTATTTCAATAATACTTACAAGCCTCCTCACAGGCAATATGATTTTATCCAAGTTTTTAGGTATCTGCCCATTTTTAGGTGTGTCAAAAAAGGTAAACACTGCCGTTTCAATGAGTATCGCAGTAACAATTGTTATGACGCTTTCTACCGCTATAACCTGGCCTATAAACCATTTCCTTTTAGAGCCTAACTTTACATATCTGCAAACCGCTGTATTTATACTTGTTATTGCAGCTATAGTTCAGTTACTTGAAATTTTACTCAAAAAATTCATAAAGCCTGTTTACAAGGCTCTCGGTATTTATTTACCACTTATTACTACCAACTGTGCCGTTTTAGGAATAACCACAATAAATGTTGGCAACGGCTATAATTTCCCAATTTCCCTGCTTAATGCATTTTCAGCAGGTATCGGCTTTATGCTGGCTATGGTACTGTTTGCAGGTGTAAGAGAAAAATTAGAAACAGCAGATGTACCCGAATTTTTAAAGGGTCTTCCCATAACTTTAATTTCTGCCGCAATAGTTTCTATGTCTTTCTTGGGCTTTGCGGGACTTGGAGGTTAGGCTATGGATATTTTAATTCCTTTGATTATCGCAATCGCAGTGGGACTTATTGTAGGTTTAGGTCTTTCCTTTGCGGACAAATTTTTCTCAGTCCCTAAAAATGAAAAAGAAGAAAGGTTAAGCGAATGCTTGCCCGGTGCTAACTGTGGTGCTTGCGGATTTTCAGGATGTGACGGTTATGCCGCAGCACTAGCCACAGGTGAAGCCAAGCCAAATTTGTGCTCCGTGGGCGGTGAGACAGCTCTTAAATCAATTTCAGAAATTTTAGGTGTTACTGCTGAACTCGAAAAGAAAATAGCCTTTGTAGCTTGTGGCGGTGACTGTGATACAACTGCAAAAGCCTTTGATTACATAGGATTCGAAAGCTGTACTGCGGCAAGCCTTTTGCACGGCGGCCCTTTACAGTGCAAGTACGGTTGTATAGGACTTGGCGATTGTGCTAAGGCTTGTGATTTTGGTGCAATCACCATAGAAAATGGCAAAGTAAGTATCTTGGAAGAAAACTGCGTTGCTTGCGGAAAATGTGTAGCTAGCTGTCCTAAACAGTTAATAACACTAATTCCTCAAGATAAAACAGTTAGGGTTAACTGCTCTAACAAACAAAAAGGCGCTAATGTTGCTAAACAGTGTAAAATATCGTGCATCTCCTGTAAACAATGTGAAAAGAACTGCCCTACAGGTGCTATAAAGATAATAAACAATCTTGCGGTTATAGATTATAGTCTTTGTAACTCTTGTGGCAAATGTAAAGAAGTTTGCAAGAGAAAAGCAATAGTTTAATACTATGTAAAAAAATTAAAGGTCTATCTAACTTAGTTGTCTAAAGTTAGATAGACCTTTTTTATCTCACTATATCTACTGCTTCTTTAATGTTTCTAACAGGAATAAGCTCAATGGTATTAGGCATATTTGTAATACTTTTTATTGAACTTTTAGGCAACACACATTGAGTAAAGCCTAGCCTTGCCGCTTCTCTGATTCTTGCTTCTACTCGTGGTATTGTCCTAATTTCTCCTGAAAGACCCACCTCACCGAAAGCAATTAACTTATCATCAATAGGTACATCTCTCAATCCGGATACCAAAGACATACATACTGCGAGGTCGGCTGCTGGCTCGTCAAGACGAAGACCTCCTATAATGTTTAAATATGTATCAAAATTTGAAAAGTAAAGACCTAAGCGCTTTTCAAGCACCGCCAACAGCATATTAAGGCGGTTATAGTCATAACCGTTTGAAACTCGTCTAGGGTTGCCAAATCCCGTTGAGCTTACAAGTCCCTGAACCTCGGCAAGAATTGGTCTGGTACCTTCTAAAATACAGGTTATGCAACCGCCCGAAACATTACTCATTCTACCCGAAAGCAGCATAGCGGATGGGTTTTCAACCTCACTAAGTCCCCTATCGGTCATCTCAAAGACACCGATTTCATTGGTAGAGCCGAAGCGGTTTTTAATAGCCCTTAAAATTCTATACGACTGATTCCTCTCTCCCTCAAAATAAAGTACGGTATCAACGATGTGCTCTAGTACCTTAGGACCTGCTATATCTCCGCCCTTGTTTACGTGACCTACAATAAATATCGGTATATCAAGGCTTTTGCCTGTGCGAAGCAGCATATTTGTAGATTCTCTAACCTGAACAATACTTCCCTGTGAAGAAGATAACTCTGCAATTTGCATTGTTTGTATAGAATCTATCATTACTAGATTTGGTTTATAGGTCATTATATAATCGCAAACTGCGGCTGTATCTGTTTCGGAAATCACGGTTATATTTTCACCTGTAACTCCAAGTCTCACAGCACGAAGCTTTATCTGTGAAGCAGATTCCTCACCCGAAACATAAAGAATATTAAAATCTTCCTTTAAACGATTGCAAATTTGCATTAAAATTGTAGATTTGCCAATACCTGGGTCACCACTAAGCAGCACAACAGAGCCCTTTACTATTCCGCCACCTAATACTCTATCAAGCTCGGATATACCCGTTTTAGTGCGGTGCTCATCTGACGGGTCTATACTGTCAAGTTGTTTGGCAGACCTTACAGATGCTACAACAGGTCTCGAAAAGCCAGACGGTGTAGAAGAAACGAGTTGCTCTTCCATAGTATTCCAAGCACCGCAGGCAGAGCATTGCCCCATCCATTTAGCGCTCGTATTTCCACAATCAGTACAAACATACTGTGTTTTTTGTTTTGCCGCCATTTTATCATTCCTTTGTATAAAAATCAATTATTCCTGAGGCTATTGCAAAAGCCATCTGTGATTGATAATCTTCGCTTTTTAGTTTTTGAAGATCAGATTTATTACTTAAAAAACCACATTCTACAATTATCGCAGGCACTTTAGCATTTTTAAGAAGATATGTAGCAGATGTTCCCTGCTTCACCGTTCTTGTGTTTTCAGGTTGAAGCATATTTACAACCGATTTTTGAACAAGCATACTTAACTCATACGCCTCTTTAAAATTAGGGGTGTAAAAAACCTGCGTTCCGCTTGCTGCCGAAGTCGTAAATTTATTAAGGTGCACGCTGATATATAGTGCATCTGGATTTTTTTCCATAAGTAAAAGTCTATTTTCAAGATCGTTTTTCTTACGTATTGCAACCGACCCAGAAACAGAATCGGTGCCGGTATCTTCGATCCTTGTCATAATAACCTCAAAACCGTTAAAGCGTAAAATACTGGCTAGTTTTAGTGAAATTTCAAGATTTATATCCTTTTCAACCGTACCGTCCCCCGCCACTGCGCCACCATCAAACCCGCCGTGTCCGGCGTCAATGATTACAGTGGGTGTTGTTTTTATGGTGTTTTGGGTTTGTACACTTTCTCTAATCATACCCCAAACGGCCAACAAGCAGACACTCAAAAGCAAACATATTTGAAAAGCAAATCTCTTAATCATCTTCTATACACCTCTTTAACTTAATAA
>JAZNJD010000035.1:0-16831 GCA_045577835.1 Acutalibacteraceae bacterium | reverse complement strand
CAGTTTGAAACCTGAATACCGTCAGGTTCTGTGGCTTTGCTTTTTTGAAGAATTTACAAACGAAGAAATAGCACAGATAATGGGAAAAACCAAACGCCAAATTGAAAATTTAGTGTATAGGTCAAAACAATCTCTTAAATCGTTACTAGATAAGGAGGGATTTCAGTATGAAAAGCTATAATGAAATAGCAAATAGTGTCTTCGAACGCAGAGATAAACATATAGCAATGCAAAAGAGAAAAAAGCGAATTATTATAAGTGTAGTTGCTCCTGCTCTTTGCTGTTGTATTGTTATAATTACAAGTTTCACATTATGGGAAATCGGATTTTTTAACAGCAATATACCTGTTATAGATAACTCACAAAATGTGTCGGATAATTCTAATAATTCCTCAACCGATAACAATCAAAGCAACTCTGCAAATAATAGTAGTTCATCTCAAGATAATAACTCATCATCTAATCCATCAAGTAATAGTTCGCAGGAAGAATTTATACCCGATAACAGTACTCCCTCAAATTCGGATGAAGTTACCCCCTCTGAACCTTCTGATGATATCCCATCAACCGTTATTCCAAGCGACCCGCCTGTTATAGAAACAAAATACAATATTGATAGCATTGATAAAATCAACTTTTATTCTGCCAAAAAGATTATTAGCGAAAATTCTCTCTTCCCGATTGGAATGAGGAATAACGTTTCTTCATCAAAGATTATAATGCTAAATAAAACTTATACAGAAAATCCAATAGACCGTAACAAAGTATTCACCACAACAATGGTAACGTATTTTACCATTGAGCTTAATGATGAAAAAGGGTTCTTGGCTCAAAAGCTCGGTGGAACAGGTTTGGTTGAGGTTGTTGTTACAAAAAACAACATTGACGATCTTGGAGAAATGATAACCTTTAAGCGTGAAGAAAAGTATTATACATGCTTTGCAAATGGTGGTGACTATGACCCCGATTCAAATATGAGTAGTAGCGAATTTTCATCTCACAAATATATCGATGGATTCAATATTATTAAAAATTTAGAACAAGAAAACTATAAGTTTACAGTTCATTATGATGGCTCAAAGGTTATAGGTTTTGAGTGTGCACCATTTCACAGCATTCCTACTAATTATGCTGTAGATAATGTGACATTTATTGAAGATTTTTGTATTGTTCTTTACACAAAACAAACCTTTACTATTGATGAACTGGAAGTATATTTTAAAAATGAATACAAGGAGGAATCTTTATGAGAAAAGTTCTTGCAATTATATTGTCTTTAATCCTTATTCTTTCTTTTGTCGGTTGTAAGAAAGATACCTTAAATAAAGAAGATAGTTCCTCCGAAAAAAACAGTACTATTTTTTCAGAAGAAAACAATTCAGAAGATAATAGCCAATCAAAAGACGATGAGGTCAATAGCAGTTCTTCGTCTAATACTACCTCCGGCAATAAAACATCTTCAAATAGTGCCACACAAAACAAAGATGATAATAGTTCCAACAATGATATTTCAAGTAGCATTACAACAGAAAATGTGAAAATTAACAGTTTAGATAAGTTGAATTTTTATGCTGTTAAAAAAGCAATAGCGGAAAACGGAGTTGTATTGTTATCTGATTCATCTCAAAAACCAAAAGTGACGACACTAACAAACAATAAAGGTTTCAAATTATTAAATCTTGCAAATTCTACTGCAACCGATATTAACCCTAATTCTACCTTTACAATAACTATGTACAGCTATTTCACCATTACGCTAAATGATACCAAAGGATTTTTAGCACAAAAACTTGGTGGAACAGGCTCCGTAGAAGTTGTTATTACCCGCAACAATTTCAACAATATGATTACCTTTAAAAAAGGTGAACGATATTATTCTTGTATGCAGACCTCTTTAACAGAGAAAGCTATGTCATTTTCGTCGCATAAATATGTTAATGGTTTTAAATTGGTTGAAAATTACGACCAAGAGAATTATGAATATACCGTATATTTTGAGGGCGACAAGGTTATCGGCATAAATTGTGGCAGATTTGAAGGAAACGGCAATTATAAATATGTTGCGGATGATATAAAATATAACGATAATTTTTGCTTTGTTATACATAAAAAACAAACCTTTACCGCCGAGCAGTTAGAGGGACTATTTGCTTCTAATAATTCGTTTATAGATGATGGCATTGTTTTAAATGACGGAACAGTTTTATTTGGGGAATCATCTGTTACAAATAATGCTGTAGCTTTCAAAAACAGTTCGGGAGCTTCTTTAATAACCAATAACGATATCAAAAAAATCAGTGCTATGCACAATAGTAAATTTGGCTTTTGCATAAGACTTGAATTGGAGGCAAGTAATAAGATTTCAGGAAAAGCAAACCTTGCTTTTTATCTTAATAATTCTAAGGATAGAGAGCTTACCTTGCAAAATGACGGTTCTGCAGTTTATATCACCGATTTAAATAACAAATCCAGAATGTCTGATGTTTTTTACAAATTGACTGCTTTAAACACAAATAATAGAATAGGCAGAATTATAGACCATAATGATTTTGTTCGCGAAACATCTAAAAGACTTAATCTTAATGACTACGATGTTTTAAAAGAAGACCATAGTGCAAGTTTCGGTAATGGACTCAAAATTGTTGATTATACCTATGATTTAAAAACAAATAAATCTATTAGTCATAAAGTATCAAACTATGATGTTACAATTGATGGCATAACTGTTACGATGCCAATAAAGGTTTCTGATTTCTTGAGTAAAGGGTTTACAATAGTAGAAAAATCCTTCGATAATAGCATTTTAATGGGAAGCGCTTTCTTTAGGTCACCTGACGGTAATATGGTTACTGCCTATATTATGAATTTTTATGGAAATTCAAGAACTTTTAATGATTGTTACATAACACAGCTTTCTTTTATGTGTTATGAAAACACTGTCAGATACCAAGAAGGTATAAGTCCAACCCGTCCCGATTTTGAAATGATTGAAGGAATAAACAAGGATTCCACTCTTGATGATATAATTTCAAGACTTGGTGAGCCGAATAAAATAATTTTTATGACTACGGACAATCAGCCTATGAATTATAAGGATTGCATTATCCAACTTTACTACAAGGTGCATACCCCTTCTTTGCCAAACGGTGAGTTGGTATTCAATATTCAACCGGTTCTTAACAATACTGCACCAGCGGATTTTTTGACAGATATTAGTTTTGCTTTGCAATAACGGAGGCTGCTATTTATGAAGTTATCCAACATAAAAATCAAATCAATTATATTCTGGACATTTTTAATGTTTTTGCCGAGCGGATTATATATCTTTAATTCATTAAGACAAATACTAATGCATTTAGCAAGCCCTGTGAAACCGGGCGAAGGAATAATAAGTTTTATATATATAACTGCTTTTAATGGTGCTAACTATTTAAAATCTGTATTAGGCATTTTGTTTGCTACTATGACAATTCTTCGCCCACTATTAAAAAAACATAGCAAAGTATCTATGGTGACAAAAATAATTGCATCTACAGTTGTTGGTTTGCTAATTTTATGTGATATTACAAGTTTTGTTGTTCAAACAAGGGATATTATTTATACAATAAAATTTTATTCAAGTTATTTATTTAATTTCCTTCTTGAACTTATCATATATTCCTTAATGTTAATATGTTTGCTTGGATATAGGCTCAAATATAAAACAAAATTCGTAATTACTATAATTTGTATAGTTGGTGTCATTTTATCAATTATTGACTCCTCTTTTATAACGGTATTTAAGTATAATGCTATAGACATTGATACTATGCTTATAAGATATTTAGTTAATGTTCTCATCCACTCATTTACACGAATTTCAGTGATTTTATGGGCAATATTGCCGTTTAAAAATGAAAATATAATTACCAAAGCCGAGGTGATTTTATGAAAAAACTGTTCTCATTATTATTAATTGCTTTGACTATGTTTTCGCTATCGGCGTGTAAAACATCTAATTCGGACACAACTGATTCTACATCTTTGGCATCGTCAATTCAAAAAACACAATATCTAACCCATGACGAAACACAGATGTATGAATGGAAGTGCGACATTGCTCCTACAAAAATAAAAGTTTATAGCGGCAGTCCATTAGAGGGTTTCTTTATCACTACTTATGATGAGTTATATGAATACAATTCAGAAATCATTTTTCCTGAAACAGAAAAAAGTTACAGAAAAATTGACACCGAACTTAAATTTATTTATATATACTATCACTTCCAGCTTGATAAGCTTTCCGTTCTAACTGACGATTTTAAAACCTACACCTATAACAAAGAAGAAAAATCATTTACTAATATAGATAACGATTTCGGTAGTGTGGTTAAAGAATTCTGTGAACGAGGCAGAATACTTAACTGGACAAACACCAACTATAATTCTACTGTAATTTGGTTTATGGATAAAAGCGGTAAAGTATACAACATTAAACAAACTCAAGGGACTGAATACACACAGTCTTTAATGTGTACTGTGCCTCCTAATGAAAAAATATTATCTTCTGCTTCAGGTGTTATCAAAACTGAAAACAAATATTATTACTTTGATTCAAAAGAATCCTGTTTCAAATTAGGTGAAGAACCTACAGCAGCATATGATAACATTGCGTATTTAAACGAATTTATTGTTATGTATAAGGATGATCAAACACATATATATGACCACAATCTTATATACAAACTTAAAGTTTCTTATTATTAAAAGCTTTTATATTTTATTGGCAATTCTGCCGTTTAAAAATGAAAATATAATTGTAAAAGTCGAGGAGATTTTATGAAGCAAACAACTAAAAATATATACATAATTGGTTTGTGTTTATATTGTTTTGGGCAAGCTTCGGGCATATTAAATTTTTTAAGAGAGATATATGACTTTTCGCAAAACGCAAATGATAGCGAATTATATAATGATTATATATCATTACTTTCGGAAATTAGTATATCGTCAAATATTGTTGCTATAGTCTTAAAACTGATTATGTTGTTTATAATAATTTCTATGATTGTTTTAGTGTTGAAAAATATCAAATCGAAATGTTTAATGCCGTTAATTTTTATCAGCATTATATTTTTGATAATAAATTTATTACCACTTTCATCAACGGTTGATATCCCTAAGTATTTAATATATAGCAAATGGGGTATAATAGATACTTTATGGGTATATTATAAACCTTTTTTAGCAAGTGGAGCGATATTTAACATCATAGCATACATAATAATACTTATTGCCTCGATAAAAACATTAAAACAAAAAAAGAAAGGGGCGGAAAATGATGGATAATCTTGAAAAGAAATGCGAACACTGCGGTGCTACGTATATTGTAAGTGACGGATACTGTAAGCAGTGTTGGAAAAGAATACCGACAACAGCCTCCTCGAAAGAAGAATTATTAGATGGTGTTAAAAAGGCTGACTGGCATTTTTTCATTGATAAAAACGCTTCTCGTTACGTTGATATTTACACTAAAAACGAGGGCAAAAAGTTCTTTGTAAGTTGGAACTGGGCAGCTTTCTTTTTCGGGTTTAATTGGCTTTGCTACCGAAAGATGTATAAGTTTGCTTGCCTGTATATAATTATAGATTTGATATTGGCTATTGTTTTAACTGCTGTAGGAGTAGGAATCTATGCGCCAAAGCTTGAACCGCATTATCAAAATGTTGCGGCTTATAAGGAAGCAGTCGGTGTTGATACTTTAACAAAGTTAAATCCCGTGTATTCAGCTGAGACAAGCGTTCTGCTCGATAAAGCTTTGGATTCACAAAAAGAAATTGAGCGAATAGCATTAAAAATAGGCGGAATAAGCAGTATAGGTATGCTTTTGTGCGGAATATTGTTTGGGATTTTTGCCGACAGCATCTATAAAATACATATTCTTAAAAACATTAAATTCACAGATGGCGGAACATCTATTTTAGCATTTTTTGTTGGTGGCTTTGCTTATAGAACAATATACAGTCTATTGATTTCTCCACTTATAAGTTTGCTTATGGATATGGTGTTATAATGTTTATTGCTTTTTCTATGTGGTTTATGAGGTGACTAAATGAAAAAAATTAGCCAAGGTAAATATGAGATTTTTACTACAAAGCAAGATGCAATAGATAAATTTATGCAGTTGCAAGGAACTTGTAGGGAAGAAATAAGCGGTGAAAACTGTATTGAATTTTATTGTTTTGAAAATGGTAAAATTATTATTACTAATCCGCCAAGAAGACATATTGAAAACGAAAATTCTACTGAGCTTTTTGCGGAAATTATAGAGCAAGACGACAAAACATATGTCACTTATTATACCGCATTTAGCAAATCAAGTAATGTTTTAAAGATGATTTTTATTGTAATATATTTATTGTTGGCTGTTTTTGCAATTATCGGTATAATTATTTTTAAGGTAAAAACATATTATCTTCCGGTTTTGGCTTTTGGTTTAATATCTTTCGGCATTAAACTATTTTATAGCACTAAAGAGGAAAAGAATTCTCCTAAAGATTCTGCTGTACTTATAAAAGAACTTGAAAAAAGAGTTGAAGCAGTAAATTTGTGGGATAAATAAAAAACTGTTTTTACTTAATTCTAGAAAAAGACAATTGTATATGAGGGCTTGTTATGATAAAAGAAACATTAACTAAAGACATCATAAAAACTGAATTAAACAAAATATATTTGCACGATGTGATAAAGTACGGAATGCTTATGTTGCTTTGTGCTGCTTATTTGGTGTTATATTTTTTCAAACCTCAATTAAGCATTTATAATCCAAAAGGTATTGTTTGGATGTTAAGTCCGTTATATGTTTATATTATCGCTATGAGCGTGATAAACCTTTATAAAACATTTAAAGCGTATTATTTAACCCAAAATAATAAAATTGATATTACAACAGATGTGTTGGTTGATAAACATAAAAAAACACAATTGAGTAGATACCGAGGTTATCATCATACATATACATTTCTTTTTGAAAAATCGGGAGAATATAAACTTAAAAAGCATATTTTAACAATTTCAAATCCCTATCACATTGATAACGAGAGACTATATAATATGTCCCAAATTGATGATGAATTCTATGTTGTGGGTGTTGGAAAGCAGAAAAACTTATTAGCTTATAATAAGCCATTGTTTGAATTTAAAGAACGTGTTTAATGATGTTTTATATTGAGCAGTGATGATATGAAAGAATTGAATTTAAAAGGGCTTTCAGATATGGATTGGGGAAGTTTTACTCCTGAGTTTTCAAAAAAAAACGAAATTGTTCATGTTTTTAATCATTTTATTTCTACTGATGAGGCAGTGGAGCGCACCATCCTATTTATTATCAATAGGATAAAATGGTGCAATACTTATTTACATAATGAATTTAATCATGTTGTTGTTATTGATGATATAGGACAAAATATTGCTGAAGAAACACGTGAACATATTAGAGATGCAATTAAAGATTATACAACAAGTTTTAGGTTTGCATCAGAGGAGAAGTAGAATGGCGTATAATTTTTTGTGCGAAACAACAAATGAACCCAATTGGGAGAAAATCAACAAATTATTTAAGAAATACAATCAATTAGAATCGTTTCCATTTACTGAACTATCAGATGATAAATTTGGATTGGCTATTTCTATACCGATGAAAAATGTAGGTGCAAGTGCATACAAGCAGTTTGTGCATATTCAAAAAATATTAACAAAAAAATTCAGATTCAAAGTTTATGATATGTACTATGGAAAAGAAGTGGATAAAGAACATATCAAAATTCTTAAAGGAGAAATCACATAATACAAGAAGCATAAAAACACATTAGGGGTGAATAGATGAAAAAGTTATCAGCAATATTTCTATGTATATTGTTTTGTTTAACCTTAATTAGTTGCAAATCTGAAAAAGAAACTTTTGTTTTTGATGATTTAAAAATTAAAGTTAAAATGCAGGTGGGCGAGAATGTAAGAGCAACACACGAGAACACAACTATGCTTTTTACCAATGCTGAAAAAGGGTATGATTTAGGAGTTGTATCGGTTGTAAAAGAAGAAGGAAAGAATATCAATGAAATTTACGATACATACATTATTGGTGATGGCGAAAAAACTAAAACCGAACTTTCGGATAATTTAATTTTTATTGATATCTCAAACAAAATCGATTCTGTAGTGCTTGGTGAACGTGTTGATAAAATGTATTGTTTTATATTTTATGATGAAGCAACAGGCATGATGTTATATGGCAGATTTTTTGAAAATAGCGAACGAGACTATGTAATAAGTTTGGCAAAATCAATCGAAGTTATAGAAGCGTAGAATTAAATGGATATCAGTTGTTTTATTCTTTGGAAGTAGTGACTAATAGAAGAAAATATAAACTCAAGGTGGCAATAATATGAAAAATTATAAATCGTTTACTATAAAGCAGTTATGCTTTTCAAAAAAGCACACTCCGTTTTATATTATCTTAGTGTTATTATTTATCATATTAAATCTATTTTTTGTTCCAAGTCTTTTTTCTTCGGGGAATGACCTTTTTGATGCAAATGATACTACTATTATTTTAATCGCATTTACTTTGATAGGTTTTCTTATTTTGATTTCTGTTCTGACGCCGTATTGGTTGAAAAAGAAAAGCACAGAAATGATGGATGAAGATGAGCCTCAGCCGTCAGTCTGGGATAAAATATTTTCATTATGGATTCCTTTTTGTTTCTATATAATAGCACAAATGATAGTGTTAGGATTTTGTGAGAAAATTTCACCTTATTTTAATATGTCATTTATCGTAATTCTGTTCAATGGTATTGCTTTATGTGGTCTGATTTTTGTTTGGATAACAATTTGTGCGGTTCTGTATTTTGTTGCTCGGTCTGTACGTTGGTACTTTATTGGTTTTTTAGTACTTAATTTTGCTCCAATAATTATTAGTCAGGGCTGTTACGAAATTTATAATGTCAGTTCTTTAGTGCCTCATAAAACATGGAATCCTCTGAATTTCAACCTGTTTATTGTATCGGTAGCAACGGTATTCAATTTCTCGACAGTTTTTCTTTTGGTAACAGGCGTTATTATTTGCATTTTTGTGTATTTATGGCATCGAAAGAAAAATCTCAAAACTTTAGGGTTAACGACATTTTCGATTATTTACAAGATATTAGTAAATTTCCTAATTTCACTTTCTGCTGCGTTTCTCTTATCAAGCCACTTTATCGGGGAAGCCCAAATTTCATTGAACTACATTTTATGCTTTATAGTTGTGGCGTTATCGGTGTCGATTGTGTGTGGTTATTTTGCTTTTCGTAGGAATAAGCCAATCTCTCGCATAATTATAACCACTCTTGCTGTAGTTGTTTCTTGTGCCCTTATTTTGGGCGCTATACCTTCTTCTGTTCAAAAAGAGGCTTATATCTTACCCGATAAAGAAGAAATAGAAAGTGTTAAAATATTTTTGGATTCTATAGAAGAATTTGAAGTGGACAAGCATTTTGATGATTGCGTTTATCTTCATAAAATACTATTAGAATTATTTGAAAAGGGGCATTTGCCTGATGAGACGGAGTACCCTTATGAAGCGCCTGAATGTATTGCGGATATGTGGGAGAATGCTAATTTTAATTATAAATTGAAAGACGGAAAATCTTTTTATCGTGAATATAGAGATTTAAAAGATTCGGCTTTTGATGAGTTTTACATTCAACTTATGAAGAGCGATATGTATGCATATTCTTTGAAAAAAACAAAACTCGATAATCCACAAATGCGTTATTATTATGGCGATCCTGATGGCAAGTGGTGTGAGCTACCCGAAAGTTGCGTTGAAGAATTGTTAAAGACATATTGTGATGAATTGAAAATGGCAGATAAATCTGCTTTTTATGAAAGATATGAAACAATTGTATTTAACGGTGTATATGACCTTGGACGTGTGATTTACATACCGCTTTCATTCACTGATACACGAAATCTTGCTATAAATTACATGAATCAGTATGCTGCACAATATTAAAGAAAATCAGGTTTTTAGGTGAATTTATGAGTATATTAAACATCATTGTGATATTTATTCTTATTATTTGGTTTATATTGTTTGTTACTAAAAAATATGAGAAAGCTCAAGTTTGGGTGTTTATGTTATCTCATTATGTGTTTTATATAAATATCTACATATTAGAAAATTGGGACGGGCTTTTTATACCTATTATAATTGTTTGTATTGCCGTACTTGCTTTTTTCATTAACCTACTTTCTTTTAAAAATAGAAATAGGATTTCAAATTTCGTATATTTAATTTACACGGCATCATTAACTTTGCTAATAATATCAATCCCAATTTTAGAAAGTGCGGCTTCAGTTTTAAATATAACACATTGAGGTAACTTGTTATGGAAGAAATTATTACAACCGTTATAAATATTGGACTTTCTTTGTTTTGGATAACGTTAATTTTTCTCTTAATAGTTAGAGTTATTAAAAACAAATTAGCCCCTTTGAAAACTGTTAAGGCCGAAGTTTTGAGTAAATCTGTGTATGAAGTTTTTACAAGATATGGTTACAAACAAAAATATTCGGTTGTGTTTTTGGCAAATGGCAAGAGATTATCCTTTTTTGTTTCAGAGATTTCTTATAACGGATACAAAGAAAAAGAGGTTGGATATTTAACATATAAGGGCAATAAGATTATTGATTTTCAGTGATTTTATATTGTTTTTACTTGATTTAGACTTAAGGGGTCACTAACTATGTGGAAAATATATATTAGACAAATTTTTGCTATACTTTCATTTATAGCTACTTTATTGGCTTTGAGTGGTATAATTGTTATGGGAATCGATGCAGTCAAAGAAATAAACCGGATTAAATTAGACCCGAGTGCTAGCGGAATAGATTATTTAGGCTTTGAATTCTATCCAATGTTTATTGCACTTTTTTCTGTTATTGGATTGATTTTATCAACTATAAGTTTAAAACTGTTTACTTTGAAAACATTGAAGATAATAAATATTGCTTTAATAGGTTTATTGGCTCTTATATTGCTTGTTTCTTTTCCTATGTGGTTTATGAGGTGAATTGATGAAAAAAATTACTCAAGGAAAATTAGAAATTTTCACTTCGAAAGCTAATGCAATAAATAAATTAATTCAGTTGCAAGGAGTATGTAAAGATATAGAAAACAGTAACAATTGCCCAATTGAATTTTATTGCAATAAAAATGGCAAAATTACTGTTGAAAGTCTATATAGTAGGCACAACCCCAAAAGAGCACAAATATTCACTAAGCTTTACGGTGAGATTACAGAGCAAAACGATAAAGCATACATAAATTATTACACCGTATTTAACTATATGAGTGTTTTTGCAAGAATAAGTTTCTTTATAATAGCTATAATTATTCTTTCAATTTTTATGATATTTGTTTCTGATAAAATTAAAGCCTTAATTGCAATTATTGTTTGTGTTGTTGGACTTGTTTTTCAACTGATTTCAATAGAAAAAGAAAAGAAAAATCTTTCCGAAAATTCTGATATACTAATAGATGCGCTTAAAAATAAAGTGAATATCATTAATAATTGGGATAAGTAAAAGTTTTTTATTTTAAGGTGATTTTATGATAAAAAACAAAACAAAAGCGATTATTTTGCGAATTATATTTATTGCAGGCTTTTTATCAATGTTCGTTGCTATGTTTATTGTAGAACTCAATATTACTTGGGCTTTTATGAACTCCCTAGCAGCATTTAACGGTGTAATTCCATCGGCTGCGGTTTTAGTATCAAATATAAATTGGTTCTTTGTAAACAAGTATAGAAGCAAAGAGAAATTTGCAAAATGGTCTCTTATCCTCTATGTATTGGCGTATATAATTGGCATTATATGTGGTTGTATTCACTATGAAATGCCCATTATACTTGAAGCTTTTTTCTATTATGTTTATCAATATGGTTCAGGAATACTATTATCAGTACTTTTTAGTATAGTAATTTATATTTTATCGAAAGTCTATTTTAGGTTAATTAATGAGTAAATCTGAGGTTGTTTATGAAAAAATTCAAAGAGTTTTTGTGTTTGTTTGTTCCATATTTTATATTAACCGACTTGCAAATTTTATTGTTTGTTTTGAGTGACACAGGTGGATTTTTTGGTAATTCATATTTAATTAAACTTTTAATTTCACCGTCGCTAATGATTGTCTTGTTTAATAACTTTATTATGTTTGGTATACCTTCACTACTGTTAACCGGTATCTTTGCTTTTTTAATAAGAAATAAAAAGAATGACATTGGCAGAAGAAAATATTACATATATCTGTTTGTGATTTCGCTGATGGCACCTATAACGATTCTCTTAATTTTAACCGGAAAGTACGACTTTATTAAGTATACAATCTTTATAATTCAAAATGGGATTACAGTTGTATTTATCCATTGGGTAATTGAATGGATTGTTGAAAAAATCAGAAAAAAGAAAGTTGTGTAAGTATATGAAAAGGTTTTTAACAATTTTAATATGTTTATCTCTTTGTTTTGCTTTTGTTGGGTGTGGTAATTCCGATAAGCAAAACCAAGAAGCCAAAGAGATTTTAACGAAGGTTTTGCAATATAAACAAACTTTTACTGCAAAAACATCAGTAATATCCGATAAAACCACAGAACAAACGTTAGATAAATATCATTTTCAAACTGTTGATAATGCTTATTATTCATTTATCCCGGAACAGTATGCATTTATTGATATGGACAACGATAATATAGATGAATTGGTTATATTTGATGTGAAGATGACTTATTATCTTGTTTTACACTATGAAAATGAAAAGGTTTACGGGTACAATATTGGCGCAAGAAGTTTAATACACCTTAGAACAGACGGAAGTTTTATGACAAGCAGTGCTGCAGGAATTAATTCAATAGGTAATATCGTTTTTGATGGTAGTGAATATAAAATTATTAATAAAGCACTTGTTAATGATAATGATGGGGAGTATTTCATTGATGGTGAAAAAACAGACCAAAAAACTGCAAAAAAATATTTCGATGATTGGTTTGAAAATACACCTAATGCCAATTGGATTAAAATAGAAGAATAACTCTCACAAAAAGGTATATGGTCATGAAAAAACTTTCAATATTTCTATTGGTATTTGGGTTGATTACTTTGATTTTAGGAATTATCGCAAACCAATCAGTAATAGAAAATTTTAGTATAAGAGCAATTAAGCAAATATCATTTACAGCAATATTGTTTGGTGGTGCCTGCACAATTTATGGTGTTTTAGGATTTGCTTTTTCAAAACAAATGAGTAAGGTTTGTTCACTAAGAACAACTGCACTTTCTTGTGCGGTTTCCGCTATAACAAGCCTTGGAATACATTGTGTGTTGTCGTTCTTATCCTGCTACTTTTTAACTAATCCAACAAGGCACCCAATTCGACATCCCGTAAGCTTAATTTTAGGCTTTATCTGTCTCGCAATATTTGTTTTATTGCTGAATGTTTATTATAAGCTAAGAAAAAACAATAAAACTAAAATAGGCTTTTTTGTTGATTGTGTCACGTGTCTTACTTTTATGCCAAGTATCTATTTTATTATTGTCGTAACCGATAATTTAATCGGGCACATTATTTAATGGGAGTATATCATGCTAAAACTATTTAAAGACTCAAAAATATCATATTTTGTTGTTGCTATAATTGGCGCATTATTTTCAATTATTATCTTGGGCAATTTTACTCACAAATTCACAGCTGGTTTATGCGGCTTTATATGGATGCTTGCTTGTGCTATGTTTTTTAATAGAATTGCTACAAAAAGATTCAACAAAATAATTGAAGATGCAACCAACACTTGCAATATTAGCGAAAGTTTAAACCGCTTATATGGTTTATATAAAGGAAGGATTAACAATAAAATTGATTTGATTTTTGCTATTTATATTAGCAACTTGCTATTGCATCTTG
The DNA here is from genome assembly GCA_045577835.1 of Acutalibacteraceae bacterium. Classification (GTDB taxonomy): domain Bacteria; phylum Bacillota; class Clostridia; order Oscillospirales; family Acutalibacteraceae; genus UBA737. The sequence goes on along the minus strand of JAZNJD010000035.1, from coordinate 2,847 downwards.
GGAAATATGATTTGATTCTCAAAACTCTTTTACCATACAACGTTGAAACGGTTTTTAAAAGCAGGAAAGAAATTGTTTATAAGTTTTACTATTATAATGTTTTGACCGTGTGTTATTCCCACCTTGATAAAAAAGATGTTGCTTTGAATTTTTTTAATAAGTCGCAAGAAGCATTTTTAAGCCCATATTTTAATCAAAATCTCAAATCCGAGTTTGAATTGACCCAAAAGATAAATCATTTAAGCATTACCAATGATGGAACAAAAACAAATGAACTTTTAAACTTGCTTCAGAGTGCTTTAGAAACATCAAAATCCATGCTTTCTAAGGTTTCTACGCGATTCTCAATCATTCGTACTTTAATAAAACTCGAAAGAACAGATGAAATAAAAGACCATGCAAAATTTATTGCACAAAATGGCGGAGATACATTTTATGCGAAATGTGCAATTAATAATGATTTCTCTCCTGAATACATCCAGAAAATTAATCTTGAAGATATTGATATTAATCCAGTTAAAAACAAAGAATATAAAATTCTTATATTGTCTATTATGTTAGCTGTTTTAATGGTTAGTATGGCGGTGTATGCAGCAATTGCAACACAAAAAACAATATATGTAAATGACTATAATGGTTCAGTAACCGAAAGCGTACATACCTTTGATAAAAACGGGCATATCCAGTCATGGGAAATGGAAAGTCACGGTTATTATTCTTCCGAATATAACTTAGAAATGCAGTACAATCTATGTTCTTTTTATTTGGTGCTTAATGATTATAAGGGTTGTAAAGTTACACTAAACGAAAAGGATGGTGTGATAGACTTTTCGTTATTTGTGGATTACAATAAAACAACTGATGATGTATTCGAAGTTTTAAATGATGTTTCACTTACTGAAAAAGATTTTGTTGAGTCACATAAGGACCAGCCATACAGAATTTGCCGTTATAAAGAATATTTAGGAACTATAACTGTGTTTGACGGCATAATCGAGGGTGTAGGCAATGAATATTAGTATTTATTGTTTTTGGGAAAATGTTCACAAATAAACTTATGAGGTTTTGCTTATGAAAAAGATTATTATCATTTCTTGTGTTTTTTTAATAATATTATTATCCGGCTGTAATTTAAATCCTATTGTAAATCAATTAAACGGAAACGATAGTTCCAAGTCACAAAACCAAGAGCAAGGGAAAGAGCTTCCAGATGGCAGTATACTTTATAAAGAAGCAACGCTCTCCAAAAACACTGTTGTTGAGTTTAAGGATGACAAAGGTAACGTTTTAATTGAAAATAGTGATATTGTTAAAGTGTATGCTAAATTTTCTGAAGACAGCAATTATTATATCGAGTTTGAATTCACCGAAAACGGACAGTCAAAGTTCAAAACAGCTACCGAAGAGAATATAGGTAAAATTATAACAATCACAGCAAACGACGAGCCTTTATCATCACCAACAATCCCCTCAGTAATCGATAGCAGTGGCGTTATTGTTGCGAATAATCAAAGTTATGATGAACTAATAACTCTTTTTGATAAAATAACCAAATAGTTATCTAAAAATAATGATATAAAAACTATGACACCCTGTTGCATTTTGTACTGCAACAGGGTGTTAGTTTACTTTAGATATTTTTTATTGCCAGTAATTACATAAATCAGTATATCTTCCTTATTAGGAATTCGTTATCAAGCGAATATGTGTTTTCAATATTACGAAAGCCGTAAAAGCAACCTTGATTTTCAGTTTGAACAGTATCAAAAGTAACATCCATATTCCACCAAGAGCCATTAAAGTAAACCCTGTTCCAAGTATGGTGATATTGGTTGTTGTCACGCTTATCACCATCGACAACAAAGCAAGGAATGTGCTGACTCCGACATAGTGCGGCAAACAGATGGGAGAAGTCATAACAGATGCCTTTTCGTGTGCTTAAGGTTTTGCGGGCATTGAAATATTGGATAAAGGGTTCACAGTCATAGTCATACTCAAAATTATGTATCATCCAATTATAGATCGCTTTTACCTTTTCTTCGTCGGTATCGCAGTCGGCGCAAATTTCGTCAGCAAGTTTAACGGTATCTGTATCCCACAAGGTTGCCTGACCGTTGGTAAGAGAAAGATTATCCTGTTTGTAGACGAAAATATATGCTGAGAAAAGCAATAACAAAATTGTAGCAGATAATACTAAAAGAAAGATTTTCGTCAACAACCTATCTTTACAAGTAGCGTTAGCAAAAGCAATAAAATACATAAAGACAACACCTAGTGATATGATTGCTAAAATGGGAAATACTCTACGACAATAAACTGCATAAGCAATGTTCATACAAGCAATGAGTATCAGTGAAATATAAACTGCCGATCTCATTGCTTTTGAATTTATCTTAACTGTTAAAACCCAAATAGGTAAGGCTGATAGCAGATAGAATACCTGTAGAGTGGGAGAGAGAACAAGGAAGTCTCTCAAGTAAAATCCCAATATTAAATTATATGTAAGTGCTATAGCAAAGAAAATAATTCTTATTTTTGTGGTCTTCATTTCAAATCTCCTTTATGTACGAAAATCATTGAAACGAAGAAGTGGCAGTACAGAGCAACTAACTCTGTACTGCCACAAACAAAGGCTATTTAACATCCTTTAAGAAAACAACAAACCCGAACGTTTCACCGATTGGTAAAAGGTTCGGGTTTGAATGCTTTGGTGCCGATGACCGGACTTGAACCGGTACGGTGTTGCCACCGAGGGATTTTAAGTCCCTTGCGTCTGCCTATTCCGCCACATCGGCAAAAAATTGCTTTAATTATATTATAATAAAACCTCGCATTTGTCAAGTGTTT
>JAZNJD010000034.1:0-6974 GCA_045577835.1 Acutalibacteraceae bacterium | reverse complement strand
ATCATATTTTCCATAATTCACCTCAAAAAAATAAGCATAACATGATTTTTCGTTCAAGTTATGCTTATTATATCATATAAGTTTTTATTCTTCCATCTGTTTACCTAAAAAACCTGCTGCTGTCATGACAAGTTTTTTATCGCCGTCTTCCATGGGAGACTGTCCCAGCATGACGACACTGCCAATGGCATCCCCTTCACTAACAATGGGCATGATGACCTGACTGGCATATTGTTCTCCGTTTTCGGTGATGGGAATATAGGCTTTTTCACTACTGGTTGCCATACTGAGCTGCCGCTGCTCCATGAAGCGTTCCAGCTCGTGACTGATCTCTTTATCCTGCAGGTCCCGTCGTCCCTGACCTGAGGCAGCGATGATGGTATCTTTATCCGAGATGCACACCGTATAGCCGCTGGATTTAGCCAACGCTTCAGCATATTGCTTGGCGAAAGTTCCCATTTCTCCCATGGGTGAGTATTTTTTTAATATAATCTGTCCTTCACGATCGGTGAATATCTCCAGCGGTTCGCCTTCGCGTACCTTTAAGGTTTTTCGAATTTCCTTTGGAATGACGATACGGCCCAAATCATCTATACGGCGTACAATTCCAGTTGCTTTCATAATATATAATAATCTCCTTGCTTTACAAATTTGTACTGTTAGTATCTGTATTTTAAGGGGATTTATACTGCGTTAATTTACTTTTTAGACTGGGTTAATCTCTTTTGTAGTTTTTGAAATTCTTCATTGTTTTTTAGAGACTCGAAACAACTATCATCAAGCTTATATAACAATTGTTCTTGTAATGTTCCGTCCCAATTGGTGATTATGTTTCTTGGATTCCAAGTTATATGACTAAAGAATATAGAATTATATTTCTGTTCACCTAAATCTAAAACACTGTCATGATCTACTGCGAATTTTTCTGCAAGCAACAAATATTCAATAGCCTTACCTGGCATGTCTTTTTGACAATGCAACTTTGCAATCATTAAATTATAGAGAGAAAGTTTGCCACTGCATAATCTTTCCCTTTCTTCGTTCCCAAGTATCATTTGATTAAGCTTGATAGCAGTTTGAAGAATCTCAATTCTTTCTTCTACTGTGAAATCTTGCCTCAAATCACTACGACAAGCCATTTCATAAAGAATGCTGGAACTGTGGTCAATCATATACCTCAGGTTGTGTTGGTTTTGCTTTAAACAATCTTCTCCCGAATGAATCCTGCTAAGTAGCATTTCCTTACAAGCAAACATATCAGGCATATTTTCAGCAAGTCGGATTGCTTCTTCCTTTTTATCAATATGTGGATAATTGTAACAAAGTATTTGGATGGCACCGTGTCTTATGCTATCAACCGTGCAATCTTCTAAAATTCTTTCACATAAAGATATTGCTTCCTCAACAAATTTGTGCTCTTTTCTATATTTTTGTTGTTCATTTGTAGCACCATAAGATACTAAACCATAGGCGAGATTTAACATCCATTGATAGTTTCTCGGATATAAATCAAGCACTTTACGTGACAACTCAATTTTCTCTAAGATTTTTCCTTTGCGTCCAAGTTCGTGATACTCTTTTTCGTATCTTCTTAATTCGCTTTCGTTTTCACTTGATTTTAAATCAAGCAACTCATCTGTACTTACACCAAAGAAATTTGCCAATTTAGGCAGTAATGTTATATCAGGAAGAGCCAAACCGTTTTCCCATTTGCTAACCGCTTGGTATGAGATGTTAAGATAATCAGCCAGTTTTTCTTGGGTTATATCGTGTGTTCTTCGTAACTCTTTTATTTTTTCACCGATTTTCAATGTCATACTTTTCACTCCTAAAAATTTGTTCGAAAGCTTCCGTATGTTTATTATAAAAGATATTTCTTACAAATAGTATAACATATCAGTTTATCCGAGCGCAACCGTGGGTTGAGTTTTAACAAAATTAAAAGCAGAGTGGAATTCCACTCCGCTTTGCTCTTTAAATAAAAAATAGGACCAGTGCAGGCACCGATCCACTAAAAACAATGGTTTTTGTTTTTATGCTACATTAATATTATATGTTCCAATTTACATTTTGTCAATAGAAATATTTACATTTTGTGAAAAAATCATTGATTTTTTGAAAATTCATAAAAAAATTCAATTACTTTTTTCATAAATTCATATGCAGAACATAGAGTCGCATTCGTCTTGTAATACTCTTTGTGTTTAAGAATTCTATTGTCAAACAAATCCTTTAGGTCCTCAAAAGTGTGTTGTTGCGCCTTTTTAGGTGCTATCTGAGAATATAAATATAGTAATACACAAAAATCGTGGATGACAGGTTTAGATAATTGTTTATTCAATGAAGTATTTTTTATTCCTGTTCCACTTAAGAACTTAGAAACACTGTGTTCGAAGTTAAAAGATAGATCAGGCGTTTTTACCAAATCTATTAATAGACAGTTGTTATGTGCAGCAGCATTTCTTAACAATCTTACAGGATTTATCAAATAATAAAACTCACCTTTGAATTTTTCTTTATCCTTTTTTATACAAAAATATTCTTTATTCCTTGAATAGAAAAGAGCGTATAATTGTTGAAAATCTTTAAAACTTATTATTTCTACTAAATTCCATATAGCAAAATCATTTTTATATTTTTCTACAAGATCTTTGCAAGCTCTTCCATATGATTTATTCTTTATTTCTTTTTCAAAATGTTCTGAATCTAATTCTTTAAATGCTTCAATAATATCATAACCATCTTCGTCTGACTTATTAAAATCTTTCAAGAGTTTTACCTTTAGATAATGTTCTACATCTATGGATATACTTAGTATCTTCTTTCTTAGCAAAGAATCAATAGTTGCCAAATCACGAAGATATGCAAATTCTAAATTTAAATATTGTCCTTTATTATTTCCAGAATTATATGTATTATATAACTTTTGATATGCTTTTAATTTAAAGTAATATGTATTATTTTGCAAATAATCGATTGCAAAGTTTTCATCTTCAATATTAAATTTTATTCCTTTATTTTTCATATGTTCTACTTGACTTATAACATCAAGTTTTTGTTTGCGTTCCACCGTCTGAAATCACCTCTTGGCATATTATACCATACTTCGACCAAATTTTCAAGAAAAGTGCGTTTTTTATTAAAAAGCTTGCTAACAATAAACTTAAAAGAGGTTTTGTGCAAATTCAGTTGGACAAAATCAGTGAAAAACCCAGTATTTATGCGGCTTTATAGCTCTTGGTGTTATTATAACACAAGCCTCTATTCTTCTCACCTTTCCTCTTGCGGTGCCCGACTCTGCGCTCACTCCTATCGTGGCGCAATCGTCGACCGCGGCGCTTCCTTACGCTCGCTTCTTCTCACACTGTGAGCGCTCGCGACGTCACCTGTTGCTTTCATATATAAGAACCCGACCCACTAACGCAATTAAAATTGCGAGTGGGTACCCCTGAACCTTGCCACGCACAGCGTGTAAAATCTCCTCTTTTTACAATTTTAGTGTGATATTAGTATCACACTTTTTGTAGAAATTATGAGCAGAATTTCCAACTGATTTTGAAATTTCAAATCGAGATATAAAAAGGGCGATGACTTAATTTGTCATCGCCCTTTAGGGTCTAATGTCTATTTATCTCTTGACAAAGCTTTAATTATTCGGCTTTTTTCTTTTTAATAACAATAAATGTAACAGCTCCGGCTGCGGCAAGTAAAACTACTCCGCCGAGGATAATCCAAATAAGTGCGCCGCTTTTCTTGTTGTCAGTTTTCTTGTTATGCTCAGTTTTAGCATCGGTTTCGGTATCGGATTTTTGAGAATCGTCTGTGCCGGTTTGTTTGTCGGAATCAGGTGTGCTGCTGTCAGGTGTTGGCTCCACCGGTGTGCTTGTATCGTCGTCTTCTTTGGGAATTGCATATTTGCAGACATCACACTTATTATCTTTGTTTTGGTCTTTATGTGCCTCTTTGGCTACCGTGATAGTACCGCAAGCAGTATCAGTACATACCTTCCAGTGATTATCATTGTCGGTTTTCCAACCCGAGTCGGTGTGTTTATGTTCTTTGCTTAGAGCGGTAAGTTTTACCGAAACATTGATACTGCCGTCATCAAAGCTTTCAACAGTTGCGGTTTTACCGTTAAGCTTTGCGGATACATTTTTAGCAAATTTGTATCCATCCTTAGGAGTTAATGCAATTTTTACGGTATATTCACTGCCGCCCTTAAAGGTTTCGGTAGTACCGGGGCTTATGTAAGATGATGCCGATTTATACCAAGCAATACCGTTTTTATAAATTTTTGTAGAGGTTCCGTTAATTCCGTTATCACTGTAATACTCGGTTCCGTCAATTTTTGTGTAATTGGGTTTTTCGCCATCCTTGGGGGCGGTTACGTAAATAGAAACAGAAGAAACTTCTTTTTTGCCGTCACCGGGGACAAGGTTACCGAGTGAAACCTTGGCATGAGTTGCATCCGTTATAGAAATGCTTGCAACCGAACCGTTAATTGTGCAGGCGGTGGCAGAGTTGAACTTATAACCGTCCTTTGCAGTTAGGTAATAGGTTACCGTGTATTTAGAACCTTCCTTAAAAGGATTATTTACAGTGATGTTTATGTTATTACTCTGATTTGTCCAGGTAACGCCGTTTGAACAGTTGGAAACCGTTCCGTATTTTTCGCTGACGTACTGAGCGGTGTCCACCTTAGCAAAAGTGGGGGTTTTGCCTACAACGGGTTTTACAACATTAAGGTCAACCTTGCTTATAGCGGTTGGTGCTTTGGTGGCCTGATACGCCTTATAAATAGAAACTTTAGTTCTGTTTGCTTGAACAGCGGGGCCCGATACTTTAGCCGTTTCATTATTTATGTGAGGATTAATTGTTTCGGAAAATTTGTTTCCGGATGTTGTTTCAAAATGAACATATACAACATACCAATATCCTTCTTTGAAGGTGTCATTAGCGGACATATCCTTTTCCCATTCCCAGCCTTCATCATATTCAACCCACTCGACACCAGTGATCTTGTGTGCGTCTGACCAGTTGGGGAGATCAGCCGAGAAATCAGGCTTCTCTCCGGCTATGGGAAGTTCGATACTCACCGCATCAACCATAGTAACGGATGCCGCAAAAACCGAGGTGGTTGGCATTAAGCAAAAAAGCATAATCACCGTTAAAACCAAAGATAAAAGTTTTTTCATAAATTCGTTCTCCTTTCAACATATCAACAAACTGTATTGATTAGTTTCTAAAGCACATTCGTTCGCTATTGAAAAATTCACCATTTTGTGATATGATATAAAAAATAATTTCATCAGTATAAGAGATATAATTATACTAATCACATTATAATTATACTGATTCCTATACCGTTTGTCCCCATACTAAAAGTATGGGAAAGGGTGTTTTTCAAAAAAGTATAGGAATTTTTGAGTTAGACCGCCTTTTTGAAAAAAATCACGGTCGGAGGAGAGCGAAATGAAGAAATTATTTGCAAGTACACCTATCTTGCTATTTTTAATACTGAGTTTGTCGGGCTGTAATGCTGTCGAAGCAAAAAGTGCAAGCCTGACGATCATTTACTCGACAATTGCAGTACTTTCCTTATTGCTACTAATTGGCTGTTGCCTATTAGTCCGTAAGAATAAAGTATGGTTTGTATTATTGTTTTCATCTGTGCTTGTGGTAAACATTGGATATACCTTCCTGGCAATGTCTACCTGTTTAGAGATGGCGCTGTGGGCAAACCGTGTGGCATATCTCGGCTCGGTGTTTTTACCGCTTGCCATGCTGATGATCATATTGAACGTTACCAGCACGAAGCATCCAAAATGGCTGCACGGTGCTTTGGGTGCATTATCAATTGTTGTATTTTTGATTGCAGCAAGTCCGGGTGTTTTGCCAATCTACTACAAAGAAGTTTCCTTTGCAGTTGTTGACGGTGTAGCTACGCTTGTGAAGGTGTACGGACCGTTGCATCCGTTATACCTTGTTTATCTGCTCGGTTACTTCGCTGCTATGGTTACGGTCATTATCCGTGCGCAGGTCAAGAAGACCATCGATACCACAGCACGCGCTGTTATCCTTGCAATTGCAGTATTTGTAAATATCGGTGTTTGGTTCATCGAGCAGATGACGAGCATTGAGTTTGAAATGCTTTCTATTTCTTATATCATCAGCGAACTGTTTTTGCTTGGAATCCACCTTGTAATGAACGAATACCAGCGTATGAAGAAAATCGTCAAGCAGGTTGAGTCGGTACAGGGCTATTTCGATACCGAAGCTTCCTCGCCGGATGTGATGCTTGAAAAGCCGGTAGAGGATGAGGCTGTTTCTCCTGAACGCATAGAGTTTTTTATGACGGGACTTAAAACGCTGACGCCGACCGAGAAAGCAATCTATGATGCGTATATTGCCAGAGTCACCACCAAGGAGATTATGGCGAATATGAACATCAAGGAAACCACCTTGAAATATCACAATCGAAATCTTTACGGGAAGTTGGGAGTAGCATCCCGTAAGGAGCTGCTTGAATTACATAAATATTTAAAATCTATTGAAGTCGCACTCAAAGAAAACAGCGCCAACATTGACAAATAACACAAAGCCGAATGAGTTTGAACGCTCATTCGGCTTTTTTGTGACAGTTTGAATAATTTTGGCTGCTCAGAGTATGTATTTCTGACGCATATTTAGAATGTTGCTCTGCTCCTTTCTAAAATCGCCGAAAAACCGACTTTAACCGGATTTTGTGCAAATTGAGCCCTACAAAAATCAGCGAAAACCCTAGTGTTTATGCGGGTTTCAAGCGGTTTGCCTTAAAATACCTCATTCCTCTATTCTTCTCACACTGTGAGCGCTCGCGACGTCACCTGTTGCCTTCATAAATATATTAACTCCTCTTTCTAAAATTTAATGAATAATGAAAAATGAATGATGAATAATGAATAATTAATGTGTCGGCAGAGCCGACATTATTT
>JAZNJD010000033.1:0-4799 GCA_045577835.1 Acutalibacteraceae bacterium | reverse complement strand
CAAGGGCATTATACAGACGAAACCCCTAAAGGGGCGCCGAAAGGTTTGCCGACTGCATTACTTTTTCGGGCTACCCCTCAAGGGGTTTTATTTATGCCTTCTTGTTCTCGCTACCCGTAAACGGGTCAATGTATTCTTTGAGGCTCATTTGGTCTGCTATTTGGTCTTCGTCTAACTGATGCTTTATGTATTCCTGCACTTGCTTTTTGTTTCTTCCTACAGTATCTACATAATATCCTCTTGCCCAGAAATGCCTATTTCCATACTTATATTTCAAATTCGCATGCCTGTCGAAAATCATTAGACTGCTTTTACCTTTGAGGTATCCCATTATTTGTGATACGCTATACTTTGGTGGTATACTAACGAGCATATGCACATGGTCTGGGCATAGTTCTGCTTCAATTATTTCTACACCCTTTTGGTCGCATAATTTTCTTAAGATTTTTCCTATGTCCACCTTGATTTCTCTGTATATTACTTGTCTACGATATTTTGGCGCAAATACAATATGGTATTGACATCTCCAGCTTGTATGGTCTAAACTATTTATGTCTTTCTCTTTCACGATTAAGACCTCCTTGGTATTTTAGTTGTGTGGTCGGCAAACCATTTCTACTATACCAAGGAGCTTTTTTATTGTCTACTCTACTCCTCGCTAAAAGCTATTTTAATACCCCCTGTAGAACAGGGGGTTAACTTTGTCACAGACAAAGTTAACCCACGCTCAAGGATTTTCCTTGAGCGTGGGTTGTTTTTTTGTAAATAAATTTACTTTACCCTATGAGCTTTGGTAGGATAAGCTCTGCTATAAAAACAGTTGAACAGCAAAGCAGTGCCGTTGTAAAAAGTCCTGAGCCAAGCCACGCCGCAATAACACCGACTATTAGTGCTATCACGCCGGCAAGTGGAGTGTTTACAGCATCTACTATTGCAGGGAAGGTCATAACAGCAAGTGTTACATATGGCACATAATATAAAAACGATTTTATAAATCGGTTTTTTATGGGCTTTTTAATAAGTGTTAGAGGTATTACCCTTACAGCGTATGTTACCACCGCCATAATAATTATATAAATATAGATATTACCGCTCATTTAGATACCTCCTCTTCTTTTACAGGGAAGAAAAGCGCCGCCGCTACGGATATAATTATCGTAAGAATTATTATCTTTGTTCCTGAGGATATTCCCGAAAACAAACTAAGACGGTTAAACACATAGCTTAAAGCAAAGCATATAGCTATTAAAACCGCTATAATTCTATTTTTCTTGGCAGGCGGAATAATTACCACCAAAAACATTCCATAAAGGGCAACACCAAGCGCATTTACTAGAGTTTCGGGTATTATATTGCCTGTAACCGTTCCAAGTGCAGTACCTATCGCCCAAGCGGGAATAGAAATTGCCGCCGCACCGTAAAAATAAAGCGGATCTAAAAATCCCGGTCTTGCTACCGAAATTGCAAAAAGCTCATCGGTCAAATCAAACCCGATAAATAACTTGTGGGCAAAATTCATATTGGGGGATAATTTTTGAGAAAGCGCACAACTCATAAGTATATATCTAGCATTTGCTATAAATATCATCAGCGCCATTTCGATATATGTAGCGGCGGCTGAAATAACGGTAAATCCCGCATACTCGCCCGCCGAAGCATTACAGAGCAGACTGATAACTAAGGACTGTAAGGGTGTAACACCCGCATTTCGTGCAGTAATACCAAGTGAAAAGGATACCGCAAAATATCCAAGCGCTATAGGTATACCAGACTTCACGCCTTCAAAGAAAACCGTTTTTTTATTAACTTTTTGGTTTAAATCGTTCATTTACCCCTAAAACCCCTTATTTTATACAAAATAGAACACCGTATCCCAAGCGGGTACCGACGGAAAATGCCGCATATAGATTTTATAATCGTCTCTAATAGACAGTACCGTTTTGGGTATTTCAAGTAAATCCTCGCTTTTATGGTAGCAAGAAATTAACATTTTAGGCTTGTATTTTTTTATGGTCTCTTCAGCACCATTTATAGCGCTTAACTCCTCGCCCTCTATATCCATTTTTATATAGGTGCAACCCTCTTTGGCTACCAAGCTATCAACCGTTACGCTATTTATAAGTTTGCCTTCTCCTGACACCTTTGAGCCTCTAGAGCCATCGGCAGAAAATAGGCGCTCACCTACTGTGCTTGAAGCACAGGCGTTAACAGCAGTAAGATTTTTAACACCCTCTAGCTCTGTTAACAGCTTATTATAGGTTTTAAAATCAGGCTCAACTGCTATTATTTTATTGTAGGTTTCTACCCTTTTTAAAAAATCTCTTACCGTATCTCCCCTATACGCTCCTAAATCAATAAAGGTTTCATCGTTTGTAAGAGTAAAGAAACTATTATAAGGCTCATCGGGCGATGCTTCGCAATCAAACAAATAGTTTAAATCACCGCTTAATTTATAAGCTACTGTGTTTAAAAACGTGTGTTTAGAGAGATTGTCCTCCAATCGTCCGCACACTATTTCTAAGTCTTTTTTATTGCTATTATAGTAATCTATGTCGAACAGCGCACCGTCGCAAACAGGCACATCTGGAGCATATAATTCCTGCTCTCTTGATATGCGTTTTATATTATCTATAACATCGGGCAGTGAAGAGCCAAAACATAATAAAACTATCATATCGTGAAACTTAATTTTGGCTTCACTATAGGATAAAAGATTAAATCCATGAAAAGTTTTTTGGCGCACAAAACCATCAGAAGCAAAAACACCCTGAATTTCTATACCTCTGTTTTCTAAAACCTTTATTATTTTGTCCGCCCCGTTGCCCATACCATAGAGGACAATGGGTTTTTTAGTCTCTTTTAAATAATTCCACAAATCTGTTTTCATACTGCCATTATAATACAAAATATAGTAAGTTACAAGCAAAAAGCAATTGACTATATAAATTTATTTTGATATACTTATTACATGTTGATTAAATATTTAGGAGGTCTTATGTTTTGAAAAAGGTATTATCATTTGACTTTGGTGCTTCAAGCGGCAGAGCTATGCTCGCTACTTTTGAAGACGGCAAAATAAATATGAAGGAAATTCACCGTTTCTCAAACGACCCTGTTATCGTTAGAGGAACTATGTATTGGGATATTCTCCGTCTTTTCTTTGAGATAAAGGCAGGCATTACCAAAGCGGTTAACGACGGTGGTTTTGACGCTATCGGTATCGACACTTGGGGTGTTGACTTTGGTCTTATTGACAAAAATGGCAGATTACTTTCTAACCCTGTAAATTATCGAGATGCTAGAACCGACGGTATGCCCGAAAAGGTATTCGACAAATATATTTCGTCTGATGAGCTTTATGCTCGCACAGGTACACAGTGCATGCGCTTTAATACGATTTATCAGCTAATGTACTTAAAAGAAAACGAACCTGAGCTTTTAGAGCGTGCCGATAAATTCCTTTTAATCCCTGACCTTTTTGCATATCTCCTGACAGGCGAAATAAAGGAAGAACTTAGTATCGCATCTACCACCAACCTTTTAGACCCCAACACAAAAGATTGGGATTACGAGTTAATAGATAGATTGGAACTACCACGAAATATATTTGCACCTGTTGTTGAAGCAGGCTCAGTTTATGGTATGATTTCTGACGAAATTTGCGAGGAATTAGGCTGTGAAAAAGTGCCCGTTATCGCAGTTGCTTGCCACGACACCGCATCTGCTGTTGCCGCAACTCCAAGCCTTAACGACGATTTTGTATATATAAGCTGCGGCACTTGGAGTCTTTTTGGAATTGAGTCACTTTCCCCTATTCTTACAAAAGAAGCCGCAAAGGCTAACTTTACAAACGAAATGGGCTTTGAGGGCAGAACTAGATTCCTTAAAAATATAATCGGTCTTTGGCTTATTCAGGAATCTCGTCGTCAATGGCGCAGAGAAGGTATTGAGGTAGGCTTTGATACCCTTGAAAAAGAGGCGCTAGCAAGCGAACCGTTTAAGTGTTTCATAGATGTTGATGATCCATCATTTGAGAAGGCTGGAAATCTCCCCCGCAGAGTTTGCGAATACTGCGAGAAAACCGGTCAGTATGTACCACAAAATAGAGGCGAGATTATGCGCTGTATTTATCAGAGTCTTGCTATGAAGTATAAAGCAACCTTTAATTCTCTTGAAAAATTAGGCAATCGTAAATACAGCTCAATTAATATTTTAGGCGGCGGTATTAAAGATACACTTCTTTGTAAGCTAACCGCTAATGCTTGTAATGTAACCGTTTTAGCAGGTCCTAGCGAGGCTACCGTTATGGGTAATATTGCAGTAGCGCTTTATGCTTTAGGTGAGCTTGATAGCTTTAAGGCAATACGTGAAGCCGTTTCAAAATCGGTAGAGCCTACACGTTACGAGCCTGAAGATGCAGCAGCTTGGGATGAGGCTTTTAAGACATATCTCGAGGTAATTAAAAAGGCGTAAAAAACTTTAAATTTTTTCAAAAAAAGTTAAAATAATAGTTGACATTACTGACGCTTGGTGATATAATAATCAGGCGTCATAAATGCGAGTGTGCTGGAATAGGCAGACAGGCACGTTTGAGGGGCGTGTGTCCACGACGTATGGGTTCAAGTCCCATCACTCGCACCACGAATAAGACCTACCTTTTTGATATGCACCCCAAAAGTTAGACACTTTTGGAGGTGCATATTTTTATGGCAAAAAAAGGAACAATACAACAAAAGTATAGTGCAGAATTCAAAATAGGTGTTATAATGGATATGCGAGAACACCATATGGGATATCGA
>JAZNJD010000032.1:0-6542 GCA_045577835.1 Acutalibacteraceae bacterium | reverse complement strand
CCATTTCTACAATCACCAACGCATTCAATTAAAAACAAAACTGACACCACTTGAAAAGCGATGTCAGTTCGTTGCTTAAATTTAATATTTACTACCATATAGGTCGTTTTTGTGTTGTCCGCACAATTTGGGGCAGTGCAAATTTCTGCCTCGTTTATTTTTATATTAATATTGTTTCTTTTCGTTTTAACTTTTTATATACGATTATCAGCGTTATTAAAAGCGCTAGTCCTGTGATAAACCAGCTTATAGGATAAAGTATAAATATAATCCAAAATTCAGGAACAGCTCTAAATACCGTATATATCCAAACGACTCTAAATCCACAAGCACCAATCAAAGAAATTATTGCAGGTATAAGTGATTTGCCCAATCCTCTGAGTGTACCCGATAGGGAATCCATAGTACCACAGATAAACTGAAAAGATGTCATAATGGTAAGCCTTATCATTCCCGCCTCTATAACAGCAGTATCACTGTTATATAAACCTAAAAGGTTTTTTCCGAACAAATTAAAAAGTACACCTGTAACAACACCTATCGAAACTACCGAAATTATACAATTTCTAACAACTAATTTAACCCTTTCAAGCTTTCCTGCACCAATATTTTGCGAAGTAAATGTAACTGCCGCTTGTGAGAAAGAGTTTAATGTCATATATGAGAAACTGTCTAGATTATGCGCCGCAGTATTACCTGCCATATAAACGCTTCCGAACGAGTTTACAGAGGACTGTATCAGCATATTAGAAAGACTGAAAATCGCACCCTGCACACCTGCCGGAAGTCCTATTTTAATTATATAACCTATATGCTTACGGTCTAATCTTAAATTCTTAAATTCAAGCTTTAGTTCGTTATCAGCTTTTATCAGCGAGCGTACAACAAGATAGGCGGAAACTACCTGAGAAATTGATGTTGCCCAAGCGACACCGTCTACCCCCATTCCGAAAACTAACACAAAAACTAAATTAAGTGAAACGTTTATGAGTCCTGAGAAAGCTAAGAAAAACATAGGACGTTTACTGTCACCCGTTGAGCGAAGAATAGCAGCACCAAAATTATAAACGCTCATAGCAGGCACGCCGCAGAAATAAATTCTGGCATACAGTATAGCATCTGCTAAAACATTTTCGGGTGTACCCATAATTATAAGTAACGGCTTACAGAATATGAAACCCACTATTCCAATAATAAGACCGCTGATAACCGATAAAGGCATAGCTGTATGTACTGCCGAACTCACGCCCTCTTTATCCCTTGCACCAAATAGTCTTGAAATTAAAACATTGCTACCAATGGATAGACCCATAAAGAAATTCACAAGTAAAGACGTCATGGAGCTTGTTGAACCAACAGCGGCTAAGGCTACCTCGCCAACGGCGTTACCAACCACAACCATATCTGCCGCATTATATAATAGCTGCAATAATCCGGCGGCAATAATTGGAAGTGTAAAAGCCCATATCTTAAAAAACAATGGGCCCTCGGTCATATTGATTTCTTTAAGCCTTGCCATTTGAACATCTCCAAAGGTTATTTCGTTTTTTTAATTATACCTCTTTGGAAATTTTTTGCAAGCCGTTTTGTTAAAAAAACGTGTTTTAACAGAAAAATTTTAAGTAAATATTATTTTTTGAAAAAACTAAAAATTTTAGTTGACATTTTGGTTTCTATTATATATAATAGATAGGCTGACAGTTTACAGATTGTCAAAACAACTTAATATCGAGGTGTGGCGCAGCCCAAAGCACACTAGTTTTGGGTGAGGTTGCGAGCGCTCACGGTGTGAGATAAAGCGAGCAAAACGAAGCGCTGCGGTCGACAAGCGAGATACGGCAGTATCGAGTCGTCGGGCACCGCAAGAGGGTTACCAAAACGTGAACCCTCAAAACAATTAAAAAACTTAATATCGAGGTGTGGCGCAGTTGGTAGCGCACTAGTTTTGGGAGCGTGTCGGGCGTTTAATGCCCAGAAAAATAAAAAGCCTCAAAACCCCTGTATTCATGCGGGTTTCGGGCATTTGTAAAAATCAAAAAATCGGTCAAAAATCGTTTTGACCACAGTTTATCCCACAATCGAGAAAAATTTAATAAATATCCGGGTGTGGCGCAGCTGGGAGCGCGGGTGGTTTGGGACCATCAGGCCGCAGGTTCGATCCCTGTCACTCGGACCAAAAATCCGTGTTTCCCCTATGGGATACACGGATTTTTTATGCTTTATTCTTTGGTTAATGCGTAGCAATTTTTGCACCACCAAAAGCACCACCGCCACGGATTCTTAGTGGCGGTGTGTTCGTTTATGCCGACTTTGATTATCAGAAATATTACAATTACTATTTTGAGATTACAGACAAATACATTTCTTTCAAATAATCAAAATCAAGCTTTTCATTTGTTAACAAACCGCAAACAACAGAGGTGTATTCTATAGGAGTTTTTCTTTTGTACCATTGAAGAGGTTCATTAAAGTATTTATTAATAAGATTTGTTACATCAATACCCAGCGATTCAAAACTGTACGTCATTAAATTTGGATGTGCACATGGTTTTTCTTCTTTGCATTTGCACGGGTTACAAAGCCTGCAACTTCCTGTAGATATGTACTTACCATGTTTTTGCGATATACAGCGTAAATATTTATCTGCACGAGATTTCAACATTATATTTGCTGCTTTCACTCTTAGGTATGAATTTTTAATATCCACGAACCCAGCTAACGGCATTCTTAAATAAAAAATGTATAGATATTCCCATTTTAGTGCTATAGAGGAGAACGTGGGAGAATACGGAGGACACGACCATTTTTTATTATAATTTTGGCAGCCATTTTTACATAGATATAAAAACTTTTCTTTGTTTTCATATTCTGTGCACCTTATAGGTTCTATTTTACAAATCTCAATTGTATAATCGACAGGAGCAGCCGTTTTTCTTTGAGCTGAAGCGATAAACGAAATCGGTTTCACTTTTATCTATTCAACAAGGGAATTGTGAAGATACCCTTGTTCCATTCATCAGCTTTGTTTTTATCCGCTTCTTTACCGGATACATCAAGAATTTGGCATTCGCAACCATTATACAAATTATCGAAAAACGACTTTCCAAAACGCTTGTTTTTACTTTGTGTAGAACTATATTTAACTTCTCCCTTTAATGTAGATGCACGATCCTTATCTATATTTAGAGTAATACTAAACGAAATATCGTCAGTTGCTATAAATAGGTTTCTTTCAAATGAAAAATCTCGTGATGCTGTATCTTGACCATCTCTAAATATCATGATATAAACCATCGCTTGTTCTCTAAAGCGAAGAAGTATATTTTTGATCTTTTCATCTTCAGGAATAGTCATATTTTCTGTAACAGTACATTTGTTTGTCCCTTGACTAGGATTATCTGTAAACGATAGAAGTATATCTTGAAGGTTATATTCTTGCCCAGAGTTGACATATAGTTGCGATATGTTTTTTCTGCCCCATTCTTGTGTATCATCACAAATGCGCAACAAAAACGAGAACGAACCCATATACATTTGGTATATATCATCACATGTGTGGGAAGCAATGGCACGAAGTATTTCTCTTCGAATATAAAATTGTCTACACTCTTCTTCATCAAAAGTGTAATCTTCGTTAATATTGTAATCTGATTCAAGAAAATATGTTAGAAGTTTATAAATTATTAGTGTACTTAGAATTCCGTGACTATTATGCTCAAGAGATTTTTGAAATTTAAAGTAATATTTTGATTGTAACCTAGCGACATATACCTTCGTATTATCCGCAACCGTTTCTTCGTTTTTAACAGACTTTTTATTGTTGCGATTTTCCATTTTTGAACTCATCAATCTCAATATGAAATCATTCATATAGTTTTGCACACCATGAAATGAAAAATCAGCAGAAATATCTGGGTTTGTAACAAAAGTTGACACCATATCTTGAGTTACATCTATAATGCTTTTGGCTTTCTGTAGGGGATACCCTAAATCGTGTGTTAAGGAAATTATAGTCCACATACTTATTTTCTCTACACGGTTAAGTTCTAGAGAAAAAGCTTTTTCGTGTATTGATAATCGCTCTAAGTACTTTCCACTGTTTTTGGTAAGCAATTCGATTCCCGAAAGCCATGTTCTTATAACATGAACCACATGATCGCGATAATATTTATTTGTACCATAAAGAACTTTCTCGAACTCAGTGTATTTTTTATAATATTTTTTTAACTCATCAAGACCATATGCTTTTGGAATTTTTTCCTCATTGCTTTCTTGAAAAGGTTCTCGCCCATCATAAAAACGGAGGCACTTAATAGCTTTCTCTAAAAGCAAACCCCATAAAAGATCTATTTCTTCTCTATGACGAAAGATTTGATAATCATCATCTTCTTTTCGAATCAGTTTGCCCAATTGTTTTAATTTGTCTATTATTTGTTTATCCATAGGATGCTCACAATGAAAATCCGAAAATAATTCAACAGCATCATCAGAAGTACATGCGTTAATAAGTTTTTTGTCTTGATTAGTCATTATTATTTCCCCTTTTTTTCTCAAGTTTCATCAAATATTGTCCCACGCAATTTTCGCAACTTTTCATATCTAAAAATTGTTTTTCTACATTTCTTACAAACTGTAAATATTTAGAATCCCGATATATATCAAACAAAGATTTTTGATATATATTATCTGGTTTAATGCCTTTAAAACTGCTGTTCATGCTATAGTTTTTAAATACTTCACATGGGAATACTTCACCATCATATTTTATGTTTAGTTTTCCGTTTGCCGCCTCACATTTATGGCAAGATGACTCTAAAGCCAAAGGAACGCCGATACGAATAGATACACCTGATTCGTTCTGGATTTTAAACAGATGCGTTTTTAGTTTTTGATATTGTTCTGTAGTTAGACCAATCATCTCTTTGTTTTGAATAGCTCTTCCATGTAATACAAGTCGAAGAAAACTTAGTTTTGAAATATTCATTTTTTTACACAGAGATATTACATTATCAATTTCTTCAATGTTTACTGCCATAGGCACAAAATGTGCTTCTGCACAGATATCTGCCTGAACAGCATCGCAAACTGACATCTTCATCTTTTCGAAACAGTTCTTAGTGCCCATGATTTTGTCATATGTTTCTTCTGTCCCAGCTTCAATGTTGAAAATAAGTTTTGTTACTTTACCTGATATGTGTTTTATTAATTCTTTTGGCAACGAAGATGTTGATCCAAATGCATCAAAAACAATACCGCTCGTATAAACATAGCAGTTCAATTGGCAAGAATGCACAAAATCAATCATTTCTACTATTTCACTGTGTAAAAAAGGCTCTCCTCCTGAAAGACAAATTGTATTTGCTCCTAATTTTTTTGCATCTAACACAATTTCCTTGAATTTATCATAAGGCATTTTTTCATTACAATGCTTATTGGATGAAGAAGAACAATGCAAGCAAAAGTTTGGGCACTTTCGTGTAATTTCAATTGAAAGTTCTTTTAGCATAAATCCAATGCTCCTTATTATATAAAATTAGTCAAATTATTATTTTCCTTATGGTTACTTTTCGTCCACAAAATATCAATACCAATTATTTCTGCAATTTCAAGTATTTCACAATATTTAATAGTTCCACGGGATAACTTGTTTGAAATGTTTTGAACAGTGGTTTGGTCTGCTTTTGGACGTTTTTCATTGATTTTTTCTACAACACTCGTAAGAGTCCAACCTTGTAATGCGATCATTCCTTTTACCTGATTGCGTATGTGCTTTACATCCGAATTCAAAATATCCCCCTCCCTATAATAAATATATACATTAAGTTTACCATAGATTTTGTAATTTGTCAACTATATAGTTAAATTTTATATATTATTTTATATTTATATTTGTTATAGTGTATTTTTAAACTTGTTTGATTTCGTGAATGTGCTGTACTTTTTGCGTTGCCAAAAACATCACCGCCACGGAAAAATCCGTGGCGGTGTATTTGTTTATGCCGATTGTGACGCCTTTAACTTTACCTTGGCTTCTGCAATCTCCGCTTTGACTCTTTCGATCATCTCGGCGAGTTTGATTTCGCATTGCTCTTTCGTTTCGGCGTAGACGTTGAATTTCTTTCGCTTGCCGCCGGGCAGTCTTGGGAAGAAACTGCCTTCCCACAGGCTGTCGTTGATCTGATACAGACATCCGGTACCGCTTTTGCGGATCTTTCTTGGTATCGGCTCGGGATGGGGCTCTGTGGGCGCACACGGAGCGTTTACGGGCGTGTTCGGGGCTGCCACGGGTGTTTGCTCGACTACGGGCATTTGCGCGTCTGTACGCCCGATCTTGCGGTCAATGCTCACCGCCGCTTGCATCTGCATGGTGTCGGTCATGTGGCTGTATATATCCAGCGTCGTTGCGGCCGACACGTGACCTATCGTTGCCGACAGCGTTTTCACGTCCATACCGTTTTCTAACGCCATCGTGGCGAAGGTGTGGCGCAGATCGTGAAACCGCACGTGCTTGCATCCCGCCCGTTTGAGTAGGAGCGACAGGA
>JAZNJD010000031.1:0-34101 GCA_045577835.1 Acutalibacteraceae bacterium | reverse complement strand
TTGACATCTGTATTTTGAATGTGCACTGCTTTTTATCTCATTACTTTTATTCATTTGAAAAACCTCCTGTATTTTGGTAATGCGGTCGCCAAACCACTACCATTATACTGGAGGTCTTTCTCTTTTTGTAGTCTTTTTGGGTTTGGCTACGCCTCGCCCTTTTATTGTAGCTTCGCTCGCTTTTCTTCCCCTGGTAGAACCAGGGGTTTATTTCCACACCTTAAACAAAAATAGACACCCTCGACAAATAAGGGTGTCTATTTAAAGTATTTAATTGTGATGATAAAGTTTTTTGGTTTGGTATCTCGGCTCATTTGTCATATTAACACCGAGCTTTTTAAAGGTCTGGTCATCCACTCGGGAAAGAATTACGGTTGAGTGGGCTTCAAGTCCCTTTAGCTTTTCAAGTTGGTCAAGCGCCTTTTTGGCGGTGCCGTTGGTAGCGGCACAGATTGAGAGGGCTATAAGCACCTCGTCGGTATGAAGTCTTGGATTGTGGTTGCCCAAAATCTCGGTCTTCATTTTTTGAATAGGCTCGATAATGGTTGGTGACAGAAGCTCTATATCGTCAGGTATGCCGCCTAACTCCTTTAAAGCGTTTAAAAGCATTGAAGAGGAGGCACCTAGAAGCGATGAGGTTTTACCTGTGATAATTCTACCGTCAGGCAGCTCTATCGAGGTTGCAGGTGCGCCTGTTAGCTCTGCCTTTTTGAGCGCCGCATCTACTACAGGACGGTCCTTTGCCGTCACACCCACCTTATTCATAATAAGCTCTATCTTTGCTACCTCTGCCTGTTCGCCAAGTCCCTGACGGACATTACACATAGCGCCGTAGTATCTTCTAATAATCTCCTGCTTTGCCGCATACTGACAGGCATCGTCATCTATAATAGCACAGCCAGCCATATTAACGCCCATATCGGTTGGGCTCTTATAGGGGGAATCGCCTAAAATCTTCTCCATCATAGCGTTAAGCACAGGGAAAATTTCTATATCTCGGTTGTAGTTAACCGTTTTCTCGCCATAGGCTTCCAAATGGAAGGGGTCGAGCATATTAACATCGTTAAGGTCGGCAGTTGCCGCCTCGTACGCTAAATTTACGGGGTGGTTAAGCGCTAAATTCCATATCGGGAAGGTTTCAAATTTTGCATAGCCTGCCTTAATGCCTCTCTTGTGGTCATGATAAAGCTGAGACAGACAGGTTGCCATTTTGCCGCTGCCGGGACCTGGGGCAGTTACAATTACTAGCTTTCGCTCGGTTTCGATATAATCGTTTTTACCAAAACCGTCGTCACTAACAATAAGGGGTATATTAGAGGGGTAATCGGCTATAGGATAGTGGCGGTAAACCTTAATGTTAAGCGCTTTTAGTCGCTTTTCAAAGGCAAGTGCTAAAGGCTGACCTGTAAAACAGGTTATAACGACACTGCCTACAAAAAGGCCTATTCCTCTAAAGGCATCTATAAGGCGTAAGGTGTCAAGGTCATAGGTAATACCAAGGTCGCCTCGGCGCTTGTTTTTCTCAATCGCATCGGCATTGATAACTATTACTATTTCGGCATCGTCCTTAAGCTTTAAGAGCATCTTCACCTTGCTATCAGGCTGAAAACCGGGAAGCACACGAGACGCATGAAAATCGTCAAACAGCTTGCCGCCAAACTCCATATAAAGCTTACCGCCGAACATAGAAATTCTGTCCCTGATATTTTGGGACTGCAATTTCAAATATTTATCGTTATCAAAACCTATCCTTTTCATTTTTTACCCCTTTTGCTTTTTGCTACTTTGTCTTAATTTCTTCCATTAAACAGCCAACAACCAAATATCTTTCCTTTTTCCTTGAGGTGCAGGTGCTGAGTGTAATTAGCTTATCCTCTAAGGTAAGCTCTGCGCCCTCTCTTATATTCTTAACCGCTGTTTGCGGATTCATAACGGTATCAATATACGCCTGCATACCCTGTGCAATATAGAAATTAAACGAATTTATTATATGACGGTCGTCATACAAGAAAGCCGAAACTATATTGTATCTTAAAATCTTTTCGGGTGTGTATACATATATAACATTGTTTTGCTTAAAGAAATTTGCATCTCTAAACTTCTTAAGGGAAGCAAACATACTGCCGTTTAGCATATTATGACCGTATATTACGGTGTTGGAATCGGAAAAATCACCCGAGTTAAGCCGCTGAATATAAATACTTCCCGCCGCTTTCTTAACCGCATTTAAATCATGGTCAAGATAGAAATCGTCCTCCTTGTCAGGACCGCTTCTAAGGATTGGGTAGTTTATATTTGTGCCCTCTACCGTAATCCAAGCGCAAACATCAGGATTTTGAGCCTTTAACGATTCAAAATCAACAGGGTTTTCTACAGGCTTTCCCTCAGGACCCTGCTCTAGCTTCGGTTCCTCTTTTATATACTGCTCGTATTTATTCTTTTCGGGCATCAGATGGACAATAAGCATTGTAGCAGAGGTTATAAAAATTGCCGCCGCTAAAAACAGTGCTATAGTCCATACTATGTTTTTCTTGCAAAACTCTAATATTTTTTTGATGGCCAATCAAATCACCTTTTAAAAAATTTAGTTGCCGCTAATTATTTTTGGATAATCTCCTCTGTGCCACCCATATAAGGCTGTAGCGCCTTTGGAATTTTGATGGTGTAACGCTCACCGTCAAAGGTGAGGTTGTTTTCGAGCAATGCTATCAACATTCTAGGCGGTGCTACAACGGTGTTGTTAAGTGTGTGGGCAAGATATTTTTTACCGTCTTCGCCTTTTACACGAATTCCTAGTCTTCTAGCCTGTGCATCACCTAAATTTGAGCAAGAGCAAACCTCAAAATACTTCTGCTGCTTAGGACTCCAAGCCTCAACGTCATAAGACTTAACCTTTAAATCTGCTAGGTCACCTGTGCAACATTCAAGAGTTCTTACAGGAATATCAAGGCTGCGGAAAAGCTCTACAGAGTAGCTCCACATCTTGTTGAACCATTCCATGCTCTCCTCCGGCTTACAGATAACTATCATTTCCTGTTTTTCAAACTGGTGAATTCTGTAAATACCTCTCTCCTCAATACCGTGAGCGCCCTTTTCCTTACGGAAGCAGGGTGAGTAGCTTGTAAGTGTTAGCGGAAGCTTTTCTTCGGGTGTGATAGTATCGATAAACTTACCAATCATTGAGTGCTCGGAAGTACCAATAAGATATAGGTCCTCACCCTCTATCTTATACATCATAGCATCCATTTCTTCAAAGCTCATAACACCGGTTACAACCTTGCTTCTTATCATAAACGGAGGGATACAGTAGGTAAAGCCCTTGTTTATCATAAAGTCACGAGCGTATGCAGTAACTGCCGAGTGCATACGGGCGATATCGCCCATAAGATAGTAAAAGCCCTCGCCTGCAACACGACCTGCTGACTCTTTATCAATACCGTCGAACAATGCCATAATATCGGTGTGATAGGGAATTTCAAAGGAAGGGTTTGTCTGCTCGCCGTACTGCTTAACCTCAACGTTTTCGCTATCGTCCTTACCTACAGGAACAGAAGCGTCAACAATATTCGGTATCTTCATCTGTATAGCGCGTACCTTTTCTTCGAGCTCTGCTTCCTTTTCTTCCAAAGCCTTTAATTCCTCTGCCTGTTCGGAAACCAGCTTTTTCATATCCTCGGCTTCGTCACGCTTGCCCTGTGCCATAAGCACGCCTATCTGCTTGCTAACTTTATTGCGGTTAGCTCTAAGGTCGTTAGCACGGGTGTTAGCGGCTAGCTTTTCCTTATAAAGAGCGATTACCTCGTCAACTAAGGGTAGCTTATCGTCCTTAAACTTACGTTTTATATTTTCTTTAACCAAATCGGCATTTTCACAAATAAATCTTAAATCGAGCATTTAAAACTTCCTCCATAAACTATACAGAAATATACAAAGTAAAGTATATCACAGAAAAGTTCAAGTGTCAAACAGTATTAAATGTATTTTTTAGTATAAAATAGTCTTTAGGTGATAAAAAATGAAGAAAAATAAAAAACAAAAGCCCGATTTCCAACCAACTCCCTCATCGAGTGCCGTTCAAGGTCAGCCTGAAACTGTCAGCGAGCTTATAAACAAATACGGCACCTATGAAATTCAGCCTACAAACGACTCAGACAATGAATTTCCCAAAATTCAGCAAGGACTGCCAAACCCGAAATTTAGGAAAGACGATTAAATGCAAAATGCAAAGTGCAAAATGCAAAATTAAATAATAAAGAAAAAAGAAGAAATAATACCAAAATGCTTCAAAAACTTCAATATATCAGCTTTGTTTTCCAGCTGCACCTTGACTATTGAAAAATTTTACTCTTTATGCTAAAATAAAGTGTTAAAAGTTGGCGAGAGCCGAACCTGACACGCCTGTCAAAACTAAAATCTTAGTTTTGACAGGGCGTAGAGTTTCTGCCAACGGTTTTATTTAGCGGACGAAGCGTGATTTTGCGCAAGGCTGTCGCCTTGCAAAAAAGAACACAAGTCCCGATGATTAAAAGCGGTGAGCGAAACCGTTTCCGGTTTGACTCTCGCCAACTTAAGTAATTTGGAGGTGGCTTTATGTCCGAACGCACTATTGCGGCACTCTCAACCCCTGCGGGTGAGGGCGGTATAGCCGTTATAAGAATATCGGGTGAGGATGCAATATCTATTGCCGATAAGGTTTTTTGCGCCTTTAACGGTGTAAAGCTTTCTGCCCTTTCAGGATATACCGCCGCCTACGGTGAAATAATATGGGAAAACGATAGCCTTGACGACTGTGTAGCGCTAGTTTTCAAAGCGCCTAAAAGCTATACGGGTGAAAACACGGTTGAGCTATCTATTCACGGTGGCTCTGCCTCTGCCAAAGCGGTACTTCGTGCGCTTTACTCTGCGGGCGCTTTTCCTGCAAAGGCGGGCGAATTTACCGAGCGTGCCTTTTTAAACGGAAAAATAGACCTCTCTAAAGCCGAAAGCATAATGGGTATTATTTCGGCAAAAAGTGAGGCAGCCTTAAAAATATCTAGAGGTGCAAAACAGGGTAAAATTGCTAAGGAAATTGAGGATATAACCCAAAAGCTTTTAGAAACTGCCGCTTCCCTTGCCGCATATGCAGACTATCCCGACGAGGATATAGAAGGTCTTACCTTTGAAAACTTCAGCGCCTTACTTAACAACTGCAAGCAGAAGCTATCTAGTCTTCTTTCAAGCTACGATATGGGCAAAATCATTCGTGAGGGGCTTGACTGTGCAATAGTCGGCAAGCCAAACGTTGGCAAATCAACCCTTATGAATTTACTCTCTTGTTCTGAGCGTTCAATAGTTACCGATGTTGCGGGAACTACAAGGGATATAGTTGAAAATACAGTAATGCTCGGTGACATTATCTTAAATCTTTCGGATACTGCAGGTATCCACTCAACCGAGGATATCGTCGAGAGTTTGGGTGTTAAAAAAGCACTAGAGCGGCTTGACAGCTCAGCACTTGTTCTTGCGGTTTTTGATTTGTCAAGACCACTAGATACCGACGACCTTGACATTTTAAAACAGCTTGATAAAAATAACACTATTATCGTGCTTAATAAATCGGACCTTTGTGCTTCGCTTGATAAATCTGTCTTTAAAGGCTTTATATCGGTAGAAATTTCGGCTAAGCAAAAAACGGGCGCTAAGGAATTAGAAGCAGAAATACTAAAGCTTTCTAAGGTAGCCTCCCTCTCGCCCGATGCGGCGGTGCTTATAAGCGAGAGACAAAGAAGCTGTGTAAGCAGAGCGCTTTCTTCTGTAAACGGTGCTATTTCAGCGCTTGAAAGCGGCTTTACGCTAGACGCTGTCGGCGTTTGTGTGGACGATTGCCTAGACGCTTTACTTGAGCTTACAGGCAAGCGTGTTACCAACGAGGTTTGCGACGAAATTTTCCGCCGTTTTTGTGTTGGAAAATAAACTATAATTTATAATTTACATATTAAGAGGTAATAATTTTGGATTTTGTAAAATATGAGGCGGGTACATACGATGTAGCAGTCATCGGCGGCGGCCATGCAGGTATTGAGGCGGCGCTAGCAGCTGCAAGGCTTGGCTGTAAAACAATAATGTTTACAATAACGCTCGATTGGGTGGGCAATATGCCCTGTAACCCATCAATTGGCGGTACCGCTAAGGGACATTTAGTTCGTGAAATAGATGCCTTAGGCGGTGAGATGGGCAAGGCGGCGGACGCTACAACCCTGCAAAGCCGTATGCTAAATAGAGGCAAGGGTCCCGCTGTATATTCACTTAGAGCGCAGATAGACCGTAGAGACTATTCTGCCTATATGAAGCACGCCGTTGAAAAGCAGAAGAATTTAGACGTTAAGCAAGCAGAGATAGTATCCCTCCAAAAAGAAAATGATATGTGGCACCTTGTAACCAACCTTGGTGCTGATTTTTCGGCTAAAACCGCAATAATTGCAACAGGAACATTTTTAGGCGGCAGAATTTATGTGGGTGAGGTAAACTATGAGGGCGGTCCTGACGGTACATTTCCTGCTACCGAGCTATCAAAATCACTTAAAAGGCTAGACATTCCGCTTCGCCGCTTTAAAACGGGCACACCTGCCAGAGTTTTAAGGGATAGTATCGATTTTTCAGAGCTCGAAATCCAAGAGGGCGATGAGAAAACCGTTCCATTTAGTTTTTCTACTACCACACCACCCGAAAATAAGGTGGTTTGCCATATTTCTTATACTAACGATGAAACTAAAAAGGTAATTTTAGAAAACCTACACCGTTCGCCGCTTTATTCGGGTGTTATTGAGGGCGTAGGCCCTAGATATTGCCCGAGCCTTGAAGATAAAATAGTCCGCTTTGCCGATAAAAAGCGCCATCAGTTGTTTATCGAGCCTTGCGGTGAAAACACCGAGGAAATGTATCTACAGGGTATGTCCTCATCACTTCCCGAAGAGGTGCAGATTAAGTTTTACCGCACCATTAAGGGACTTGAAAATGTAAAGGTTATGCGAAATGCTTATGCTATTGAGTATGACTGTATCGACCCTACCGAATTATTACCAACGCTAGAGCTTAAAAAACATTCAGGGCTTTACGGTGCCGGTCAGTTTAACGGCTCATCGGGTTATGAGGAGGCGGCAGCACAGGGCCTAATTGCAGGTATAAATGCGGCACGAAAGGTGCAAGAAAAAGAGCCGCTTATCTTAACCCGAGCTTCGTCATACATAGGCACACTTATCGATGACCTTGTAACCAAGGGCTGTCAGGACCCATACAGAATGATGACCTCTCGCAGTGAGTACCGCTTACTGCTTCGTCAGGACAATGCCGACGAACGACTAATGCCTACAGGTCACGCTTTAGGTCTTATAGACGAGGAAACCTATAATCGTTTCCTAGAATACAAAAGCTTAAAAGAGGAAGAAATAAAGCGAGTAAATTCCATTTATCTTTCCCCTACTGCCGAA
Source organism: Acutalibacteraceae bacterium (assembly GCA_045577835.1). GTDB lineage: Bacteria > Bacillota > Clostridia > Oscillospirales > Acutalibacteraceae > UBA737. The sequence continues at coordinate 26,635 of JAZNJD010000031.1, read as the reverse complement.
CTCAACCAATTATTAGAGGCTTCGGGTACAGCACCTGTAAAAACGGGTGTCTGCCTTGCCGATTTAATAAGGAGACCGCAGTTAAACTATGAACTACTAGCACCATTCGATAAAACAAGACCTGTTTTACCCGACAGTGTTATAGAAAAAGCAGAGATTGAGATTAAATATGAGGGGTATATAAGCCGTCAGCAAGCACAGGTTAACGAGATGCTAAGACTTGAAAAGCAGTTAATTCCAAAGGATATTGACTACGATAAGGTTTACGGGCTTCGTCTTGAGGCGGTTGAAAAGCTTAAAAAGATAAACCCTGAGAGTATTGGTCAGGCATCCCGTATTTCAGGTGTCAGCCCTGCCGATATTTCGGTGCTCTTAATTCATCTTAAAGCAAGAGGTAATAATAATGATTGATTTTAATATAGAAAAAATTGTGCCTCTTTGCGCTAAATTCGGCTTAGAGCTTGACGATACCGCAATAAATAGGCTTAATCTCTACGGAAATTTATTGCTCGAATGGAACCAAAAGATAAACCTCACCGCCATAACCGAGCCTGAGGATGTTTTATACAAGCATTTCTTTGATTGTCTTTTGTTTTTCAAGGCGGTAAAGGTGGAAAAGGGTGCTAAGGTTATTGACGTTGGCACAGGTGCGGGCTTTCCGGGACTAGTGCTTAAAATTGCACGCCCTGATATAGAGCTTACTTTACTTGACGGACTAAATAAGCGCCTTGTGTTTTTAGCCGACGTGCTTGAAAAAACAGAGCTTTCTGCCGAGCTTGTGCATTCAAGAGCCGAGGAAGGCGGAAAAAGTGTAAAATACCGAGAAAAATTTGATTTTGCCTGCGCTAGAGCAGTTGCAAATCTGCCAACACTCTCCGAATACTGCATACCGTTTGTAAAAAAAGGTGGTTATTTTGTAGCACTAAAGGGTGCCTCTGCTAGCGAGGAGGCTGAGGCTGCACAAAACGCTTATAAAATTCTAGGCTGCGAAAAACCCACTATTATATGCGAAACCTTAACAGGAAATGAGCAAAGAGCCTTTGTAATTTCAAAAAAGATTTCGCAAACCCCGACAAAATATCCAAGACACTCAAACAAAATATCAAAAAGCGCTCTTTAAAAGGGCGCTTTTATTATTTTTCTGTCACTTTTTGCGACCGAAAAAACTTTACTTTTTAAACTTTCTCTGCAATAATTTTCTTGTCGGGAGGGAAGCTCAAATGATAGCCTTTGATAAAAAGTTAGTCTGGCTAAACACCAGAGAAATACATATTAAAAACAGCGCACATCTAGAGGCTGTAGAAGATAGCGACCTCATATCCCTCACCGAAAGCATTTTCGAAAACGGAATACTAAAGCCGCTGATTGTAAGAAAGGTGTCGCTTAGAGGCTATGAGCTAATTTCGGGCTTTAGGCGTCTTTTGGTAGCAAAAAGACTAAAGCTTCGCCGAGTTCCTTGTATCCTCTGCACTGCCGACGATAAGGCGGCGGCACTAATACGGCTTAACGATAATCTCTGCCGCTTTGTCCCCTCCTATTTAGAGGAGGCAAGGGAGATAGAAAGGGCAATGCTCACATATAATATGTCCTGTGAGGAGATAGCGGTAAAGCTAGGACTTTCTCGTTCAGAAGTGCTAAAAAAGTTAAGCATTTTAAAGCTAGAAGACGAAATTCTATCAAGGCTTAAAGACTCAGGACTTAACGAGGATTTTGCCCTTTTGCTAGTTAATACGCCCCCTAAATTGCGCCAAAACGCGCTTGACATAATTATTGCCGAGTCAATGAGCTTAAAACAGGCACAAAGCCTTATAAACTCGATGTTAGTCTCTGCGACTGCCATTACGCAGAGTCTCGGCGCTGTCACTTTACAGGAAGAGGAGGCACCTTTAGAAGAAAAAAAGACCGCCTCCTCTTCTATAAAGGCAAGCATTGGCGATATAAGACTTTTTTCAAACAGTTTGACACGGCTTGTTGATACTATGAAAACCGCAGGTGTAAAGGTAAAAAGCGAGTCAAGAGAAACCAAAAAATACACCGAATATAAGGTGCGGATAGAAAAAGAAGCTGTGCCGAAAGAAACAGCGCAGCTAGAACTAACCCTTAGTTAAATACCGCTAGAGACCCTTTCGTCCCCTTAGGGTCTGCGGCGTTTAAATACGGTGCGGGGTTTTTCCTTTTCCTCGCACCGCCCATATTCATCCCCTGAAGCACACAGCTAAAAGCTGTGTGCTTCACCTTTTCATTCTTCACTCACAAGGCGAAGCCTTGCGCCGTCATTCTCTACGTAAGCAATATAATGTTCTTTTCCTTATATATTGCATAATCAAGAGCTATTTTTGTTCCGCTTTTTCGTTTTGTGGGTGCAAATTTTTCGTTATAGTAGAAAATACAATAACGGCTGTTATTGATCATACTATAATTTCTTTTAATATATACTGCCCTATTAGCACCTAATACACTTTCAGGATAATATGTATCCTCGTAAAACTGCAAAAGATACTTCTTATAATCTTCGTTTATATATGGATATTCCGCTCTCGCATAAATTCGTTTTATGTGGGGATATTTTTCTTTTAGTTCGTCTACCACATCGTAGCAAAGATTGTTAAAGTCCGATTTGCTACCAAAGAAAAACACATCTACATTCTTCTCTGCAATCAGAGCTTCAATAATGTAAGATAGCTTGCATTTTAATTCTTCGGTCTCTTCTATTTCCCTATGACCTATAAAACAACAGGCATAATTCACGTCTATATTTCCTCCTCAAATAAAAAAGCACACCCCGAAGAGTGTGCCGAAAAAGTGCTCATCCTCAGTTTGTTGCGACGCAAACTGACTCTAACACAAAGGAAAGAAAAGGAGAACACCTTTTACCAAGATAGTTTCCTTTGTATTAGAAAAAATTATTCAGTTTGCGTCGCAAAAATATTTTAGCACATATAAAAACATTTTGCAATAGAAATATCTGTATGTTTCTTCTGCTCAGAATTTAATAATGCGTGTCAACTAAAAGAGGTGTTTTCTTTTTGTTAAACGTCGTACATATTTGCCGTTTAACGAGGGTAAAATATAATAAAGCGCAATTTATACCCCCTTAACTTGACATTAACTAAAAAAGTTGCTATAATATCGTTATCTATAAGAAAGGATTGCCGACAATGAAACAAAAAATTTACACTAGACAGTATTACATTGACAAAATTAGAGGGTTTTATCATAGTGATTTAATAAAGGTTGTAACAGGCATCCGCCGTTGCGGTAAATCCTTCTTTATGCTTTCGGTTATGGAGGATCTTAAAAAATCAGGTATAAATGAGAAAGATATTATTTATCTCAATCTTGATAAGCGAGGTTACAGAAAGATTAAAACCCCCGATGCTTTGGAAGAAGCCATTGTGAAACAAATAACAGATAATGATTTCAAATATTTATTTATTGACGAAGTTCAAAACGTAGTCGGCTTTGAAGAAGTTGTCAATGGATTCAGAGAGGACGGAAACTTCTCTATATTTATCACAGGCTCAAATTCTTATCTGTTAAGCGGTGAGCTTTCCACTAAACTCACAGGCCGATATATCGAAGTTGAAATGTTTACCCTTAACTTCCGTGAGTATCTGGAAATGAAAGCGTTTCTTGGCAAGGAAATTAAGACTGATAAAACGCTAGAATTTAATGAATATCTCCGTTTCGGCGGTTTCCCGAAAACGCTTGAATTTGATGAAGTAGCCGACAAGGACACCTATATTACCGACGTTATAAAACAGATATTTGAAAAGGATGTTGTGAGGCACAAGAAAATCCGCAACCGTGCCGTATTTGATAAGGTTATGACTTATATCATCAACAACTTCGGTGCTACGGTTAGTCTTGGTGGTATTGCAGAATACTTTGACAAACAAGAAAACATCAAAATCCGTACCGAAACACTTAACAATTATCTTAAAATACTTGAAAACGCTAAAATTATTTACAGGTGCCCGCGCTTTGATGTTAAGTCTAAAAAATCACTTCGAGGCGAGCAAAAATATTATCTTGCTGACCTCGGTATCTATTTTTCCCGTAATGTAGATACAAGAATCAATTACGGTCCGGTGCTTGAAAACATTGTTTACACATATCTCTCTGCAAAAAATTATAAAATCAGCGTAGGAAGAATCGGAAAACTAGAATGTGATTTCATCACACGCCTTAGCGATGAATACCGTTATGTTCAGGTTGCTATGACAATTATGAGCGAAGATACAGAGGAGCGCGAATATAAGCCATTCACAATGATTCGTGACAACTACCCCAAATATCTGCTTACCATTGATACACTCTTACAAAGAAAAGACGGTGTGATACACAAAAACATTATTGACTTTATTTCTGAAAACGAAAATCTTTAGGCTAAAATTTGAATATAGAAATATAAAATCAGGAAATCCCCATAATTAAAGGATTTCCTGATTTGTCCTTTTTTAGCTAAGCCGCATCAAATATAAAAACAAATAACAAAGAATTAAAACGATATATGCACGGTCGTGCCGAGCACGACACATTTTTCATTTATTATTTACTATTTTTCTTTAATTTTGCATTTTGCATTTAAAACCCTTCCGCAAACCATACCTTTTCTACGGTAAAGGTTCTATTATTAAGATAATTCAAAATGCCCGCATCGGTTGAAAATGTAAAGGTCAATTTATAGGAATAAAGGGCTTGCTTATCAAAACCGTTTTTCTTATCGATTCCGTTTTTGCCGTACTTTCCGTCACCCACAAGCGAATGACCTATAGACGCTAGGTGCGCCCTTATCTGATGTGTTCTGCCGGTTATAAGCTCAACCTCTAAAAGTGACATATTATTTTTAGAGGACAGCATCCTATATTTTGTTTTAATGGTTAAATTTTCGTCGGTCTTTTTTAAGCTTAGAAAGACCTTGTTTTTATCGCAGTCTTTTTGAAGGTAACCTTCTAGCGTTGCCTCTTTTTTAGTCGGTACGCCGTGAACTATGCAAAGGTAGCGCTTATCAATTTCTCTATCCTTAATCTTTTGGCATAGAATTTTAAGCGACTCGGCATTTTTGGCAGCTATTACAATGCCGCCTGTGTTGCGGTCTATCCTGTTGGCAAGGCTAGGCGCAAAGCTGTTTTCACCTTTAGGGTCATACTCGCCCTTTTTATAAAGATAGTGCTTAATTCTGCCTATGAGCGTATCTCTGTATTCCTCTTTGTCAGGATGCACTAGAAGCCCCTGCGGTTTATCCACAAGAATTATATTTTCGTCTTCATAAACTATATTTAGTCTATCAGGTGAGCTTAAAAAATCGTAGCGAGGCTTTATTTCTTTGAAAAACTCATCGTTAATGTAAGCCTCTACCACATCGCCCTCTTTTAGTCTTGTAGATATTTCGGCTCTTTTGCGGTTTACCTTTATATGCTTGTTGCGAATATACTTATACATAAGCGCCTGCGGCAGTGTTGGACAGACCTTTTGTATAAACCTATCAAGCCTTTTATCGCTATCGTTTTTAGAAACGGTAAAACTTTTCATTCTTTTTTATTCACATTCCTTATTGATTTTCGAAAAGGTTTTTAGTATAATTAAATTCCAAATAATTATTTTTCGCTAGGGATAAGGCGGTAGCCTATTCCGTTCTCGGTAAATATGTACTTAAAGTTTTGCATATCGGGCTCAATTTTTTTGCGGATGTTTGTGATGTTTACACGCAAAATTCCGTTTCCGCCATCGGATAACGGTCCCCAAACCGATTTCATTATAAAATCATAGGTTAACACCCTGCCCGAATACTTGCAAAGAAGCGATAAAATTCTAAATTCATTCTTGGTAAGGTGGATTTCTTTATCGTCCACAAAGACCTGACAGCTTGCAAAGTTAAGTCTAAGCCCCTTTGCTTCAAAGGTTTCACCTGTTTTTATACCGATTACAGTTTCAAATTCTATAAGCCTTTTTTCGCAAACCCTTATATATGCTAAAAGCTCGGCGGTGGATATAGGTCTTGAAAGGTATATATCGGCTCCGCTATCAAGCGAGGCTATGCGGTGTTTTTCACCCTCTGGTCCTACTGCTATTATCGGAAGTGTGGACCATTCTCTTATAGATTTCAGCGTCTTTATACCCTGTTCGTGCTCTTTTGACATATCGATTACAACGATATCGGGAGCCGACGAAGCAAGCTGAGCAAAGCCAGAGGCAAAGCCACGTGCTACAACCACCGAAAAGCCGCTTTGTTCAAGACTTTGTGATATGAGCTTTAGGCTTCTTTTATCCTCGTCGATAACAAGAACTCGTCTTTCCAAGGCAATACCCCCCTAACAAATTTAACTCCAAGCATAATTATACAGTGGTGTTAAGAAATTGTCAAGAAAACCCAGATTTTAAACGGAGGTGACGGTATGGGTTATTTCATAATGTTTGATACATATAGGCAAGCCTTCCCCGTGCCGACACTGATAGTCGATAAGTATTTAAAGCTTGCAACACACACTCAGCTTAAATGTATCCTCTATATTTTGCGAAACAGTACCGAGGAAATTTCGGCAGAAATAATATCTGCGGCGCTATCAATCGCTAAACCCGAAATAGAGGACGCTTTGCTTTATTGGGTGAAGCAGGGTGTTTTAGGCTGCCATGAAGAAATAAAACCTGAAAAGAAGACAGAGCCAAAAGAAATTGTAAAGCAGACGGCCAAGCCTACAAGACAGGATGTTGCCAAACGAGGTCTTGAGGACCCGAAATTACAGTTGTTACTTCGCGAGGCTCAGCTTAAATTCGGCAGAAATTTAAAGACAAATGAGGCTAGCACACTAGTCTGGCTTTATGACGATTTAGGCCTTGATGTTTCGCTTATCCTATTGCTTTTACAGTATGCCAAAACAAACGACAGGCTCAATATCACATTTATAGAGCGCACTGCGGTTATTTGGGCAGAAAAGGGAATTGAAAATATAGTTTCGGCTGAAAAGTGGATTTCCGAAAGGGCTATTGGCGACCTTGCTTGGAAGCGAGTTTGCAAGGCGTTTTCAATAGAATTTCGCCGTCCTAGTGAAAAAGAGGCGGATTATTCTTACCTTTGGCTTCACACATGGGGACTTAGTGACGATTTGCTTATTGCCGCTTACGAGCTTTGTGTTGATACAAAATCTAAATTTATGTTTAGCTACACCGCCAAGATAATAGAAAATTGGCATAAAAAGGGTTATAAAACCGCTAAGGATATAAAACAGGAAGAGAAAACACAAAAAACAAATTCTAAAAAAACTGCTAAAGAAAACTTTAGCGGATACAACTTATCGACTTTCGAGGAAAGTCTAAATTCTGATGATTAGAGGAAAAAAATATGCTTAACAGAACCGAAGCATACCGATTAGCTTTTGAAATTAAGGAAAAAAATAAAAATAAAAAACAAGCACTTTTTCTATCACAAATGGAAAAGCTTGAAAGCGAGCATACAAAACTTAAAGAAATAAATCAAAACTTAAATATGCTTGGTGCTAAAACCGCTATAACCGCACTATCGGGCGATACAGAAACGCTAAAAAGTTTAAAAGAAACCGTACAAAAACTTAATGCAGAGAAACAAGCATTTTTAGATAACGCAGCTATTATGCCTCTTCTTCCAGATTGCGATAAATGTGCAGATACAGGCTATGTTAACGGCAAAATTTGTGACTGTATAAAACACATAGCAAAACAGTTGATATTAGACGACCTTTCAAAAAGCCTGCCGCTAAACAGCAGTCGCTTTGAAGATTTTAGTTTAGACTATTACTCGGAAGAAGCGCAAAACGGTGCTAGTCCTAAAAAGAGAATGACCGCTATTTTTAAGCTCTGCAAGGAATATGCTATAAGCTTTAACCCTAAAACGAGCGATAGCCTTTTGTTTATGGGCGATACAGGAATCGGAAAAACACATCTGTCGCTATCCATAGTTTTTGAGCTTTTAAATAAGGGCTTTGATGTAATCTATGGCTCGGCATACAACCTTTTTTCCACTATGGAAAACGAGCATTTTAATCTCCGTTCGGACGCTAGCTACAAGGCGGCAATTAAGTGCGATTTACTTGTAATTGATGACCTTGGTAGCGAGTTTGTGTCACCTTACATACAATCGTTATTTTATAACATAATAAACACACGTATTTTAGCCGCACTTCCCACAATTATTAACACAAATCTCACAATGGCAGAAATAGAAAACCTATATACGCCTCGAGTAACATCAAGACTTATTGGCAGCTACACCGCCAAAAAGTTTTTAGGCACAGACATCCGCCAAATCAAAGCGATGAATAAAAACAAATAAACACAAAACAGGCTTGATTTTAAAATCAAGCCTGTTTGTTATTTTTTATTTGTAAAACGGAATGACACCGAAGGTCGTTCCCTAACGATTAACAAAATGAATTGACGGTAACCGTCATGAATTGTTGCCTTATGGCATCATGATTTGAAAACGAAGCTTTCATGAATTGAATTGCCTGTTTTTATGCCGTAAGGCAATTCATGTACCGAAGGTACAATTCATGGTACTTAACCAATTCATGCCCTATGGGCAATTCATTGTATGGTGCAAAGCACCATACACGCTGTCCGCCCTGCCGTAACGGCTTAATGATAACCTGCGTTAAAACAGGTGGGTCCCAGCCGAATGGCTTCGCGCTCCCTTCTTCCATAATCGGCACGGCCGTGGGAGGTCTGCAAGCCCACCACTCGAGCAAAGGTCCCATAAATTAAAGTTGTAGGGTTATAAAAGCTGCGATACACGCACAGGGCAGACAAGAAATATATAATTAATAATGAAAAATGAATATGGAAGAATGAATAATTAAGGTGTGCCAAGGCACAATTTATATTAAGTCGGCAAAGCCGACACCGAAATTATTCACTATTCATTATTCACTATTCATTCGCAAGGCATTGTCTTGCGTTATTTGTTGTCTATTTCAAAAAAGTCCTCTAATCTGTCAACAAAAGCGTCGGCAATCATTTCATACTCATCGTCATCCTCGATTTCTGTGAAGTATTCCTCGCCGTTTTCCTCCATAACCTTAACGATTACAAGCTCGCCTGAATCGTCAAGCATCTTTTTGGCATCCTCAAAAACAGGAAGAAGCGCTAAATATCTTCCGTTATCGCTCTCAACGGCATCAAGCACCTCAAAGGTGTATTCCTTACCGTCATCATCGGTAAGTGTTATAATATCGGGGTTATAATCCTCTTGCATTATTTTCTCATCCATTATCTTTTCCTCCGAATAAATTTCTATTCTTATTGTAATATTTTTTCACGCTTTAGTCAATATATTAAATCAAAAAAGCAGAGGTAAACTCTGCTTTTTCTCTAAAAGTTATTTTTTATCCATTAAAGCAACATTATCATTGTTAGCATATATATCACAGACAATCTTTTGAATCTTTAATGCTTCCTTGCCACTTATTTCAAGCTCTTCCTCGCCCAAAACGGCGTTATAGAACTGATGAATTTGTACTGCGTGCTGACTTCCCCAATAATCCTTACCGCCAGAATATGTCACTATATTTTGCGGATGGTTATCCACCGTTTCGGTTGTTCCGTCGTTATAACTGATTACAGCCTCATCATAAGAAAGTGTTGCCTTGCCGTTTTCACAATAAAGACGGATTTCAATAGGCTCATCTATACAGTAATTATTCATCGCAAAGAAGGAGAGAACTGCACCGTTTTTATACTTGATTAAGCCCTCAGCGCTATCCTCGACAATCATAATTGCGTGGTTGCGGTTGTGAAGTGAGGATTGAACTTCTATAGTTTCGTCGTCTATAAACCAGTTTGCTAGGTCAAGAGAGTGTATAGCTTGGTCGATAATAACGCCGCCGCCCTCTTTGTCCCATGTACCCTTCCAATCAGAATCACCGTAGTAATTATCCGAACGGCTCCATGTAAGAGTTGTTCTGCCGCATTTTACCTTGCCAAGCCTTCCGTCTGTTATTCTCTGTTTTACGAGCTGAGAAGGTGTATTATAGCGGCATTGGAAAATAACGCCGTATTTAAGACCTAGTTTTTCTGCCAGCTCTACCGTTTCAACAGCATCCTCATACTTTATGCTCATCGGCTTTTCAGACAATACATTTATACCTGCTCTTAAAGCATCGTTTGCCACAACAGTATGTATATAATGTGGTAGACACAAATGCACAGCATCTAAGCCCTCTTTTTTAAACATTTCGTTATAATCGGTATATGCTTTTACATTATACTTTTTAGCTGTTTCCTCGGCTAAATGTTGCTTAATATCGCAAACAGCTACAAGCTCTGCCTTGTCTAATGCGATTATAGAATCGAGATGCATTACCGATATGTTTCCACAGCCTATAACAGCTACCTTTAATTTTCTTTTATTGCTCATAAATAGACCTCCTGTAGTGAACAATTTTTACCAACTTAACGGATTTTACTACAAGAGGTTTTGTTTGTCAATACGTTTTTTAAATTTTTTTGTTTTTTTCGTGCTCTAAAATTTTTCCGAATTGGGTATCGTAGAGCTGTTTATATTTTTTACTATTCTTTATTAGCTCCTCGTGGGTACCTTTTTCGCTAATTTTACCGTTTTCGGTAACCATAATGCAGTCTGCCGCTAAAACGGTTGATAATCTGTGCGCTATAATAAGACTTGTTCTACCCACCATAATTCTGTCAAGTGCTGACTGAATAAGGCTCTCTGAAATTGAGTCAAGCGAGCTAGTTGCCTCGTCAAGAATTAAAATTTTAGGGTCTTTGAGTATCACTCGGGCTATTGACACCCTCTGCTTTTCGCCGCCTGAAAGCTTAAGTCCCCTGTTGCCCACAAGCGTATCATAGCCTTGAGGTAGCGACGAAATAAACTCGTGGATATTAGCCTTTTTACAAGCGTCTATTACCTCCTCTTTTGTTGCATCGTCCTTAGCATAGAGTAGGTTTTCCATTATAGTACCGTTAAATAGGTATGTATCCTGTGACACAACGCCGATATTTTTTCTAAGGTACTCAAGATCAATATCCTTAACATTAACACTGCCTATTTTAACCTCGCCTGAGGACACATCATAAAGACGGGGTATCATATTTATAACGGTGCTCTTTCCCGCACCCGACGAGCCCACTATTGCATACTTTTTGCCGCCCGGCACCAAAAAGGACATACCCTTTAGTATCTCAATTTGGCGCTCATAGGAAAAATGAACATCCAAAAACTCTATATCGGCATTTGCAAGGTCGGGATTTGTCGGATTTTTAGGTGTTACAATATCGTGCTTGCGGTCAAAATATTCAAAAATTCTAGTAAATAAGGCTAGCGAACGTGTAAAGTCAACGTGAATGTTAAGCAGCTGTCTTACAGGCATATTAAGGCGGTTTACAAGTGTTACAACCACCGTTATATCGCCAACGGTCAGGCTTTTATCACCAAGTTTAAGTATAAGCAAGCCGCCCACAAAGTAAATGAGCAAGGGCGAAATTTGTATAACTATCCACATAAACACGTGGAACCAGCTGCCCGTTCTTTGCTCTTTTATTGTGATATCGCTAACATCCTTGTTGATTTTTTTAAAGGTCTCATATTCTTTTTTTTCTTTTGTAAAAAGCTTTACAAGCATCGAGCCGCTAACCGAAAGGGTTTCGTCTATATGCTGATTTAAAGCATCGTTTTTCTCCTGTGCTATTGACGCTAAATTCCAGCGCTTTTTGCCCACTGCCTTGGTGGGTAAAATCATAACAGGGATTATAATAATACCTATTATTGCTAAACGCCAATCACTGTAAAAGAGATAAAAAAGCGTGGTAACAACCACCAAGAAATTACTTACAAGCGATGTTAGTGTTCCCGAAATCACCGCACTCACACCGCTGATATCACTGTTCATACGGGTAATGATATCACCCTGTTTTTCGGTAGTGAAAAAAGAATGTGACATTCCCTGCAGATGATGATACATCTCATTTCGCATATCCTTTATTATCATCTGCGAAATCCAGGAGTTAATATACTGCTCTAGTACGCTAATAACGTGCGAGGTGCAAATCACACCAAAGGATAGAAGAATCAGCTTAACAAGACGTGCCATTGAACCATTTGCTATAATTTCATCAACTATTTTACCGGTTATCACCGAGGGGAACAACCCAAAAACCGCCGAAAGAAAGAGCGCTACAAAAACCAAAGCAAACTGCAGCACATACGGCTTCATATATGATAAAATTCTAAGGAGCAGCTCCTTGGTGACTTTAGGTTTATTCTTTTTTTCCTCCTCGGTTAAAAAGCCTCTAGGACCGCCGTGTCTACCCATCGGACCGCCCATTCTACCCATAGGTCTTCCCATTTTATCTCATCTCCTTTAAGACAAAATAACAAAAAAAGGCTAACTCATAGCCTTTTTCTCTCTAACAACCCTCAACATTTTAATTATAACACACTAGGAAAACAATTACAATAAAAATTTTATTTGTAAAAAATAAATAATTTTTATCAACTTTTACTTGACAAATTGAGCGTTATGATGTATAATACAATCAAAGGAAAGAAAGGAGTGGTGCCAAATGGTAGATCCACCAGCACAGCACCAAAAATTTTCTTGAAAGAGGTGAGTCCCAAGGTTTACTAAACTTTTAACTCAAAAACTTAAATTAAATTAAAAAATACACGGTGATTCCAATGGGCTAAATAACCCTTAAACTAAACTCAAATAATATTCTAATATCCGAGAAGGGATTTTATATAGATTTTTGAAAGTAGGAATGCTTATGATTTTAAAAACCTATAAAATTCTAACAAAATAAAATGTTCGGGTGATTCCAATGTACAATTTATATTTGAGCTAATAAATGCTCCATGAAACCACAAGTGAATAATATAAGTAAAATATAAAAAAGCTGTTCGTCGTTTGGCGAACAGCTTTTTGGTTTTTGATTGTACCTATATTAAATCAAATCTTTAAAACAGGAACACAAAATTGAAATCTCAAAGAAGAATTGCTTTGTATGCCGTTTTTGCGGCTGTAATATCGGTGTTACATTTCACGGAATAAAAGCTACATTTATCTATAGTGGTGTTTAAAAAATTCAGCGTTTTGGTTAAGCCGTACAAAGTTTTTGGAAGATATATTTGAGGAAAAAGTTTTTCCAAAATACTTTCCTTGTCTGTTACCTTAACACATTCGTTAACTAAACTGCGAGATATAAAACAAATATTTTTTAATTCCGTTTTAGTGTTGGTGTTTAAGGCTTCTTTTCCAGACCAAGGTGTTCCGTATGCATATAATTTTCCGTCAACAATTCTTAATAGAGGCTTATCGCCGTTTATGACCGTGACTTTATCTCCCAAAAACTTCAACCATAAATTAATATGTGTGGTTTTACCAATTCCGCTTTTAGCCAAAAATGCAACACCGTTGTTTTCAACCGAAATAACCGCAGCGTACAATAATACACCCTCGTAATCTGTTATTTTTTCGGCAATTTTTCGGTATATGGCTAAAGCTTCGAGATAGCCCGTATCGTTTTTGGGGGAGCACCTTTCGGCTTCTATTTCGGCGTCGGTTACCTCTACAAAAAAGTCCGCTTTTTCTTTTACAATATAATCTGCGCAAAGATTTTTAATATAATCATATTTGTTATTTATCGTTATATTAAGCTCAGCTAAGCATACCGTAAACATATTATTCTTCGTCTTCCTCTAATGTAAAAATCCATTTCATACCAATAGGGGACAGCCAAATCATAAGTCCTCCCAAGAAATGAAACAAGGCAGCTGACCTGACCGTTGAAAGACTTAGGTTGGTATATTTAAAAAACTTTGTTATTGCAAAAATCCAACCGTATACAGAATTTGAAAAACAAAGATATACGATAACCGTACAGATTCCAAAAATAATATACGCCACAAAATTAGAAATGTAATATATTTTTCTGTCGCATAAATCAAAATAACAATGTCTCAGCATAAATACATTTAAAGAAAACCAGCACACAGCACCTAAAAAAGCGAGTGTAAAAACAGCTGTTTTTGTAGTGAACAGACCTATGATATTAAGAAATACTGCTATTACAGAAAATAAAGCGCAGCTAACTAACAATTCTATAAATCTACGAATGATAACTTTAATCATATTTTTCTCCTAAAAGGATGTAGGCTACCACATAAAGCAGCAGCCTACTAAGGTGAATAAAAGAATCGAAACTAGTCAAGTAAAGATGCGGGAAAAACAGGTGTACCTGAAGCGGAGCCTGTGTTGTTACCACCTGTTCCTACATTTTCAAGACCACTTGTAGTTATGATATCCTCACAATCAATTTTAACAATTTCCAAAATAGCCTTCATTTTAACCCTCCTTTACTGTCGAAGTGTAGATATCTGATATATCATAAGACTTATTAAACGAAACCTTTTCGCCGCTTAGAGTTACATAGAACGGTCTAAAGCTTATTACCATATTGTCATAATCTGCAGGGAAAAGTAATTCCTGATAGAATATATAATTACCGCCAAGTCTTGAGGGTTCAACTACGGTATTTAAAGAACCGTCGGTGTTATAAATATAGAACAAATCATAAACCTGTGTAGTTTTGAGTTCTAAGCAAGCACCGTTTTCTGCTACAATATCAAATCCTACTGCGCTATACTTTAAGGAGTCAATACCGGCACCAAAGCCTACACGATAATATGTATCGCCATTGGCATTTGTTTCAGGTATCATATCAATAATATAGAATACTTTATATAGGTCTTCCTCTTCTGTTACACCGTAGGTGCCGTCGCCGTTATCTATAGCCTCAAAGCCATCTGCTATATAACCACTATAAACTTCCTCACTAAATGTACCGCCTGAGATAAATCCGTCCGTACCGGAGTAGATAGTACCGATAAATGTACCGCCTGTTACACTGAAGTTTTCAGCATCTGTTGGGAAGAGACAAAGTGCGTATCCACCTTCGCCTGCCTCAACTGTACCGCCGGATATTGTGGTATAAGCTGCGTTGTTCTTGAGGTGAACCTGAATTGCGCGCTTAGCGCCGTAGATGTAACCGTCAGTAACGGTAAGGGTGTTCTTGCATGCTGTGCCGTTGTTAAACTGACGAATAGCCATATAGTTAGTGGAGATAACCTCACCGCCTGAAATGGTAGCGGTTACGTCACCAAGGCTACCGTTGGTAAGAAGGTCAATAGCGAAAGCATAAATGCCAAGTGAACCGTTATTTGCGGAATCGTTTTTAACAACACCACTCTTAACTTCAAGTACGGAACCGGGTTCACAGCTAATTGTGCTAACAGTAACATTAGAAGCAGTAGTATCGGTGTTATTATAAATAAGGGTTGCACTGTCGATAACAAGAGTACCTCGGTTGGTAATCATATCCTCACCTGCTACATCGGATGTATAGGTGATGGTAATAGCCTTGTCGAGTGTAAGAGTTTCACCTGCATTAACCACAATAGGAGCAAGCAGAATAACGGTGTCGCCATTCTGTGCAGCATTGAGAGCTTCTGCAAGGGATGTGTACTTCTTTGTACCGATTTTAGCTACGAATGTGTTTGTAGCCTCGCCGGAAAGCACAACATTGCCGTCAGCATCAAGCTCATATTCGGTATAGTAGCTATCCATACCAAAGTCGCCGTCCCCTGTTTGATGCTGAATAGTGTAGTCCTTGCCATAAGCAGGAGCTTCGCCATTCCAATAGTTGTCGCTTAACTCTACATAGCCATCGCCGTAATAGGTACTGATACAAACCTGACCAAGTACATCACCGTTTGCGTTTGAAGCTATATTATTATCAAATGCGTTGCCTGTGATGGTTGCCTGATAGCCTGCAAAAATTGCACCCGCAACACGGGTAGAGCTGCTGGAATCGCTAACACTGTTGTCCTTGAAGAGGTTGTCAGTTATAACACAATTTTCCATAAAGCCAAGATAAACGGTTGCGCCATTGGTGTTGCAGTTAACTTGGTTGTCAATGAATTCAGAGTTAGTAATGGTACAGCCTGTACCCTTAACATAATAAATGATAGCGCATTCGCCGTTACTTATATTTCCTTCAAATGAGCAATTATCAATAACGAGCTTGGTTGCCATATCACTAGAGCTACCATAGCCGTATGTAATAGTGGAGCCTGCTATATTGTTAAGGAAATTAGAATTTCTAACGGTGACCTCTGAGTTTTCTATGTAAAGTACACCATAGCTCTTGGTCTGAGTATCTGTACTCCAATTAGTATTCTCGATTGTTATATTATCCAGAAGAGCAGAGCCACCCTCAATACGAAGCACGCTCTTGGAGGTCCAACCGTCAAATACAACATTCTTGATGGTGTATTCGCCATTATTGAAACGAAGCGGAACAAGGTAATCGCCAAGTGTCATACCCGGTGCCTGTAAAATCTTATAACCATCACCATCAAAGGTAAGGCTCTTTCCATTTACATAGATATATTCGCTAATGAAGGTATCCCTTAAAAGCTTTACAGTATTACCGTCCTGTGCAGCGCTAAATGCAGCTTTAAGGTCAAAGTAAATATCTCCGTCAACAGAAGCAACTGCATCGTTAACAGAAGCTGTGTTACCGCTTGCTGTTTCAACAGTTACATTCTCAACGGTGAGTGTACCTGTAAGCTTGCTGGTGGGATTACCGCCATAGAGATAACCTATACAGTAGTCCTCGTAGGCTGTACCGTACCCGCCGACATAGGTCTTAATTACTACATCCTCAGCAGAAAGATTAGAGCCGGAAATTGGCTGAGTACCGTTATTATCCTCTGCCATACCTACAATGGCACCAAGACCGCCTGCTGCGGAGGTGATTGTAAGACCTTCTACATGAGCATTTTTGATGTTAGTGGCACCTTCACCGCCATAGCCGAGAATACCGCCTGCGCACCAGAAGGTAGAGGTAATAAGACTGCCTTCGTTACCTACTACGGAAACATTATCCATTACAACATAGCCGTGACCTGCGATACCGCCGATATAGCCACGAGCCGAAACGAGAATATCGCCGCTTACATGAACATTTTCAATCTTAGTGCTTGCATAAGCGTTACCAACAAGAACGCCTGCATAGTTAGAGTTATTGGTAGACTTAACAGTTGCATTAACTATGTTAAGATTTTTTATAACCGCATTACCTGCAGTACGCGCAAACAGACCGAGTCCTGTGCCTGCCTGTTCAACATAAAGATTAAAGATGGTATGACCGTCACCGTCAAACACGCCCTTGAAGGAGCCGTGGTCACCGCTCATAGAGCCGATGGGATTCCAGTTAATGCCTGAAAGGTCAATGTCATCTGTAAGCTTAAAGTATACGCCCGCAAACTGAGTAGAGCCGTCAGCCGCCTGCTCATCGACCTTTGCCTGGAACCAAAGAAGCTCTTCTTTGTTGTTAATAAGGAAAGGATCCTCCTCTGTACCTGAGCCGCTAAGACCTGTTACGATATACTTAACACCGCCGAGTTCTTCCCAAACAACAGGGTTAATATCGTCTGCACCGCTCATCTTAGCGGGAGTTGTTGCAACGCAGGTACCGTCGATCCAAAGCTCAACCTCGGTAGGCTGTGCCAAAGAATTAGGATGTCCTTCTTCCCAAACAGTCGTCCAATATTCGTCGTTTGACGAGGGATAATAGAAGTTCCATGTTACATAAACCTCGCCATCAATGATGCCGCCGATGTTGTTGAGTGTTGTGGTAGCCATAAGAGCTTCGCCTGAATAAAGCTTTAGAACGAAGCTTTCCTTTGCGTTACCGCCGCCTTCACCCCAAACTCTTACATAGCCGCCTACTTCCTTAGTGTAAGCAGGGCTGTTAGAGCCTGTGGGAACGGGAGTAACACCGTAGGTGCCGTTTGTATTTTCAACGGCATAGCCTGCAGGAACATTACCTGTGAGAACCTCGCTGTCACCCTGTAATGCAGCAGCTGCGATAGAAACCTCAACAGGCCACTCGGTAGAGCCTTCGGTTACATAGAGGTAAACATCACCGATAAGTGTAGCGTCCTCTGTAACTGTTAAGATACCTGTGTTTGCCTTTGCGCTTGGATCCTGCATCCAAACGGACTTGTTAGCGCCTTCAACAGTACCGCCGTTGATTGTTAAAATATTCTGTGCTTCAACGCCGTTTAAGAACTGACGGATTGCACGGTAGGTAGACTTAACGGTGCCTCCGTTAACAACGGTTTCGGCATAGGTGCCCTTACCGTTTGTGAGGTTATCAATACCGTAAGCCATATCGCTACCGCCTAAATGCTCAATAGTACCGCTTTCAACAATCAGCTTGCCGCCGACTGTGTTGGAGATTACAGAGGAATATGCGTTCCAATCACGGTCGTTAGTAGCAACCAAGGTAATAGTACCGTCGCCTGTAACAGTTAGTGTACCTTTATTGGTTATTAAGCCAAAGCTTGCAGTAGAATTATCTGTACCTGTTATGGTCTTGCCGTTAAGATCAAGGGTAATGCTCTTGGTATTGGTAATAGCATCAGCTGTTTCGATATCTGCAAGCAGTGTGATGGTATCACCGTCCTGTGCATCGGCAAAGGCTTCTGCAAGGGTGCTGTACTGTGTATCGCCGATCTTTGCAACAGGCTCAACAAAAACAACCGTTCCTTCGCCCTCAACTTTAAGGTCTGCGGGTGCATTGGTAATTGTCAAGGTCTGTCCCTCAGGAACAACGATAGTACCTGTGAAATCAATGCCTTCAAGGTCAAGCTTTTCTTCATAGACAGTTACAGTTGCTGTCGGGTTTTTCTCAAGAGCCATATAAACATCGGTGTAGTTAAGAGCACCCTCTGTGGCAACTTGACTATAGTAAAAATAATCATCCCCGCCAGGAGTCATAGCAACGCCTGCCTCGATTTCCTCAGAGAATATATTATCTCCTACAACATAGTAACCCTCGTCATCTACATAAACATCCTTATCGTAAACGCTCTTTGACGAACCAATAGTGAATTTATAGTTACTTGTACCTTGGGCGATTTTCTCATCAAGATTAGAACCCATCACATTAGAAAGATACTTAAACTTACCACCTGTAATCAAGGTATAGGCGGATGAATCTACAGACATCTGCAATTGACCATTGAATACGCCACCGTGGAACTGGTTTTGAGAACGATTAGTGTAAATAGTACCGTTAAACTCGCCACCGTAGAAGTAGAAGTAAGGTGCGCTTGCACCGGTGTAACCTGCTCCAAAGGTACCTCCCTGACGAACAACATAGCTTGCGTTAAAGATACCGCCATAGAATCTGGTTATCGGACGGTCTTTTTCCGGTGCACCGGTAAGAGGTTTAGTGTGACGAACAACTGAACCTCCAGTAGCAGTAATACCGCCGGGATTAGTAGCATCTGCCTTAATATCAAGCGCATAACTAGCACTTGATCTGCCGTTTACTACATACTGGATAGCATCCTTGCCGGATGCAGCTGTCATGGTGTATGTACCCAAATCAAGAATATGATGCTCGGTTGAACTGAGCATAATTACATCGGATAATGTAACGTCAGCCAACAAAGTAAGGGTTGTTCCATTGGTCCAGGCAGCAATTGCCTCATCAATGGTTGCATACTCTGTATTGCCTACTTTAGCAACATTTTCGTTTGCAGCAAAAGAAACTACACCGAATGTGCTAACAATAAGCAAAACAGAAAGCAAAATTGATAAAAGTTTTTTCATTTTTTATCTCCTTCTTTGAAAAAATATCTTGCCCTACTCAGCAATCAAAGGATACAAACAAACTCACATATAAAACCAAAAGTTTATATCCTTTGATTGCCGCCTATCTAACCGAGTGACTGATAGGACGGCGTGAGGTGAAAGAGTTTGAAGACGTCTAATATTTTATAAACGGGATTAAAGATAACCATAATCTCCGTTTTCTGCGAATCCAATATCTGCGTTCTCGACCTTCTGTACGGTTAATTTCACATTTTAGATATTTTAATTCGCGGGAAAATTCGTTTAGCCTAACAGTCAATCCTGCTACCAGGGCAAAAAGAAGCAGAACTGCGATAATAAGAATTAAAATTAAAGTTTCGTTATCAATATAATTTTTTGGCATTGCTATCACCTAATTTTTTATATGGGGAGTTGGTCGAAACTGTCTTACTTATCATTGTTTATACAACACACAGCACAAACACAAAACCCTAAAATTCCTCCTATTATAAGTCCTAAGATTAACTGTAACATAAAATATCGCCTTTCTTCTGTATCTGCCCTATATTCTAATTTCGGAAATATTGTTCTACCGAACGATAAATTACACGGAAAACATGCTCTGAATAAATTTCTGCGTTCGGCATTTGGTCGTTATGCACCTTGACAGCAAAATCAAGCATTACATTTAATATATGATTGAGAATCATCCATACATCCGCATCGTCCTTAAAAGCATCCTTAAACTTGTCGATGAGTGGATCAAATCTTTTTTTGTGCGCTTGTGCAGAAAATTTAGAAAAATACGGCGAATAATAATAACGCACGTAGGTCAGACATTTATTCTGGTTTCCTAACATAAATTCCCATACAGCCGAAAAGTAGAATCGGCAACGCATTTCATATTCCAAGCTTTTCATATACATTACATCTATGTATTTCATAGTGGTATGAAGGAGTTCATCGTCCAAACAATCGAACGCTTTTACGAACAAATCATCCTTATCCGCAAAGCAACGATAAATATATGCTTCGTTTGTGGAGGTTGCTTTCCCGATTTGTTTTGTAGAAGCTTTGTCAAGTCCGTCTTTGGCAACGACTTGGATAACCCCGTCAATTAACCTGTCACGAATTTCATCCCGTTTCATTTTTGCTATCATTCCTCGTTGTAAGTGTTTACTACAGTTTTCACTAAAATAATGCAAACGCAAAGCGTTTGTTCCGAAATAATATATTATTATAAAAATAGCATTATCTATGGAATGGAAGTTGCTTTTAAAGGTATAACATTTTGAGGTTCGCTAAGTGGTTCAACATTGACGATGATCTCTCGACCGCACCGTTTACATTTAACTGGCAAATTTTTAATTTCTGTATCTGGCAACAGCCACAGAACTGTATGCTTGCCACACAAAGGACACAACAAACGTCGTCGTGCCACTTCAGATTCATTGGTTGTTTTTTTGTTATATAATGTGTCGTTCAAAGGGGATCACCTAATCTTTGCGTTCGTTTGTGCCTAAAAATCAAAAAAGCCCGCGCCATAAACCGCATAAAGCGATTAAATGGCACAGGCTCTAAGGCTCAGGCGCAGGGTCTATTTACTTTTTATAGGTACTAAACTCACCTAAAAGTTAAGTACCATAAATGCATAACATTGGTATGCAACACAGTAATAATTATGTTGTTACAAAGGCAAACAAGCATATCTTGTTACTTTTGGTAGAATGTATTATAGCATAATACAACCGAGAAAACAAGCCTTTTTTTCAAAAAGTTAAATTTGCGCGGAATTAATAAGTTTATATTATAAAAATCGCCTATTTTTTATTAAATTTAAATGAAACATCAATACACCAATATTATAACACTATACAACTAATAAGTCAACCTTATAAAACTAAATAAATCGTTGTTTTTGTGCTAACATATTCTTATAAGACTAAATGAGGAGTCATTCTATGAATGTTAGTAAGCGAATACGTTATTTAAGAGAAAAGTGCGGATACACGCAAAATGGTTTAGCAGAGAGAGCTGGCGTTTCTCAAACTCATTTGCGCCGCGTTGAACTTGGTCAAGCAGATATTACTGTAAGTCATTTACAGCTTCTTTGTGATGCTATGGGTGTCTCACTAGCTGAATTTTTTGAAGAAGAGGCAGGTACAGATGAATTTGCAACCGTTTTATCTAAATTGTCACCAAAACAAAAGAAGCTTTTGCTTGTATTTATTGAAAGTTTGTAGTATTATCACGCAGTATATGTTTTAAGCTTTAATTTCTAGGGATATAGTTTTCCAAAAAAGTCATGCAAAAATATCAAAACATAAAAGATAAATCCTTTCCCTAAAGTATATAATTTCGATTAAAAAGGAAGCTTGTCAACTAAAAGTGGTGTTTTAGTTGACAAGCTTTATTTTTTTCCCTTATGCATCGATTTTATATGCGTTTGTATTAGCTCGGCGGTTTTTATCGTCTATCACATCAAAGCGCACATATTTATATTCAGGCAAAAGCTTAAACTGAATATCGTTTATATCCTCGTTTTCTAAGTTTTTAAGCTCGGTTTTTCTGATACCTGTTGTCATAACGGCATATTTGCTGCCTTGAGGAACAGATAGATGCGCTACACCGTCCTCAATATAGAGTGAATTTATTTTAGGGCCTGTTGAGGTATAAAAATCACCGTTTTTTAGCGCATCCATCACCGCAGAATACTCTAATTTTTCAGAATTTATCATTATATGGCCGCCGAACATATCGTGGCTTGCGTGATTATCGTCACCGGCAACACAAAACTTACAGTTTTCTTTACGCAAAAGGTCATCATAAACACAAATATCGTATTCAAAATAACCCCCACGCCAACAACCTGTATTAAAAATCTCTACCGCCCAAAGACCTTTATAGCCTGAATAGTCTTCAGCCGTTTCAAGTGACCAACGTGGATGGTTGTAAGACACCAAAAAGCCCTGTTCCGATGCGGTTTTAATAATCTCGGAAATGCTTTTTTGCGAATATTCCCTCTTATAATCGCTATCAGGAATTTTTATTAGCTCTTTTGTATTAGGATTTTTCAAAAAATGGTCGTACACCGAGCTATAACAGGGTGTGTTTATATTATGAGGGTCAAGCGAATAGAGATTAAAATGGGCAACCTTCATATCCTTTGTGGATATTGAGCTTTTATTTTCATACTCTTTTACAGCAATTTCACAGGATGTTATACTTAAAAAGTTATCGTCGTTAAGATTAGAATTATCTATGAGATGCTCGTGGTCGGTAAAGGCTATAACAGAATAACCCTCGTCCTTATACATTTTTTTAAGCTCTTCCACCGAAAACTTACCGTCAGAATAGGTTGAGTGACAGTGCATATTAGCTTTATAGTAGTTTTTAGTGTTATCAAGTAAAAATTTTTTCATTTTTAATCTCTTTTCAAAAGTAATATAGGAAAATAATAGCACCTAAAATAAAAAAAAGCAACTGTTTTGTCCAATTTTTCAAAAAGCTCTTGACAAAATAGGTCTACATAGTGTAGAATGAAAGTGGTCTACAAGATGTAAACCAAGGAGGGATATTATGCACGATTATCAAATGGGAACTATCGAATCACGCTTTGCTGACATTATTTGGGAAAATGAGCCTATTTCTTCCACCGAGCTTTCAAAAATAAGCGATGAGCTTTTAAAGTGGAAAAAATCAACAACCTACACGGTTTTGAAAAGACTGTGTGACAAAGGTATTTTTCAAAATAATAAGGGTACTGTCACTTCCCTTATTTCAAAGCAAGAGTTTTATTCTGTTCAAAGCGAAAAGTTTGTCGAAGAAACCTTTTCGGGCTCTTTGCCTGCTTTTTTGGCTGCTTTTACGTCGCGAAAGAATTTAACTCCCGAAGAAGTGGCTCATTTAAAAAGAATTGTTGCTGAATACGAGGAGGATTGAGTATGCTGTCTGTTTTCTTTAAAATATTAAATATAAGCATAACTGCCACTTGGTTAGTGCTGGCTGTTATTGTTCTTCGGCTGCTTTTCAAAAAAGCACCAAAATCATTATCGGTGTTTTTATGGGCGCTGGTTGGAATAAGGCTTATATGTCCATTTTCTTTTGAAAGCGCATTAAGTTTAGTTCCAAGTGCTGAAACGGTCCCTCAAAACATAATTTACTCCGAAGCTCCCGCTATTGATAGCGGTGTGCCGATTATAAATTCTGCTGTAAACAATATCATAACGGAAAATTTAAGTCCAGAAGCAGGGTCAAGCGCAAACCCATTGCAGATAATCGCTTTTGTGGCTTCTGTTATTTGGATTGTCGGCGTATTGATAATGATTTTTTACACCATTTTTTCATATCTTCGCATCAAGAGAAAGGTGCGGGAGTCTGTGCAGTATGATGGTAACATTTGGCTGTGCGACCACGTCGATACACCCTTTATTCTTGGCATTATTCGCCCACGCATCTTTTTGCCGTCCAACATAAACAAACAGGACATTAAATTTGTAATTGAGCATGAAAAGGCTCACCTTAAAAGGTGTGACCACCTATGGAAACCTCTCGGATTCCTACTTTTAACAATTTATTGGTTTAATCCTGTGCTTTGGTTAGCCTATGCTTTTCTATGCAAGGATATCGAGCTTGCTTGTGACGAAAAGGTAGTAAAAGAAATGGGAAGCGATATCAAAAAGTTTTATTCTAATGCGTTAATAAACTGCAGTGCGCCCCGCAAAACGATTTCCGCCTGTCCTCTCGCCTTTGGCGAAGTTGCCATAAAAGACAGAGTTAAGTCAGTATTAAACTACAAGAAGCCTGCATTTTGGATTGTAATTATAACCATAATTACAACTATTGCTGTTACAGTATGCTTTCTTACCAATCCAAAAAACAATTCAGACCTCGGCGGTAATTCCTCACAAAAAAACAACACTCACTCAAAGGGAGAACTGAGCAGTGATGAAACAAATTCATCCAACACCCCTGTTAACTTACCTAAAGAACCGGCACGGTTTATTGGGAAAACGGTTGGAGATGTTAAGTCTACTTTTGGTGACGATTTTAAATTTGATTACTATGAAGGCGCTAACTGTATGAAATATATGAATTTAAACACTGTTTTCATTTTAGATGGAGATCATATAAATCCTACTGATAGTTGCAAGATAGCCCATATTTTCAGTACCGGCGATGTTCCATTAATCGATAACCTATCCTGTAACTTGACTTATACCGATTTGGTAGCGCAGTTAGGCACTTCGGTTATCACGGAAGAACCGAGCTATTGGCTTAACGAAATGGCAGGTTATTATAACTACACCTTGATTTTTATCTATAAGGATTATAAAATTATGTACACTTGGTTAGAAAACCCTGCTACGAGCAGAGCTATTTCTGTCGAAGCGATTTCTCCACAAAACAAATTTTTTAAATTTTAAAACAATGTTTCATCTACCATAATGGAAATCATAACAAAACAGCGCTGGAAGTCAAAGAGCCTCCGGCGCTGTTTTCATACATAATCTATAATTTTCTTCGTATTTTATTCTTTAATCTTTACTATTTAAAAGAAAAAAGCGGAAACGGCGTAATGCTGTCTCCGCTTGATTTTTTCACCTGTTCACCCAAGCTAGCCGTCTCTCGAAAAGTATTTTTAAACATCAATATGATTTATAGAAAGATTTCCTAAATTTATAATTTTTATATTCTTCTTAATAGCTTTGAGGACAAATTTGTATGTATTAGAAAATTGATGATTTAAAAAGCAAATTAGATAGTCCGCTTTTTGCAACATATAATTATTTCGACGTATTATAATGGTTATATTTAGTCGAAACAGTAAAAAATTTTACTGTTTCGACACCAAATATTTGATTTGGCAACGAATTTTCTTTGAAAATTCGACTATAACCATTGCAATGAATGTTGTGCATAATAAAATTATTTAATAATTTTATTATGCGGAGCCGATAAAATCGGCTGTCGAAACGATTTTTAGCGTTTCGACAAACCACAATCATTATTGCAAAGCGTGGCGGTGTTTTTGCCAGACAGTCAGGAAAAATTGTTTTTTCGGTATCATAATATGTAAACTCATCTTCTCGGTTTAAATATGCTAAAGCAACATTTATTATAATTTTATACTCTTTCTCAAGCTCACACAATACTTCATATACAAGCCTATCAAAAGCCCCTTGTGTTCCCACATAAAATGTGTTAACCTTTTCGTTGACTATCAAATTTTCAATCTCTAAAAGCAATTTTTCTTTTACATCTTCAGGGCAATCACTATGACCTATAAAAGCACAAACATACATAAATATCACCTCTTATACCAAAACTATTTTAAGGGAATTTCCCTTAAAAGTCAATAAGGCATTTTCCCTTAAGGCATAATTGCTTATGAGGTGATTATGATGTTCCAAAGAATTCGTGATTTGCGAGAAGACCGTGATATAACACAAACCGAGTTGGCGAAATATCTACAAATACATCAAACAACATATTCAGATTACGAAATAGGAAATCTAAATGTTCCTATCGATATCCTTATTAAGCTAGCGAAATTTTATAACACAAGTATAGATTATATTGTAGGTCTAACGGATAATCCAAATCCCTACAATCCGAAAACAGAAATATAAATTAAACCAATTATTTAAAACCACGCAAACCTTGCGTGGTTTTTCTTATGCAAAAGGAAAGCTTGTCAACTAAAACACTTATTTTAGTTGACAAGCTACATTTTATTTTTTAATTTATAAAAACAAAAAAGCAACTGTTTTTTACAGTTGCTTTAAATATCAGTAGTTTTCACACCCTGAAAACTGAACAAGGAGAAAAGTTTGGATCGAAAAAATAGGTCAAGCCCTCGGTCTATTAGTACAGCCAAGCACACGTATCACTACGCTTACACACGCTGCCTATCAACCCGGTAGTCTACCGGGGACCTTACTAGCTTATGCTATGGGAAATCTAATCTTGAG
>JAZNJD010000030.1:0-101541 GCA_045577835.1 Acutalibacteraceae bacterium | reverse complement strand
ATTGGGGTCGATCAAAGTCTGCAATTCGATGGTCTGACGACAAAGGCGGGCCATTTC
The DNA here is from genome assembly GCA_045577835.1 of Acutalibacteraceae bacterium. GTDB lineage: Bacteria > Bacillota > Clostridia > Oscillospirales > Acutalibacteraceae > UBA737. The sequence goes on along the minus strand of JAZNJD010000030.1, from coordinate 101,484 downwards.
GATCTAAGCGAGGCAGGCGAATATGATGTTGCATGGGCAGGTGTCGGGCAGTATACAAACAGTATCAATCTTTGTCAGTACATGACTTTTATGGGGGCGATTGCAAATGGTGGCATTGCCGCACAACCGTATTTGGTGGAGTCTGCGTACAACAGGGGGACCGAAACCTATCGGCACAGTTTGCGCTATGGAACACAAATGCTGAGCGCGTCGGCGGCAGACCGGCTTGCCTTGTCCATGCACGATGCGGCGGTCAACAGCTATGGCGAATGGAACTTTGCGGGTCTGTATGCCGGTGCCAAAACCGGAACAGCTGAGCAGGACGGAGGAAAAGCGGCCAACGGACTGTTCGTAGGGTTCGTCCAAGATGAAGCGTTTCCCTTGGCCTTTGTGGCCGTAGTAGAGGAAGGCGGCTCCGGCAGAGAGGCGGCAATTCCCATCGTAAATCAAGTCCTGAATGCCTGCGTTGCGGTGCTGGAAACGGATGAAAAAGAAAATTGAATTTTTTGAAAAAAGGGCTTGACTTTTTGAGAAAAATAGGTTATTATATCCAAGCTGATTTCGAACGAGGTCAGCACATGGAGAGGTGGCTGAGCTGGCCGAAGGCGCACGACTGGAAATCGTGTAGGCGTTAAAAGCGTCTCGCGGGTTCGAATCCCGCCCTCTCCGCCATGAAAACACCCTCATTGTGATACAATGAGGGTGTTTTCAATGATATCCGTTCCTTGCGAAACGGAAGATATATCTTCGATATGATATCCACCTTCGGTGGATGATATATGCCTGCGGCATATGAAGGAACGGATATTATATCATGCTTGCGTAGCAAGTATATCATACGGCAAAGCCGTATAACATATCGCGCAAGCGATATATCATTTCAAATCGTTAAAATACAGGTTATCGTTAAATTACAACCATAATCGTTGATTTATAAGTGTAATTGTTGAATTACAGAAGAAAATATGCTATATTTATAGATAAAGAGGTGATATTATGAGGTTTAACACCCACAATAGAACACCAAAAATCGAAACTAAGAAATCTCTTAAGATTATGCTTACGATCAGTTTTGGTTTGATAATTTCATTATTTCTTTTTATGGCCATCGTATGTTCCTTGTATATAGAAAGCGCTATGCCTGCCGTTGTGATACTTACTCCTGTATTGGTGCTTGCAATACTAATTGCAATATCACAAAAGGACATGGATAAAGCTTTTGTTGAAATCGTTGACGATGTGGTTTCTGTTACAGATTACTATTTCGGTGTCAAAAAAGAAAAAACGTTTTCGATGTGCGAAATTGAAACCGCAGAAATTCTGATTGGTTATTCAATTCGAGTGCGCGGCTACCGATACAGTAATGCTGGCTGTACTTACATTGTTTTTAGAGGCAATGGCGGTAAATATATGTTTAAGGTTATATGTGTTCCCGAAACAAAACGGTTTTTCAGTAAATATCTTAATTAATCGCAAGCGTTTGCACCCCCCTAAACTCGATTTGCACCCCCTTATCCTAAAAATGCACCCCCTAAAATGATCTTGCACCCCCTAACCTCAAAAAGGGGGTGCATTTGTATCAAAATTAGGGTTAGTCTTCAAATAAAAAAGTCCGTCTTTTTGACGGACTTTTTTATTTTAAACCACATATTTACCTTTAATATCAGCTAACCGTTCTTGAAAATGTTGTGGGCTGATGCATTAACGTTAGTTTTTTACCGATATCTTTATATCACCCGTATCGGTTGTTATTTCGCATTTACCGCCCGTTACGGTTTTTGGAACCTCTACATCACCTGTATCGGTGTTTGTTATAAACACCTTATCTGAAAGCAGCGTTCCCAAAACATCGCCTGTATCGGTTTCAATAAAAATTTCGTCTGCATCGCAAAGCTCTAATTTAACATCGCCTGTACTTCTCTTAACATTAAACTTTTCACTGCTTTTTACATTTTTTAAGTTTAAATCGCCTGTATCACCGCTAGAGATTAGATTTTTACAATCTGTATCTGTTATATAAGCCTTGCCTGTTGAGACCTTTATCTTTATATCACCGTCACATTCTACATTCTGCAAGGTTACCCTACCCGTTGATACCGAAAGGTCAAGAGCTTTAGCTGAAATATTTTCTGTTTTAATGTTACCTGTACTAAGCTTTATTTTAATACTATTTTTTACACTAGCTTCATTTATAACGCTACCTGTACTACTGTAAACATCTATATTTTCAAAGCTAAAATACTTTGGTATTTGAATACTACCCGTACTGTTTTTTATAGATAAATCACCGTATTCATTCTCAGGAAGATATACTGTGATTTTAGGTGTTTTTAAATTTATGCCTATATGTTCATACCATTTTTTAGTGTCTTTAAGCTTTATTTCGAGTGTTTCGTTATTCACCAAAACTATGTGATTTGCACTTTTCTCTTCCTGACAGGCAACCAAGATTTTTTGATCTTTAGTTAACACAAAATCCACATTTGCGGTATCTGTTTTGACCGATATATTTTTAAATTTTTCTGTAATTTCATAATCATTTGTTTGATATTTTGAAGTTGAAAGTTTTTCAAAATCCCATTTAAGCACAGCCATTACTCCTGAAAAAATTAATGAACCTACAACTATTAAAGAGGCAGCTATAATAAGCCATATTTTAGTACTTTTACTCATTACGCCTCCTCCTTTCCCAAAAGAGTGTTTTTAATGGATAGTGCTACTTTTTTTGTGAGCATCAAAATACCCTTTGTTACAGCGTTACAACCATAGAAAAACAAAATAGAAAGTCCTGTGCATACAAGACCTGCACCAATGACAAGAAGTCCCGAAAGAGCATTGCCCGTAAAACTAAGTACCACACCGCCTATTATACTACCGACACCGCAAGCTATAAGCGAACCAAAAGCCGCCCAGAGCGATACTATAACCGACCAAATTGACACATAAAGTGCAAAAACTACTGCCAAAAAGGCGATCAAAAGCGAAAGCCATATTGGCGAACCTAGTATTAAAAGCACTATCTCCCAAGCCCTTAATTTGCTTTTGCTACTTATTTTTTGTTTTACAATTTTTGTTATCGGAATATCCGCTACAATCTGCGATATAACATTTTCCACTGTACCGATTTCGCTGATTGCTTCTTGTTCTGAAATACCGTCTTCTATCCTGTCGTCTATCATTTCTCTGTAAAAGCTTACACGCTCTTCTATATCCTCCTGCGGTAATCCTTTAAGACCGCTTTTTAGCGCTTCTAGAAATTCAAGCCTTGTCATTTATCTCATCCTCCTTGGTCACAAATTTATATATCGACATTATCTCTTTCCATTCCTCTTTAAAAGCATCTATTCGGGCAAGCCCTTCGGGTGTAATGTGATAATATTTCCTTAGTCTGCCGCAATGCTCTGCAGTTTTTACCGTTAACATATTTGCCGATTCCAAACGCTTTAGAATAGTGTATAAGGTCGATTCAGAAAGCTCAATATATGGCTTCATATCCTTAATAATTTTGTATCCGTAGGAGTCCTCGTCCTTAATAGCCGCTAAAACACATACATCTAAAAGACCTCTTTTTAACTGAATGTCCATACCATACCTCCTATTACATAATACATCGTATCACGAAGTATGTGTTTTGTCAAGCATTATTTAATGGTGATGGTGATGATGCGAGTGGGTGGAATTAGAATTTAGATGCACCTTGCACTCCCTATTTTCACAGTTTTCAAGACTAGTTTCGGTTTCTATGGTAGCATGAACTACCGAATGCTCGTGCAGCTCTTCACGGACTTTTTCTTTAATCTTACAAGGCTCACAATCGGTAACAATATGCATTGTGGCAAAGGTATTTTGACCGTCCATACTCCACAAATGTATATGGTGGACATCTAGCACACCGTCTATCTCTAAAATATGTTCTTTAAGCTCTTCTGTATCAATGCCCTCAGGCGCTTTTTCAAGGAATAGATTTAAAATTTCTTTTAGATTTTTTAGAGCGTTTATAAAGATAAAAACCGAAACACCGATAGACATAATCGGGTCAAGAATTGAAATATCGGTAAACCTCATTACAACGGCGCCTACTAGCACAATTATCCAACCAAGCACATCCTCAAGCATGTGAAGATTAACAGCCTTTTGGTTGATTGAATCGCCATGGCTAGTAAATAGTGCAGCGAAAAAATTTATCAAAACACCGAAAACAGCAAAAATTATCATTCCGTCATAATTGATGTCTGTAGGGTTTAAAATTCTGTTAATTGCGTTATATATCACCGCAACCGAACCGAATAATAGAATAACGGTTGTTATAAAGCCGCCGAGAATTGAGTATCTTGTGTATCCGTATGTGTATTTTTCGTCGGGCGCTTTTTGACTTTTTCTCTCTAGAAAGTACGAAACGCCTATACTTGCGGCATCGCCTAAATCGTGCACCGCATCCGAAATAATCGAGACACTGCCTGTAAATATGCCACCTAAAAACTCAAAAATAGAAAAGGATAAATTGAGTATAAATGCAATTAAAATATTACGCTTTGTTTTCATAATTTCCTCCAATTGACTTATATAGTTATTTGTGATACAATATATCTGTTACCAAACTATTTGTTCAATAAAATTATAGCAAAATAAATTTAAGTTTCAATATACGGTGTTTCACAGCTATTCATTACCGAACAAATCTTAAAAAATGTATGGAGAAAACTATGGACAGACGACAAAGAAAAACACGAGAAGCCATTTTTAAGGCGTTTTGCGAACTGCTATCAAAAAAGGATTTTAACAAAATAACGGTTGGAGAAATTATCGAAAAGGCGGATATCGGCAGAGCCACTTTTTATTCGCATTTTGAGAGTAAGGATTTTTTGCTTAAAGACTTTTGCGAAGAGCTTTTTTGCCATATTTTCGACAGTGAAAGTAAGGATAAAAATCACAGACATATTTTTGACTGTGACAGCTCGGATTCAGCCTTTTTACACCTATTTGAGCATCTAAAGAAAAATGATAACAACATTTTACTGTTGTTATCATCAAGTAATAATCAGTTATTTTTAAGATATTTTAAGGACAATCTTAAAATTTTAATTGAAAGGCATATTTCATTATTTGAGCATCGTAAAAACGATAACATACCGCTTGAATTTTGGAAAAACCACATAGCCTCAACCTTTGTTGAAACGCTATCCTGGTGGACGGGTAACGGTATGAAAGAAACACCTGAAATTATAACAGAATATTTCTTTACGGTGGTATAAAAAATAAGTGGCTGTAAAAAACCAATTATAGTTTAACTGCGGATTTACTGAATATTTGTAGGGACAGGCGTACCGACTGTCCGCAAAATTCATCGTAACTAACGGGCGTTCGTGGACGCACGCCCCTACAATATATTATTTTGATTTATTCATTAAACTTGTATTTATATCTCAAATTTGATTATAATAGCTTAAAAGTGCGTAAGAAGTGAAAAAACGAACTTCTTACGCACTTTTTTTAAGTTGGCTTTATTTATGAGCTTCGGGGGTGCTGATTTTTTTACAGCCACTTATTTTTTATTATTAAAGTTTAGCTAGTGTTTCCATAAGGTAATCAGAAAACTCTGCGCCGGTTGCACCGTCAGTATCGCCTGTTACAACAACGGCTTTTTCCTCAGCGCATATATTAAGCGCCTTATCAAGTTTGTTCGCCTTGTCGGTAAAGCCTATGTGTCTTAGCATCATTTCAGTTGCCTTGAAAATGCTTGTGGGGTTAGCATACTGTCCTATTCCCTGCTCTATCATTCTAGGTGCTGAGCCGTGAACAGGCTCAAACATAGCGTAAACATCGCCGATGTTAGCGCTTCCGGCTGTTCCTACACCGCCTTGGATTTGTGCAGCTTCGTCGGTAATAATATCGCCATAAAGATTAGGAAGTAAGAAAACCTGAAAATTACTGCGGATACGCTCATTTATGAGGTTGGCTGTCATAATATCAACATACCATTCCTCTGCGGTAATCTCGGGGTATTCCTTTGCTATCTCGTGACAAATTTCAGAGAATTTACCGTCGGTCTTTTTCATAATATTAGCCTTTGTAACAATAGCTACATTGGTCTTGCCGTTTTTACGTGCATATTCAAATGCGGCGCGTGCAATTCTTCTAGTTCCTGCATTGGTTGTAACCTTAAAATCAAAGGCTAGGGTATCGGGTATTTCTACACCTCGAGAGCCTAAAACATATTCACCCTCAGTATTTTCTCTAAAGAATGCCCAATCAATATTAAGCTCAGGCACCGATACAGGACGAACATTAGCATAAAGGTCAAGCTCTCTTCTCATAGCGACGTTAGCGCTTTCAAGTGTGCCGCCCTTTAAGGTGGTGGTTGGAGCCTTTAATATTACATTACACGCCTTAATCTCAGCTAAAACATCATCAGGAATAGCTTTGTTGTGAGCAATTCTGTTTTCAATGGTAAGACCTTCTATTGTGCGAAGCTCTACCTTGCCTGATGCAATTTCGTCCTTTAAAATAAAGTTTAAAAGTCTTTCGGATTCGGCAGAGATAATCGGACCAATACCGTCACCGCCGCAGATACCGATAATGATTTTATCTAGCTTTTCATAATCGGTATACTTTTTATCGTTTTCCATTTTTTGCTGACGTGCAATCTGCTCTGTAAGAAGGTTTTTAAACTGCTCTACGGCAGAGTCTACATATTTTTCTAAATTTTCCATTTTTAACCTTCCTTTGTAAAGGCGAGCAAGCCGCCACTCTTTAATATTTTCTTTTGTCTATCGGTAAATGAGCAAGCAAGCTCAAAGGTTTTACCTATTGTTTTATCCTCTAAGGTAATAACACCTTTATCCATACCCTCAAAAACATTAGTAAGGCATAGCTTGTCCCCTTGAGAAATGTTATCGTAATCATCGGGGTTACTAAATGTTAAAGGCATAATTCCTGCATTTATAAGGTTTGCGGCGTGTATACGTGCAAAACTCTTAGCAATTACAACCCTAACGCCTAGATACATAGGAACCAAAGCGGCATGCTCTCTAGATGAGCCCTGACCGTAGTTAGAGCCACCTATTACTATGCTATCGCCCAAAGTCTTAGCTCTTTCGGGGAAAGACTTATCGCATACACCAAAGCAGAACTGCGAAAGGTGTGGGATATTTGAACGGTATGGTAAAATCTTAGCGCCTGCAGGCATTATGTGGTCGGTAGTGATATTATCTCCTACCTTTAATGAAACCTCGGCACATAGAGTATCCTCTTGCGGTTTTGAGGTTGGGAAAGGCTTAATGTTAGGACCTCTAAGCACCTCTACACTTTCTGCTACATCTTGAGCTGCAGGGTCTAAAACTGCGGTATCGTTAATAGTAAAGCTTTCAGGCATCTTGATTTCAGGCATTTCACCCAATAGTCTTGGGTCGGTAATTTCGCCTGTAAGTGCTGCCGCAACTGCCGTTTCGGGAGAAACTAGGTATACACCCGCATCAGCTGTACCGCTTCTACCCTCAAAATTACGGTTAAAGGTTCTAAGGGATACACCTGCAGAATTTGGCGAAAAGCCCATACCTATACAAGGGCCGCAAGCACATTCAAGCAGTCTTGCACCCGAAGCTAAAATATCGGTGAGTGCGCCGCTGTCAGCTAACATTGTAAGCACCTGTTTAGAGCCGGGTGAAATCGAAAGACTAACAGAAGGTTTTACAGTTTTACCCTTTAATAGAGCAGCGACCTTTAGCATATCAAGAAGTGAAGAGTTGGTGCAAGATCCGATACAAACCTGATCAACCTTAACACCTTTAAGTGAAGATACCTCAACAACATTATCAGGGCTATGAGGACAAGCGATAAGCGGAGTTAGGGTATCAAGGTCTATTTCAATTATCTTATCGTAAACTGCATCGGCATCACTCTCTAGCGGGATATAATCCTCTTCTCTACCTTCTGCGGCTAGGAATTTTCTTGTTACTTCGTCAGACGGGAAAATAGAGGTTGTAGCACCAAGCTCGGTGCCCATATTGGTAATGGTTGCACGCTCTGGAACAGAGAGATTTTTAATTCCCTCGCCGCCCCATTCGATAATGGCACCAACACCGCCCTTTACCGATAGAAGTCTTAAAATTTCAAGACTTATATCCTTAGCGCTTACAAAGGGTTTTAATTTACCTTTAAGATTTACCTTGTACATTTTAGGCATTGTTATATAGTATGCGCCGCCGCCCATAGCAACCGCAACATCAAGACCGCCCGCACCCATAGCAAGCATACCGATACCGCCGCCTGTTGGGGTATGGCTATCCGAGCCTATAAGGGTTTTACCGGGTTTTCCAAATCTTTCAAGATGCACCTGATGACAGATACCGTTACCTGGACGTGAGAAGTATATTCCGTGCTTCTCGGTTACCGACTGAATATATCTATGGTCGTCAGCATTCTCGAAGCCTGACTGTAATGTGTTATGGTCTATGTAAGCAACGCTTTTTTCGGTTTTCACCCTATCTAGTCCCATAGTTTCAAACTCGAGGTAAGCCATTGTACCTGTTGCGTCCTGTGTTAGAGTCTGGTCTATTTTAAGGGCAATTTCGTTGCCAACTTCCATCTCACCGCTAATTAGGTGAGCCTTAATTATCTTCTGTGCTATTGTAAGTCCCATTACCTTTAATCCTTTCCGAGTATATGCATATAGGCATTGTTAATGTGTTCGAGTGCTAGGCGAGAAGCCTTTTCGGTATCACGCTCGGCTATCGCCTCATAAATAGCTCTGTGCTCCTTTACAGAGGCTGTTGCTCGGCTTTTGCTTTCTACCGACGCTTTGCGGTATTTCTGTATTTTTTTATGAAGCGGAACTAAAATTTCATAGAAAATTGTACTTCCGCCTATACGGTAAATAAGGTCGTGGAATTTATTATCCATACTCTTGATATGATCAGCATCCTGCTTTGATGTGTAAAATTCCTGAAGCTCTACAACCTCTTTAAGCTTTTCTAAATCTCCATCAGATGCCTTAGCCACAGCAACCTCAACAGCAAGGCTCTCAAGCTTTGAACGAACAAGAAAAATGTCCGCTAAATCGTTTTCGCTAATACCGATAACCACCGAGCCTTTTCCGCTTTCTGCTATTAAATTTTCCTGAAGTAAACGGCGAAGTGCCTCTCTTATAGGGGTACGGCTCACACCTAACTCTGAGCTTAATCGTGATTCTGTAAGTATTTCCCCACGCTGATATTTACCGAGCAAAATATCGGTTTCAATATGCTCAAATACCTGATCGGCAAGGGAAACTGTTTTATGTTCTATCATAATATTTCTCCTTAAAGCATTGGAAGTTTTCCACCGGTAATCTCGGAAATTTTAGCTTCAATCTCGGTGGTTGCAAGGGCGGTTTGTCTACCGTCCTCATATTCCTTATCGATCCATTCCTTCATTTTAACTACAAGGTCGCTACGCTTATCTACGGCTTTTTCGCCTGTAAGTGAGTAGTTTTGGTTTATCCAATAAGCTATACCTGCAAGACCTGAGGTTTTGCTAAGTACTACCGAAGCCGGACGACCAAGAATTTTTTCGGTGTTAAATATATTGTATATTTCTTGGTCTTTAAGCAGACCGTCTGCGTGAATACCCGCTCTTGTAACATTAAAATTCTTGCCAACGAATGGTGTCATCGGTGGAATTTCATATCCCATTTCTTTTGTGAAAAATTCTGCTATTTCGGTTATTGCTGTTGTATCCATGCCGTCAAGCGAGCCTCTAAGTGAAGCGTATTCCATAATCATAGCCTCAAGCGGCACGTTACCTGTACGCTCACCGATACCGAGAAGCGAACAGTTAACAGCAGAAGCACCATATAGCCAAGCAGTAGACGCATTTGTTACCGCCTTATAAAAATCGTTGTGACCATGCCATTCAAGCATTTCGCTTGGAACATCGGAATAATGCTGCAAACCGTAGATTATACCGGGCACGCTTCGTGGCAAGGTTACCTCAGGATAAGGTACGCCATAGCCCATAGTATCACAGGCTCTGATTCTTACAGGAATTTTTGCATCCTTTGACATCTTCATGAGCTCATTCACAAAGGGAACGACAAAGCCGTAAAAGTCGGCTCTTGTTATATCTTCTAGGTGACATCTCGGCATAACGCCCGCCTCAAATGCCTGAGCTACAGCCGCTAGATATGTATCCATAGCCTGTTTTCTTGACATTTTAAGCTTTTTAAATATATGATAGTCACTACACGAAACCAAAATACCCGTTTCTCTTATTCCTAAATCCCTTACCAAATTAAAATCCTCTTTGGTAGCTCTAATCCAGGTGGTGATTTCGGGGAATTTAAGACCTAATTCCTGACATTTAGCTATCGCCTCACGGTCTTTTTTACTGTATACAAAAAACTCGGTTTGACGGATAATACCAAAAGGACCGCCAAGCTTTGACATAAGCTTATACAGCTTAACTATCTGATCTACACTATATGGCTCAACCGATTGCTGACCGTCTCTAAGGGATGTATCGGTAATCCAAATTTCTTTTGGCATACCGATAGGCACTCTGCGGTGATTGAAAGCTATACGAGGCACATCATCGTAGCTGTAAAATTCTCTGTAAAGATTAGGCTCGGATACATCCTGAAGTGAATATTTATAACTATCCTGTTCTAAAAGGTTTGTTGCATTTGATATGTTGAGCACAAAATCCCTCCTGTTTACGCATTTTTGTATGATTGTATACAATTATACAGCCGTTCATTTATACTGTCAACACTTTTTTTACTTTTATTTTATGCTGTTTTCATACTCTGTTATGCCATCTGCTATATTTTTAAAGCAAGCGGCTGTAGTAATCTCGTTTTTACCTTCCGACATAACAATTACTGTATATCTAGGCTTTTCAAGTGGAAAAAATCCGCAAAACCAACTGTTTGTAATTTCTATGCCTTTTTCATTATATCTGCCCGTTTGTGCAGTAGCGGTTTTGCCTGCCGCAGTAGTAGTTTCGGGTTTAGCGTCGGTTCCTGTTCCCTCGTTTATAACAGAGGATAAATAATTTCGCAGCTTTTGTGCCGTTTCCACACTAAAAGCTCTCGTTTTGTTTCCTTTATCGTATTCCTTAAAACCGCCCTGTGACATTTCGCCTAAAATTATCGAGGGGATATTATACGTGCCGTCTGCCGCTATTGCAGAATAGAGGTTAAGCATCGCAACAGGTGATAAAAGTAATTCTCCCTGACCGATACTTAAATTTGCAAGGGAAGCCACGTTAGAGGATATAGTATCAAGCTTTGGTAGTATTCCCTTAGAGGTTTTAAGCCCTTCGCCTATTTTAATACTTCCTTCAACGCTTAAATTTCTTGCGGTGTTATATACCGATTTAGCGCCGATTTCAATGGCAAAATTATAAAAATAGCAGTTACAGGACTGTGCTAGTGCGCTTTGCAAATTCATAAGACCGTGACCATTACGATTATGACAATGGAAATCTCTATCGATTATATGTGTTTTACCTTCACAATCAAATTTAAAATTACCCTTTTTGTTTTCAAGTGCCGCCGCAGCTATTGACGGTTTAAATGCCGAGCCTACGCTAAAGCACTCTAAAGCCCTGTTTAAAAGCGGTGCACTTTGGTCGTTTAAATAGTTTTCTACATTTAATACATCAAAGTCAGGTTTACTAATCATTGCCCTGATTTCGTTTGTAATGCTATCAGCAACGATAACCGCACCGCTATTTATACCCTTTGCCGCATTTTCACAGATAAGCTGTATGTTTATATCAAGCGTTGTTACAACACCGCTATTTAAAACCGATAGATCGTTATCAAAATATGGCTCTATTCCGTAAAGCAGCTCTCCCTTTGCGGTTTCGCAAAATACAGCATCAACGCTTTTTTCACTGTAAAGTATACTGTCATAAGCCTTTTCAACACCGCTTACTCCCCTATTTTCAGAGTTTACATATCCTATAATATGGTTTGCGATATTTTCACTGCTATTATGATTATAAACCTTAGTGCAAACTATACCGTCACATTTAATCTCTTTTTTAACTTCACATATTATAGGCTTACCCTTTTTAAGCTCTTGTAGGGCTTTTTCCTTTTCCTCTCCCTCTAGCTCTGAGCTTATCATCATTATCGCCTGAGGTGTTGGAGTTACTGCTGCCATTATTTTATAATCTCTATTGGTAAGCGGCATCATATTGCGGTCAAATATAGTACCTCTTATTTTGCCTGCTGTTATTCGGTAGCCTATTTGTTTAGCGGCTACCTCGGCATAGTCGCCGTTTATAATAACCGCTATTCGAAGCACACAGCTAAAAAGCAGAAGTATTATAACAAAAAAGCAGATAACCGCTCTTTTTTCAAAAACTTTATCAATCATCTAAAACACCATAAATAGCATTTGCAAAAGAGCTTATAATATGATATACTTTCTTCGTTAATTTTATTTGGAGATGTTACGATGTCAAAAGCATTTAAGGGCACTGTTTGCGCACTGCTTGCAGGTATAGTTTGGGGCACAATGTCTATATTTGTAGAAAACCTTAAAGGTGTCGGCGTTTCTACAATGTCGATAGTTTTTTTAAGAACAACCATAACCACGGTTTTTTTAGGCTTTTTCCTTGCACTTTTTAAACCAAAACTACTAAAAATAAATATAAAGGATATTTGGATATTTTTAGGTAACGGGATACTTAGCCTTGTATTTTTTACCTTTTGCTATTTTAATGCAATAGTTAAATCCTCGGCGGCAATAGCGGCTGTGCTTCTTTATACTGCACCTGTTTTCGTTATGTTTTTATCCCTTTGCTTTTTTAAAGAAAAGCTAACCAAAATAAAAATTTCCGCCTGTGTTATAGCCATTATAGGCTGTGTTTTAACTTCAGGTCTGCTTGACGGAAAAAGCCAAGTATCCGCTGAAGGTATACTTTTCGGTCTAGGCTCGGGCTTTTGCTATGCGCTTTACAGCATTTTTACCCTATTTGCAATAAAGCGTGGTTATAATTCTTTAACCATAATATTTTATTCCTTTTTGTTTGCAAGTCTATCAAGTATGCCATTTGCTGATTTGAATAACACTTTACCGATTATACTGTCGAGTTGGTCGCCCTTGATTTACACCTTAGGTATGGGGGTTGTAACCGCTATTATCCCCTATTCCCTTTACACAACGGCGCTAAACAACATAGAGGCGAGCAAGGCTTCTATTATCGCCTCAATAGAATTAGTTGTAGCGTCCCTTGTTGGATATTTTGTATTTAGGCAGGCTCTAAGCCTTCTAGGAATTTTAGGCATCGTACTTGTTCTTTTAAGCATTGTGATACTAAATGTGAATTTTAAGAAAAATTAAGAAAAGCTGTTTCACAAATTGTGAAACAGCTTTTTACTTTTAAGTTTTCATTCTAAGCATTGAGCCGCTTTTAACGGGTCGGTCAAATGGTATTAAAATCTTTTGCATGGGGTGAGGGGCTGAATCAATTATCTCGCCTTTTTCATCCATAAGCTTTTCTGTGCTAACAGCAAACGGTACGCTTCCTGCTTCCAAGCAATCAAGCTCGGTGCCTCTTAAAAATTTATTCTTAAGGGTGGCAACAATGCATCCGTTTTCATAACCGTCCACCGTGGCGGCTAGAGCATATTCCCGTATATAACCCGCATCCTTATAGCTTTGGGCGTTTTGAGGTTTTCCGAAATAAAAGCCTGTTGAATAGGTACGATGGCTCATTTTGTTAAGCTCGTCACTAACCCAAACGGGTAACTCCCATTCACCGTCTGCTTTATATAGGCTATCAAGGGCGCCTCTATATGCGTTTGTGGTAACCGCAACATAGTATTCGGTTTTGGCTCTACCCTCAATTTTAAGGCTGGTTATTCCCGCATCACGCATTTTATCAAGATAGGGTGCCATACACATATCGTTAGCGTTAAGTATATATGTGCCCTTTTTGTCCTCGGTTATATCGAAATACTGACCCGGTCTTGTCTGCTCCATTAAAGAATAACTCCAACGGCAAGGCTGAGCGCAGTCACCCTTGTTAGCATCACGACCTGTCATATAGCTTGAAAGCAAGCATCTAGCCGAAAAGGAAACACACATAGCACCGTGAACAAAGGCTTCTAGCTCTAAATCTTTTGGTGTGTTTTTTCTGATGGTTGCTATTTCTTCGAGCGATAACTCTCTCGCTAACACCACTCGCTTTGCGCCCATTTTATAAAAGGCGTTGGCAGAGGCAGAATTCACTATTCCTGACTGCACCGAAACGTGAAGCTCACAATTAGGAGCATATTCCTTTATAGCCTCTATTGTGCCTATATCCGAAGCGATAATTGCATCTGCGCCTATCTCGTTTAAATATTTTAAGAAATCAGGGATACGGCTAAACTCATCATCGTGAGGCAGTATATTACAGGTGATATGCACCTTAACGCCGTGTGAATGGGCATACTCTATACCCTCTTTAAGCGCCTCCCTTGAAAAGTTGGCGCTTGCAGTTCGCATACCAAATTCCTCGCCCGCAAGGTAGACCGCATCGGCGCCGAAATCAACCGCCGTTTTAAGCCTTACAAGGTCACCCGCAGGGCAAAGCAGTTCTATTTTTTGATTACTCATATTTTATGACCCCAGAGTTGAATAAACCCAGTTGCCTGTTCTTTTAAGCTCGGCTACGGTCTTGTTATGACCTGAAAGGGTTTCGTTATAGTAAAATTTCATTGATTTATCGGTTACAAAGTATACCGCTTTACAGCTTCTGTCAGGCTCTATTGCCGCCTTAATACACTCGATACTCGGCGCACAAAGAGGACCTACCGGTATACCCTCGGTTTTATAGGTGTTATATTTACCGTCACCGTAAGGATAGAAGGTTGTAGGGTCGCTTTGAAGATATTTAGGACCGTCCCAATTCACACCCTCAATTCTATTGTAAAATACAGAAGCTACCTTAGCTCTATCGGTATCATTTACATTATTAAAGTTTCCGGCTTCTAGCTGAATTACAGAGGATAACGACATTATTTCGTGAAGTGTATACTTGCCCTCTTTAATTTTATCCTTTAAATTCTTAGTAAGCTTACTATCAAGATTTGATAGCATAGTATTTATTGCTAAATATGCACATTCCTCTGAATCATAAGAATAGAAATCGTAGGTATCGGGATAGAGGTATCCTTCAAGCTTATAGTATAATTTTTGGCTTGGAATATCCTTTATAAAATCATACTCAAATTCATCGTGATTCATAGAATATATAAAGTCTTTTTCGTCACATACTCCAGCCTCGGCTAAAAGCTTCTTTATATCGTCGATAGTAGCGCCCTCAGGAATTTTAACCCTAACGGTTTCTGCCTTGGCACCCTCTTTTATGAGCATTTGCGCCAAGCTTTCATAGCCTGCCTCGTTATCAAAGGTGTATAAACCGTATTTATACTGACCGTCATACTTTTTAAGCTTGGAAAAGACTCTGAAAAGCAGTGGACTTTTAACTGCGCCCGACTCTTCTAATTTTTCGGCTATTACTTTGGTTGAAGCACCCATAGGTATTTCCACCGTTACGGTCTTGCCTCTGCCGAAGCCGATACCCATATAGTCAGCTCCCGCATAGATAATTCCAACCGCTAGACCAACCGCAATAACAACAAGGCATACAACCCAAATAATAGTCTTTCTTATGCTTTTTTTGCGTTGCTCAGGTGTATCCTCATAGTATTCGTAGAGCTCGTCCTCATCTTTTTGATAATCCGCTTCATTATCAGGCTCGATTACAAAACCGCTACCGATAATAAAATCGTCATCTGTTTTATCAGACTCTTCTGCTTTTATTTCTTCTTTTTCCTCATTTGGTTGTTCTTCAAAGTCAAATAAATTATTATCCATAGTTCCCTCCGCAAAGGTTAATCTGCACACATTGCACTTTTAAGTTTATCTGTTGCTTCCTCGCCTTTTAAATACTTTAACAACTCGAAGGCGAAATCAAGTGCCACACCTGCACCGCAGGCGGTGATAATATTTTGGTCTTTTACCACCGATTCGGTTTTTATTTTAGCACCTTTAAGCTCATTTTCAAAGCCGGGATAACAGGTAGCGCATTTACCGTTTAAAATACCCTTATGACCTAAAATACTAGGTGCCGCACAAATAGCGGATACCAAAAGGTTATTCTCTAAAGCACGGTTTATAGCTGTATCAACAACTTTGCTTTTTTCAAGATTTACAGTGCCCGGCATACCACCCGGAAGCACTATTCCTTCTAAATCTTTATCTAAAACAACTTCCGTTTCTTCTAAATCGCATAAAACGGGAATGTTGTGAGCGCCTAAAACAGTTTTAGAGCCAACACCGACCGTTTTAACATCTATACCGCCACGACGAAGCACATCAACGGGAGAGAGTGCCTCTATTTCCTCAAAACCCTCGGCTAAAAACACATAAACCATTTATTTTTCCTCCAAAATAGAGAGAACCTCATCAAGTACATCATCGGATATTTCATTTATTGTCCTTGCCTCGCCTTTTTCAGCACAGGGAACAACCGTCCAACCCGAAAAGTTTGCTGTGAACACCGCCGCCTTGCGACAGTTATCAAGATAATTCACATCGCTTTCATGGATATCCTTTTTGCTTTCGTCACCTTTATATCGACCAGAAAGTAGCTTTTGGGATACCTCAACCGGCATATCAAGGAATATAACCTTATCAGGCTTTGGAATCCCTACCTTGTTATACTCAAAATCATAAAGCCAATTAAGGAATGTTTCCCATTCAGCACTATCTAGCTTTGAGGTTTGGTGAACAGCGTTTGAGGTTGTATATCTGCCGGCAATAATTACACCGCCCGCATTATAATATTCACCCCAATTTTGCTTGTAGGAGGCATATCTATCCACCGTATAGAAAACTGAGGCAGCAAATGGGTTTACATCACCCGGTTTTGTACCGAACTTTCCTGAAAGATACATACGCACTAAGGCACTCGAATCACTCTCATAATCAGGAAAGGAAACTGAACGGCAATCAATGTTTAAACCTTTAAGTCTTTCAATTAAAAGGTCTAGCTGTGTTGATTTTCCGCTACCGTCAAGTCCTTCAATAACTATAAGCTTACCCATTCTTCTTCATTTCCTCATAAAAAGCTTTAACTTCATTCATTTTTCCGCAGGTCATTTTGCCCTCGGGACATTTACCATTAATACAAGGGGGGCCTGCCTTTTTAAAGAGTTGTGGAGAAACCTCACTAACAAGTCTTAACATCTGCTCGGCTACCTCTCGTATCTCCCACTGCGCTCTGTTACAGCAACGGTGACGGAAGAAATTATGAAGAGAGCGTGCATTCATTGTTACCACCATCTGTGTTTCACAGGCATTAGGCAGAACAAAGCGAGCATCCTCTATAGCCTTTTTCTGTGCTAAACGGGCGGCAGTTTTTTCATCCTTGCCCTCGGCTAAAAACTGTGCCTTATGCTTATTTGTAAGCACCTCGGTTAAACTATCGTAAGCATCCTGAGTTTGCTGCATGGTCTTTTTATAAAGCTCTAGTGCCTCAGGCATCTCGGCAATTTCGGGAGGGGTTACATATTCAAAACAACCCTCACTTACATAGCGCTGACTCTTTACAGAATAGGATGCTATTCTGTGACGTGTTATCTGAGCAAGCAGTGAACGAGAAACACCCTCAATACCAAAGGTGAAGCTTGCGTGCTCAATGGGGCTTTCGTGACCTATTTCAGATAGCATCTCAACAAAAGAATCAACCTTATCGTCGGTCAGTCCGTTATGCAGGTCCTCTATATTTGATGAACTGTAGCATAATTTTGCCGCACAGGCAACCGTTTTTTCAGGCTCGGGTGTGTAAGCGAGTAACATTACTTTAGCCATAAAAATTCCCCCATTTTTCCTTTTATATAATATTAAAATCATTATATCAAATTTTTTCTGTATAATCAATAAATTTATTTATGATTCAAAATAAAAAATTATTTAATTTTTTTCGTAAAAGGTCTTTTTTTGTCGGGCAAAATATGTTATAATAAACACAATAAAATGTCGGAGGAAAAAATATGGTAGGAATTGACTTTAAACACACCCCTTACGGTGACCTTGCAATAGTAAGTATGAGAGGTTGCGAAGATATTTCTTCTAAGGTTGACTATTATCTTAAGCAGTGGAGAAACATTCCTGAGGACGAAACATTCGTCGTCGGCGCTAACTGTCCAAGATTTGGCACAGGTGAAGCAAAAGCGGTTTTAAACCATACTGCCAGAGGTCTTGATGCATTCATAATCTGCGATTGCTTCAACTACAATGTAACCTATAAGATGTATGGTATGACCGTTCCTATGAGTCCTGATGACCACTTCCAAGATTTAAAGCGTGTTATCGCAGCTTTCGGTGGTAAAGCAAGAAGAATTACGGTTATTATGCCAATGCTCTATGAGGGCAGACAGCACCGTAGAACTTCGAGAGAGTCTATGGACTGTGCAATGGCTTTACAAGAGCTTGTTGCTATGGGTGTTAAAAACATTATAACCTTTGATGCTCACGACCCTAGAGTTAACAATGCTATCCCGCTTGACGGTTTCGATAATGTTCAGGCTGCCTACCAGATGATAAAAGCACTCCTAAAAACCGTGCCTGACGTAAAACTCGACCGTGATCATACTATGATAGTTTCCCCCGATGAAGGCGGAATGGGTCGCTGTATCTACTACTCCTCTGTTTTAGGCCTTGAGCTCGGTATGTTCTACAAGCGCAGAAATTACTCGGTTGTAGTTAACGGAAGAAATCCTATTGAGGCTCACGAATTTTTAGGTAACGACATTGTGGGCAAGGATTTAATTCTTGTTGACGATATGATTTCATCAGGCGAATCTATGCTTGATATCGCATCAAAGCTTAAAGAAAAAGGTGCCGGAAGAATATTTATATTCTCAACCTTTGGCTTATTTGTTGATGGTCTTGATAAGTTTGATGATTTTTACAATCGTGGCCTTATAGACAAGGTTTTCACAACTAACCTTATTTATCAAACACCTGAACTTCTATCTAGAGAATGGTATTGCAATGTTAATATGTCAAAGTACATAGCACTTTTAGTTGACACATTAAACCACGATAATTCAATCAGCAGTCTTTTAGACCCTGTTGACAGAATAAAGAAGATAGTTGCTAAATATCAGGACAAGTAATACATAATATATAAAGAACAAAACGCTCGGCTTTAGCGTGATACTCCAAGCGGAGTATTACGCAGTTTTATTCGCCTTGTGGCGAGTGATATTGCTACGCAGTGATATTCAGCCTTCAGCCGAGTGTTATTTGCTTCGCAAGTTACGGGCGAATAAAATACCACTAAACCCAATGGGTTTAATATAACTTTCTTTTGAAATATCTCGCTATAGGCGAGGAATTTTCAAAGGAAAATATCACGCTGACTTTAGTCAGCATATAACTATACAGAAACAAAAAAACGGTTGGTTTTTTTAACCAACCGTTTTTGTTTTAAGTGTTTAATTATTCTTCGTCTTTCTTTCCGGAGAGAACGAGGTTAGCAATTATACCAAGGATAAGTGCACAAGCGATAGCTGTAAGTGTTACCTTACCAAATGTGATTGAAAGACCGCCTATACCTGTAATTAAGATAATTGCAACTACAAAAAGGTTCTTGTTTTGACCTAGGTCAACATTCTGAATCATCTTAAGACCGCTTACTGCGATAAAACCGTAAAGGGTTATGCAAACGCCACCCATTACACAGTTAGGAATGGTTGCTAAGAATGTAACAAAAGGACCAAAGAAGGAAATAACAATTGCCATAATTGCTGTTGCAAGAATTGTAACAACCGAAGCGTTTCTGGTGATAGCTACACAGCCTACAGACTCGCCGTATGTAGTGTTAGGACAACCGCCAAAGAACGCACCTGCCATTGAGCCTACACCGTCACCAAGCAATGTTCTGTGAAGACCAGGTTCCTCAAGAAGTTCAATATCAATAATTGTAGAAAGATTCTTATGGTCTGCAATATGCTCTGCAAATACAACGAACGCTACAGGAATATAAGCAACTGCTACGGTAGCGATATATGTACCGTTAATTTCAGAAAGTCCTTTAAATGCAGTAATGAATGTGAAGTCAGGAATAGCAAAAATCTTCATATCATTAAATACTGCAAAGTTAATTACCTGTAAAGCTGTATTATCAGTGAGGGTACCGATAACGGTGAAGATAGCAGCTACAATATAACCTGCAAGAATACCGATAATGAAAGGAATAAGCTTTATCATTTTTTTACCGTATACAGAGCAGATAACAACTGTAAAGAGCGTTACAAGACCGCATACTAAGGTTACATAAGGGCTAGCAACAGAAGCGCCGTTTGCATCTAAAACCTTACCAAGTGCTAAATCGCCTACTGCATTACCTGCAAGAGAAAGACCGATTATAGAAACTGTAGGTCCGATAACAACTGCCGGCATAAGCTTGTTTATCCACTTAACACCTGCAATTTTTACAATAATTGCGATAACAACATAAACAAGACCTGCAAAGATAGCACCGATAATGATACCTGCATAACCAGCTGCAGCCGAAGCAGCACCGCCGAAGGCCGCAAACATTGAACCTATGAAAGCAAAGGATGAGCCTAAGAAAACAGGGCTCTTAAATTTTGTGAAGAGCTGATAAACAATTGTACCCACACCTGCACCAAATAGGGCTGCAGAGCTTGACATACCGTTGCCGATGATTGCTGGAACTGCGATGGTTGCTGCCAAAATTGCGAGAAGCTGCTGTAAAGCAAATACTAGCAACTGTCCGAATTTAGGCTTGTCTTTTACGCCGTAGATTAAATTCATTCTTTTTTCCTCCATATTCTTCGCACTGTGTGCGTTTCATATATTAAAACGGGATTTCCCGAATTAACCAAAATTTAATTGCATACATATATAATATATAGCCTGTACTATCCGTAAAGCTCAACGCTTGTTTTATGGTCGAACGGGGGTAGCTTTACATATATTCTTTCACTCTTAGAGGTTGGAACATTTTTTCCTACATAGTCACCCCTTATGGGTAGCTCTCTATGTCCCCTATCGACCAAAACCGCTAACTGTATAGCATCAGGTCTTCCATGGTTAATCAGCGCATCCATTGCTGCACGCACCGTTCTGCCTGTATAAAGGACATCGTCAACCAACACGACAGTTTTTCCGTTTATATCAAAAGGTATTTGGGAATCTCTGATAACAGGGTCACTGCTTATATGCTTAAGGTCATCACGGTAAAAGGTTATATCAAGACTGCCACAATTAACATCGGCATTTTCTATTTGCTTAATATTTTGCGCTATCATTTGTGCCATAGGCACGCCTCTACGCTCAATACCTATTAAACAAACATCACTGCAACCGTTGTTCTTTTCAAGAATTTCATGGGAGATGCGCTTTAACGCTCTTACTACTGCTGCTTCATCCATAATAGTAGCCTTATACTCTGCCATTAAAACGCCCCCCTTTATCTTTAAATAAAAAATGCCGTGCTGATGCACGGCAGAAAAATCTAAAATCTTGAGAAAACACCTTGCCGACATCACAGTATCGAAATTAAAGGATATTTAACATATATATAATATCACATTTGTCGAATTATGTAAAGTGTTTTTTTGCTATTTTATATATATAATGTGTATTTAGTTTTTTCATACCCCGATATAATGTGTTTCGCTCTTTAAAAGGGGTTAAAAAGGGTGGTTTGCATAGCTTTAGATGCTCAAAATTGTCGATTTGCACAAGTTAATTTACATTTTTTGACATTTTTCACCCCCTTTTAAAAGGTTACAAGTTTGTAACCTTTTGCTTTTGTTAAAAAAATATAGTTATTTTATACAAAACAAATACCTTTTTTTAGTTTGACATCCGTTTTTTTGATGCATATAATATGTATCGGCTCAAAAAAATGGTATTTTCCGTCAAATAAAGGTTAATACTATCATTTGAAAAGGAGACATTTGATGTTTAGAAACAAAACTAAGCTCTTTGCAAAATTAGCTATTCGTTTTGCAAGAAGCCACGCTTTGACCGTCTTTATATCATGTGCAGCAATTTTGTGCGGTACCGTATTTGTTGGTACCTCTGCCAAAACAGTTTTAATCTCAGACGGTGAAAAGACATACGCTGTCCACTCGGTAACCGGTGATGTTGACTCTGCTCTTGAATGTGCAGGTATTACAGATAATTTCGAAATTCTTAAAACAGAAGTTCACAACAACCGCACCGATGTTAAAATAGCATACACCTTCCCTGTTCATATAACAGTTGGTAAGAAGACTCTTACAGTTAATACCATACCTTCAACCGTTTCCACCATCTTATCAAAGGCCGGTTTTACAGTTGATGAAAACGATATGGTAGAGCCCGCTAAAACTAAAAAAATCACAAAAACTACCTATATTGATTACACCGATATAGAATATGTAAACGGTTCTTATACCGAAGCTATTCCACACACTATGGAAACTGTTTATTCCTCAAGCGAATTAAAGGGTGTTACCAAAACTGTTGCAGGAAAAGACGGTGTACAACAAGTAACCTACGTTGAAAAGTTGGTTAACGGTGTATCTGCTGAAAAGATTGTTAAGGAAACCCTTACCCTTTCAGCCGCTGTTAATGGCAAAAACATTGTTGGTACCTTTGTTCCTAAGGCACCTGCAGTTACAACTATAGGTAATATTAAAACAATTTCCACCTTAACTCCACCTTATAATATTGAACTGGATGCTAACGGAGTTCCTGTAAACTATACAAAGCATATGACAGTTCAGGCTACTGCTTATACCTATACAGGTCACAACTGTTCTACAGGTGTAGCACCTCAGCCGGGATATGTTGCAGTAAATCCAAAATATATTCCTTACGGAACAAGGATGTTTATAAAATCAAGTGACGGAAGATACATTTACGGATATGCCGTAGCAGCCGATACAGGCGGATTTATCAAAACTCGTCCTACAAACATAGACCTATTCTTCTCAACCCAAAGCGCTTGCAAGTCTTTTGGAAGAAGAAACATTGAGGTTTATATTTTACCATAATATATAAAGCAAAGACCTTTTCAGGAAATCCTGAAAAGGTCTTATTTTTATTTATTCGGTTTAAGATAACGAAAGCTTTTAATTTTAAATCTCGGCTTTACGGTAACTGTATTTAGGTTTATTACCTTTCTACCTTTACGCATAGCATAATCTATGGTATTAGCAGTGCCGCCCTTTTGACCGTTAAACCAAGTAATAACTATATCGCTGTTATCTACCATATATTTGTTTCTTTTAAAATAACAGCCTCGATTATAGCTTTCGCAAACATATATAATCTCATCAGCGCTTTTAAGAATATCAAAATATCTGTTTTGCCACTCTAGAGGGAAATCTTTAGCCTGCTCTCTAAAAGGAATGGCACAAACAAGCTTCGTATCGGATTTTGCTTTTTTTAAGCTCAAAACCGTTTCTGCTGCAATTATATCGAAGCCCATAGCCATACCGCTCACAAAGGTTTTAACCCCACAGGAATAGGCAGAAAAAATCTCACGGTATAGTGAATTCTCGAAGTTTATATAGTCTTTATTAGCTTTGTCAAGCGTAAAAGGAAACTTTGACGGACGGTATCCTGTAAAACAACATGTAAGTCCCCTATTTTCCATCTTTAGATCCTTTCTGCTCGCTTAAAAAGTTAACACCCCACACGCCTGCTATTATGGGTAAGCAGAGAATTAACTGTAACGGTGAAAAATTTTCATTTAAAATCAAAACACCCGCCAAAACCGATATAACCGTAATTATATTAGAAAACGATGATGAACAAATAGCGGTGATTTTACTCGTTGAATAGTTATATAGCATAAATGCCGCAACCGAGGATATAATTGCAAGATATATTATCGCAATTATAAAATCTATACTCGAAAAAGCTATAGCGAAGCCTTTAAAATAGTCTTTACCAAGATTTAATACCGCTATTATATTAAATCCTACTGTTCCAACAAGGAACATAAAATATGTTCTCTCAAAAGGTGAAAACTCTTTTGAAGTGTTACGACTTAAAAGATTAAATGAGGTAGCGGAAATCACAGCGCCAACAAGCAGCACAATTCCTAAAATATGACTTTTAGAGCCATTGTTTGAAATAACGCTTACCGCTGTTACACCAATTAGCGAAACTACAGAGCATATCATCTGCCAAACTGTTGGCTTCTCACCTAAAATAGCACCTGAAAAAAGTGTCACACCAACAGGCACCAGCGCAATTATAATACCTGAAAGCGCTGAAGAGGTGAGCTTTAATCCATAAAGCTCAAATATAAAATAAGCAAGCGGTTGCGCTATACTCATAAGCATTAAGTTTTTTATGTTTTTGCCCTTAAAATTAGGCTTAAAAACGCCGAATACTATTAAAATATTAAGCGTTAAAAATGCCACTGTAAATCTTACAGCCAATATAAGCAGCGGATGAGCCACACCTAGCGCCATCTTTGAAAAAATGAAGCTAAAGCCAAATATTATGTTAGCAAGCAATGCCGCCAACATTCCCTTTATCTGTCCTTTATTTTCCACACTTAAACCTTCTTACTGTTTGCCAAGCTCTATATTGCGCTTATAAGAGGCTTCAACCGCTTTTTGCGCTAGCTCATAAAGTCCGCCGTCTTCAAATGCATTTACACCCATTATGGTACTACCGCCCTTTGAACAAACCGCCTGTTTTAATTCTTCAGGAGTTTTATCAGAGCTTAAAAGCAGTTTAGCAGCGCCAAGCATTGTATTGGCGGCATATTTTATTGCCTGTTCACTTTTAAGTCCGCAAGAAACACCGCCACGAGAAAGCGCATCAATAAACATAAACATAAACGCAGGTCCACAGCCCGAAACAGAGCAACCGGCATCGATAAGGTCCTCATCTATTAAATCAAGTGTTCCGCTGTACTTCATATCTGCAACAAAGCTGTCAAGCACGTCATCAGAAACCAAAGAATTTCTGCAATAAAGTATCATACCTGCACCAACAGATACAGGTGTGTTAGGCATTATTCTTATAACAGGAAGCATTTCACCCAAAGTGTCGGTTATGGTATCGGTTTTAAGACCTGCCGCCATGGTTATAAGTAACGGCTTAGTAGCTTTTAATATATCACTTATTTCGGCTAACGTTTCACGCATAACCTGTGGCTTTACACCAAGGAAAATTCTATCACAATTTTCTGCAATATCTTTGTTGGTACCAAATTTGCAACCAAGCTCCCCTGCTAACGCCTCTGCCTTTTCGGGTATAAAATCCGATAACATAATATCCTTTGTAGTATTGGCTAAAGCACGAGCTAGTGCACCGCCCATATTACCGCAACCTATAAATCCGTATTTCATATGAATCTCCTATCTTATGTTACCGTTGCCGTAGATTACATATTTATATGTGTTTAACTCATTTAGTCCCATAGGACCTCTAGCGTGTAACTTTTGGGTTGAAATACCCATTTCACAACCAAGACCAAACTCGCCACCATCGGTGAAGCGGGTTGAGGCATTAACATAAACTGCCGCACTATCTACCGTCTTGGTGAAATATTTTGCCTTTTCATCATCACCTGTTACAATTGCCTCGCTGTGTCCTGTTGAGTGTTTTGCTATATGTTCTGTAGCTTCTACTACTCCATCAACACATTTAACCGCTAAAATATAATCTAAAAATTCGGTATCAAAATCGTTATCATTTGCCTTTTTACCCGAAATAATGCCTGCCGCTATATCATCAAGTCTAAGTTCCACCGCACAAAGTCCCTTGGATATTCTGTTATCCACAAGCTTTTCTTTTAAAAGCGGCAAGAACTCTTTTGCAATAGCCTTATCAACAAGCAATACCTCCTCGGCATTGCAAACACTCGGTCTGCTAGTCTTTGCATTTTCAACTATATTTAACGCCATATCGAAATCTGCACTTTTTTCAATATAAATGTGGCAGATACCCGTACCTGTTGCTATACAGGGCACCGTTGCATTCTTAACACAGGCATTTATAAGGCCTGCACCACCACGTGGTATTAGTAAATCTATATATTTATCGGCTGTCATAAGTGCGGTGGCACTATCTCTTGAGGTATCCTGTACAAGATTTATAGCGCAAGGGTTAATACCCGCTTTTTCCAAACCGATTTTAAGCGCATCAACTATAGCGTTTGCAGATTGATACGCCTCTTTGCCGCCTCTAAGCACACAAGCATTACCGCTTTTAAGGGCTAGAGCCGCCGCATCGCTTGTTACATTAGGTCTGCTCTCATAAATGATTGCGATTACACCGATAGGCACCGATACCTTGGTTATTTTAAGGCCGTCTTCCCTTGTATGCCCATCGAGAACTCTGCCTACAGGGTCAGGCAATTTTGCTACCTGTCTTATACCCTCAGCCATAGCCTCTATACGAGATTTATTTAAGGTTAATCTATCAATCATAACCTCGGATATTTTATCGCGCGAAGCCTCAATATCTAAAGCGTTAGCACAAAGTATTTCTTCGCTTTGCTCAAGAAGCGCATCTGCCATACAATATAGCGCATTATTTTTTTGCTCGGTTGTGAGTGCCGCAACCTCTTTTTTTGCCGCAACTGCGGATTTTAACATTTCTATCATTTTATCTCACCGTAAAGCGTGTGCCTACCGATTTACCGGCAATAGCATCATATATATTTTGTGTATTTGAACCGTTTGTAATTATCATATCACAGCCGCAGTCCATACAAATTTTAGCGGCATTGAGTTTAGTTACCATTCCGCCTGTGCCAAACGCCGAGCCCTTATCGCCTGCAAGCGCATAAATACTATCGTCAAGCTTACATACCTTGCTTATAAGCTTAGCATTCTCGTCTTTGTGCGGGTCAGCAGTGTAAAGACCGTCAATATCAGAAAGAAGTATAAGCAAATCAGCGTTTACACTTTTTGCTACCTCTGCGCCTAATGTATCGTTATCGCCAATTTCAATCTGGTCGGTCGAAACGGTATCATTTTCATTGATAATCGGTAAGGCGCCTAGCTCTAGCAAACGGTTTAGCGTGTTGCTGAAATGCTCGTGGCGTTCGTTGTCCTTTATATCCTCGCCTGTTATAAGAAGCTGAGCTACGGTGTGACTGTATTCGCTGAAAATTTTATCGTATGTATACATCAGCTCGCACTGACCTACAGAGGCGGCTGCCTGTTTTGTTGATATATCTTTTGGTCTTTCTTTAAGGCCTAGCTTTCCTGTACCCATAGCGATAGCGCCTGATGACACCATAATAACCTCGTGGCCCGCATTCTTTACATCGCTTATTACCTTGCACATCTGCTCAAATCTTCTTATATTTAGATTGCCCGTAGAGTGAGTAAGGGTGCTTGTTCCTATTTTAATTACTACTCGCATTTTCATTTCTCCCAAAATTTAAAATCACCATTGTATATTTAATATTTTGCCCGAGTCACTAACGCTTGTTCTTACCGTTTTTGCGTTTGCTCCCGAAATATCCCAAAACCTTTTATTGCCCTTGAATAAATCGTTGTATGCCTTTTGGCACTCATCTGCAGAGCAAAACTTTATACTAATTTTTTTAGCGGATAGCCTTGGTCTAATTATCTGAGAAAACGCACTAAACGCATATTCTTTTAAGTATAAACCGTTATAGACAAAATAATTGTATCTATCCGATACACATTGAGGCACCACTTGGTCCTCTTTTATTGTATGTGTAATCAACAAATCCTCTTCGGTTATAAGGAAATAATCGTAATCCTTTATGTGTCTGTTAGGGTCTTTTGCAACCTTATCGTCCCAAGTAGTATCTATGTAATAATACTCACCGTCCACCTTAACACAGTTCCACTGATGAGATTCACCTGTTTCTTTACTAATGCCGCTAACCCTCATACATTCAAGGCCTAATTTATCAGCAAAATATTTAAAGGTGGCAGCATAGCCTGAACATATAGCAAGCCTTGACACCAAGCATCCATATATACTTGTACTGTTTTGGACATTTTGAGGTAAATCCTTTTTTGGATTTGCGGTAACAAAATCTGCGCTATCGCTATCGTAAACGGAGTTGTCCACTATATAATCGTGAATATAAAGCACCTTTTCATAATCAGTAGCGTTAGCATCTATGCCTTCTAAAACCTTTTGAGTTTCGGCATCTATTTCCTTTTGCATAGCTTCAATTTCTTTGTTTTTAAGCAGTATCTTAGGTTTGAAAACTATGGTTGAATTAACACCCTTTGTCGTGATTTCATACGAACTGCTCTTTGTAAGCCAGAAAAACTGCGGATTTTCAGAGGATACCGTTTTAAATGCGTCAAACAGATAATCAGAACAGTCAAATTCAAATCTAACTGTTCTTTCTCCCGCCTCGAAAGCCTTTACCATTTCGGTAATTAGCAAATCTGTTTTTTCATTTTCTCCCAAAGCCTCAAAGGCCTTTGCCTCTTGCGATTTTCTGTCAGGCAATACTAATTGCAATGGGTTTTCACCGTCAAAACAACCGCAAAGTGTTGTTAAGCTAAGCGACAGGCAGAGAAAAACACATATTAAAAGCTTTATATATTTCAATTAGATTTCTCCTTTAAGATACTCTTTGCCTTCAAGATTTTTAAAGATAAACTGATTATCTTGGAGTATTATATAGCTGTGTTCTGAATTCTCTTTCGGTATTGATACCGAGCCGGGATTTATATAGATATACTCGCCGTTGTCCGTAAATTTAGGTATATGGGTGTGACCGTTAAGTAAAATATCCCCCTTTGAAAGCGGAGGCAGGTTTTGAGGGTTTAATTTATGACCGTGTGTTGCAAAAATCATCCTATTTTTATGGTATAAAATACAGTATTCTGCAATCACAGGGAATTTTAGCACCATTTGGTCTACCTCGGTATCGCAGTTACCCCTAACGCACAAAATTTTATTGCTTATTGCATTTAACATTTCTATTACCTTTTTAGGTTCATAACCTTTTGGTAAATCGTTTCTTGGCCCATGATATAAAATATCACCTAAAAGCAGTAATTTATCGACATTCTCTTTTTGAAAACGCTCTAACATTTTTTCGCAAAAATAAGCCGAGCCGTGTATATCAGATGCTATCATTATTTTCAAAACAGATCCCACCAAATACTTAAAATATCACAGATAAATTATATCAAAATGCCTTTTCTAAGTCAATAAATATATATTATAATAATTGTTAATGATTTGTTCACATTTAAGAATTATACTATTATTTACATTTTTAAAACTAAAAAGGTGATACTATGCGAACAAGACAGTTTAAATCAGAATCCAAAAAGCTTATGGATATGATGATAAATTCAATCTACACCCATAAGGAAATATTTTTAAGAGAAATCATTTCTAATGCATCCGATGCACTCGATAAGCTTTATTTCAAATCACTTACCGATGATTCAATAGGCATTAAGGCTAGCGAATTTGGGATTAAGATAGCACTTGATAAAGATGCACGCACCATAAGCGTTAGCGATAACGGTTGCGGTATGACCGAGGAGGAGCTTGATAAAAACCTCGGCACAATAGCAAAGAGCGGCTCGTTTGATTTTAAAAACCAAACCGAAAAGACCGAAAATGTTGATATAATCGGTCAATTTGGTGTTGGTTTTTATTCAGCATTTATGGTAAGCGATTGGGTTTCGGTTGAAACCAAGAGTGTTGACAGTGATTTTGCTTTCCGTTGGTTTTCAAAGGGTGCCGAGGGTTATTCTATCGAGCGTTGCGAAAAAGATACGGTTGGTACCACCGTTACAATGCACCTAAAGCCCGATACTGATGACGAAAAATACAGCGAGTATCTTGACCAATATAAGATAAGCTCACTAATAAAGAAATATTCCGATTATATCCGCCACCCAATCAAGATGAACTTTGCTACCAAAAAGGCAATTGAAGGCAAAGAGGGCGAATACGAGGACGTTATAGAAGAGCGCACCTTAAACAGTATGGTACCGCTTTGGAAAAAGGCTAAAAAGGACATCACAAAAGAAGAATATGCCCTATTCTACAAGGAAAAGTATATGGACTTCGAGGACCCTGCCAGAGTAATCCACACCAAAACTGAGGGACAGGCTACCTATGATGCTCTACTCTTTATTCCAAACCGCGCACCCTTTGATTATTACACAAAAGAATTTGAAAAGGGTCTACAGTTATATTCAAGAGGTGTGCTTATAACCGATAAGTGCGCCGAGCTTCTCCCTGATTATTTCAGCTTTGTTAAAGGTTTAGTTGATAGCGAGGATTTGTCGCTTAACATTTCAAGAGAAACCTTACAGCAGGATTCACAACTTAAGCTTATCGCTAAAACGGTTGAAAAGAAGATTAAATCAGAACTTGAAAAAATGCTTAAAGACGAGCGCGAAACCTACGAAAAGTTTTTTGAAAACTTCGGTGTTCAGCTAAAGTTCGGTATGTATAGTAACTACGGTGTTCATAAGGACACACTTAAAGATTTATTACTCTTTACCTCTTCGGCAGAAAAAAGATTAGTAACACTTAAAGAGTATGTTGCCGCTATGCCTGAAAGCCAAAAGGATATTTATTTTGCTTCAGGCGAAACAATAGAGCGTATCGAGCTTCTCCCGCAGTGCGACACAGTAAAGGATAAGGGCTATAATATTCTATATCTTACCGAAAATGTTGACGAATTTGCCCTTATGATGTTAGCAGAATATGAAGGCAAGCGCTTTGTTAATGTTTGCGACCAGAAGCTAGACCTTGAAACAGAGGACGAAAAGAAGGAAATTGAGGATAAAAACAAAGAAAGTGCTACCCTCTTCGAAATTATGAAGGAAGCCTTGGGTGATAAGGTAACCGCTATCCGCTTTACAGGAAAGCTTAAAAATCACCCTGTTTGCCTTACAAGCGAGGGCGGTTTATCACTCGAAATGGAAAAAACTCTTAATGCTATGCCAGGTGCAAACGAGCAGATTAAGGCTAAACTCACCCTCGAAATCAGTGCACAGCACCCGATTGCAGAAAAGCTGACACTTCTTTGCGGTAAGGATAACGAAACCCTTAAAAAGTATGCAAAACTTCTCTACGGTGAAGCCTGTCTTATCGGCGGTAAAAGTATCGACGAC
Organism: Acutalibacteraceae bacterium; assembly: GCA_045577835.1. GTDB lineage: Bacteria > Bacillota > Clostridia > Oscillospirales > Acutalibacteraceae > UBA737. The sequence goes on along the minus strand of JAZNJD010000030.1, from coordinate 70,358 downwards.
CCTGCAGAACACAGCAAGCTTATCTGCGAGCTAATGTTAAAATAAAATAATAAAATACAAGCCCCTACTCATATCCTAAAAATAGGAAGGTAGGGGCTTTTTTATGAAGGTTTTTGTAATAACTAAAAAGCATATTATGTTAGCGCTCAGCTTGTGTGTGACCATTATTTTATTATCGTTAGGTTCGGCGGCGGTAATTGCGAGCAATGACCGAAAATTGCCGATATACTGCGTTGAAACCGAGAAAAAGAGGGTAGCAATCAGCTTTGATGCCGCTTGGGGCAACGATGACACCGAAACGCTTATTAAAATTCTCGGTGAATACAAGGTGCCGGCAACATTTTTCGTGGTTGGTGCTTGGGTGGATAAGTATCCCGAATCGGTTGAGGCACTATCTAGTGCAGGGCACCAAATTCAAAATCACTCCAACACGCACCCGTATATGACACAGCTGTCCAGTACGCAAATGCTAGACGAATTAAATTCGTGTAACGAAAAGATAAAAAAGATAACAGGTGTCTCCCCCACGCTTTTGCGTGTGCCATACGGCGACTATGACAACAGCGTTTTAGAGGCGGCAGAAAGCCTTAAAATGTATACTATACAATGGGATGTAGATAGCCTTGACTGGAAAGACAACGCCACACCTGACAGTATATGCCAAAGGGTAACGAGTAAGGTTAAAAACGGAAGTATTGTGTTATTTCACAATGACGCCGACCATACACCTGCAGCATTACCTAACATCCTCAAAACCCTCAAAAAAGACGGATACGAGTTTGTGTTTATAAGTGATTTAATTTATAAAGATAACTATGAAATTAAGCATGATGGAACGCAGTGCAAAATTTCGCAATAGCGTAATTTTTCAATGAATTAAATCCCGATGGGATTTATGAATTGTGCTATCACACATGAATTGTTACTTCGTAACATGAATTGCACTGCGGTGCATAGGGATTTAATTTAATTCATGTTCGTTTTTACGAACAATTCATGATGTGTCAAACACATCAATTCATGTTTTTGATTTCAAAAACAATTCATCAAAAAAGACGGCGAATTTTCCGCCGTCTTTTCCTATATTTCTAACACAGAGAAGCGTCCACTGTGTTATATTTCCCCTAAATTTTATCTAACAGTTTAGCTTTTAACTTTTTATATTCTGATTCGGTTATTTCACCACTTGTATATCTTTTTTTAATTTTTTCAAATTCAACAATGAATTTCATAGTATGGTTTTTTTGCATCTTTTTCGCTGCGCAATAAACAAATTTATAAAATAACAATATGACATACATTGCACTTATTGCCCAACAAAATAGTATAGGTGTAGCGCCCATTGAACAAAATAAAAAATAAACTATTATTGCCGCACTAGAAGAAATAAATGTGTATATCATTCTAAATTTTTTGAATTTAAAACAAAATAATAACGTAAGCCAAAGCAACGCACTCGCTATGCTTATTAGAAAACTGTGGCTTTGTATTGCACACATAGGGTATACAGCCATACCAACGACCGAAAAGCAATATAGTATTTTTTTATATTTTACAATATATCTTTCAAAAAAGCATATTGCGCTCATTATCAACACCGCTAAAACTTGTGTATACGGAAAATATGTAATCGAAAACACTGTATTCACCTAACCATTAAGAATTTCTTTTCTTTTTTCTATGTACTCATCTTCAGAAATTAAATCAGCTTCAAACAATTTCTGTAATTCTACTATTTTTTTATCAAAATCGTCTATCCCTTTTTTAGAAATTTGGTCTCCCCGTACAATTTTACAGTTAGTATCTATTAGTTCACCAAAACCATAGGTGAAAATAGAACCTAACCAAGAAATCAAAGAACCGACTACAATTATTCCAAGACCTACAAACGCTAAAGGTCCGTCGCCGTCCGATTGAAATAATGATATAAGACCTATAATTATTGATAAAGCCACCCCTCCATAACAAAGAATGCTTGCAATAGTTTTAATTTGCTTACCAACATTTTTATACATATTTTCAACTCCATATAAAACAATTCTTTTTTGCACTTATATAAGTGCAATATTATGATAACATAATATTATAATTATGTCAAGAAGTTTGTTCTAAAACAAGTGCAAAAGAGAATTGATGTATGAACGCTGAAATTGAATTTAAAATTGGTAGAAATATTCGCAATATTAGAGAAAAACAAAATATGACACAAGAAACACTTGCTGCCAAATTGCAACTAGGTGGTTGCGATATTACGAGAAGTGCAGTAGCAAAAATAGAAGTTGGACAAAGACATTTGTATCCTGATGAAATCGTTTTAATTAAAGAAATATTAAATACAACTTTCGAAAATATTTTTTATGGTGACAACAAAAAATAAAAAAACACCTTAACATAAGGTGCTTGACACATAGTACCGCTTATGGTATAATATAAGTGAAATAAGGCAAACCAAATAGACGGTTTTGCCCTCAAAGAAAATTGATTAAAGATTTAATCGCCTTAACTTTGGACGGGAAAGGCGATTATTTCTTTTTTATGACCGTTATTACAAGTGTTATAACCGAAATTATAACAATACTAAACTGAAACAAGTCCTGATTAGTTATGTACATAGGGCATCACCCCCGTCTCCGAGGGCAAGATTCAACCGCCTACCGTTGTAGGTTTACCTTATTCCGTTTGCTATTATAACATATATCGACAATATCTACAACAGTAATCTTTTAAAATTTTTTGTAAAAAACTCTTTACTTTTGTATCCAACATCGACTCTCTTTAATTTTAGTTCAAGACACGAAACAGTCAATTATCTACTATTCTTGTGAATTTTCGTGAGCCTTTTTTAAATGTTCCTTTTTTTCAACATAATCACAAAATGGACAGTATGTATAATTTTCACTTATTTCGGATCCGCATTTGGTACAGCGCCATTTTTTATTTTCTGAATGTCGCATATTTTCAAGCAATGCTTTTTGAGTTTTAAGTGTTTCGTTTTGTAGAAATATCATAGTTGTTGAATTATCAACCAATTCGCCAAATCCATAAATTATAAACGCACTTACCCAAGATAACAAAACACCTATCGCTAAATAAATTACAAAAGAAAGAAATCCTAATAAAATTCCTAAAAAAATCTTTTTCGGCTCAGCATAGTTTGATGTCACCCCAAAACCTATAGCCATACCAATTATTGCAAATAAAGAAATCTCAATCCCACAAAATATTTTTGCAAAAGTTTTAATTTTTTTACCTATATTTTTAAACACAGTAATTCCTCCTCAAAAGGCGTGACAAAGCACCTTCCCCTGTCTTCTTGTTTATATCGTTTCGCTTAAGCGAAACACCAATTTTATTCTCCCGTCTGCATCTCAACACTTAGCATACACATACCAACTGCGGTGATTGCGGCAGTTTCGGTGCGCAAAATTCTTTTGCCAAGTGATATTACCTTAGCGTTAGTTTCTAGCACCTTTTCAATTTCTTTTTTCTCAAAGCCGCCCTCGGGGCCTATGAAAATGCCTACACTCTTTACATTTTTAAGTTCTTTTAGTGCTTCTATCGTTGCGGTCATACCCTCTTTGTTTTCGTATGGCACTAAAATTAAGTCTAGCGTTTTTGCAAATTCTAGCGCCTCACCGAATGAGCGCACGTCTAAGATTTCGGGTATTATATTTCGTTTACTCTGCTTTGCAGCACTCTCAGATATGCTCTGCCAACGAGTTTGCTTACCCTTTGCTTTTTTATCGTCTAGCTTTACGATACAGTGCTTCATTCTAACAGGGACGATAGCGTAGACACCTAGTTCAACACATTTTTGGATAATATACTCCATTTTATCGCTTTTAGGAAGCCCCTGAAAAAGATATATTTTTGTGGGTAGCTCGGTATCGGTATAGTCCTCTTGCAGAATTTCAAAGTAAACCGCATCGTCAAAGAAATTGGCGATTTTACACAAATCACTCTTACCCTCACAGCTTATAAGGCAGGTATCCCCTATCTCCATACGAAGAACATTTTTTATATGGTTATAATCTTTACCGTCTATTATATAATGTGAGTCTTTTTTGTTATCCTTAGTTGCAAAGAAATTAAACATAACCGCCCTGCCTTTTAATTTTGAGTTTTTTAATAATTACAGATTGTTAATTAGCCTTAAATATAAGTTTTGTACCTACAGGAATATCCTCAATCTTATCTTTAAAGGTTTGAGTGAGCGATTTAACGGTTAAGGTATTTTCGTCTGTTCTGGTTAAAACTATTTGTGCGGCAGCTTCTTCAGCATCGGTTAGAGTTATGGTATTATTCTTTTCCTCTATCGGTTTAAAGGCTGAACCGCTACCCCTAGCACTCCAATATTCCTTACCTTGATATATAACATAGGAGCTCTTGTAATCAGGATTATCCTTATTCTTTCTTATATCATCCTGCACTTCTTGCTCCATAGAAGAAAGCGGATCGCCTATACCAACGCCAACCTTAATACTTCCTGTTAGCGTAAACTTAACACTATAATACTTTTCGTTGTTTACAAATTCTGCCGACCAAGTGCCGTTCTTTGAACTAACCGAAGTAAGAGATACATGGTTTGGATCTGCAGTACCACAGTTTGTACATTTGCCGTTTTTAAAGCTATGACCTAATGCCTTTCCTTCGGTTGCGCCGCAAGAACAGGTTTTAGGTGCTGTACAGGTTGCAGCAGAAAAACTATGTGTGTGCTCCGATTGGTTAGGCTCAGAATTGTTGTTTTCGGGTTGGCTAGGTGTTGAATTTGTATTTGAACTATTCTCAGCTACCGAAGTTTTAATCTCAACCTTAACATCAATCTTATCAAAAGCATTTTTTGCTGTATCTTTAACAGTATTTAGAATATTTTCTACCTTGATTTCTTTGTTTTTGTTTTCGGTTATCTTAAAGTCAACCGTTGCATTTTGTTTGACAAAGCCACCGTCGTTTGCTTTATTGACAATTTTTTCAATTACCTTGTCAAGCTCATCACCGAATTCGGTGTTTTTCGCAATACTTTTCGCATCGTCATTTACCGGCTCAACCGCTAAAACTTTATTTTGGTCATCGAGATATAGCTTAAACTGTGGATTGATTGTAACAAGCAAAACTGTTGCATAGCTTTTAGGTTTAACAAATGCTTCTTTCTTATCATCTGCGGCATCCTTTCCATTACCGCAAGCAACAAGAGAAAGAGTGAGTAAAATAGCCATAATTACAGATACTAACCTTTTCATTTTCAAATCCCCTTTTAATTATTCACTTTTAGATTCGTTTTCTATATTTGCATTGTTTTTGCTGTATATAAAATTTTCATCGTAAAGATTATAAATCCAATCGGGAACGCCGTCTATTTTAGGTTGTGACACTAAATGCCAATAGTTCGCAAAAAAAGATTTTTCGGTATCGTAGGTTTTAGTTTTATCCCCCATTTGAACAACCAAATGGTAATCGTTATCATTGGCAAGTTTAAAGTTATCAACAAAAAGGATATTAGATTCATCTAATATACGTTTTTTATCAAAGTTCCATTTACTATCCTTTGCGCTCTGGAATTTTTCAATAATTTTTTCTTGCAATGGATAATCATCGTGTATTACAACGGCATAATAAAACTGAGGTTTGCCTGCTGTATAAACGTTTCTACCGAAGCCTAAAAGATATGAATCCATTTTAGTTTTTAAAAGCTCATATTCTTTTTCTTCTTTTATACCAAGCATCTCGGCAAGTGCATTAACATTACCCATTTTAAGAAAAATATCATCATTTAATATAGGTTTTTCGTAAAACTTCAAACCGTCTCTTATATAGTTTTCTTTAAAGGCAATAGCAATACCCGCCGTAAGCTTATTTTTAGATAGAGAACCATGTTTTCCCCTATGAGCAATAAGCATTTTACCTCTATAAAAAACTAGTGAGTTTATACCGATATGATTTGAAAAGACGCTATCTTCAAACGGAGTTAAAAACTTCTTATTTTCATAGATATCACGAATGGTTACATCATTTTCCACATTATAGTCACAGGCTCTGTTTGTAACCAGATCGTTATAAAAGGTTGAGCGAGTAGTATTAAGTACAATAGTGTTTCCATTATCTTTACTCTCAAATCCATCAAGACGAATGGTTGTTGTATTAGGTATTGAGCTATCAAGATGAGCGCCTATTATTTTAAAAAAGTGAGACTGAATTATTAACGGCAGTTGATATGTAAATATGTTTTTATCTTTCACTTCATATTTAGCATTATAATTATTAGCACAAGACTCATACCAAATGCCTAACTGCTTTCCGCCTATATTTATATGCTTGTAATAGGTGTCTCTATCATATTCATACTGTGTGTCTTTGAAAGAAACCTTTTCCTTATCACCCATCTGCGCAGAAACTATGAATATAATTATAGAAATCAGGCTTTCCGCAACAAGACCTATCAGCACATATACAAGTTCCACCCATGGCGCCCTAAGAAGCCAATATGCAACAAGAAACAATACAAGGGTTACGCTTATCAAAATAAGTCTTACCTTTTGTGCTCTCATTTTCTACATCACCTCAAACAAAGCTTTATGAAGTTTCATTGTTAGTTCATAATTTTCGGTATCAGGCTTAAAATCTGCAAACATTTTTTGATAGTGCGAAGTGAGTCGGTCTTCCGTAGGAGAAGAAAAAATCTGTTTACCATTTAAGGAAACCGTTTGATTAGTATGATCTATTTCAAGTGTTGCCTTTTCATACTCTATAACAGTATTTTTGGTACTATTATTACTCCGCCAATCTACCGTAAACGATAATACGGTATCGCCACATTCAAAAACCTTACTAGCAAAAACAGGATACTCGCTATTTTGAGCTTTTATAATTTTTTCATTTATTAGCTTGCATTTGCCTATATCCACAAGCATTTCAACAAAGCTCAAAATGTTTATTCCGCTATCAAACCATGCGCCGCAAAGTATTAATCTATCATCGAGGATTTTAAGTGTATCGGGCTCACAGTAATTATCAAAAATTTTAGTTTCTATTCTCTTTATATCACCGTATTTTGAAGCAATTTCCTTAAGATATGTAACTTCGGCGGCACTACGCCAGTGATAAAGACATTCTAAATGAACATTATTATCTTTTGCAGTTTTAAAGAGCTCTTCTATCTCGTTTAGCGAGAGCGCTAACGGTTTTTCACAAAAGACCGATATACCGTTTGAAAGCAAGAATTTTGCTATTTCAAAATGCTTATGCGTATAAACCGAGACTATCGCTGCCTCAAGTTCTAATTGAGGTATTTTTTTGTAGTCGTCCAAAAACACTGCGTTATCGAAAATTGACCTAGCAATACAATCGGGATTCTTATCGCATAGGGCAACAACATCGAAAAACTGTGAGTTTTCAAAACCCTTTTTGTAGCGTTTTGAAATTTTTCCGCCGCCTACAAGTACAGTTTTCACTGCCTTTCTGCCACAAAAATCATTATTCATTAAATCATCGTCCTCTTGAAGTTTACAATAAAATGATACCATATTAAATACTTTTTTTCAATGCTTTTATAAAATTATAATAACCCCTGTAGCCTATGTCGGTTTGCCATAGTTTACAGGGGTTAATTATTTCTGTTTATTCACCTATATAGATAAATCTTTTTTGTGTTTTTCCGTCACGCTCAATAGTTTCTAAAAACATCTGCTTATCTCTAATCCACAGCTCTTTTTCACCGTAAAGCGCACGGTAGACCACCATTTCCTTTAAGGTTTCCGAATCCTTGGCAACGCCTATTACCTCATACTCGTTACCTTTGAAATGGCGGTATTTCCCAAGTTTTAATTCTTCCATAGCTTTATTTCATAAACTCATACATAGTTTTGTAGCACATATAAACGTCTAGCTTTGAGGTGGTCTCAAATGGAGCGTGCATTGAAAGCACAGGCACACCGAGGTCTACAACGTCAACCCCTAGGTTTGCTACATACATAGCAACAGTACCGCCGCCACCTGCATCTACCTTGCCAAGCTCGCCTGTTTGCCAGATAATACCCGCCTTATCAAGCATAGCCCTAATCTCTGCTACATATTCAGCCGAAGCATCGGATGTGCCTGACTTACCTCTGGCGCCTGTATATTTTGTAATGCAAACGCCGTAATTTAAGAAGCAGGCATTTCTTCGCTCGGTTACGTCCTGAAATGTTGGGTCAGTAGCGGCATTAACATCGGCAGAAAGGCACTTTGAATTTCTAAGTGCTACGGTTACGTCTCCGCCCTGTGATAGCGCTAAATCTCCAACACAATGCTTTAAGAAATCAGAGTTGAGACCTGTATTACCGTCCGAGCCTACCTCTTCTTTATCAGCTAAAATTACAAGGGCTGTATACTTAGGATTTTCAATTTCTAAAATAGCGGTTAAAGCTGGATATGCACAAATTCTATCGTCCTGAGCGTAAGCTCCGACTAAGGAACGGTCAAAACCTACATCTGACGCCTTATATGCAGGCACCATTTCAAGCTCGGCAGATAAAAAGTCCTCTTCGGTAACGCCGTATTTTTCATTTAAAATTTTAAGAATATTAAGCTTTACAAGCTCGCTTCCCTCATCATCCTTAAAAGGCATACTGCCTATCAGGACATTTAGTTCCTCGCCCTTTATGCCTTCGGCTAAGGTGCGCTTGTTTTGTTCAGCGGCTAAATGCGGTAAAAGGTCGTTCACCACAAATTTAGGGTCACTTTCATCCTCGCCGATATTAACCTCTATAACACTTCCGTCCTTCTTTGCGAAAACACCGTGTAATGCTAGCGGCACGGCGGTCCATTGATACTTACGAAGCCCGCCGTAATAATGAGTTTTAAATAGCGCTAGCTCAATTTCCTCATATAACGGGTTTGGCTTTAAATCAAGGCGAGGTGAATCAATATGAGCGGCGCAAATTTTAAGACCTTCCTCAACATTTTTCTCACCGATTATAGCAAAGGCTACGGTTTTTCCTCTGTTATTAAAATAAACCTTATCGCCTGCGCTATATTTCTTGCCTCTCTCAAAAGGTACAAAACCCTTTGCCAAAGCTAAACGAAGCGCCTCTTTTGCGGCTTCTCGCTCAGTTTTAGCCGTATCTAAAAATTTCTTATAGCCCTCGCAGTAGTTTGCAGCATCAGAAATTGTGTTTTCATCAGCCTTTAAAAGTCCGTTCTTTTTGTTGTAAAAAAGCTTTTCCTTTAATTGTTTTGCAGTCTCCAACATAAGACTATTTTCCTCCTATTGTGTTTTCTAAAAATGTATTAAATGAGCTTATAAACTCATCCTTATTTGCGTTGTTATAAATGCAAACATCAGCATTTTGTATATAAAATTCGTCCGGTTTTCCTGCCGATATGCGAAGAAGTGCATCGTCACCCGATATATTATCCCTTGAGGTTATTCTTTCAAGCCTTACTTCCTTTTCGGCTAACACAGCTACCGTTTTATCACAAATTTTATCTATACCGCTTTCAAAAAGCGTTGGCGCATCAAGAATATTAAGTTTTTCCTTTACTATATTATCCTCAACTAGCCTTGCTATATGCGGAAGTAGCGTTTTATTTAATATTTCGGTTTTTTCGGGTGACGAAAAAGCTATTCTAGCTAGTGCTTTGCGGTTTAGTGTACCGTCCTCATTTAAAATTTCGTTTCCAAAATTTTTAACTAATGCCTTTAAGCCCTCTGTTCCTTTTTCTACGGCTACCCTAGCTAGCTTGTCACAATCGATAACATTTATGTCCTTTTGTGCGGCAAGTGAGCTTGCTGTACTTTTGCCTGAGCCTGTAGGCCCTGTAAGGCCAATTATGAGGCCGTTAAGATTTATAACATTAAATGCCGCAGCACGAATTAGTCTATTATAAACCGCTAGGCCTATTCCGTCTTTAGAGGGGGCGTGGATATAAATTTTTTCCACACCTAGTAAATCGGCATCTCGAAGCTTTGTGAAAACATTTTGCGCTAGTGTTTTATGGTCTTTTTGCTTACCGTATGATAGCTTTTTAATTTTTATAAGGTCTAGCTCTTCTTGGAAGCAGAGCGCCGCCGCATTTGTTTGTTTGTTTACAAAATCTGCAAATGCTAATTTTCCGCCCTCTACCAAAAAAGCTTCGGTTTTAGGCGCATAATGCTTATATTTCATACCCGGTGAGGCTACCTTTTCACCGCTTTTAGCCTCATTTAGTACCGCCTTATCAACTATTAAATCGGGAAGTATTTCTCTAAGCTGTTCAACAGTTACAGCACCTGGGCGAAGAAGCCGAGGTGTGTCACCAAAAAGCGCTACTACGGTGGATTCAACACCTACCTCACAGTCACCGCCTAAAACCACTGCATCCACCCTGCCGTCAAGGTCTAAAAGTGTGTGTTTTGCGGTTGTAGGACTAGGCGAGCCTGAAAGATTAGCAGATGGTGCCGCTAGTGGCAATCCGCTTTTTTTAATTATATCCCTTGCGGTTTTATCCGACGGCATTCTAACTGCTACTGTATCAAGCCCTGCAGAAACACTTTCTGCTATGTTTTCCGATTTTTTAAGCACCATTGTAAAAGGTCCCGGCCAAAAGCGTTTAGCACATTCTATTGCCTTTTCGGGTATTTCCCTTGCAACCTTTTTAAGCATATCTATATCGCTTATATGGACTATTAAGGGATTATCCTGAGGTCTGCCCTTTGCTATAAACACCTTTTTTATTGCTTCGCCCGAAAAAGCAGAGGCAGCAAGACCGTATACCGTTTCAGTGGGTATAGCAACAATACCGCCGTTTTTGAGTAACTCGGCGGCCTCGTTTATTGCTGTATCATATTTACCCGAAATGGTATCTAGCCTTTTAGTGTTCATACTTTTCTTCCTATTAGTTATTTTCGCTATCCTTTAGCGCTTCTGTTCTGTAGTAGGTTGTGAGCGCATCTATAACATCGTCAAGGTCACCATTCATAATTGAATCTAGCTTATAAAGGGTTAAACCTATGCGGTGGTCGGTAAGTCTGCCCTGTGGGAAGTTATAGGTTCTAATACGCTCGCTTCGGTCACCTGTGCCTACCTGAGAACGACGGTCCGACGCTATAGCCGCATCATGCTCCTGCTTTGCGGCATCGTAAAGGCGGGCTCTTAGAACTTTTAATGCCTTATCCTTATTTTTAAATTGACTGCGCTCATCCTGACATTCTACAATAGTGCCCGTTGGTATATGGGTTACACGAATAGCAGATGAAGTCTTATTGATATGCTGACCGCCCGCACCTGACGAACGGAAGGTATCAATTTTAAGGTCGGCAGGGTTAATATATACCTCAACATCATCAGCCTCAGGCATAACCGCTACGGTTACGGTAGAGGTATGAATTCTTCCTTGAGTTTCGGTATCGGGTACACGCTGAACTCGGTGCACACCGCTTTCGTATTTAAACTTAGAATAGGCGCCTGCGCCCTCTATCATAAAGCTAATTTCTTTGCAACCGCCAAGCTCGGTTTCGTTAAGGTTGGTAACGTCAACGGTGTAGCGCTTGCTCTCGGCGTACATAGAATACATTCTGAAAAGACTTGCCGCAAAGAGTGCCGCCTCTTCGCCACCTGCGCCGCCTCTAATTTCTACTATTACGTTTTTATCGTCGTTAGGGTCTTTAGGAAGTAAAAGAATTTTAAGCTCGTCGCTTGTAGTTGCTATTTTTTCTTTGGCCTCTAGCATTTCTTCCTCTACAAGCTCTCTAAAATCCTTATCAAGACCGCCCGCAGCTAAAAGCTCACTCGCTTCCTTTTCGCTCTCTACTGCACTTCTATACTCGCGGTATTTTTCAACTATAGGTGTTAACTCGCTATGCTCTTTCATAAGCTTTGTGAAAAGCGCATTGTCGGTTACAACCTCGGGACGTGTTAGCTCAACGCCTATTTGCTCATAGCGGCTTTCTACTGCCGATAATTTTTCAAACATACTATTCTCCTGTGTGTACTATTTTTTTAATATTTTTCTCTACCTTGCTTCGAGGTAACATAACCTCTCTGCCACAAGCATCACAGCGGATTTTAATATCCATACCGATTCTAAGCACCGTAAAATCCACACTGCCGCAAGGGTGCTTTTTCTTCATTACAAGCTTATCATTTAGTCTTATATCCAAAAAAACTCCCCCTTACATACTAATTCAATTTATTATATTACAAATTTAGGTTAAAGGCAATATTTTCTTGATAAAAAGTATAAATAATGTTAAAATGTAAGGGTGAAACTTTAATGTCTAGGGGACTTGATTTATTATGGCAGTTAAAATTCTTCATTGTGCCGATCTACATATCGGTGCACAGGAAAGCTTTTTAGGTGAGAAAGCGGCTAGCAGAAGGCTTGAAACCCTGCTTACGTTTGAGCGCATAATAGAGCTGGCACAGGAAAATGCAGTTCAGATTATCCTCATAGCAGGCGACCTTTTGGATTCCAATAAAATAGAACAAAGCTTTATCGAGAGAATAATCTCGTCTATTTCTTCTGTCAAAGACATAAAGGTTGTTTATGCCTGCGGCAATCACGACCCCTTAGGCAGAGATTTCCCCTTTAAAAAACTTAAATTGCCTGAAAATTTATATATTCTTCCTACCGAGGATAGCTTTGTAGAGTTTGAGGATTTAAAGGTAAGGGTTTACGGAAAATCCTTTAGCGAAGTATACCTTAAAGGTGTTTCAGAGTTTTCAATAAAACCCGAAAGTGATTATATAAATCTTATGTGTATACACGGAGAACTTAGAGCCGACCTTGGTTCTGACTATAATTCAATCACCGATTCATTTATAAGAAACAGCGGTATGGATTATGTAGCGCTAGGCCACGTTCACAAGCGCACCGAAATAGGCAAAATTGGTGACACCTTCTGTGCTTACTGTGGCTGTAGTGAAGGTCAGGGCTTTGATGAGATAGGTGACAAGGGTGTATATTTCGGCACCGTTTCAAAAGGCAAGGTAGACCTTGAATTTAAGAGTGTTTGCCGCCGTATGCATATAACCGAAGATATAAATATAGAAAATCTTTCGTCCTCTCCCGAAATTGCAGATACTATTTTATCTGCTTTAAATGAAAAATACGGTGAGAATTTCTCGGACAATCTTTACAAGATAACCCTTACAGGTGCTACCGATAAAAACAGCGAAATAAGTATTACCGAAATTTCTGAAAGACTTGAAAATAAAGTATACTTTGCAAAAATAAAGGACAAAACCGAGCCGCAAATAAATCTTGCTGAGATAGCAAGTGAAAATTCACTCAAGGGAATTTTTGTTAAAAAGATGCTTGAAAAAATATCTCTAAACGATGAAAACAAAGAAAAATACATCTACGCCCTTAAAATAGGGTTAAAAGCATTTAATACGGAGGGTGAGCTTTATGAAGATAAATAAAATTTATATAAGCGCCTTCGGTGGACTTAAAGATTTTACAGTGGAATTTAGTGACGGATTAAACGTAATTCATGGTCAAAATGAGGACGGTAAAACTACCGTTATGGCATTTATAAAGGCTATGTTTTACGGTACAGGCGGAAAGGTTAAAAGCCTTGAAAACAGTATAAGAGCACGCTACACCCCTTGGGATAATTCGGCTATGGGTGGCAGAATTTATTTTGAGTCAGGTGGCAAAGATTATATCCTAGAGAGAGAGTTCAGAAAATCCGATTCGACCGACCGTGTAATGCTTACCGATTGCCTTACAGGAGAGAGCGAGGCGGTAGACTCGGATATTGGTTTTCGCTTTTTAGGTCTTTCCTCTGAGGGCTTTGAAAAAAGCGTTTTTATAAGCTCTTTTGTTTCAGGACTTTGTGATTCCGATGCTGTAGGAGAGCTTAATTCAAAGCTATCAAACCTAGCGCTTACAGGCGACCAGACCGTTTCATATCAATCGGTTGCTGACCGCATTAGCTCTGCTAAAGAAAAGCTAATTTCTAAATCAGGCAGAACGGGTAGCTATGTTAAGGGTATAGAAGCTTTAAAATCGCTTAACGAAAAATATGAAGACTCAAAGGTTTTAGCTAAAAGACAGCTTGAAATTTCCGAAGCGATAAACCAGAAAACAGAAAAATTATCAAAGACCAAGGCAAGACTTAAAGCGGTTAAGGCTATGCTTGACAGTAAAGACGATGCATTAAAGCTACAAAAGCTAAAAGAATATCTAAAATCAAAACAAGAGCTTGATCAACTTAAAAAACGATTTTTATCGGAAGACGGTAAAGAAATTGATATTAAATCTTTAGAGTTTTGCATAAGCAAAGCAGGTCTTGCTAACCAAAAGGCAAACACTTTAAAGACGGATATAGAAAAAATAGAGGAAGAAATCAAAATCGCCAATCAGGTGAATGCAGAAGATGCCGCAAATCAGATTAAAGATATTGAAAGCAAAATTGCTTCGTTAGAAAAACAATCAGAGGCACTTGCCGAGCAAATAGACTCTAAAAAACAAGAATCAGAAAGCCTTAAAATGAAGGCAGAACAAAGCAAAGATATTAAAAAGGCATTTAATCCCCTACTTTTAAGCCTTGGTGCAGCTTTGGCTTTAATCGGTGCCGCTTTGTTTATGGTATTGTCTATCCCCGCTATAGCACTGCTTGCTATAGGTGTAATTTTAATTATACTAAGTTTTGTTATAAGACCGCAAAACAAGGCACTCACCGCCAATTTACAAGCTCAGCTTACAGTTACGCTAAACAACATAGCCGAGCTTAGAGAGCAAAAGAACGGTATTACAGGCGAAATCACCGCACTAAGCGGTAAAATGAATCTTCTAGCGGCGGCGCTTAACACCGATAATGCTCTAAAGGCTAAGAGAGAAGCTGACCTTAAAGAAAAGCAAGAAGCCTTAAGTGTTGCCATAAGCGAGCAAAATGCCGCAAAGGATAAGCTAAACTCTATTATCGGTAACCTATGTAACACCGATGACGAGCAAAGCGTCAAAAACACGCTTGACGAAATATCTGCCAATGCCGAAGAGATAAATCGCATAAAGGTAGCCCTTGCTATTCTAAGCCGTGATTTAGACGGAATTTCTTACAGTGAGGCTGAGGAAAAAATCAAAGCACTTGAAAACAAGGTGGACGATACCGCTCTTGATTTTGATGCGCTAAAGGCAGAACAGGAAAATCTTTCGTCAATAATTATGCAGCTTAATGCCCAAATTACTGCGGGTGAGACCGAGCTTATAACAGGTTTTAGAAGCTTTGAAAACCCCGAAACACTAAAGCGTGAAATAAATCTTTTAAGCGAGGAGCTTTCCGCTAAAAAGGATTTCTGCGATGCCGCTGAAATAGCTAGTGAAATTCTGTACGAAAGCTTTTTGGATGTTAGAAAAGGCTACGGTGCCGAGATTGAAAAGAAAACACTAGAGATTTTTTCAAGGCTTACCTGTAAACAATATAGCGCTGTAAATATCTCAAAAGAGCTTGATATAACGGTTGAGAAAAGCGGCATATTTGGTACTAGAGAAATAGGGTACTTAAGCAGAGGCACTACCGAACAGGCTTACCTTAGCCTTCGTCTTGCAATAGCCGAGCTAATAAGCGAAGATGATACACTACCTATATTGCTTGATGATGTCCTATCGCAATACGACGACCAAAGAACCTTAGAAGCACTAAGCTTTTTAAAGGACTACTCTAAAAACAGTCAGGTGGTGCTCTTCACCTGTCATAACTCGATTACCGATGCGGCAAAGAGTTTGGAGATTGAAACAAAGGCTTTAAAAGGCTAAGGATTATATTCCCGTATTCGTAATTAACGGATACGGGAATATTTTATGCCATTATCATAATATATAAATTAAATTCATACAATTAATTAGGTTTAGGAGTTGATTGTATGAGAGAGCAGACAGTGGATAGAGCTGTAATTTTAGGCGAGTACATAATAGAAACCGGTGCAACCGTTAGAGCCTGTGCCAAGATATTTAAAATAAGCAAATCGACGGTACACAAGGATGTTACCGAAAGACTACGACGAGAGAATCCTCAATTATATAAAGAGGTCAAGTGTGTACTTGAAAAGAACAAACAGGAAAGACATATTAGAGGCGGAATGGCTACCAGACGCAAGTATAAAGGTGAATAAAAAATTAAGCATAAAAAAGCCTTGATTTTTCAAGGCTTTTGTTATATAATGGCTAATGTTATAGGAAATGCCGGAATGATGGAATTGGCAGACGTGCTGGACTCAAAATCCAGTGGTAGCGATACCGTGCGGGTTCGACCCCCGCTTCCGGCACCAATTAAGAGGAAATGTGACCATAAGGTTTCGTTTCCTCTTGTTTTTTGTTGTAAAAAAGAGCGTGAGAAATTCTCACGCTCAAAAGTTTTAAACTTTAAAACAGAATGATAAGGAACTGTGAAACTAGTACTACCGCAATTAGCGCTATTGGATAGGTTGCAGCGTAAGCTGCGGCTACATCCTCTGTGCCTGCAACACCGATAAGAGTTCCGAGTGCTGGCGTACTTGTCATACCGCCTGTGATAGAGCCTAAATTGTTTAATAGACTTAGTTTCAAAACATATTTTGCAAACAGGTAACCAATAATCATTGGAACAATGGTCATAACCACACCGTAAACAAAATACATCGGGTCAAAGTTTGCAACGAATTCTGCACCGCCGGGAACACCCGCACCTACGAGGAATAGAACAAGTCCTAGTTCTCTGAAAAGCTTTAATGTGTTCTGTGTTGGCATAATGCTAACTCTGCCAATTCTTCCAAAGTGTCCTAAAATAAGGCTTACTAAAAGACAACCGCCTGTAGTGGTTAAAGAAAAGCAGGTGCCATCAAGTCCCTCAGACGATAGCGGAATTTTAATCTGACCTATTAATGTGCCTAAAATTGCGGCTAAAGAGAAGCCTGCGACACCTAAATGGTCGATTTCGAACAATTTAGCGAGAGGCTTCTTTTCGCCCTCTTCGGACTTAATAACAAGCTTTGCTCTCTCCTCTTCCATATTAGCCTTTGTCATTTTAGGGATAAGCTGAACGAAGAGAACAACACCTACAACGCCGAAAATATAAGCTATACCGTGACCTACTGATACAAGACCTGTAAACTCTTCTGCAACGGTTGCTTTTGCTGCAGAGAAAGCAGGGGTTGATGTGAGTGAGCCAGAAAGAAGGCCTACTATCATAGCTACAAAGCCATCCTGACTTTCTATTGTTGCACCGTAACCGAACAACTCACCTGCATAGATACAAGCTGCCGCGGAAAGACCGCCTGCAATAATGATTACAAGACCTAAAAGCACATAAGACTTAAAGTTTCTCTTAAAGTTGCCAAAAAACTTTGGTCCCGCAATATAACCTACCGAGGTTACGAAAAGCACAAGTCCTAATGCTTCGACGATAGATAAGCCACTTGAAAAATCATAAGGCTTTGCGGATGCTGAAAATAATAGCTCACCCGCACTATTAACATTAAAGAACAGCGCACCTACAAGCAAGGCAATGATAAACACACCTGCATCGCCTAAGGATACACCCTTAATGGTTATTCTTCCGAGTGCATAGCCGAAAAGAAGAACGGCAAAAACCACGAAAAGCAAAGTATATATATTGCTGATGGAGATAACTCCGTTAAATAAACTCATTATAAATTACCTTCTTAAAAATCTTTCTGCTTTGTATAGTTAGGAATAAGCTTTGGAGAAACAGCATCAGTTTTGATGCCGGCATCTGCCATTTCCTTCTTAAAGCTTTCAACGTGATTGAGATTTAACTTATCACTAACCTTTGTATTTTTAGCGGCAGCTGCTGCGTTAACACCAGCGTTACGTCCAAATACGATAATATCGAGCAAGGAGTTACCCATAAGTCGATTTTCACCGTGGATACCGCCAACAGCCTCACCTGCAACAAAGAGGTTTTCAACATCAGACATACCGTTAGCGGCAATCTTGATACCGCCGTTTTGGTAATGGAGTGTTGGATAGATAAGAATAGGCTGCTTACGCATATCGATACCGTATTTAAGGTACATACGCATCATAGCAGGAATTCTCTTTTCGATAGTGCCTTCGCCGTGAATCATTTCAATCATCGGAGAGTCAAGCCAAATACCCTGACCACCGTTAAAGGTGTCGATACCGTTACCCTTACGACATTCTCTGATAACCGAGGAAGCGCAAACATCACGAGTTTCGAGAGGATACATAAATGCTTCACCCTCAGAGTTGATAAGCTGAGCACCGATAGAACGAACCTTCTCTGTAACAAGTGCACCGAAAATCTGTGAAGGATATGCGGCACCTGTTGGGTGGTACTGAAGTGTATAAGCATAAAGCAGAGGAGCACCTGCACGGTAAGCTAGAACTAGTCCATCGGCAGTAGCGCCATAGTGGTTAGAGGTCGGGAAGCCCTGATAGTGCATACGACCTGCACCGCCTGTTGCGATAATAACCGTCTTTGCACGGGCAATAAGGATTTCCTTGGTTTCCATATTCATAAGAACAGCGCCTGCTGCCTTACCGTTTTCATCCTTAATAATTTCTATTGCTGATGTAAAATCAACAACAGGAATACTGCGGTTTTGAACCTCATCACGCAATACTCTCATAATTTCAGCGCCCGAATAGTCCTTACAAGCGTGCATACGCTTTCTCGATGTACCGCCGCCGTGGGTGGTAACCATTGTACCGTCAGCCTCTTTGTCAAACATAACACCGAGGTCATTAAGCCACTTGATACAAATAGGAGCATCGTTTACTAGTTTATAAACGAGTTCGGGCACGTTCTTAAAGTGACCGCCGCCCATAACATCAAGATAGTGCTGAGCAGGGCTATCGTTAGGCTTATCAGCCGCCTGAATACCGCCTTCAGCCATCATTGTATTAGCATCGCCGTGACGAAGCTTGGTTACTATCATAACATTAGCGCCGTTTTCGTGTGCCATAATAGCAGCTGCAGAGCCTGCGCCACCGCCACCTATAACCAAAACATCAACATCATAGTCAAACTTAGTTAAATCAACGTCTTTAGGATCAATTCTTGGATTAGCCTGTAGAGTATTAGCTAGCTCAATCGGCACTTTTTCGCCTTTATTAGGACCAATTTTAAGTTCAGCGAACTGCGACTTTATATGGTCAGGATGGTTTTCAAGCAAAACCTGATCCTTTTCTTCAGCAGTCATACGTCTTGGGTGATTGCCTGCTAAAACCTGTTTAAGACGCTCCGCACGGGTCGCCTCTACCTTCTTGATGGATTCTAATTGTTCCTTAGTATACATATTATCGCACCTCCTTATTTCTCAAAATCACGATTGTTATACATTTCTTTAAGTTCCTCAGCAGTTTTCTTCATAATATCCTGAAGATCTGCTTCGCAACCGCCGTTTTCTATCTCGGCTACGCGCTCTAAAAGGTGCTGAGTCTCGGGAGCTAAATACTTACCGTTAAGACGTCTTGCTAAAAGAGCAACCTGAGGATGAGAAATACCTGCAGGACAGCGTGATGAACAAACACCGCACATTACACAGTCAAAAGACTCTTCGGCACACTTTTTAAAATCGCCTCTTTGAGCGTAAGCTATGTACTGCATAACGTTAAGCTCCTGTGTACAGCTCTTGGTACAAGCATTACAGCCGATACAAGCATAAATCTCAGGATAAAGCTGCATCATAATTTGTTCAGTGGGTTTAACATTTTCAAGCTCGTAAGGCTTTTTAACCAATGGGAAGAAAGGAAGTGTTGCAATATACATATTATCCTCAACCTTGGTTTGACAAGCAAGACAGGTTTTAAGCTCTTGTTGACCCTTAATACGATATATTGTAGCACAAGCGCCACAGAAACCGCATCGGCAACCAACACCGCGAACGAGCTGATAACCTGCATATTCCATGGCATTCATAATAGTAAGACTTGAAGGAACCTCATATTTTTTACCGTAAAGGTAAATATTCACCATATTTTCCATATATATCCTCTCCTTAATACTCACTTGGAAGTTCATCCAACTCATCACAGCGGAAAACAGGACCGTCTTTACATACATATTTAGCGCCGACATTACATCTGCCGCACTTACCAACGCCGCACTTCATACGAAGCTCAAGTGTTGTATAAATATTGGTTTTATCAAAACCTAAACTGCAAAGACCGTCAAGTGTAAACTTAATCATGATTGGTGGGCCACATAGAACTGCAATCTTATTAGTATCAAAGCCTAGTTCCTTAACATAGTTTGGAACAAAGCCTACGTGACCGTCCCATCCCTCTTGAGCGTTATCGATGGTGAGGTGAACATTAACACCTGCATCGTTTGACCATTCCTCGATAATTTCTTGATAGTCTAGTAAATCGTCCTTACTGCGTGAACCGTAAACGATATCGATTTTACCGTAACGGTCACGATAGTGACGGCAATAGTTAATTACCGAGCGAAGAGGTGCTAAACCAACACCGCCTGCGATAAACAGAAGGTCCTTTCCTGCAAACACATCGTCTACAGGGAAGTTTTTGCCGTAAGGTCCGCGAATGGTGATTTGCTGACCCGGTTCTGCCTGATGCAGCCATTCGGTTACACAGCCGCACTTCTTAATGGAAAACTCCATATATTCCTCATTAGTTGGTGAGGATGTAATTGAAAACATTGCCTCGCCCACACCGGGTACTGAAAGCATAGCGCACTGACCTGGCATATGGTCAAAGGCTTTTTTACCGTCAGGTGTTACAACCCTGAAGGTTTTAATATCGGGAGTATCGATACGAACATCGGTAATGACACCGATTTTTGGAATTAAAGTATCGTTTATATTATTCACCTTTTCTTCCTCCAATCTTTTTCATTACTTTTACGATATTCATTGATATCGGACATTTTGCAAGACAACGTCCGCAACCTACACAGCTAAACATTCCATCGTTATTTTCAGGATAGTATACAAGCTTGTGCATAAATCTCTGACGGAAGCGTTCTTTTTGTGTAAGACGGTTGTTACCGTGTGCCATTCTTGTAAATTCAGAGTACATACAAGAATCCCAACATCTAAAACGGATTACTTCGTTACCTGTGTTAAAATCCTTAATATCGTAGCACTGACAGGTAGGACAAACGAATGTACAGGTACCACAGCCAAGACAAGACTGTGATAATTCGTCCCACTCGGGCAAATCAAATAATTCACCTGTTTTACCGCCACCAAAACCGTCGGTTGTAAGGTCTTTAAGCGGCAATTTATCCATAATCTTGTTTATCTGCTCTTTCTGCTCAGAAACAGCGCTATCGTCGCACTCTTCGGTTAAAGCAGAAAGCTTTTCTAATAGGTCCTCACCCTTTTCTGTATTAGCCTCAAAGAAGATTTCGGTTTCTGTTTTATATGCAGAAATATCACTCTGTGGATTTGCAGGGTCAATACCGAAGGTTTTGCAGAAGCAGGTTTCAGAAGGTCTAGTGCAAGCCATAGAAATTATAACCCCATGGCTTCTTCTAAGCGCATAGAAGCTGTCAACAGGCTCGCTTAAGAATACACGGTCAAGCACCTCAAAGCTCTTTACGTCACAAGCTCTAACGCCGAAGATTACAAAATCATCAAGCGCATTTCTTGTATCAATAACCTCTAGGTTTTTGCCCTCCGTTTTGAATTTCATTAAATTCTCGGTTTGTGGAAAGAAGAAGTCCTTAGGGCTTCTAACGGTATTTAGCGCATTACTATATTCTGTGCCCTCTTCCCATTTTTTGTAAGCGGCACTACCGTCAGCCTCATCAACAGGTAAATAAAGCTCTGCATTTTTTGCAATTTCTGCAAATATAAGGTTTAAGTTTTCAAGAGAACATTTACGCATCGGTATCCCTCCTGTCAAAAACCTCGCCGGGCTCTAAATCCTCGGTGGTATAGCTTACAAGCGGTGCGCGTGAGCCTACCTCTGCGCCTGCCTGATATTCACCGTAAAATTCATTCATATCCTTTATAAACTTGCGGTTTAAAAGGTGAAGTGGTATATTTTGTGGGCAAACTCTTGAACATTCGCCGCAGTCGGTACAACGGCCTGCAACGTGGAATGCCCTTATAATGTGGAATAATTTTTCCTCAAAGCTATTTGCGGGAGACTTATTTTCAACACCTGAATTTGGGTTGTCAAAAACACACTTTTCACAGGTGCACGCAGGGCAAGCATCACGACAAGCGTTACAACGGATACAACGTGATAATTCATTCTGCCAGAAAGCAAAACGCTCGTCAGGTGTCATTGCCTCTAGTTTTGCTACCTCGTCAAAACGGGCAGAGTCTATTACCTCACCGTCTTCACCTAAAAGCTCGTCATAAGCTACTAACTTTTTGCTCTTGCAGTTAATACAACGCTCGGCTAAAACATCTTCTAAATCTATAAGTGTTGGCTCGTCTGCATAAAGGGTGGTAACGGTCATTTTTTCGCCGTTTGAAGAGATAGCGGAAATACCGTCCCCACAGATCGCCTTAACCTTTGCTATATCAGCCATTCCCTCACAAGGGATACCAACAACATAAACCTTTTCTCTATCAAAGCGATGCTCGGTTAAAAGCTGATTAAAGCTATAGGTATCGCAAGGCTTTAAAAATACTAGTATTTTTCCGTCTACCTTGCCTGTTTTTGCAACTAGATATTTTGAAAAGTTTGCACCGCAGAAATCGTTGAAAACAAAACCGTTTTTAAGTTCTTCTACAGTATTAAACATTTTAGGGGTTACATCGTAATCAAATTCGCCTAGTCCCCAACCTAAAACACAGGAAACAGTTCCGTTTGAGAGGAGTTCCGATGCCTTATTTACTAGCTGTTCACGAGTTATTTTTTGCATCTTAAGTCCTCCAATCTCTTATTTTCGCCAAGTGCCGTTACGGTAGCTACAAAATCATTCATAGTAGCGGCAAACTTAGCACCCTCGGCCGCAGATACCCACTCAACACGGGTACGCTCTTTCTCTATACCTAAGTAATCAAGCATAGAGAAAAGTGCAGCCATACGGCGACGGGTATAGTAGTTACCCGAAGTATAGTGACAGTCACCGGGGTGGCAACCGCAGATAATTACACCGTCTGCTCCACGCTGAAATGCACGCAAAATAAACATTGGGTTTACACGGCATGAGCAAGGAACACGGATAATTTTTACGTCAGCAGGATAGGCTAGACGGTTGTTACCCGCAAGGTCAGCACCTGCATAGGAACACCAGTTGCAGCAAAATGCAACGATTAAAGGCTTATATTCATTTACTTGCATATTGCGTCAACCTCCGCCATAATTTGTAGGTTCTGGAAGCCCTTAAGGTCCATAGCACCTGAAGGACAGGTAACTGTACAAGCGCCGCAACCCTGACAAACCGCAGGATTTACAACCGCTACTCTTCTTATCTTGGTTGTTCTGTCAGGCATACGGAATTCCTTATCTTCATAAGTGATAGCGCCGTAAGGACAAACATTTGCACAGGACGAACAGCCGTTACACATAAGCTCGTTAGAGTTTGCAACGCAGGGGTTACCTGTTAGCTTATCTTTAGCGAGCAGACCTATAACCTTAGAAGCGGCAGCGCCTGCCTGAGATACTGTTTCAGGGATATCCTTAGGTCCTTGACAGGCACCTGATAGGAACACGCCTGCTGTCGGGCTTTCAACAGGACGAAGCTTCGGATGTGCTTCGGTGAAGAAATCATTTGTATCCATACTAGCTGTAAGCATTGTAGCTAGTGGTCTTGCTGATTTATCGGGCTCGATAGCAGCCGCTAAAACTACTAGGTCAGCGTCAATATGAAGCTGTTTATTAGAAAGCAAATCAGAAGCCTGAACCTTTAGCTTATCACCCTCAGGCACGACCTTACCAACCATACCTTTAATATATTTAACACCGTATTCCTCAACTGCTCTGCGGTAGAACTCATCAAAGTTTTTACCCGGAGTTCTAACGTCGATATAGAATACGTAAACCTCGGTATCGGGGTATTTATCTCTTGTTAACATTGCGTGCTTAGCTGTGTACATACAGCAAATCTTAGAGCAATATTCCTTACCTTTTTCAGCACAGTTTTCACAACGTGAGCCTACGCACTGTACAAATACTATTGTGTGGGGATGCTTACCGTCAGAAGGACGGATAAGCTTACCAGCAGATGGACCTGCGGCATTGGTAAGGCGCTCAAATTCTAGTGAGGTTATAACGTCTTTTGACTGACTGTAAGCAAACTCATCAAACTTATCCATACTAATAGGATTAAAGCCTGTTGCTACAACAATTGCACCGTATTTCTCTTCGATATATTCATCTTTTTGAGTATAGTCAATAGCGCCTGCGGCACAAACCTTAGAGCAAACACCGCACTTGCCGTTTTTAAGCATATTACAAGCATTAGGGTCGATAGTTGCAACCTTTGGAACCGCCTGAGCAAAAGGAATATAAATTGCAGGGCGGTTATCCATACCGAGATTAAACTCGTTAGGTATCTTCTTCATCGGGCACTTTTCAACACAAGCGCCACAGCCTGTACATATATCTTCCTTAACATAACGGGCATTCTTTTTTATAGTTACATCAAAGTTTCCAACAAAGCCCTGAACGTCGGTTACCTCACTATATGAGAAGATGCGGATTTTATCATTTTGTGCCACATCAACCATTTTAGGTGTTAGAATACAAGCCGCACAGTCAAGTGTTGGGAAGGTTTTATCAAGCTGAGCCATTTTACCGCCTATGGTAGGCTTTTTCTCAACTATATCTACAGGGAAACCTGCATCGGCAATATCAAGAGCAGTTTGAATACCTGCGATACCGCCGCCGATTACGAGTGCTCGCTTGGTAACGGGTGATTCGCCGGGAGTAAGAGGTGTGTTAAGATTAACCTTAGCTACAGCTGCTTTACCTAAAATAATAGCCTTTTCGGTACCTGTTAATATATCCTTATGTACCCAAGAGCACTGCTCACGAATGTTTGCTATTTCAACCATATAAGGATTGAGTCCTGCTGCCGCCGCAGTTTTGCGGAAGGTAGCCTCGTGCATTCTCGGTGAGCAAGAACATACAACGATACCTGTTAGCTTATGCTCCTTAATAGCCTCTTTAATCATATCCTGACCGGCCTGTGAGCACATATATTGATAGTCGGCGGAAAAGACAACACCGGGCTCGCTCTTGAGTGCCTCGGCTACTGCCTTAACATCAACTGTTGCCGCAATATTACTGCCGCACCAACATACAAAAACTCCAACTCTTTGCATTTTGCCTTTTCCTCCTTACTTTGTATATTTTCTAAATGCGCTAACGAGCAACTGCTGTGGTGTATCCTCGTCTGCAATGCTTGGAACATCGTCTGCAGTCATACGGTTTGCGCCCTGTTTTCTAACGGCTACAAGGCGCACTGCCTCAACAACCTTTGCCGGCTCAACGCCTCTAGGACAACGCTCTATACATGCAAAACAAGAAAGACATTTATATAGCGATTCGGAATTTAGCAGTGGCTCAATTTCACCGTTTTCAACCATATTTACAAACTGATGCGGATGATATTCCATCTCATCGTATGCAGGACAGGTTGCAGAGCATTTACCGCAACGCATACACTTACTAGGATTAACACCGCTAATTCTCACAATTTCTTCTTGAAGATACTTATTATTCATTTGTATCCTCCTTTACGCCAAGCGCCTCTGCCAAAAGTTCTGTGAAGTAAACCACAGGAATATCTGCACCGTTCTTTATAAGATTATATTTACAAAGTGGGCAGGCAGTTATAATCATTTCGGCACCCTGAGCCTTTGCGTTAGTTATAATATTATTGCTGTTTCGCTTTGCAGCTTCGGGACTTTCTACCGAAATATAACCGCCGCAGCATTCGTTTCTTCGAGCGTATACAACAGCCTCTGCACCGAGAGCTCGGATGAAATCCTCCATAATGGTTGGATTTTCAGGGTCGTCCATACGCATAACACTGTTAGGACGAAGTAACAAACAGCCATAGTATGCGGCAATTTTCTTGCCCTTTAGGCTATTTACAACCTTTTCCTTTACTGTATCAAAGCCTACCTTATCTCTAAGTAATTCGAGATAGTGTAAAACCTCGGTTTCACCCGCATAGCCGCCCTCATCTGCCATATATCTGTTAACCTTATCAGCAAATGTGCTATTAGTCTTAATAGCATGATTTGTCTGCTTAATAACATTATGACAAGCTGAGCAAACGGTAACTAGCAGTTGATTTCTATCGTTTGCATATTTAAGTGCACGAACGGAGGAAAGCTTTGTAGCAACCTCATCGTTAGCGGTGGTGAACACACCGCCGCAGCACTGCCAATTTTCAATTTCTTCCAAAGTAACACCTAAGGCTTTGGCAGATTTATATGCATATAAATCAAGGTCTTTAGCCTTATTTTTTAAGGTGCAACCCGGAAAATAACTAACCTTCATTTAAATACCTCCGATTTATGTCGAAACAAAACCATTATGCCATCTCTTCGGGATGGAAAACCTCATCGAATTTTTCTGCTGTTAAGAAGCCTAGCTCTACGCAAGCCTCTTTGAGAGAAATATTATCCTTATATGCCTTTTTAGCAGTTTTAGCCGCATTTTCATAACCGATATACGGGTTAAGAGCGGTTACAAGCATTAAAGAGTTATGCAGATTGTGGTGCATCTTTTCTTTGTTCGCCTTAATTCCTACTGCACAGTTTTTATTGAAGGATACGATAGCCTCTGCTAAAAGACGTGCTGACTGTAAGAAATTATAAATACAAACAGGCATAAATACGTTAAGCTCGAAATTACCCTGAGAAGCCGCCATACCGATAGCAACATCATTACCCATTACCTGAACAGCAACCATAGTTACAGCCTCGCACTGTGTTGGGTTTACCTTACCTGGCATAATTGATGAGCCGGGCTCGTTTTCAGGAATGAAAATTTCACCAAGACCGTCACGAGGACCGGATGCTAACCAACGAACGTCGTTTGCAATCTTCATCATATCACAAGCGAGCGCCTTAATAGCACCGTGCGCAAATACAAGCTCGTCTTTAGAGGTTAGAGCATGGAATTTGTTGTTTGCAGTAACAAACTTCTTACCTGTGATTTTTGATACCTCTTCGGCTACACCTGTATCAAAGCCTGCTGGTGCGTTAAGACCTGTACCTACTGCGGTACCGCCAAGCGCTAACTCTCTGAGTGGGTCGATTGCACGTTTTATTAGCTCAACATCTTTTTCAAGGCTTGAACGCCAACCGCTGATTTCCTGACTAAACTTAATAGGTGTAGCATCCTGTAAATGTGTTCTACCGCTCTTTACGATACCTTCATTTTCTTGTTCAAGTCTTTTGAAGGTTGCAATTAACTCTTCTGCTGCAGGAATTAGCTTATCCTCTAGAATAAGCACTGCCGCAATATGCATAGCGGTTGGGAATGTATCGTTAGATGACTGACTCATATTTGAATCATCGTTTGGATGCAAAAGAGTTTTACCCGCAATCTGATTTCCACGGTTGGCAATAACCTCGTTAGAGTTCATATTGGACTGTGTGCCCGAGCCTGTCTGCCAAACTACTAGTGGGAAATGACCGTTTAGCTTGCCTGCCATAATCTCATCGCAAGCAGCTTTAATAGCCTCTAGCTTTTCATCGGTCATTTTTTCAGGACGAAGTGCATGGTTTGTGATAGCCGCCGCCTTTTTTAGAATACCAAAAGCGTGTATAATCTCTTTAGGCATAGTTTCAATACCTACGCCGATTTCAAAGTTTTCGTGGCTTCTTTGTGTCTGTGCTGCCCAAAGTCTGTCAGCCGGCACCTTCATCTCGCCCATAGAATCGTGTTCTATACGATAATCCATTATAAATCAACCTTTCTGTTATATATCAATGCTCTTTATAATTTCTTTGAGGCAATTAGCGCTATTGTGCAACTCCTGAATTTCATACTCGTTAAGTGGCAATATCACCTTACTGTGAGCCCCCTTTCTGCCTACTACGTTAAGTAGACTCAGGCATACATCATCAATTCCGTATTCACCGTGAAGCATTGTTGAAACGGTTAATGTTGTATCAATACCGCTAAGCACACACTTACAAATATGGCATACTGACATAGATACTGCATAATATGTAGCGCCTTTGCGCTCAATAACACGAGCACCTGATTTGCGAACATAGTTTTCAACCTCTTCGTGATCAAATTCAGGATAGTGATGAGCGTTAACAAGTGCTTTTCTATAATCGTCTATCGGAACGTTAGAGATATTAGCAATAGACCAAGGCATAAATGCCGAATCACCGTGCTCACCTAAAACGTATGCGTGAACGTTCTTTTGGTTAACATCGTAGTATTCTGCAACACGAGCACGAAGGCGTGCGGTATCAAGGATAGTTCCCGAGCCAATTATTCGCTCCTCAGGAATTCCTGATATTTTAGTGAAAACATAGGTGAGTATATCTACAGGATTGCTTACGATTATGTATGTAGCATCAGCCGCATATTTTACAATTTCCTTAGCAATCTGCTTTAAGATGTTTACATTGGTTTGTGTAAGGTCAAGTCTAGACTGACCGGGCTTTCTTGCAACACCTGAGGTTATAACAACGATATCAGAATCCTTTGCATCAGCATAGGTACCGGCGTAAATTGAAGCAGGATTACAGAAAGGAATACCCTGTCTAATATCAAGTGCCTCGCCCGAAGATTTGTCCTGATTTATATCAATCATTACAATCTCGGATGCAATACCCATAACCGCTATGGTATATGCAATTGTAGAACCTACATTACCTGAGCCTATTACAGTAATCTTATTCATGATTTTTCCCCTTTGTTTTCAAAAAAGTTTTTTTACATTAGTTATGAGAATTCCAAGGTAAATTAGGTTAAAAGAAACCTTATTTCCTAATTTAAATCTAGAAAATCCCCATAGTATTTTAATCTATTTTATTATAACAGTAAAGCCCTTTAAAATCAATAGATTACACAAATATTTTTGCAAAATTTGTTCATTTGCAACAATAAATAAAAAGTTCCGAATATTCACACGACTATTCGGAACTTTTAAATTGTTTTTAAAACTTTTTCCAGACCATTTTATTTACAACGCCTGTATAAGATTGGATAATTTTTACAATCTTTGTAGAAACATTTTCTTCAATATAATCGGGAACAGGGATACCATAGTCCCCTGCCTTGTTCATAGCTATAGCAGTTTCGGTAGCACCGAGTAAAGATTGTTCGTCAATACCTGCCAGTATGAAACAGGCTTTATCGAGAGCCTCAGGACGCTCGGTTGATGTACGAATACAGATTGCGGGGAAGGGCTTACCGATACTTGTAAAGAAGCTGCTTTCTTCGGGCAAAGTACCGCTGTCACTCACTACCGCAAAAGCATTCATCTGCAAGCAGTTATAATCGTGGAAGCCTAAGGGCTCGTGCTGAATAACCCTTTTATCAAGCACAAAACCGCTTTGCTCTAATCTTTTCTTACTTCTTGGATGACAAGAATAAAGAATTGGCATATCATACATCTCTGCCATCTTATTTATGGCGGTAAATAAAGATAGGAAATTCTTTTCGGTATCTATATTTTCTTCTCTATGAGCAGAAAGGAGGATATATTTACCCTTTTCAAGTCCCAATCTCTTATGAATATCGCTTTTTTCTATATCTGCAAGATTAGCTCTTAGCACCTCAGCCATAGGTGAGCCTGTAACATAAACCCTCTCCTTAGGCAGACCGCACTCATGAAGATACTTTCTTGCGTGCTCACTGTATGCCAAGTTTACATCAGAAATAATATCAACTATCCGCCTGTTGGTTTCTTCAGGTAAACATTCATCCTTGCAACGATTACCCGCTTCCATATGGAAGATAGGAATGTGTAGTCTTTTGGCTGAAATAGCACTTAAACAGGAATTAGTATCGCCTAAAATAAGTAAGGCATCAGGCTGTATTGAGTTCATAAGCTTATATGAGCAGTTAATTATATTACCAACGGTAGCGCCTAAATCGTCACCTACAGCATCCATATAAACATCGGGAACGTCTAATTTTAAATCATCAAAAAACACACCGTTTAAGTTATAATCGTAATTTTGTCCTGTATGCGCCAATATGCAATCAAAATACTGCCTGCACTTATTTATAACAGCGGCAAGCCTTATAATCTCAGGTCTTGTTCCCACTATTATAAGAAGCTTTAGCTTTCCGTTGTTCTTGAAAGAAATTTCTGAATAATCGGTTTTAATTCCCATAACTCACCTATCCCTTGATTTTCTTGCTTATAAACACAAAAATTCTATTAAGTAGTGTAGCAGATAATATAGAAGCTGCAAAAACAGCAATTATATAAACAACATCGTTGCTCATAATTCCTTTTTCCACATTAAACAGATTCAAAAAAATGCCGTGTATTACATAAATTTCGAACGAAAATTTTCCGAGCCAACTGCTTATTTTATTACTAAAATTAATTATCAAATTTAAACATAAAACAAAAATTACAAAAAATACCGAAGATATTGATTTTATTATTGTTTTTGAAAATGGATCAACAATGTTTAAATTGCCTAGTAACAGGGTTATTCCAAAAAGCACAAAACTTAAAAGCAGCGTTAAAATAAAATTATATTTTTTAGAAAGAAAATTATCTATTTTAACCTTGTTTTTAGCCCATATAATTCCTAAAAAATAAGCGAGATAGGATTGCCACCACAACCCGCCTAAGCCTAACGATAAACACAAAGTTAGGTATATTATAAAGCTTGCTGTTAGTGCTAAAGCAAAAAAGCGCTTTGGTAGAAATCTAACTATCAAATAAAAGAATATGTAACTAAAAAGTATTGCCTGAATATACCATCCATTTGCAACAAGTGTGCCGCCGAAAGTGAATGTTTTTAATATACTTATTGGTTTTGGAAAATTGCCTCTAACTAAACCAAATATAAAATAAATTAAAATAACAATAATATATTTTACATAAAAATCTAAAAGGCGCCTTTTGGGGAATTGTTCTATATATTGTTTTCCTTTATTTTCATACTGAAAAGTCATTCCATAGCCTGAAAAGAAGAAAAACATCGCTACTGATAAATATCCCGAAACTGTGAAAAATTGTCCCAAAATAGTATTATTCATCCATAAAAGATTATTTCTCAAATGACAAGCCACTACTATTATTGCAAACAAGCCTTTAAGACAATCTGTCGTGTTTTTAGATAAATAATCCCTTGTTTGTTTGTTTGTTTGTTTGTTTGTTAAAGTGTATTTCATTTTCATATCCCTTGTCAAGCACTTTTTACACTTCCTCAAAAAATGTATCGGGTTTATTGGGGTCAAAGCTTTCATTTGCCCACATAACCGTTACTAAATCCTCTGTATCAGAAAGATTTATTATGTTATGGGTATATCCGGGCAGCATATGTACCGCCTCGATTTTTTCACCGCTCACCCTGAATTCTAGCACTTCATCGGCACCAATTTTTCTCTGCTGAATAAGTCCATTACCCGAAACAACAATAAAGAATTCCCATTTTGTGTTATGCCAATGTTGGCCCTTAGTAATACCGGGTTTTGAAATATTTACAGATACCTGACCGCACTTTTCACTCTTCAAAAGCTCGGTAAAGCTACCTCTTGCATCCACGTTCATTTTAAGAGGGAAAGCCGCTTTTTCTTTTGGCAAATAGGAAAGATATGTAGAATAAAGTTTCTTTTCAAACGAGCCATAAGGAATTTCAGGAACTATCAGGCTTTGCGGTTGATTTTTAAAGGAATAGATTAAATCAACTATTTCACCCAAAGTGATTTTATGCTCAATTGCTACCCTGCAATAATTACCCTCTCTGTTCTCTTTACCTTCAAGCGCTGAGATTAGCTCGTCTACAACATCGTCAATGTAAACTAACGTCATATTAACGCTCGGGTCATTTACCTGAATTGGCAAATCGTTTGCAATATTATTGCAGAAGGTTGCAACCGCGCTGTTATAATTCGGTCTGCACCATTTACCAAAAACATTTGGGAATCGGTACACTAACACCTTTGCGCCCGTCTCTTCCGAATAGGAAAACAGTAGCTCCTCCCCTGCTTTTTTAGAATGACCGTAAGGGTTATCAAGCTCTGCTTGAATTGATGAAGAAATCATAACAGGACAGGTATTTTTATGTTTTTTAAGTGTTGCAAGTAATGTATCAGCAAAGCCAAAATTGCCGCTCATAAATTCCGATTGGTCTTTTGGACGGTTCACACCGGCTAGATTAAACACGAAATCCGCTTTCTTGCAAAAGTCATCAAGAAGCGTAATATCGGTATCAATATCAAACTCATATATTTCGCTGATATTAAGCTCGGGATGAGTTTTATCCTTGCCATCCTTTATATTCTTAAGCGCAGCACAAAGATTTTTACCTACAAATCCCTTTGCACCTGTAACAAGTATCTTCATAGTTACTCCTTAAAATTAAAGTCAAGACCTACAAAATGAAGTGCTTTTTCATAATTCAAAACATTTTCATTAGAGGTCGACTTTATATCCGCACTTTTTCTTTTTAGAGTTTTTGTTCTGAAAAATAGGGCATCAACCCACCTTACCACCCACATAACAGGCAATAATATAGGCCATTTTTCAAGCACGCTATATCTTATGCACATCTTTCTGTAAGGCAAAAATATCTGTTCAAAAAGATTTTTGTTACGGGTTTTTGTAACCGAACCCTGTTTTCTTGAATCTTTTAAAGCCTTTGACAAAACCTTTGCTTCGTGAGTTCCAAAAACGCCGCTGTTAAAAATCACATGTGTAATAAAATCTGTAACCTCGTCCGATTGGGCGTTGCCAAACCAAACCTCTAAGGTCTTCATAGTGTTTTTATAAAACTCTAAAAGCTGCAATTTTTCAAGCTCTCTATATATGTACTGCTGGTCAAGATTTTGAACATTTTGATGATACACCCACAAATCCAAAATATGCTTGATACCTATTCCTGCATCTCTGTAATGCTTAGCATAGTGGGTGAACAAATATATCATTTCATCTTCGGGTGACATCGCATATCTTGCAGAGCCCTCAGAACAAGCTTTACCCAACTGCCAACCGTCGCCGAAATATGCATAGTAATCCTTGTTATATGATGGTATAAGTCTTTTATGCAGCTCTATGCGCAATCTTTTTTTATACCAAACAAGCTCGTGATCGCTTTCGGCATTTTCTTCGTATCCCAACTCAAGCATAACGGATTTTATGTCATCATACTGCTCTGTGCGTATTAGTATATCAGCATCCCCCATATTACGCATTTCTTTTTTGGGATACATCTTTTTAAGCAAAGTGCCTTTAAGCGGCATATAATCTATTTTGTTTTTATCAAACGCAGAAAAAATATCGTCCAGAGCTCTCATCTGTCGTTCGCTTGTCGCCATATTAGAGCATGTGCCGAGGAACAACTGCTGCATTATAGGCAAATCCTGTGATAATCCGCAGTTTATCGCACCGTAATAAATTATAGATGTGATTTGATGCTTGCATGCGACAAGCACCGCACCTTCAAGCTCAAAATCCTGTGATAGCTCTAGTTTTTCACCGGTCAAAGCACTTTTTATTAAGGTTATTACGCCTGTTTGTAAAATGTCCATTTTATCCCTTGCTTTCTGAGTTTTATTTTTTAAACAGACTTAAATCTATTATAATTCATATTTGGATTTTTCAGGGAAAATTTTCTCCATTATGGAAACAAGCTTTTCTTTTTCATATTCAAAATCTATTTCCCTAGGATTATCATTTACACATATCATTTCAAATTTGCCCGAATTGAACGATTCTTCAATTTTATCGGTATCATCGCCCAAGGTCAATAATCTTCCTGTTTTTGGAGAAAGCGGAGTAAAATTACCCTTACAAATATTATAGTAACTCATTACATATTGATTTACATCATTTAAACCCCTGAATTTATTAAGACAGGTAGTATGAAGCAAATCATATTCCTTTTCCCAAACCTCGCAAAATACAGACTTTAGCATAGGCGACGGCATGTGGAAATTAGTAAATGCCGAAAATTTGCCTGATAAACCGTAATAAAGATTTTTAAAATTCAATTTTCCGTATACAGGATTAA
The DNA here is from genome assembly GCA_045577835.1 of Acutalibacteraceae bacterium. GTDB lineage: Bacteria > Bacillota > Clostridia > Oscillospirales > Acutalibacteraceae > UBA737. Next base: position 36,327 of record JAZNJD010000030.1, on the reverse strand, counting down.
ACCATTTTGAGATGTTTTTCCTAATAACATTTTTTTTGTTAAAATGCGCATTTACCACAGATATATCATTGCAAAGATAATGAACAAATGGGTGTGATGGAATGTAAGGAGAGAGCGATGATAATATTGCGGCGTAGCAAGGAAGATTGTTTTTAAAAAAAAGCGTTTCTTTAATAGGTGCCGATAAATACATATCGTCATTAAAATAAACGAACTGTTCCGAAAGCCCCTTAATCTTATGTAAATTAAGCTCTATAGTATGTGAGCTAAAGGTTGGAAGATATTCTTGGGGTATAAAATCTTTATGGTCGATTATTTTTAATTTCTCACATTCGGTATTAAGCCATTCAGGGATTTGACCGCAGGAAACAAAATAAATATTATCAACCCAATCAGCATATTTTTCAATAGCTCTGAACCAATATTTTAATATGCCCCAATTTCTATATTGATCTTCTGATCCTTTAGAATTATCAAAGGAATACTTATTTTTTAATTCAAGCCACTCTTTATCCGAGCCGTCAACATAAGCAACAACAAAATCCATTTTCTATATTTCCTTCTTAGCAATTTCATCACGAATGTACTGTAAAGATAACAGCTTTTCCTTAACCTGCTCCACATTCAAAAGATCGGTATTGTTCGAATTGAACTCTGTGAGTAGGTTACGCTCTTTGTCACCATCTTTAAAATACTTATCATAATTCAGGTCACGCTTGTCACAGGGCACTCTATAGAAATTGCCCATATCAATAGCGCCGCCACATTCCTCATTGGTAAGTAATGTTTCATACATTTTTTCGCCATGTCGAATACCAATAACCTTTATTTCTGTTTGTGGATTAAATAGCTCAGTCACCGCTTTAGCCAAGGTTTCTATAGTACAAGCGGGTGCTTTTTGCACCAAAATATCACCCGAAACACCATTTTCAAATGCAAACAAAACAAGGTCAACCGCTTCATCAAGACTCATTATAAATCTTGTCATTGAAGGCTCGGTTATGGTAATTGGATTGCCTGCCTTAATCTGCTCAATCCAAAGCGGAATAACGCTACCTCTTGAGCACATAACGTTACCGTAACGGGTACAGCAAATCTTGGTTTTATCAGGATTTACTGTACGGGATTTTGCAACTATTACCTTTTCCATCATAGCCTTTGAGGTGCCCATTGCGTTAACAGGATATGCCGCCTTATCGGTTGAAAGACAAATTACATTTTTTACGCCCTCGTCGATTGCGGCGGTTAGTACATTTTCAGTACCTAGAACATTGGTTTTTACCGCTTCAATTGGGAAAAACTCACATGAAGGAACCTGTTTTAATGCTGCGGCGTGAAAGATATAATCAACACCATGCATAGCGTTTTTAACCGATGCTAAATCACGTACATCTCCTATGAAAAATTTAATTTTATTAGCAGCCTCAGGCATTTTCGCCTGAAATTCGTGACGCATATCGTCCTGCTTTTTCTCATCCCTTGAAAAAATGCGGATTTCACCAATGTCCGTGCTTAAAAAGCGGTTTAAAACCGCATTTCCGAACGAACCTGTACCACCGGTAATAAGTAAAGTTTTTTCTTTAAATAACGACATTTTTATTACTCCTCTGTTTTTTATTACACCAACCCTCGAAAAAGCAACCGCAAATCATCAGGTCTATCAATTTCCAAATAGTATTTTTATTTATTCTATTAACTAAAGCTTATTAATTCTAAAAATTTTTAATATTTTTTTAATTGTTCTTTTAAAAAATATTATAATTTTTATGTGTATTGGAATTTTCAAGCAACTACTAATGGCATAATCAATACTTTTATTTTTCATTTTTTTAAAAAAAGCATCTCTGTTTTTATGCGAAACAGAAGATTTTGAAATTGCAGAATTATTTTCTTTTACAAAATTCAAATCAGTTTCTTTAACACATATATATTGATTGATTTTCTCAAGCAGTAATTTTCCTTTTTTCGAGTGGATCAAAATGAGACTAGTTCCCTTATCGTCGTCCATATCTAAATCAGTTTTTTCCACACCCCAAAAGTCAGCCAACGTAATATCTGCAATGCGATTTACGGTTTTGAAGCTGCAATTATGGCAACTGGGTCTTAAGAAAAGATTTGAAAGAAATCCTTTCATATACAAATCATCTGATAAAGTTTGTATATGCTCAACTGAGTTTTTAAAAACAAATTGTAGGGAAAATTTTTTCCAACCACTTCTTTTATGTCTAAAAAACACACCCTGTGTTATAGATTTGGCTATTTTTTCACGATATTCTACATACTTTTTCCAAACATACGGTGATGGAACGCCGTGACATATTAAGTCCTGTGTATATAAATTCTCGTATTCTTTGCCGAGATAAGAATACAAACCCGCAATTTGACAAGGAGTTCCGCTGAAATATACCGGAAGTCCTTCTTTTAAATAGCTTTCAGCCTCTTTATAAGCTTTTCCTATCTGACTTTGAAGATATTTTGAGCCTCTTAACTTAAAAAGGCTTTTAATTTCAGTTACAGCAATGTGTTCTACAGACTTAAAATCATCTGCGAATGCTGCGCCAAAAACCACACCGCCATTATTAATAATCTCCTCTGCCAAAAGTGTGAAAATTCCGCCCGAGGAACTAGATATACGAGTTTCTACATTTTTATTAATTGCTGCAAAAACAAGTGGTGTAGTTTCATTATTCTCAGGCTTGTCTATAATTGGACAAGTTTTTTCACACAGTCCGCATGAAACACATTGTTCATTATTAACACTTGGATATTTGAAACCTTCGCTATCTAAAACCATTGATATACAGTTTTTAGGACAAATATCAGCGCAAGCATAACAGCCAGAACATTTACTTTTATCAATAATTTTTATCATATTAAAATTTCCCATTTAATTATTTTTTCAAAACTGAGGGTAATTTAAGTTTTGTAAACTTTTCAATTAGTATTATCATATCTTTAAACTCCGTTGTTTTTCTAGATATAATAAAATAGCTTAGGTTTGTAGTTATAACACATATTGCCAATCTAATCAATAAAGTATAAAGAGGATTAAAAGTAAACAAACCACAAATCAACAATGTAAGTACCGCCACAACCAAAACAATAAAGCTATATAACGCTAACTTTTTTATATATGGTACCATATCATTTTTATCAAACACAACAGTAAACAAATTTTTTAACTGCCACGGAATTCCAACACATAAAATAGCAAGCACGGTTGACATTAATACACCATATATTCCCCAAAACTGAACTAATATTAAATTAAGTGTTAAATTAACTACAGAAGCAACTAGCGGTCTCCACTTATCCTCACGCCACATTCCAGAGGCATCTTTATATACATTAAGCAAGGTGTTAATTGTTCTTATATAAAAATACACAGCAAAGCAAATCACAGCCAAATCATCAAGCATTAGATCTTCGCCAAGCCAAAACTCCATAAAAGGTTGATAAAGGCACAAAAAGCAAGTGGCACCAAAGCCTCCAATCCAACAAATTATAAATGTAAATTTATTTAAATCACAAAAATTCTTACCCTTCGTTTCTGTTATTAAACTATTACCTATGCCGGCCAATGTTGAAGCAAAAACAATTGATACAAATGATGTTACAGACGAAAGAATGTAAAAATAATTTTGATATATTGCAAGAACTGTTAATCCTAAAAAAGCAGATATTACTATTGTATCCGCCGAATCATATACCACGCTGCCAATTTTAGCGGTAAACAAATCTCTAATTCTACTATTAATTTTTTTGGTATCTTCTTTGGATAAAGCGCCTTTGGGTTTGTAATGAGGATATATTTTATCGACAACTATTGCCGTAACTATATTATTAACAATATGCGAAAGCAAAACTATAATTGTATATAAGTAAAAATTACGTGTGAAAAATATACATACAAATTGCAATAAATATATACCCGTTGAAGTAATCATAGAAATTTTGCTTGCAACATCGTTGCGCTGATGGGCATTAAGCAAACTGTTTTTATAAGCAAACAACCAATAGCTAGCAACTACCGACATTAAATTTAGCAAGTATAATATGTATATATTTATGTCATTAGGAATCGTTTCAGTTTTAATCAATCTTGGCACGAAAGGTGTAACCAAAAGGCCCAAAACCAAAATCACAAATCCTATTATTCTATAATACTTTTTATACAATCCCATCAATGCACAGATTGTTTTAGTATCGTCCTCTGCAATCGGCTTATACATACTATAAACCATAGCTGAGCCTACACCCAACTCCGTCAAGTTTAAAACCTGTAAAATAGAGCTAAATAAGCTATTAAGACCTAAATATTCTACACCTATATAGTATATCATTGCCGTTCGCATTAAAAAAGGCATTATTATACCATAAATTTTCTGTATTGTTCCAAACAAAATATTTTTGCTTGCGTTTTTTGTTCTTTCGAGTTTCATACAATCTCCATCAAGTTTAATCTAACGCATTTTTTAAAAATTGGCGAGATCTTTCAATCATTTGAAATAATTTTTTATTCTCGACAGAATAGTTTATCCTTTGTAATGAATTAATATACTCAAAACTTTTTCTTCCAGAATTGCTGCAAAAATGCGATTCAAAATTTAATAAATCTGATAAGCTCTTTATTCGTGTGCCCATTTCAACTAAACCGCTACGTTCAAAGACGAAAAACTCTTTTTCGAAAATTGAAGAAAATATGCATGCATGAAAACTATCTGTAAAAACATACTCTGCATTTTTAATAAGCGAAAGAAAATCAAACGGCGATATCTCGTATAAATTGATATCTCCAAAACATTCATCACATATTCTATATACTTGACCCATGTGAGGAAGTGTCACAATTTTTAGTTTTTTTCTTTCTGCATATTGAGTTGCTAATCTTCGTTGTTCAATATCGTCACCAAGAAAATAACAAAAAATATATTTTTCTTTTACAATACGAGAAGAGCAAACTCTTAACCAATGTTCTTTTCCTAAAACCAAGGTGGGATCAAGCACCCATTCTACAGGCTTATCAAGAATTTCATCCAAAATTGTTTTTGCATCTACTTCACGAACGGAAATGGCATTAAAATCATTCAGTCTTGATTTATAAATTTCTTTTTTTTCCTCTGATAATGATTTCTTTCCCATACTAGCAGCATATGATATTTTCTTTTTTCCCTTTTGAACAAACGAAAGCATAAAAGGCTCTCTGTACCAATCAGGATTCCATACTTGATCGCTTCCTGTTATAAAAATATCAAAAGAATCGTTTGCGTCAGAAATATCTTCATTCATATAAATCGTTTCTGTATGACTAATATATTTATCAGCGAAATCATAAAGAATTTCGGCGCGCTTTAACAAATTTTTGTTTGCAATTTTAATTCTCCAAAAACGAAATATAAAAACACGCTTCAATACCCATTTTATGATTTTTTTAATCCTAATCTTTAAACTTGAAGGACTTGATTTTACGAAGCCATTATTGGCAAAATCATTTAAATCATAACATAATAACTGTGCTTCAAATCCCATTTCACCCACAATCTGTGACAAAGCATAAGATTGAAGCAGACCGCCATAATTCTTGTTTTTATAATAATGCGTTATAATTCCAACTCTTTTGCTAGGATTCAATATAATCCCCCCCACTATACACTTTAAAATCATATAAAACATAAAATGATTAGGATATCGCTTAAAACTGTATGTGTGTTATCTTTTTTGCCGATTGATATAGTATACACTAAAAAGCATTTTTATACAGAAAAACAATTTTGTTTTTAATAATAAAGTTAAAATTTTGTTTTTTATAGAGCTTATTTGACTTATTCGACATTTACAAAACAGTTCATCTTTCGAAATTTTAGAAATAATTTCACTTCGTTCTTTGTTGTTATTTTTTTTTCTGTAAATATAATAATGATGTATACAACCAATCATCAATCCAACATACATATTTTTGAAGGTTATTATTGATTTTTTTGAACATTGCTTTCTAATCATTGTATCATACATATTACCATAAACGGAAGCAGTAATTTCATAAATATCATTACGGTAACTATTAAACAGTGTTTCTCCTTCGTTAAACGTGTAATGATAAAAAGTTTCCGAATCAAAAACGAAACTATCCATACTATTTATAACTTGTAAATTGAAATCAGAATCTTCTCCCCTACTCATTTCCTCATTAAAAAATATATTATTGTTAATCAATTTTTTTCTTGGAAACAGTTTGCAGCAAGGACCGCTTATATTGATTAAAGGATAGTCTGTTTCATTAGCCTCTAACAATGTTTTTGCCGAATACTTCTTTATTTGAGCATTACCATATTTTCGCTTTGATATTATCTGATTGTTTAGCCATTTTTCAAATAGAATACCGCATATATAAACATCTGCACTATATTTCTCAACAAAATCTAACGCTCTTTCTAAAAAAATCGGATCAATATAATCATCGGAATCGACAAAGGTAATATAGTTACCTTTAGCAATTTTTATCCCATCATTTCTTGCTGCGCTAACACCTTCGTTTGATTTATGTATCACCTTTATTCTTTTATCCTTCAAAGCATAATCATCGCAAATTTGCGGAGTTGAATCTGTAGAACCGTCATCGACCAATATCAATTCAAAATCTGTATAGGTTTGGCTCAATACACTATCTACACATCTGCACAATTTTTTCTCACTATTATAAATCGGTATTATTACGCTTACCATTAACATCTGTTATCACCTTATATACATTTGTTTTAAACTTATTGTCCAATTCATTAATAATTTGCTTACCATCATATACCTTAGCTAGATTTATATTTTTGATTATCTTTGCAATTTCCTCCGGTTTCTGTTCGGAATAATAGTAAATATAATTACCCACAGCAGAAGTTTCAATGGCAGGTATTCGAACACTTACAACTCGCAAACCGTTTGACATATATGAAAGTATTTTAGAAGGAAAAGAGGTATCGTTAAATGCAGCATTAGGATTTTGAGTGCTTAAACCTATATCACAGCTCTGTAAAAACCTTAAATACTCATCTCCGGAAAGACAACCGTCATATGTTACTTTGCAATCGCTCTTTTTAGAAACTTTTTCTATTTCCTCGAAAATATAGGATTTTTCTTCCTCGCTTCCAAAGCCCAAAATATGCATATGATAATTGCTGTCAAGAAACTCCCCTGCTGCTGCTGCAGCTATCGCACCGCCCTTTCTTGGATCAAGTGTTCCTGCATAAACAATATGAATTTTATCGTCATCAAACTGTTTCTCATAAATAGGCGTTGATTCGTATGTTCCATGTATTATTACAGAAGGTTTTTTATCACAATTTATCTTTTTATCTAACAGTTTTGTAGGGAAAATATACCCGTCCGCTAGCTTAAAAAATTTTAATTCTTTTTCAACTGTTTTTTGAGAGCCTGTAACATCACCGTATATTTCTTCAACTTCCAATATAAGTTTAACTTTCTTTATTTTCTTTAAAAATGCTGTTATACGCATCAGCGATAAACCGTGGTAAACTATAAACACATCGCCTTTTTTTAGTGTAAAAAGCAAATAAAAGAAAAGGACTACGTTGAAAAATAAAATAGAAAACAGCTTTGCAATTTTATTTCCCCTATAAAGGCTAGGTAAATATGTTATAAATGAGTTGTTATCTAATAGAGTTCGGCTCCCCTTTTGAGAATATAAGATTGTATTACAGGCAGAAATAATTTCAACATTTCCAATAGTTTCAGATAATGCTTTAATGATATATGCCATCTTATTGCACGCCGCAGGAGAGCTAGGGCGTTTCGATAAATCTTCTGTATAATGAGCTAAATATTTTATTTTAGACATTATAAAACTACCCTTTCCCAATAAAAATAATAGGGATATGCCAATGCCCAAGAATCACCACTTATATATATACTATACAAACCAAAAGTCGTAAAAGCAAAAAAAACTGTTGCAGAAAACAAGGGTTTATCGATATCTTTTTGCATTCCTTTTAACACCTTGGGCAACAAAATAACAAGGGATAACATAAAATAATAACCTACCCTGATAGCTGTATTATATATACCTCCAAAAGCTTGACAAGCACACGCAATAAAAAATAAATTTAAAAAGCCGTTTTGTTCATCGCTGCCGTCCGAATAAATAATACAAAAAATATATATTAAAGTAAATATAACAAAAAGTGTTCCCGCACCTGTTTCATCAGCAACTGCATTTTCCTTAAAAATTTTACTAAAAATTGCAAAAAGAGGTCTTTTAAATATAAATATTATAGGAATTAGTATAACAGTTAACCATCTCCGTGCTTTGTCCATTTTCAATCGATAAAGAGGATAGGCTATTAAAAAAATTATTGCAGATTTATGAAATGTTACTGCCAACAAAACCAAGGCTACAAATTTTATGAATTTTTTATCTTCTATATAAAGTAAGGCAAAAAAACATATTCCAATCGCCAACGACTGTCTTAAACCTGAAAAACCCAAAAGAAAAACTGGCAATCCCATATAAATAACTATCGACTGTAATGGAGAAACACTTTTCTTGTAAATAACATATACAATAGGCAATATTGTAAAAAATGCACATGCGGCCAAAAAGAACTGCCTGTCATTATAGATCGTACTTACTAGTTTATTAAAAAAAATATATCCCTTTTCGTAGTTAGCAACCTTAACACCAAAAACTGTATTCCAAGGGGCATTCGCAATAGCATCGAATCTTCCTAAATATCCGTAGTAGGTATAGTAACGCAAATCTACACCCATAGATTGATGGCGCAAAGCAAGCATCAGGACCAAACAAGCAAAAGCGATGAAACAAAAAGACTTCTTCGCCGTTTGCTCTCTAACCTTTAGCGATGAAGTAATTATAGGTGTTAAGCCAAAAATTGAATAAATTAAATAATAAATCGTCAAGTGATGGTCTCTCCTAACAAGTTGCTATATATTTTTAAATAGTCTGCAGTCATTTTTTGCTTATTATATTTTTCTATTGATTGTTTAGAAATTTCAAAAGAGTTCCAATCTTTTTCTAAAAACTCTTCGAGAGAAACTTTCAACTTATCAATGTTACCAAACTCTGTAAAACTACTGTATTCAGGTATTGCAATTGTCTCGGGCGCTCCTGCTACAAATCCTACTACCGGTGTTCCGCAACAGAGACTTTCTGCTGTTATCATTGAAAAGGTTTCTTTTTTGCTTGCAAGCACGGTAACATCTGCCATAGAATAATATTTTGCTAATTCAGTAGCACTTTCAACTCTGCCTATATCTATTATATTATCTGGCAATTGTAATTCTTTATTTCTGTTTCCAACTACTACAAACTTAACATTTGGCATCATTTTTGCTAATTGCGCTACATAATACCCGCCCTTAATATGATTAGGGTCAAGTGAAAAAGCAGGAGTTACAAATAAAACCACTTTTTTATCCTTTAAGTCTAACTTTTCCCTCAATTCTTTACCGTTTGAATATTTAAAAGCATCTGTATCAAGACCGTTCAAAACAACAATATGCTCTTTATCTGCTAATATTGGAGATTGCTTCGCTCTATTCATTAGCCAACCTGAAACAGATGTCACTATCAAATTCTCATTAAAGCCATCAAAGGCTTTCTTCATCCTTTTCCAAGAGACAGCGGTTTTATCAAACAAAATAGATTTTGTTTCTTTCTTAAATCTCGGGCAGTTTCCGCATCCTGTTTTCCAATTATCACATTCAAGCGAATGACCGCAGTTTGCTGTATGCATAAATTCTGCATGAAGTGTTAAAACAGTTTTTATTTTACTTTTTTTAAGCCAAGTAATCAAGCGGTATATATTAACAAAATATCCATTTATACAGTGTAGATGAACAATATCAGGTTTTTCTTTCTTAATGATTTTAATCAACTTATTGGTAGAGAAAAAACAACCACCGTACATTATCCCTGTAAAACGAGTTAAAATGTTGTTTAGTTTTGAATATATTTCACCACAGGTTTTATACACATTTTTATCGTTTGTTTTAGCACCTCTGCCATAACAAACAACCGACTCATAGCCTAAATTTAAAAGCTCAGTATGAACATCATATACAATTTTTCCTGTACTGCCTGTATTATAAACACAGTTAATATGAAGGATCTTCATTTACTTTCTCCGTTATAAATTATTTATAATTTTTTCAAATTTAGCCTGATTTTTTTGAAGGTTATGATTTTTATTTACTACCTCTAGAGCGTTGTTTATGTATTCTTGCCTCAAACCTTCGTTTGATATTATTTCTCGCAACTTTTCTTCAAGCAAAGCTTCATCGGTAATAACACAACCGCAATTATTTTCTTTAATATACTTTGTGCAAGAAAGCGTTTCGGGGGCAAATATACAAAAACAAGTGCCTGATGCTAAGCTATCTGCAATTTTTGTTGTAAATCCGTGACGAATATCTTTGACAAAAAAAGGGTTATCGCTTTCTGTATGAAAAACAAGCAAGCTTTCAGCGTTTACTTCTTTTACCCTTTCATAGCTTACAAGACCGCAATAATTTAGAGCACTGCAATTTTCAAAAGCCCTGTCTACATTATCGTTTGGGATTTTTCCGTAAACATCTAACCTGTATTCAGGATTTATTTTATTTAAAGCCTTTGCAATTTTAATAAGACCTGTATGCCTGTCCACTCCTAAATTGCCAAGATACGAAAATACTGGCTTTTTATTCTCTATAATATTAGGTTCTACCTCGGTTGCTGTATATATAGCAACACTGTTTTTATTAAACTCTTCATCGTATGTGTTTTTTAAATCTTCGCTTATATAAATCGAAATTGATGCGAATTCTAGTGCTTTTTTAACCGATTTTCTTAATATACTCCTAAACAACGGATAAAAAACACCTGTTATACCACTGTTTCTAAAATAGTTGTAATCCTTAAAATAATAATCTTCGCTATTATAAATCACTAGTGGTATATTATACTTTTGGGCAATTTCAACCGACATATTATATAAAAACGGCGCATCACCCGCCTGAAACAATACAGCTTCAGGTTTAAATTCTTCCACCCATTTATAAAAATCCTTGCGCCAACATTTTCTGTTCCATAAAAAATTTCTTATAAGCATTGTAAGTGGATTTCGCACAGTTTTTCTAGAGGTTTTTGTGCTTTGTACAATAGACTTTTCTTGCAGTTCTGTTTTTTCAATAACTTTTCCCGCTGTTCTTCTTTTTAATACCGATTTTAAAACAGCACCGTCCGAAACAAAAAAATAATTTTCACACACATTAAAATCAGGCTCATCCGATTGCAGATAAAACTGTGCTAAATTAGATTTGTCAAAACCACTAAAAAAATTAAGAAGGGTTCGTCCGTTAGAATTTGCTTTGCTTAAAGCTTGATTAGAAAATATAAGAAGCCTTTTATTAAGCATTTATTTTCCTCGTTTCCTCTGCTTTTTAATACCTTTCATCATTGTAAAAAACAACTCTTTATATGTTAAATCACATTTGTTTTTCCTGCCCTCTTTAAAGGCTCTACGGATTGCGACTAATGGTGCTAAATATCCGTATATGCAAGAATATACATATCCAACCGATACTCCAAATTGTTCATCATAACCTTTAAACCAAGAACTCTCCCCTTGATTTACATAACTCAATAATATAGGTGATAAATAAATATTTGCTTTATTTTTTAAAAGCTCGCTATAAAACACAGAATCTTCTCCGCAATAAATCTTTTGTCCGGATCCTATATTAGGATTAAAAAATATAGCTGTTTTTTTCAAAAATTCTCTTTTAATTGCAAGGCAGGGTACACCAGCAGACATAATCATTCTTTTTGAAGCCTTTGTAAACTTTTCTACTCCTTTATATGATAAAGGACGATTAACATTTGTGCTCTCACAATAAAATTTTATAGCATCTGCATCCGGATTTTTATTAAATGCATCTTTTACAATCTGCTCATAGCCTTCAACGAAAACCTGATCATCATCTGCAAAAACAATTATATCGCCCTTAGCATAATTAATTGCAATATTTCGATTTGTACTAAGACCTCTTGTATCAGTTGTAACGAAGCGAACTTTATTACCGTTTATTTTTGTTTCCTCAAAAGCACATATATCCGCTTGATTCGCAATAACCGCATCAGTTTGAAGATTCATTTCAGTATATTTAGATATATCGGTTTGATGCATTGTTGTAACTAAAACTTCAATCTTCATCTTTTTTCTCCATATACTCAATGTAATCTTTTTCGGTATCATAAATGTATGCGTGTACTGCAGCTTTTTGTGCTTCCTTTGAGGGAAGCTTCATATAGTCACCATAACGGTAGGATAAATATTCCTTGATTTTTTTAGAACCGTAAAGAACGGTATCCTCAAACTGAATATCACAAGGATTTTCAAAAAACTCTTCACTAAACAATCCTTGTCTAAACTTTGCAGGAGTTATCCAATAGCAATATTTAAAACCGTTTTTAAGTGAATCATATTTATAAATCCTTTTATAACAAATCTTAGCTAACAATTTGCAAGGCAATATTTTGAGTGTATTAAGCACTAATTTTTGTCCTCTGCTTTTGGGCTTCCAATTTCTCTGTGATAATGCATATAACGTTACAAACTTTGATTCGTAATAAACAAGTTTTTGTATCAACTTATTTTCAGGAACTTTATGCAAAATCATAATATCTACATAAATTCCGTGATGCATATCTTTAAAATCTTTAAAGTTTTCTTCAATAAAGGTGGTTCTGTTCATTCTCACCTTTGCATATTCAAGATATTTAGGTGTGGTTTTCCATTCCTGCAAAACAAATAAATCAGAGTTTTCGCCCTCAAAAGCAGACTTGAATTTTTTATAATTATCAGGTGTCATAAAAATATCAAGGTCATCATCCCAAGGAATAAATCCGCCATGGCGCACAGCACCAAGAGCCGTACCACCCATAATGTAATATAAAATATCATTTTCACGGCAAAGTTTGTCTATATATTTCATTATTTCAAGGATTTTTTCCTGAACACTGCGTACGGACTGATTTTCCATATGCCACCTGCCTTATATTTTCTTCGCAAGATAATAATACTTACTCATAAATTTCTTTAAAAACGGTATTTTCATCATTACTTTAGCAACGAATTTTATCATTTTAAATATTGCGGTTTTAATAATATATTTAAAGGCTGATTTTACCCATCTATGAGGGTGTGTGCTGATAATACAATTATCTTTTTCAAGATATGGAATAAGCTCATTTAATGTATCAAAAGGAATGTTTTTATCGTCACTGTTTACAATATCATTGTTTACAGGGTCGAAAATAAGTTTGAATTTTCTGCCGGCATCTGAAAAATAGGTATAATCAGTATTATATCCCTGCTTGAAATCTACCATAATATCAAAAATATCAGGGTATTTTTGTTTTATATCTTTGTTTCTAAAGAAATCTCGGTTAGATGTATAACCTATACGATCCACAACAGGATTACCGTGTTGACAGACCGTTTTAATATTAAACCCGTTATTTTCAAAAAGCTTTAAATTTTCAGAAAACTCAGCATCAGCCGCAACTATATCACCCTTACAAGAATCCATAACATCATAGTGGTAAGAAACTTCGTGACCCATATCCTGTATTTTTTTCAACATCTCTACATTTTGAGGATTTTCAAGCAGATAAGCCTGAACATAATAGCTTCCTTTATGTCCATATTTGTTTTCTATCTCAGCCATTTTAAGCGCATTTTCTACCTTGGTTTCAACATCATGTTTTAAAACAAGATACTTTTCAACTGTAACGCTCTCAGCTGAAATGCTTAAAAAACCTAAATCTTTTAATGTTTTACAAAAGCTATCCCAATGTTTATATACAAAAATCATTTAGCATTTAATCTCTCTCTCAAAATAGTAGAAGATATTCCGTCGGTGTGATCAAGATAAACAACCTCACAACCAAGTTCGGCAAACTGTTTTTCATAGTTGTTCCAAGCTTCTGTATTTTTCCAATCACTTCCAACAAATACAACATCACAGTCAAGGGACTTAACCGCCGACAACTTGTCCATATCCTCTTGCAACACTACCTTATCAACAAAGCGAATAGCCTCAACTATCTCTACTCGCTCTTGTTGACATATAATCGGGTATTTGTTTTTTCTTTTGTAAGAGAGCTCATCGGTGGTAACACCAACAATCAGGTATTCACACTGTTCCTTAGCACGTTTTAGAATATTTAAATGCCCTATATGAAACATATCAAAAACGCCTGTGGTATAGCCGATTTTATACTTCTTTTGAGACATTCACTTCTTCTCCCTTGCAAATTTTTTAAACACAAATCCACGAATTTTGTTTGGCAGTAAAACTTGTACTATAAGCCTTTTGGTAACATTAGAAAAATATGTACCAAAGCCAATAATTTTATTTTTAAACATATATTTTTGAAGTCTTGCTTCACTTTTAAAATATTTAAGTCCGCCGCGGCGGTTATACATATCCTCACCTACACGAACATTTACAAGATTTTCTTTACAGTTTGCAAAGCGCATATTGCTAAGATACATACGAATCCACAAATAATAGTCCTCATCGCAATACCAATCGATATATCCACCCACTGAATTCACGCTGTTTTTCTTAAACATAACTGTCATTTGATTAAACGGACAGCGGGTTTTGAGATATTCTTTTATTTGCGCATCGGTTTGAGGCACCGTTCTTTTGCCAACTATATTTTGAGGCTCGCCGATAAACTCTGTAATATTAGCACCCACTATATCAAGTGATATATCCTCTAAAAACAAAGCTATTTGCTTTTCAAATCTTTGAGGCAGACTTATATCATCAGCATCCATAAGTGCTACATATTCATTAGAGCAATTTTGTAGTCCTATTCTCCTTGCGTTTCCGTGCCCTACATTTTCTTCTAAACGAATAACCTTGAAAAGTGAATTGTTTTCATAAGCGGTAATAATGTTGTTCAATTCATCTGTAACAGGTCCGTCAACCACAAGCACAATTTCATCGGGCGGTGCTGTTTGATTAAGTATACTGTCGGTAGCCGTTTTAAACCATTCAGGATTGTCACCCTTATAAACGCACATTGAAACAGAAAATTTTATTTTTTCCATCTATACAGCCCCTATTAGTTCTTTTGCTAGCTCTTGATTCTTTTGGTAGTTTTCACTATCTACACTGCCATTTTTAAGCAGATAATCTCCCAAATCCTCGGCGGTTTCCATACCCTCTTCAGAAATATCCTCACGCTTAAAAACTTTAACTACGGTTAGAACTATAATTTTAACATCGCCTAAAAAAGTTATATCTTTTATGTACTCTAAATCAAACTTAAACTTATCTTCCCATTTAATTGCATTTCTGCCGTTTATTTGGGCAAGTCCTGAAAGTCCCGGTCTAATAGAATGACGCTTACGCTGTTCCTTGGTCATAAACACCATATCGCGCACAAGCTGTGGTCTTGGTCCTATAACTGCCATATCGCCTTTTAGGATATTGAAAAGTTCGGGTAGTTCATCAAGCGAAGTGGAACGTAAAAACTTTCCGTATTTTGTAAGACGTTTATCATCAGGAAGCAGTTCGCCATTTTTGTCACGCTCGCAAGTCATAGTGCGGAACTTTACAAGGCGGAAAATCTTTTCGTTTTTACCTGGACGCAACTGTGTAAAGAAAGGATTACCCTTCATCATTAAAGCGCCTAAAACTATAAGGACTAAAAAGATTGGTGACAAAACTAATACTGCGCAAAGAGAAAGAAAAAAATCAAGGGGACGCTTTATGTATTTTGCGTACAAGATAATTACTCTCCTTCAAAGCATTTTCTAACTATTGATATGACCTCATTTTGTTCCTCTACGGTCATTTTTATATCACTTGGTAGGCAAAGACCTCTTGTAAAGATATCTGTTCCAATATCTAAAGGCTTGCCGTCGTTGCCTATAAATCCGCCTGCAATATAAGCGTTGGTGCTAGCCCTACCGCTTCCCTCTCTGGTAATAAAATCGTTGTTTGTGAAAATAGGTTGTGAGTGCATAGGCTTCCAGATAGGTCTGCCTTCTATGTTTTTCTCTGCTAGTTTTTCAAGTATTTCAGTAGGGCAGCTTTTATTATTTTCGCTAATATAAAGTGCCTCACGGTCACCACGTACCTGTTTACACATAGCATCAGAATTTATCAGCATACAAGAAAGCCAGAAATTAGGCACACTGTTTTGTCTATCATAAGGGTTCATAATAACAGGTAAATCCTTAAAGCCTTGCTTGTATCTTTCGTAGATAGCCTTTTTCTTAGCTATATGTTCTTCAAGATACGGCAACTGACCTCTTACTACTCCCGCTATAACGTTACTCATTCTGTAGTTAAAGCCTACCTCTTCGTGTTGATACCAAGGAGCGCTTTCGCGTGACTGGGTTGACCACTTACGAACCTTTTCGGCGGATGATTTACTGTCGGTTAAAAGCATTCCTCCCGAAGAACCGGTTATTATCTTATTTCCGTTAAACGAAATGCAATTGTATGTACCAAATGTACCTGTTTGAACGCCCTTGTAAGTAGCGCCTAAGGATTCAGCGGCATCTTCAATAAAAATAGCGTTATGCTTTTTGCAAATTTCTTTAAGCTCATCAACCTTAGCAGGTGTTCCGTAAAGGTGAGCTGCGACTACAACCTTAACGTCAGGATAAATTTCAAACGCCTTTTGGAGTGCTACAGGGTCCATATTCCAGGTATCATATTCGGTATCAATAAAAATGGGAATACCGCCCTCATAAAGAACAGGATTAACTGTAGCACTAAAGGTTACATCTGAGCAAAAAACCTTATCGCCGTGTTTTACTCCGGCAAGCTTTACGGCAAGATGTAATGCCGCTGTACCGCAAGAAAGGGCAACAGCATATTTACAGCCAACCTTTTCGCACACACTTTTTTCTATTTCATTTATGTTTGCACCGACTGTGCTCATCCAGTTAGTTTCATAAGCCTGCTTAACAAACTCAAGTTCCTCACCGTGCATAGTGGGGGAAGCAAGCCAAATTTTTTTATCAGCCAAACCCAATACCCCTTTTAAACATAATATCATAGTTTACATTATATCACTAAAGCGTTTTTTTTGCAATATAAATATTCCCCAATGAATTTATATATATATTATATAATATATATAATAAAAAGCGGTGACCGCTTCTTTACAAAGTGTCTCCGCTTTTTGTTGTAAATTACCTATCTTACAAACTTCTCAAAAAATTCTCTATAATTGTGCTTCTATATTCGTGCGCCTTAATATTAGGATGCGAGTTAGATGAGGATATTTGAAAAGCATTATTTCTCAAATCTCTTGCTTTTGAACAGGTCTCTGTATATCTACCACCTATACCCAATGGCACATTCTCAGCTTTTAAGTCAAGATACGGTATTCCCCAATATTTGCATATTTCTTTAACTGCATTTGCGTAATTTGAGGTCATCCAAGCATCTGCAATAATAACTCCGATTTTCGCAAAGGGCATATTTGTAAGCAAATATTCAAACACAATATTGTACGCACCCCATAGGGTAGCATTAGTTGTGTCTGTACTTGCGCCTATTAAAGTACTGTCGTCACCTATACCTGTTTCATTTAAGCCGAACATAAGGGTAATATAATCAGCATCGCTCGGAATGGCCTTATATCTGTTCACAGAGAAAGGATTATTTGCTCCGCTTATATTGGTAAAATCCGAACCGCCCTGTGCTTCGTTAATCAAGGTCATATTATTTCTGCTTGCAATCCAATAAGGATATGTTTTATAAACTCCATAGCTATCACTCCATGTTTCCTCTGTTTTTGCTGAAAAATCGCCTGAAGTAAACGAGTCACCGCAAGCAACATATTTTTTACCGCCAAGCACGCCGCCATTTATTTTATCTTTACTCTGTTCTAATGCCAAAATTCTTTCTTCATAATCAGCAGGCACAAAAGCATGACCTGTACTATTCCAGTTATATGAACTTGTGAGGGGGGTGACTTCAAGCGTAACACTACCCCATCCCCAAGATGCAAACATTACATATTTTGCCTCTGACGGTGCTGTTACCGTAACGGTTTCTGCGCCATCACTTGTTCCGTATACCTCATAAGAAACGATGTTGGCATTAGGTATACTGTTATTCGATATGGTATTTTCCTTTAACCAAAACACACTTACGTTCCATCTGCCGTCGCCGGTATAGATAAATTGGTCTCCCTCTTTTACCTTTATTATGTTGGTGTTTTTGGCAGTCACTCCGCTGGCAGATGCTAATTTACCAGAATTTTGCCACTGACTATCGGTGTGTGTTTCATAAGAAACTTGTGGTAATGCATTAATATATCCGTAAATATACCCATCAGGCAACACATACAGTTTTGTAATGTCTGTACATTCAGAAATATCATTTGCAAACTCAGGTTTTAATTGACCTCGTTTTGCAAGTTCATTACTAATAAACTCTTCAGAAGTATTATTGATTTCTTGTATGTCGTCCTCTGTCCAATAATCAGTGCCTTTTACTGGGGTATAACCATCTGCGCCATTTTGACCTGTGGCACCGGTGTCGCCTTTTTCACCCTTATCTCCTTTTTCACCTTGGATACCTTGTTCGCCTTGGTCTCCTTTATCGCCTTTTTCTCCTTGGATACCCTGAATGCCTTGCGGTCCTATATCGCCTTGAGAACCTTTACTGCCGTTTTTGACGGTTAATGTACTTCCATCACTAAAAGACACGATATTTGAGCCACCATCTGCTGTGCTTTCGGTTACTTTGGTCACCGTTATAGAAATTCCGTCCTTACCATCAACACCGTCTTTTCCAACTTCACCCTTTTCGCCTTGGATACCCTGAATGCCTTGCGGTCCTTCCGGTCCTGTATCGCCCTGTGGACCCACGTCGCCTTTCTCACCTTTTTCGCCCTGTGGACCTTGTGGGCCTTGCGGACCTATATCGCCTTGAGAACCTTTACTGCCGTTTTTGACGGTTAATGTACTTCCATCACTAAAAGACACGATATTTAAGCCACCATCTGCTGTGCTTTCGGTTACTTTGGTCACCGTTATAGAAATTCCGTCCTTACCATCAACACCGTCTTTTCCAACTTCACCTTTTTCTCCTTGGATACCCTGAATACCTTGCGGTCCTTCCGGTCCTGTATCACCCTGTGGACCCACGTCGCCTTTCTCGCCCTTTTCGCCCTGTGGACCTTGTGGGCCTGTGTCACCCTTCTCTCCTTGTGGTCCTTGTGGTCCTGTTTCGCCTTGCGGGCCTACATCTCCTTTATCACCCTTAAAAGCGCCGTTATCGGCATCATCTCTCACAGATTGAGCGATACTTTTGGTTTCGTTCATAACCGCTAAAACCTGCGAATACTCGCTAGGTGTGGGTTCCTTTGGTGCTTCGCCTTGCGCATAACCGCTTTTTAGCACCGTAACAAAACCGCTTGCGGTGGTAGCAAGCGTATCATCCTCGTTGCCAAACACAGAAAGCGAAAAGCCCGGAAATTTCAATACTTCGTATGGAATATAACATTCATTTTCTGATAAACAAAGCTCATTGTCTTTATCGAGCAAAACCGAAATTACCGTATCTCCATTTTTAAAAACCGCCGTTTTCGCATAATTATTCCATAGCTTAGGGAACAAAAATTTTATTGTTTCATACCTTACACTATCGGAAATGGCATTTTTCGAAATCATAATTTTATGATTTTCCAGTATCTGCGCTTCTATCATTTTATTCCTCCTTAAACTAAGCTTTCGCCACTTTTCTTTTTAGAAGACAATCTGCGACTTTCACCGACTAAAATCCGCTACCTTGCTGTTGACAGAAAAGAATTTTTGAGATATAATTAACTTTAAAAGAAAATTTGATTTATCCAAATTTTAGGGGGTGAAGGCAAAATGAAAAGATTTACAATTCCCAATATTATAACCTCACTGCGCATTTTAGGCGCACTGATACTTATCTTTTTGCCATATCCCCAAACAGCGTTTTTAGTGATTTATTCTTTATGTGGAATAAGCGATGTCTTAGACGGCACTATAGCCAGATTAACCTCAACACAGAGCGAATTAGGCGCAAAGCTTGACAGTATTGCAGACCTTATTTTTTATTCAGCCACCCTCATTAAAATAATACCTTTGCTCATAGGAAATATGAATAATTGGGTATGGATTTTTGCAGCGGTTGTAATATTTGTTCGCATAGCGGCATATATTACTGCAGCTGTTAAATACCATAAATTTGCATCTCAACATACATACCTTAATAAGTTGACGGGCTTTGCGGTTTTTTCCCTGCCCTATCTTTTGGTTATTGCGGACAACTATACCTTGGTTTGTTCTTTAGTCTGTGTTGTGGGCTTTATTGCCTCACTTGAAGAGCTTATTTTACATATCGTTTCAAAGGACTACAGCACTTCAAAAAAAACCTTATTTTAACTCCCAAAAATATAAAGGTGAATTTATAATGAATGATATAAAAACTATTGTTGCTCATAACATAGCAGAGCTTAGAAAAGCCTGTAATATGACCCAGTTAGAACTCGCCGAAAAGCTTAATTATTCTGATAAAGCAGTTTCTAAATGGGAACATGGGGACTCTATTCCCGATGTTACAGTTCTTTTAGAAATAGCCGATTTGTTTGGAATAACGCTTGACTATTTGGTGCGCGACGAACATACTTCCGATGAAATTAAAAAGCGCTTTGTAAAACCCAGAAAATACAGCAGAAGAGCGATCACCCTTCTTTCAATACTCTGTGTTTGGTTTGTTGCTGTTTTTGCGTTTATACTGATTTCTATTATTTGGCCTGATGCCAAAAACGCTTGGCTTGCATTCATCTACGCTGTTCCTGTTTCTGCTGTGGTATGGCTTGTTATGAATTCAATTTGGTTTAATAAGAAAATGAATTATTTAATCATTTCACTTTTAATGTGGTCCACTATTCTTTCATTTCATCTTACCCTACTGTTGAATATAGAGATGAACAACGGACTGGTATATATCATAGGAATTCCAAGTCAGATAATAATTTTGGTTTGGTCCTTTCTTAGAAAACGGCCTAAAAAGCATTAAATATACAACAAAAAAAGAAAAGCACTTTAAAAGTGCTTTTCTTTTTTTGTAATTTATAATTATAAAAACTTTTCTGCAAGAGCGTATTTCTCTTCGTAGGTCTTTTCCATTTCAGCAAAGACTTTATCGTCATGCTTAACCTCGTTGAGATAGGTGTGAAGATCAAGTTTCTCATTCTGTCCCATTTCAATAAGACAGCCTGCAATATTAGAGCAATGGTCGGATACACGCTCTAGGTTGGTTATGATATCCGAAAGAATAAAGCCGTTCTCTATAGAACACAAATTCTTTTGAAGTCTCTTGGTGTGACGGTATTTAATCTGGTCGCGAAGATTATCTACAACCTCCTCCAACGGCTCTACCAAAGCTGCTTGTTTGTAATCAGAATTTGCAAAGGATTGGTCGGTTATTGTAAGAATTTCTTCTATTGCAGAGCACATTATACCTAGCTCGTCCTTGGCATAATCAGAAAATACTACACCCTTATCCTTCATTTCCAAAACAGATTCCATAATATTCACAGCATGGTCCGAAATTCGCTCAAAGTCACCTATCATATGGAGATATTTAGTAACATCGGCACCTTCACTCTCGGTCATAGGTCTAGCCGAAAGCTTTACAAGGTACGAGCCTAGCTCGTCCTCATAAACATCAACCGTTTCTTCTTCTTTTGCTATTTCGTCGGCTATCTTTTGGTCAAACTCATTAAGCAAACCCAAAGATTTTTTTAGCGAGCCTGTAGCAAGTGTGGACATCTGAGTTAATACAATTCTTGCGTTTTCCAGTGCAACCGATGGGGTTTCAAGCAGGCGGTCATCAAGCTTGGCAGTAAACTTGTCCCCTTTCTTATCATCACCTTTAATGGTGAGATAGGAAAGCTTCTCAAGAAATTTAGTGAATGGCCAGAGAAGAACTACCGATACCAACTTAAACACTGTGTGAACTATCGCTACTCCCCACATATCAATAGTGGTATCGTTTGCCCAAGAGAATATGTCTATCACGCCTGTTTCCTTTAAAACAAAGCCTATACCATAATAGAGTGATAACCATAAGGCAACACCTATAATGTTGAAATAAAGATGCACAGCCGCGGCTCTTTTACCGTTTTTGTTAGCGCCAACAGATGAAATCATAGCGGTAACACAGGTACCGATATTCTGACCCAAAACAATAGGCATAGCCGTGCCATAGGAAATAGCACCCGTAACTGTTAACGCCTGTAAAACACCGACCGAGGCTGACGACGACTGAACAATAGCGGTGAAAACAGTACCTACTAAAACACCTAAAAGAGGGTTGTTGAATAGTAACAAAATTTTAGAAAACTCTTCGCTCTCCTTAAGACCTGAAACAGCATCTGACATAAGTGTCATACCAACCATAAGCACAGCAAAGCCCATAAGAATAGTACCCATATCGGTATGCTTTGCCTTTTTAGCAAACATAATAAGGCAGATACCGATAAGAGCCAAAATAGGCATCCAAGCATCAGGTTTTAAATAGTTTAAAAATGCTGTTGCGTCGGCACCGCCCTCAATTCCGTTTAAGCCTGTAAGCCATGCTGTAACAGCTGTGCCCACATTAGCACCGATGATAACGCCAACCGCCTGAGAGAGTAGCATTGTGCCTGAGTTTACAAAGCCCACAACCATAACGGTTGTAGCTGACGATGACTGAATAATTGCAGTAACTAAGAGTCCTAATAAGAAGCCTCTTAATTTACTTGAGGTCAACTGCCCTAAAATCGTTTTCAACTTTCTTCCTGCGCTTCTCTTTAGTCCATTGCCCATTAAATCCATACCGTAAAGGAAAAGGGCTAAGCCACAAATAAGCGATAAAATCTCAAAAATTCCCAAAAAACCATCTCCTGTTTTATCGTTTGTTTTATGTAGTTATATGTGAAAGACTCTTTTGAATCTGTATCTTAAAAATAACCGAAATTTAACCATTTTAATTATAATTAATTTTCAAATTTTTGTCAATAAAAAAGAAAAAGGAAGAAGACCGAAAATTTTTAGTCTTCTCCCTTTATTAGGCTGACGAGAGTCGAACTCGTCAGCCTAAGCAATATTTTCGAAATTTATTTCACTTTTTAAAAAGTTTTCTCTATCACTTTTACTATCAAAAAGCGAGTAAGCGATAAGTAGCTTTGCATACGCTAATTCCTTTGTTGTGCCAAAAAGCAAATTAATACTTTTACCATTTACACTGTGATTTGCCATAGTGGGTATTGTTTCATATATTTCACCTTCTAATTTTGTAGGAGAAATATACACATCAACATTAGGATTTTGCTTCGAACAAAATTCCATCATATTAAGTATCGAATAAACACCGTTTTCTACCGATACCGTACCAGAATGATAGCTTCCGTGAAGCACAGCCGAAAAGTTAGAAAAATCGAACACATCGTACCGTAGCCCTACATAAGGTTCTATCATCAAAACACAGTTTTTAAGTATTATATCATCAAGTTTTTTAATAATTGGCTGCTTTTTATTTTGAGGATATAAACTTTTAATTTTATCAAGATAATCCTTATAATTTTCCTGTGTTATATCGGTAACATCGATAGCGCCAACACTAAAAAAATCGTCAGAATAGTTTTCACACTGCCTTATTCTTGAAGCTAGGTGCAAATACATTCTGTTATCTGATATATTCTTATAAGTTACATAAACATTAGGGGTTATCCCTCTGCAAATACACTCTATAGCATACCTGAAATTTTCATTTCCGTTAGCAATAGGGCTTGTTAAACGAGCATTGCTTGAAACAAAAAACACAGGTATCTCAGTATTAGCAAGCAGCATAGAAAAAAGCGGCGCAGAAAAGCCTAGGGTATCTGTACCGTGTGCGAAAATCACACCGTCGTAACCCTTTACTATTTCTTTACGATAGGTGGCTATTATTTTGTTCCAATAATCCACCGTCATATTCTCACTTAAAATAAATAGGTTTTCACTTAAATCTATAGTAACTTTATTAGCAAACGGCGAAGCAGAAGCTAAAAAATTATCTTTAAGCATAACACCCGCAGTCTCGTTTACGGATAATGTCCCATTATGGTTTAGGGCAGTACAGATTGTACCGCCCACTAATATTAACAATATTCTTTTCATATTATTTTAGCTTATTTTCTAAAATTTGCTTGATTACAGCAGGTTCTGCCGCACCTTTTAGCTCCTTCATACAAGAGCCGAATAAAGCCTGTAAGGCCTTAACCTTTCCGCCCTTATAATCCTCTACTGCCTGTGGGTTAGCGGCTATAACCTTATCAACTGTAGCCTCAACTGCAGATGCATCAAACTTTTTATCAAAGCCTTGTTCTTTGCAATAAGCTACAGGGTCAACATCGTTTTCAACAACCGCAATTAAAATCTTTTTACCTGCATTACGGTTAATATCGCCGCTGTTTACAAGTTTAATAATAGTTGCTAGCTTTTCAGGTGACATTATAAAGCTATCAAAGTTTTGACCGTCCTTACGAAGAATACCTGCAAGGTCGGTTAAAATCCAAGCGGTAGCATCCTTCATATCAAGACCAAGGGATACAACATCATCAAGAAGCTTTGCTATCTTGTGGTTAGAGATAAGCACCTCTATTTCCTTATCGGAAATACCTGCCTCGGCATACTCTACTGCCCTATCGTCAACCGCTACAGGCTTGTTAGCTTTTATTTGCTCTAGCCATTCGTCATCAATAACAATTGGCATTAGGTTTGCATCGGGGAAATAGCGATAGTCCGCCTCTGTTTCCTTATTACGCATAGCAAAGGTTTTGCCGCTAACATCGTCAAAACGTCTAGTCTCCTGAACTAATTCTTCTGTTTCGTATTCAAGAGCGTCAATATGGCGCTGAGACTCATAGTTTATAGCCTTTTCGATAGCATCAAATGAGCTCATATTCTTAATCTCAGTACGAACGCCAAATTCCTCGCTACCCTCAGGGCGAACAGAAATGTTAACGTCGCAACGCATTGCGCCCTCTTCACACTCTGAAATTCCGCCTGCACGGAACATAGATTTAAGCTTTGTAAGGTATGCTATTACCTCTTCGGCACTGCGAAAATCAGGCTGAGTAACGATTTCTATAAGCGGTACACTTGTACGGTTAAAGTCAACATAGGAGAAGCTTCCGCTGTGAACAAGCTTTCCTGCATCCTCTTCCATATGAATTTGTTTAATTCTGATATCCCTAGTACCGCCTGCACTCTTAACAGGAACCAAACCGTTTGTGCAAATCGGATGGTTTAGCTGTGTGATTTGGTAAGCACAGGGAAGGTCAGGATAATAATAGTTTTTCTTATCGAATGCGGTGTAGCGGCTAATTTCGCAGTTAAGCATTAAACCTGCAGTTACCGCTAGTTCTACAACACGCTTGTTCATAACAGGAAGCATACCCGGCATACCCGCGCAAGCAGGACAAACACAATCGTTTGCCTCTTTAGCTGAGGAGTGACCGCCGCAAGAACAGAAAATTTTAGAGTTAGTATCAAGTTCTACGTGGGTTTCAAGACCAATTACAACTTCATATTTCATATCTTAACCCTTCCTTTCTGTAGCTTTTGCTAGACTTAAAAGCACGCTCTCTGAAAAAGCCTTACCTGTAAGCTGTGCGCCACCGCTAACAAGTGCGGGAACGCCTATAAGATTTGCAAGGGATACAAATTCACCCTCACTAAATACCTTAGCGAAAGCCTCGCTTATATCATAAGGTGCCATACTTAAAGTGCTGATAGCGGGTGTTAAAACTGCATCATACTCTTTTGTGAGCGCCTCGAATTGCTCAGCTATAATACGGCGCACCTTAAGTGATTTCTGATAGCAATCCTTATAACGATTTTTAGAAAGCACATCAGAGCCGTAAAGAATAACCGACTTTGTAAGGAAATTAAAGCCCTCTGTTCTTGAATTTACATACAACTCGTCGATATTTCTGTATTTTTCTGCACGGTGACCGTACTTAACACCGTCATAACGGGATACGTTATTACAGGTTTCAGCGCTCATTAAAATCTGCCAAGCGATGTTTGCAGTTTCAAAAATGTTAGAGGATATTTCCTCAACCACAACACCGCTATTTTTAAGTGCTTCTGAAAACGCAGTAATTTTAGCCTTTACAGCATCGTCTGCCTTGTCGAAAAGCTCTTTTATAATGCACACCTTTTTGCCCTTAACTTCGGCATTGTTTTCATAGGTGTAAGCTGCGTTTTTAAGGCTTGTGCCGTCCTTTTGGTCGTGACCTGCGATTACAGACATAATCTCTTTAACACCGTCGGTATTTGCGGCATAAACGCCCACCTGTTCACCCGAAGCGGCGGTAGAAATAACGCCGTAACGGGAAACTGTGCCATAGGTAGGCTTTAAAAAGCAAACATCAGAAATTGCTGCTGCACGACGTGTTGCACCGTTTACGTCAACACCAAGCGCTGCCTTAACCTTACCGTTTGCTACTAATTCTGCTGCGGCACCCTTTAGTGTTTCATCCTGTTCTGTGTAGTATGAAAACTCGCCTACAAGGTCAAGAGAAAATTCGCCTACATTTGTTTTGCCTGAAACGGCATAGCCCTTTTCTTCTAAGCGTGTTACCGCCTCTGCGCTAAATAAAGGTTTATAATTTTCAAGTATTCTAGAACCTGCAGCTGCTACCTCGCCCTTTACGAGTATAGTATCGTCAACCGCAATATTGCCCTTTTCGTTTATTAAAGCTGAATAATATTTCATCTATGCCACCTCACTTTACAAGTCTTGGTACCTGCCAGCTGTCGTCACTGCGAGCAGGAGCGCCATCAAGTAGGCTTTCTCTTGTGAAAGGCTGTTTTCTAACATCTTCACGCAGAACGTTGGTCATTGGCATTACGTGTACCATTTCTTCAACATTTTCGGTATCGTAAAGCTTTAGCTTTTGTTCGTTTTCGCTCATCATTTCGAAGATAGACTTCATATTAGCCTCTTCTTCCTCAGTGAGTGACAACTGATTTAACTGCTGTGCATTAGAGAAGGTTGAGCGCTTATTAAGGTCCTTCTTTGAAGAGCCTGAAGCCGCTCTTGTGGTTATTGCATTATTTCCTAAAAGATGAACGTCTTCTAGCTGCTGAGCTGTAACCTCGCTAGGCGCACCTAACAATAGGTCTTGTGCGTTACCATTAAGCGGGAATGCGATTACATCGAGAATCTTTTCTTCATCGGTAAGCAACATAACCATACGGTCAACACCCGGCGCCATACCTGCGTGTGGAGGCGCACCGTACTGGAATGCATTATATAGAGCGTTAAAGCGCTTCTTAAGTTCGCTTTCATCATAGCCTGCTATCTCAAAGGCTTTTTTCATAACGTCAACATCATGGTTTCTAACAGCACCTGACGCTAGCTCTATACCGTTACAAACAAGGTCATACTGATAAGCTAAAACATCATCAGGTTTCTTATTAAGAAGTGAATCAAGACCGCCCTGTGGCATTGAGAATGGGTTATGTGTAAAGATAGTTTCGCCTGTTTCCTCGTCGGTTTCGTACATTGGGAAGTCAACTATAAAACAAAATTCAAAGCTATCGTCCTTAATTAAATCAAGCTGATTCTTAGCGGCAAGCCAATTTCTTATCATACCAGCCTTTTTCTCGGTAACCGCTCTCTTATCGTCACAGATAAAGAAGAGTGTTTCGCCTTCTTTAACGCCTGTAAGAGTAATGATTTCAGCCTTTTGCTCCTCGGTTAAGAACTTAGCAATAGGTCCTAGGAATACACCGTCTTTAAGAGTGATATAACCCAAGCCCCCCAGTCCTACCTCATCAGAAGTAGCATACTTTAGAGAGTCCTCAAAGAACTTATTTGATTTGCCGCGACAGTCAGCAACGATACCGCGAACAGGTCTGCCCTTAAATGCAGGGAAGCTAACGCCCTCAAAGAATTCACTTAAATCACAGATAATAAGTGGGTTTCTAAGGTCAGGCTTATCTGAGCCGTATTTAAGCATCGCTTCAGCATAGGTGATTCTTCTAAATGGCTTTGGAGTTACCTTTTTGTTTGAAAATGTAACGAATGTATCGTGAACTACATCCTCACAAACATCTAAAACTTCCTCTTGTGTAGCAAAAGCCATTTCAAAGTCTAGCTGATAGAATTCACCGGGGGAACGGTCAGCACGAGCGTCTTCATCACGGAAGCAGGGTGCTATTTGGAAATATCTGTCAAAACCCGACACCATAAGTAGCTGCTTAAACTGCTGAGGTGCTTGTGGCAATGCATAGAACTTACCCGGATGCTTACGGCTAGGCACTAGGAAGTCTCTAGCGCCCTCAGGTGAGGAAGCGGTAAGAATAGGGGTCTGCATCTCAAGGAAGTTTTTCTCTTCCATCTTATTTCTAAGGTGCTTTATTATCTTTGAACGGATAACAAGATTTTCGTGATTCTTAGGATTTCTAAGGTCTAAATAACGGTATTTAAGACGAAGCTCATCCTTGCTTTGTCTTGATGCTCTAACATCAAAAGGAAGCATATTATGAGACTTACCAAGAACCTTAAGCTCGCTTACAACAAGCTCTACCTTACCTGTATCAATCTTGTCGTTAACGGTTTCCTCGTCACGCTTTCTAACTACACCTGTAACCGAGATAACAGTCTCCTTATTAACATTTTTAAGCCATTCCTCATTGTGAACTACCGCCTGTGTTACACCTGTATAATCTCGAATGTCTACAAATATAACACCGCCGTGGTCACGCATAGCATCAACCCAACCTGCAAGGCTTACGGTTTTGTCAATGTGTTCATCACGAATGTCATTACAAAATAGCGTCCTATACATC
Source organism: Acutalibacteraceae bacterium (assembly GCA_045577835.1). Lineage (GTDB taxonomy): Bacteria > Bacillota > Clostridia > Oscillospirales > Acutalibacteraceae > UBA737. Next base: position 7,408 of record JAZNJD010000030.1, on the reverse strand, counting down.
AAGTCTTTCCTCCAACAAAAAAATAAATCCCGAGAATATATAAATATTCTCGGGACGAGCAAACTAAAAGTTAACCCGCGGTGCCACCCGCATTGAAGCTTTAAAAAAGCCTCCGCTTTCAAAACAATATGAAATTTTAAGGTTATCTAGAGTGTTCCCAAACCTACTACTCGTCTAAAATGTGCTCACAGTCCACGACACATTATCCCTTGTAGACTTTCCAAAAAGGCCGAGTCTCTAAATCGTATTGTATCACATAATTATTTTTATGTCAACAAATTTTCTATGTTAGTATATGCTAAATTTTGAGATTTAATTATCGTTTGCAATAACCTGATCAAGTCTTTTTTCGCAGAATGTTAAAAACTCATGCCAAAGAGAAGCATCTATGAACTTATTCTCGCCCGTTTCTTTTAGTATCTCGGCTTTTTTAAAGGTATCATTATTCCAAACATGGTTGCCAAGGAACACATCAACATTTTCCTTTTGCAATCTGTGTAAAGAAGCGCGATAATCCTCTCTGCATCCCTCATAATCAAAGCTCGAGCGTACCATTGTATTAGCACCTGCACCGCCAAACATACCGACACGGTATTTCTTGCCATTGTCTTCTGTTTCAAAGAAGAATGAAAGGGTACCTTTTGTATGTCCGGGTGTTTCCATAAAGGTAATGCTAGTGTTACCGAGAGTTAAAGTATCACTGTCTTTAATCAAAATATCAGGTGTAAAATACTGCATGACTTTTTCAGCATCATCACGGCCAATCAATGTTTTAGCACCCGATAGGTCAACCATCGCCTTAGTGGCTTCGGTATGATCACCGTGCCAATGTGTGTTTATGATATATTTTATATCCTTTGGATTAAAGCCTAACTCATAAATAGAACGAAGTACAAGATAGAGTGAATTTGAATATCCGGGGTCTATTAAAATAAGACCGTCTCCGGTATCAATTAAATGACACGAAGCCTGAAATGTTCCTATAAAATAAACATTTCCTACTATTTTAAACGGGTCAATTTTGCCCTCAAATGGCTCTACAATACTTCTTCTTTCAAACATACTATCTACTTCTTTCCTTTAAAATACGAACTACTTCGTCGCCTACCTCACTAGTAGTGCTACATCCTCCTAGATCAGCAGTTAACACCTTTTTATCACAAAGCAGTTGCTCGATACAATCAATCAACACCTTACCCCAATCCTCATGCCCAAAGAAATCAAGCATCTGACTAGCAGACCAAACGGTAGCTAAGGGATTAGCCTTGCCCTGACCTGCAATATCTGGCGCAGAGCCGTGAATTGGCTCAAACATAGATGGAAAAGCTTTTTCAGGGTTAATATTAGCGCCTGCCGCTAAACCCATACCGCCTGCAATAGCAGCACCAAGGTCGGTTAAAATATCACCAAAAAGGTTTGAAGTAACTACAATTTCAAACCTCTTTGGGTCTTTAATCATAAACATACTTGCAGCATCTACAAGGTAGGAATAGGTCTTGACCTCAGGGTATTCCTTGCCAACCTCTGCAAAAATCTGATCCCAAAATACCATAGAATAGTTTAGTGCATTACCCTTACTGATACTAGTCAAGGTTTTACCCTCTTTTTTAGCTAGTTCATAAGCATAACGAATTATTCGCTCGCAGCCTTTTCTTGAAAATACACCGTCTTGAATTACAACCTCATTTGGCTTATCCTTAAATAACCAACTACCACTTCCGGCGTATTCACCCTCACTGTTTTCTCGGATAAACACCATATCTATATCGGATTCCTTAACATCCTTCAAGGGACACGGCGCGCCTTTTATAAGCTTTACAGGGCGAAGATTTACATACTGATCAAAGCTTTTACGGATAATGAGAAGCAAATCCCATAAAGAAATATGGTCAGGCACCCCAGGACTTCCCACAGCGCCAAGGAAAATAGCATCAAATTTTGAAAGTGTTTCAATACCGTCCTCAGCCATCATTCTGCCCGTTTCTTTATAATATTCACAACCCCAAGGAAACTCAGTAAATGAAAATTTAAAGCTGCCGTCTAGCTCAGCTACCTTATTAAGCACCTTTACACCCTCTGCAATAACCTCAGGACCAATACCGTCACCGGCAATCACAGCTATTTTATATTCTTTCATATCAAAAACTCCTTTTCAGGTTAGTACTTGTTTTTAATATTATAATACTATATAATATATTTGTAAAATATATTATTCTTTTAGTTTTATAGTTTTTATCTATATATGGAGGCTTCTTATGACACTTGACCAACTACGGTATTTTAAAGCAGTCTGCCAATATAATAGCGTTAGCAGAGCAGCAGAGGCGCTAAACATATCACAGCCTTCTGTTTCAAATGCAATCAGCAAGCTAGAAGATGAATTCGGAATTATGCTTTTTGCTAGACAAAACAGAAGACTTATCATTACTAACGAGGGCGCAGTACTTTTAAAATATGCTACCACCTTATTAGAGGATGCTGACAACACCGTAAAGAGAATGAAAGAATTAAGTGATACCAAGGTTTTAAATCTTGGTATACCGCCTATGATAAGCTCTTTTATTCTGCCAATTTTATACAGTGAATTTTTTAAAAATTTTCCTGATTTAAAAATCAATATAATAGAGGATGACCGTAGCGGTCTTATAAATATGCTTGATGATAATAGAATAAATATGGCATTTCTTCCGCATGACCTAGAGCTTGACAACAAATTAAATTCTCAATTGCTGACCGAGCTGGATAATGTTTGCTGTATGTGTAAAAATCACAAACTTTCACAAAAAAATTCCATTTGCATCGAGGATTTAAAAGATGAAAATCTAGTGCTATTTAAAAACAGTTTTTTCCAAACGGAACGCATTCTCGAAAGGTTTAGACAAAGCGACATTGTTCCAAAAGTGTTACTTAATACAGCGCAAGTTTCCACCATGCAAAACATTGTTGCCAAGGGTCTTGCAGTTGGTTTCGCTTTTGAATTTTTACTTAATTCAACTCCAAATCTATTAGGTGTACCTCTTGACCCACCAATGCACACAAAGGTAAGTCTTGTGTGGAAGCGCGGTGAATATTTATCTGACAATATGCTGCATCTTATTAAATTTGTTAAAAAATATTCCTTAGACGAATGAAACTCAAAATGAGCACCTTTGTTTTTAGAGGTGCTCATTTACTATTTTAAACCTGTATCATTTTTGTTGTTATGTGATATAAAGCTTGAAAAGCTCAATGCAAAAATATGTATTCAAAGCCCATTAGTATATAAAGCGGACCAAAACAATAAACCATAAACATTTCGGTATGCGGAACCTTAGCCCTAAAACAATCTGTAACCGCTAAACACTCGAAAATATAAGCTATCGCACCCATAAAATAGCCAACAGCTTTAAGGTCACCGTAGGCGCCGCGTAAGAAAAAAGCACCTATAAAAAACAAAACCGCTAAAGCCGAAAATATATTTCTAAGTACCAAAAATATGTAATCTATTTTCGGGTGTAGACCATGGGGTAATTCCTGTCTGTCAGGTATTGTTACGTCCACCGTATGCTTTATATTTTCTATAATCTTCGGCATTATTTTTCTCCTTTTATTTCTGCAAATTTTAATACTTGCAAATAATATATTTTTTGTTTAGAAATGAAGATAATTTATTCCTAATATCCCCTGCTGTTCCATTTTGTATGGTAGCTTTATTAACAATAAACACTTGATTTTTTGTTTGATATAAAAAGAAATATTCAGATGTTTCATATGCTTTTACGAGCAATGTATATTCTATTTCAGCCTGTCCGCTATACTCTGCACCGTTGCTAGTAACAAATATCTTTTCATCGGTGAAAACATATTCATTTTCTACACCCTTCATTTTCCCTAAAGCATTATATCTAACTTTAGCCAAAGCATTTAAACCCGAATCAGATTTTGGGTTTAGGATTTTACGCTGAGGCTTTGTTAAAATACTCGTTGATCCGTCAGGATTAACTGCGTTTTGTGTCTCGCCACACCGAAAATCCTTTAATCACAAAATTCTCCGACCTAAAAGGTGCGGGATTATGAGTGGATTTTGGTGATGCGAAGCACATAAGGCTGTCGCCTATGTGCGGCAAAGAGCCAAAAGACGCCTTAAACCCGCCCTTTTAGGCTGGTTCGGGTTTAAATGCTTTGGCTAGGAAATAAAAACCACATATACATATTCAAAAAGAGACCTAAAAACGCTACAACGGCTCCGAAAATCAGTGAAGAATTCGATCCTAATATAATAATCTCAAGAATTAAAACAACAAGCAAAATTCCGAAAAGAATATTAGAAAAAAGCATTTTCTTTTTTGGATTGCCCTTATTAAACATCGTTAGATATGTCAACGCTTTCACAGATTCAAAATCAAAGTTACAGCTAGCCTTAACTTCCATATTCTCACCGCCTTGCTTTCATTATAGCATAAACCCAGCGTAATCGTAATACCTCTTTACTATTCAAATTATCCAACTCTTTCAATCTTTGTGCCGTCAAATTTTATGCGATAAAGAGCGTCGTTCTCGTGTTCGTTTTGAAAATATATCCAACCGTTAGCAACATTTATAAAGGTATTTGCGTGATTTAAATATTTATATTCATATATTTTTGTTTTCTGACTACCATCAAACCTCATTCGACCAAATGAAGAAATTACATTGCTAGAATCACGAAAATCATGCTCAAGATAATAAACCCATCCATCATAGCCATTTAAAAAACCATATTGAACATTAGTGGTTCCAAAAGAATAAAATCCACTTCCGTCAAGGTTCACACTTAAAATATTATAATTATTTGTGATTACTAGCTTATTTCCTACCAAAGTAAGATGGTCGCCACCAAAACCAGCACAAAGTATGGTTTCGCCTTTGCCATCAACGCTACATTTATAAACAAATCCATTAGATGAATTCATATAATAAATATATCCATTATTTACAATATAATTGCGGCAATCTGTGCGTGTAATTTGTGTTACTGAGCTACCGTCATTCTTCATTTTATAAAGCTTTCCACCCCAATATTGATTGGTATAGTAAACCCAATCACCATCGACATAAACTTTATAGCTTGTAACATTACTTATTTTAGTTTTCCCAGTGCCATCAATTCTTATTTTGTGAATTCCACCAACCGTACCATCCACAAAATATATCCACTCACCGACGACGTTTAAGGACACTGCAGAATAATCACCGATACGTTGTATTTCGCTTTTATCATTCCTCATTCTGTATATAGTGGAATCACTGCCTGCGAAATAAACCCAATTTCCTTGTGTGGTTACTTTGCCAAACCTATTTGCATTTGAGGGAGTTGTACCCACCTTATTAGCCACACCTGCACTAATTACAACATTAACAGTAGAATGTCTATCAACTTGATCGTCCTCATTAATATCTTGTGAAATTATACACCCTTCTTTTATGGTATTGCTAAATTCGATTTTGTTTTCGGTTTTAATATACAAGTCAGCGCTTTTTAAAGTCTGCTCTGCTTTTTGCAAGGACATTCCTTTAATATTTGGTACTTTAACAAGATCTCGACCTTTACTAATTATAAGATTTATTGTCGAGCCTTTATCAGCCTGTTTGCCAGCCAAAACACTTTGGGAAACAACACTACCTTTGGTTGTTGTTTTACTGAATTGTTCTTCTACAACCACAGAGAATCCAAGTTTTTCAAGAGCGTTTTTTGCATCTTCTAAATTGCTATTTATAACGTTAGGAAGTGTAATTTGCTCTACTCCCCGGCTTACAATAACAGTTACAAAAGTTCTGTATTTCACATTCTCGCCTGCATCGATATCCTGAGAAATCACAATATCTTTTAAAACCGTATCACTATATTCATACAATATTTTAGTTTTTAAACCTGTTTTATTAAGTATATCTGTAGCTGTTGTTATGTTTTTTCCGGAAATCTGAGGAACAACCACACTTCTGTTGAAGTAAAAAATCAGAAAAATTGCTGTTGTAATAAGAAGTGCTGCTCCTGCAATTAAGCAATGTTTGATTTTAATTTTCTTCATATAATCCCCGTCCTTTATGTGTATACTATAGTATAGCATACCATTGATAATAAATCAATAAAATGGTACCTATACTCTTCCTTTAACCAGCTATCCGTATTGACCGATATTGGTAAATATCATTATACACCACAATCGGTTAATATGTCAATAGGGGTGAACGATAGAATCATGATTTCCTATGATAGATTATGGCAAACTATGAAAGAAAAAGGTGTTACGCAATACACTCTTATTAAAAAATATAACATTAGTCCCGCACAAATCACGCGTTTAAAGAGAAATGAAAGTGTTAGCACTCATACAATAGAAATCTTTTGCAAGATTTTAAAATGCAATGTTGAAGATATTATGGAGTATATAGATGAAGAATTATAAAAATTGGTAGTCATAAACCTACGAAAACTACTCTTGCGGTGCCCGACAATAAATTACTACATTATATTTACACACCCAATTTATATTGACTTTTAATTACGACAACAACGGTCAGAAACCCAGGTCGCCTACCTCGCTTGGAGCGCGTCGGTATTCTCCCGGTTTCTTCCTGCTCGCACCGTTTCTGTATCCGCCACCGGCGGCGAAACGACGTGAGCCAGATAACAGCCGCGACGTGTCTGCCGAAACACATTGCCGAAAATTTAAGTTTCTGCTAAAGGGTAAAAAAATAAAGGATACCAAAAGGTATCCTTTATTTTTTGGCGCCTCAAGTAGGACTCGAACCTACGACAACGCGGTTAACAGCCGCGTGCTCTACCGACTGAGCTATTAAGGCAAAATGTGTTGGCATCTACTTATTTTCCCAGGCAGCTGCCCGCCAAGTATCTTCAGCGCAAATGAGCTTAACTTCCGTGTTCGGAATGGGAACGGGTGGACCCTCATCGCAATCAACACCAACTATTTTGTGTAATTTTGCACACTTTATACCAAATGGCTATGCCATTTAATATCAATTAAATTTTAAAAATGGTGACCCGTACGGGATTCGAACCCATGTTGCCGGCGTGAGAGGCCGGAGTCTTAGGCCACTTGACCAACGGGCCACGTATCGAAAGCTTTCGCTTTCTTTATATTAAGTCACCATAGGTGGCACTTAAATCAAATGGTGCACCATCAGGGATTCGAACCCGGGACACCCTGATTAAGAGTCAGGTGCTCTACCAACTGAGCTAATGGTGCAAATTGTTTTCACACCCTGAAAACTGAACAAGGAGAAAAGGTTGGATCGAAAAAATAGGTCAAGCCCTCGGTCTATTAGTACAGCCAAGCACACGTATCACTACGCTTACACACGCTGCCTATCAACCCGGTAGTCTACCGGGGACCTTACTAGCTTATGCTATGGGAAATCTAATCTTGAG
>JAZNJD010000029.1:0-7447 GCA_045577835.1 Acutalibacteraceae bacterium | reverse complement strand
TTATTAAGTTAAAGAGGTGTATAGAAGATGATTAAGAGATTTGCTTTTCAAATATGTTTGCTTTTGAGTGTCTGCTTGTTGGCCGTTTGGGGTATGATTAGAGAAAGTGTACAAACCCAAAACACCATAAAAACAACACCCTCTGTAATCATTGACGCCGGACACGGCGGGTTAACTAATACTACACATTAGGTCCAAAACTGCCGTGAAAATTCAATAAAAAACATCCCGAAAACCCGCTATTTATGCGGGTTTTCGCCGTTTTACGATAAAATTTTCATATTCAAAGTTTGTTGCGGTAATTATACTTATTTAAAACTTGTTTTTTGCGTTTTGTAGTTACTTCCGTATAAATTTCGGTAGTTGAAACACTACTATGACCTAAAATTTCTTGAACAGAACGTAGGTCTGCACCGTTGGCTAAAAGATTTGTAGCAAACGTGTGTCTAAGATAATGTGGGGTGGAATTAATATTAATTCCGGATTGCATTTTTAATGAGTTATAAATATACTCGATGCCATGAATACTTATGGGTTCGCCGTATCGATTTACAAATAACATATTGGTATTTGTGGAGCGTGTTTTTCGCATTTTTATCCATAAAGTTATATTATTCCAAGTTTCAGGACAAGAAATGTATATTAGTCGCTGCTTTCTACCTTTACCATGAATTAAAATAACTCGTTCGGACCCTATGATATCATTAATAGTTATATTTGCAGCTTCAGCAATACGTATACCAGTGCTTATCAAAATATCAATTAAAGCTAGATTGCGTGAAGTTTTCCATTTTTCAAAGTCACTGCTTGCATTAATTGATTGCTCAGTTACACATGATAACAACCTAGAAGTTTCTTTAATTGCAAGGGTTTTGGGTAGTCTTTTCTCTTTCTTGAATTTGAATTGATGTGATGAGAAATAGTTACTTTCTATGTAGTTTTTAGAATGTAAATATTCGAAAAACATTTTAAGAACAATTATCTTTCTATTGATAGTTGTGTCCTTTAGATTGCGGGTGATTGCGAGTTCTTGAATATACTGTATGATAGACTCGTTGCTGAATTCATAATTATTAACAAATGAATTAAAATCATTTAAATCAGATTTATAAGCCACTATAGTTTTTTCTGATAAGTTCTTTGTTGACTGCACTAATTGAATAAATTCGGGGATGGTTAAATTAAAATCTTTCATATTGCACCTCATATTTCGATAATATATTGAATATTTTACCAAAATATGCTATAATAACACCATAGATAACTTACAATAACTATTTATTATTGTGAGTTTAAAACATATAAAGTTCGGGAGATATTTATGGATGAAGCTAAACTAAGAAAAAGAAACGAGTTAATCAAAGAAATATCATACAAATTATCCAATAAAACGATATCACTATATGTTGGTGCAGGATTATCCATACCTTCGAATATCCCTGGCTGGTACTCAATTGTTAAAGAATGTTGTTCGGAGCTAAAGGTGCGACTTAGCGATTACGAAGATAATTATTATAAACTACTAGAATATTATGCCATCGTCGAGGGAAGAGAGAAAATTGTTAACAAATTTAAAAAGTATATAGAAAATGCTAGTAATGATAATGATATTCTAAGAGAATTAGCAAAACTGAATTTTAATAAAATATGGACTACCAATTTTGATAACTTAATTTACAACTATTTAACAAGTAATATGATAACCTCTAACATAATTAACAATGACGATAAAGTATCTGAAATTTTATCATATGAAGGTATATCTATAATCAAATTGAATGGTGATTTTGATTCTACAACACAAATTATAACTGAAAATGACTTTTTAAATTATGAAGCGAATTTTAAGAATATTTATTTAAATTTTCAATCAGAACTATACACACATAGTTTTTTGATAATAGGTTCCTCTCTTACAGACGGTCTTTATCTCCCAACATTACATAAATTATATAACGAAAAAGAAATACCACATAAATCATACTGTTTTATGCAATGCCCTATAAATAATTCTCAAAAAATTAAAAGGCATAATTTATATGTCAAATATTTAAAAAAGAATTATAATATAGAAACTATCGAGTATGAAAATTTTGAAGAAATACCTTATATTATTAATAAAATTCACGATATCAGTCTAAACAACAGCTGTTTTATAAGTGGATCATTACCACAAGAAAATCCGGAAAAGCAACGAGATTTAGAAAACAATGCAAGAATATTGTGTAAATTTATATCCGAAGGGTTAATGAAAGAAAAAATTAAAATTCATACATGTTTTGGTATGTTAATAGGTAATTACATTTCATTCCCCATAACATCATATTGTGTAAAACATGGAGAATCTATTTTTAAATATTTACAATCGTACCCTTTAGATAACGCATTAAGCAGTAATGACACAAAAATTTTTAGAGAAAAAATAATACAAAAAGGGAAATTCTTTATTGTTATGGGGGGCAGCCCAAGTAAAGAAAGCGGAGTGTATAAAGAATTCATAATAGCAAAAGAACTAGGCAAAATCATTATTCCTATACCTTTTTTAGGAGGATGCGGAAAACTAATTTATGATGAAATTAATTCAGAAGTTAAAAAGGAAACACAATATCCGTATTTAATAGGATATATGGAAGCATTAGCAAGCTCCTATCCTTATATAGTATCCGATGCAATAATTTCAATTATAAGATCTGTGAGTGATAATCAATACAGTTAACGATTCCAAAAGTTTTATGTCATTTTCTGAAAACGAATATGACAAATGCAGTTTTGAAATATAGTCATTTACAATAGTATCAATATTTAATTTGTTAATAAAAGTTGTGTTATCATATTTCTTACTAACAATAATTGTTAGTAAGAATATCGCTTTCTCACGCAAATTAAAGGCTGGAATTAATTTGTATAAATTTAAAGCACCTTCATATTCTGGTGTTTTAATTTGATTTAAAGATGTTTCGTTAATACTTTTAATAATTTTTATCGTTATTTGGACTGCGATTTGATGTAAATTATCTTCAGTTGCAGTAAAATGTATCGTATTTCTTATAACTTGAAAGTCATCACCTTCAAAGTCGCTCATTTTAGAATTATATAGCACAGGATATAAATTTTTGTTTTTTGTGTTTTTATAAATCACATCAAGTTCTTTACGACCACATTCACTGTTATGTACCAAGTTTTGTGAATATATTATCAAAATATCCGAACATTCACCAATGCCTTTTTCGTATATGTCATAGGATATTGTATCAGATAAAAATAATTTTTTGTGATCGTACCAAATGTCTAATCCAAAATTATAAAGATAGTACAATAAAGGTTTTACAATAGTTTCTCTATCTAAACTAGAGTGACATACAAATAACATAACGTCTCCCACATGCTAAGATTTTTCGCGCTAACTCACAATAATAAATAGTTATTGTAAGGTGAAGAAAATGGTATTATAATTAATAAAACCCGCCTTGCGGCGGGTTTTGTGCACTTTAATTTATATGATATCAATTGTTTTTACTATCATAATTAAATAATAGAAGTTCTTATAAATGGATAAGGCAATGAAACGAAAACAAGATTTATTAAACCTTTGTAATGGTATGGATGAACTTGACATAAATGAAAAAGAGGAATACTTGACTTTTTCTAAAGCAATGCTTTCTATTGAAGGGATGAAGGTTAGTGATGAGGTTGCACTTGCTCTTGAAGAATGGAAAGAAGGTAAAGCAACATATTTATCAATATTTGAATCAACACTTCAAAGATACGGATTTAACACATAATTAAATGTTTGACAGTTGAATTTTAAAATCATATGTTGTATAATGTATTTAATACTAAAAAGGAAAGGAGAAAAAGTCTATGAAGGATTTTGAGATTTTAAGCCGTGATACTGTTGTTGCTCTTTGGAAAGATAATGAGCTTAAAGTTTTGAACAATGACTTATTGCCTTTATATTTAAAGCGTGTAAGTGATGCTAAATCTTGGCTTGAAACAAGAGCAATTGACTCGCACAGAGCAAACTCCCGTCTGCTTAAAAAGGCTTTAAGACTTGCTGAAAAAGATGATGTTTCAACGGTGCTTCACGTTAATGCTGCAACCATTACTGACACCTATTGGGTTAGGGCAATCGGTAGTGATTTAAAATATGAAGATGTTCGCTTCAATAAAGACTATTTCTCCAATCTAGCTTTACGAGGACTTTATTCTAGCTTTAATTCTGCCGCAAAGCGTAAGGATACAAAAACACCGGAGCTTACCAACATCGGTAGTTTTGAAAAGTGTTGGAAGCTCAAAGACGGAAAATGGTGGATTTATAAATCCGCTAACCAAAAAGAGCAGTTCTCAGAGCTTTTTGTATATGAATTAGGTAAATCTCTTGGAATGAATATGGCACATTACGAAAAAGGTGATAAATGTGTAAAATCTCTTGATTTTACTGATTCGGCAAAGGTCATATTTGACCCTGCATCATCCTTTATGGGAGATGAAGAAGATTATATTAAAGTCGTTGAGAAGTTAAAAGAACTTTGTCCTAAAGCAATTCCTGACTATATTAAAATGATTTTCCTGGATACCATAACCGCTAACCCTGATAGACATACAGGAAACTTCGGTTTAATGCGTGATGTTAAGAGCGGTAAGCTTTTAGGCCTTGCACCAAACTTCGATAACAATATGGCACTTATTGCCCGTGGATATCCCACAAGCAAATCCGCAAACGACCTTTTAATCACTCTCTTCAATGAGTTGATGGAAAAGTATCCTGAATATAAGGAATATTTACGAGAAGTAACAGAGCCGATGATTAAAAAAATTATCAGCAAACTTAATATGAAAGTAAAATCTCAGGTGATTGTTGATTTTGTAATGAACCGTTATCAAGCAATTAAATAAATGACAAAAACCCTTGTAGCAGATAACATTCGCTACAAGGGTTTTTGTTATGTTTTAGAAGAAAACGAAGTAAAAATTATAAGAATTCTCTACGGCAGCAGAAACTTTATGCAAATCCTTTGTGGCGAACCATCGGCGTTTGGGGTCAACGGCATTTAGAGTATATTAAACACTATCGAAAAGATTTTTATACATCGTTGGTTTTAGATTGTAAACTTAACCATCAGCCTTGAAAAAATCATAAAGTCATGATATAATGAATTGCATTGTTAAGGCTACTAAAAATCAGTTATGCAACAATATAAAAATGATAGTTTACAAAAATAAGAATCTTATTTGCATATGGGAGATTAGTCACAAAACACATCCGGCAATAATTTTATCGAAAAGTGAGAGGATATTATATGAAACATGAAATTTTTGGTAACACCTTAAAAATAGTTGATACTGATTTAACTTTTGAACAAATCTATGACAAAGATTATATCCCGAAAGATTATATGGACGAAATTAAAAGAGCCAATCTTCTTATTATTCCAAATGAGGGATTCCGCGATTCTGGTGATGTTCTTTTTCCTGAAACTACACGAGAATTTTTGGATTATATTCGTGATTCTTCAGAGGAGGACATAGTAGCTGATATCGCAATTTCTGATGAAGATTTCCAGCGTATTGAACTGCACTCTGCAGTCATTGAAGTTGCAAAAATTATAGTTCAGTGGGCTGTTTTTCCCATAGCAACGAGTATGATTGCGGCTTTCCTCTATGATTTAGTAAAAAAATATCGTCGCAAACCTGAAGATACCTCTGCGAGGGTTCAAATCATTACCGAAGAAACGAAAACCAAAAAGAGCAAAATGATTACCTATGAAGGACCGGTATCTGGTGTAAAAGATGCGTTAGATCAAGCGGTAAAAGATTTGTTTTAAGAAGGTTAAATGAATGACAACTAAAGAAATAGAAAACTATTTGTCCCAAAAAAACGTTCAATTGGATAGCGCCATTGGAGAACAAATAGAATGCCTTCGTCTTGAAGCAATCGCTGGTAAAAACGAAGTTGAAGCAAACTATTATTGGTGTTTAAGGCAAATATATAAAATACAAAGAGGATATCTTTCATCAATAAACGCTCTTAAAGAAAAAAAGTATGAAGATGCTTGGCTTACGTTTGATCATACAGATATTGACTTAAGCAATTTGGAAAGTAATTTTGATATAGAACAAGATAACGATAGATACCATTTGGTGTTTATAGGCAGAATGATAAAAGAGTATCAAAAATTGTTTCCGTATCATCACTTTTTTAGTAGGGAAAGCATAATCAAGGCTGAGAAGTGTACAATTTGCGGTCAACCAATTTCCATTCGTCACCCTTGCGGTCACAAAGTTGGTAAACTTTATATGGGCGAGTTGTGCCTGAGAGAAGTAACCGATATGGAATTTAAAGCGTTTAGTATTGTTACTGATCCATTTGATAAATATACATTCGTCAAACTAGAGGGTCAAGAGTACAACTATGGCATGCTGGAACAACTGATGCCAGAAATAAACAGTCCGTATGATGGCTTCTGTATTGAAACAATAAAAATTAAAAAGCCGGAATTTGAAGGTATCGGTCGAAATTCAAAATGCCCATGTGGTTCTGGCAAAAAATACAAAAGATGTCATCTTGGGAAAGCAGATGAAAGGATGGATCATCACAGAATTATTATGGAAAAGCCAATAGCACGAAAAAACAAGTTTGTTGGATATTTTGGCACATGGAAATAAAATAACTTTAGCTCTTAATTTGATAGCAAGGTCGGCAGAGGGAATAAATCACCCTGTCGACCTGTTAGTATTTATATGTGTTAATGTTAAAATACGGCTCGATAATTTGTGTACGAAAATTTTTGATAGTGGATAAAACAAATTTATCGGCAAATTAAATTATTTTATAAAAACACTTGACAAATTGCCGATAATGTGTATAATAGAATCAAAGACGGAACAAAATTTGTTTTAAGGTGGGTGTAATGAGAGAGATAATACGCATTGAGGCAAAGCCCTCAATTGAAATTCCAATGGTAATGTTGGTCGAAATTATAAATAAGATACCGAAGGGTAGGCTTACAAGAATTAAAGACATTGAGAACGCTTTTAAAACGTTCTACGGTGTAGATATAATTCGTTTTGAACCCGTTCTATTTGCAAATCTTTTCAAACATTTACAGACATCAATCGATAGCGGTGATATTTTTGATATCTACCTCAATACACCATGGTGGCGCTTGGTTTCAAATATCGGTTGTATTCCAAAAATCAATGAGATAGATTTTGAAGATATGCAAAAAGCACTCAAAAAAGAGAAGTTTACGCTTATAGATTATAATCACAAAGCGGAAGCTCGTGTGAAAGATTACAAGCAATATTTAGTTGATTATAAAATCACAAAAGGGGTTAATGGCGAGCCCGTTGTAAAGGTGATTTAAAATGAACAATGATGTAAAGTATCATTCAGTAAGTGAACTTGTAAAACTTTGGGAAATGTCGGAGCGTACTATTCGAAATT
>JAZNJD010000028.1:0-45445 GCA_045577835.1 Acutalibacteraceae bacterium | reverse complement strand
CTGATACTTTGCATTTTTAATGCACATATCAACACACTTAAAATGATTTGCAGTTTCAACAATATCATCAACACTATAACTGTTTGAATTTACAGTATTTAATTCAAACATATGGACTACATCGTTATATAGGAGTTTATTATCTTCTGTGCGGTTAGAATTATATGCAAAATCAATTTGCCAATAACCGTACATTCCGTCATTTATCTTAGATTTCCATTCACTAAGAAAAATATCTAATACAGTATATTCATCCTTTTTTCTTTTTGCGGGATTAACTGTATTTTTGGGTATTTTCCAAGTTTTACCTACTAAAACCGCATCAGGAATTTTGCCGGTAGCACAATAATTTCGAATAGTACGCTCCGACATTTCCCAAAGTTTTACAAGTTCACTTACTGAATGATACTTTACATCATTGTTCATTTTAAATCACCTTTACAACGGGCTCGCCATTAACCCCTTTTGTGATTTTATAATCAACTAAGTATTGCTTATAATCTTTCACACGAGCCTCCGCTTTGTGGTTATAATCTATAAGCGTAAACTTCTCTTTTTTGAGTGCTTTTTGCATATCTTCAAAATCTATCTCATTGATTTTTGGAATACAACCGATATTCGAAACCAAGCGCCACCAAGGTGTATCATAATACATATCAAAAATATCGCTACTCTTAGCCGATAATTGCAAATGCTTATAAAAATTTGCGAATGTCACACTCTCAAAATGAAGTATATCGATACCGTAAAAATCTTTCAAAGCATCTTCAATATCATTAATTCTTGTAAGCCTTCCCTTAGGTATCTTATTTAAAATTTCGACCAATAAAACAACCGAAATTGTCATAGAAGGTTTCGCTTCAATGCGTGTTATCTCTCTCATCACACCCACCTTAAAATCAAATTTTGTTCCGTCTTTGATTCTATTATGCACATTATCGGCAATTTGTCAAGTGTTTTTATAAAATAATTTAATTTGCCGATAAAAATATTTTATTCCCCATCTAAAATTTTCGTACACAAAACAAAAATTTAAATTTTAATCACTCACTCGTATTTTCCTCCTCGACATGCTTAAATGCGGCAAGGATTTTAGTCCCTGCCGCATTTAGCCGTTATTGACACTGCAACTATTATTCTGATCATTTGTACTCTATCAGCACACAAGCGATGATTGCATTTAAAAGTAATATTTGCTCATCATTTAATCCCGTAGTCGGTTTATTTAAGCCAACCTTGTTAAACTCTGCCAGCAGCGAATCGAAATAAGAATTGTGACACTTTTCCGATAACACACAATATGCATCATATAATGAAAAGGCACCGCCCTGTGCCACACGCTCTCCTATATCTTCTGCCATATCATAAATTGATGGTCTTTTGTTAAGATAACGTAACTTTCCAAACTTTTGTTCCCCTTCAACGGGAGTATGCTTTTCTTTTAGCGAATCTAAATCAATTTTTAATCCTAGATATTCGTCTACTAGATGTGTATTCTTTAACACATATAAAAAATCGATCAGTTGCTCTAACATATTTCGAATTAATAAATAACCATATCTATGATAGAAGTCTTCCCTTTCACACAACTCATTTAGGAAAATCACATCGTCTGAAAAATCCTTGATAAAATGCATTTTCAAAAGACAAAGATTTTCCTTATCCGTACCTATTGCATTTTTATGCTTTTCTACAGAAATCATCATTACTTTGGCTAACGCTTCAATAATTGCTGGATCTATTTTTTGCATGTAATTCACCCTCATATAAAAACTCTATTATACACCTTTTTAATTTTTTAAAACTTCTTAAAGCAAAGATATTATATCTCGATAATGTATTCCCTTAAAATATCCATTATAAAATCAGCGCTTGCGGGTGTATAATTAGGAGATTGGGCTAAAACTACAAAATCAAATTCACCATCATATTTTACATCTTCGATTTTGGGAATAATCCTCAATTCCACTTCGGGCTCCCGAACTGCACCATCAAGATATTTACGTTTGTAATATTCTTTTGAACCGTATTTAGGAAGATCCATATCCTTGTTATATGTCAATTGAATATATTCACTTACTGGTTTATCACATATAAATTCTTCTTTGAAGTCTTTTAATGTATCCACACAATAGTCATTGCATTCACCGTTTGGATTTGCACAGTATGTAATCTTTGAAAACATTCTATAGGCAATTCCCCAAAGCAGATAATCACCTATATCAATTTCGCAGATTTTGTCATTAAATTCATAATTTCTAATTCTTTGTCGTGTTTCTATTGGCAACGTTATGAAAGCACTCTGCAAAAAACTGGATGTAGGAAACCCTAACCCTAAATCAGCGTGTGAGTCAACATGTATCACTTCAAACGGCACAGTTAATCGCCCTTGTTCTATTAACTCCTCCCAAAAGAACAGTGATTCGTTATGACCAACGACAATCCTTCCCGGAAGTCTGTTTTGCCGTGAAAGTCCGAGATTTTCTTCTAAAAAAGTTCTAACTCTATCTTCAGACCAAACAGCATCACCATAGTCGCTTTCCGACAATCTTTCTACACAAAAAGATGATATAGATATAGCAACATCATCCATAAAATAGTCCATATCTAAATCTAATACTCTCATATTACACCCCATAATAAACACCAATGATTTATATTACCCCAAAATTCTTCTTTCACAAAGTAGTTTAAGATTTTCCCGAGATAATCCCGCTCGCGTCAATACACAACAATATATTAAACCACACAAAAAATAAGCAGTTGTTGCAACTGTATCATTAAGTATTTGATGTCGCCCATGAGTTATAGTATTTCTATATTTAACGAAAGCTCTAATGTCAGAATCATTTAAAGATCGACCAGTTAAGTTTAATAGATCCATTTCGCTGAAATATTTTTTGTTTAGCGCACATAGTTTTTCTGCCAAAGGTAACGACCAATAAGACATACTAGAAACTATTTTATTATATGTATCATTATCTATTCCTTCATTATTTCTGAATTCTTTTATGTGTGCTTTTGTTGATTCAATCAGTTTTAGCAGCATCTCATTTTCTTCAACTTCAATATCTTTTACATAAGTTAATTCACATTCTAACGACGAACAAATATTTCGTATTTTTTGATCATTCATACTAAAAATATTTTTGTCGCTTTCCGGCATGAATCCTAAAATAATATAATCGCCCTTGGTATTTTCTTTTTCATAGAATATGCTGGTGAACTTCGGTAAAATTTCAGTAAGATTCTCAAAACAAATATTGTCAAAGATTTTCTTTTTTGTTAAATCAGATTCATTAAAAACATGAGCAATGGCTGTGGTTGGTATTGAATTTTTATGTGGCCCTTTTCTTGACAATACAACAGAATCAAAACCTACATTTTCTCTAAAGCACATGAACGATAACATATCTTTTATATGATTATAATGTTCAAAAAAGGTTCTTAACGGTTGTGGCTCTTTGAACCGTAAAATCATAACTACTTCATTATTGTTTATCGAACGACCTTTCGTGCTAAAATTTGTTTTCATTTCAGAGCGAATTTCGACATCAAACTCATAATTCAGAGTCTTTACACTATATTTAATGGAATCGTCTTTGTATTTTACAATGGTATCCTCGGTTGAATGATCAACCTGCATAGCACGCATATAAAAAACAGAATTTAATGTGCCACCATGAAAAGAAAGAGTGTCGAATGTCGAAATATCTTGTTCTCCTACATTACCTTTAGATTTAACATATGCACATGTGTTTAATAGCTGTACACCAGAAAACTTTAATTTTGTTTCTCCAACATAAATAGCAATAGTATAATTATCATGAGTTGTCCCATATATAAACCCATCGCTTGATAAAAGTTCTGTATTCTTTTCACCTAATGAATATGTTTCGTTTGTCATAAAAGTGAATTTATAATTATCTTTATCTGCAGAAAAAACGATAGGCTTTTCATCATGAGGTATGATACCGGTTAATATTTCCTCTTTCATATTTTCTCCTTTATTCACAAGTACGTAATCTTAATCTTCTTCAGGCGTATCAATCGTTTTAAAGAAAACTGCCTACCTGATATTAGAAAGCAACATAATTTCCATATGCTAAAAATTATTCCAGCCATTATCTTCAGCCGACTTTTCACCTTTATAAAGTTCAAACATAAGTTGTACTGTAGATTTTAAATTATCACTAAATTCTGAGATGTCATCAATAGTAATAATACCCTCGGTAATTAATGAGATAATATTTTCAATCATTTTAGATCTTGACATCTCACATACTATACCTGTTTTATGCTTGTCGTTCTTAATACGTTTTTCCAATTCCCAAAACTTATCAGCAGGGTTATCGGATGAACTTAATATTTCGATATATTCCTGATTTAGCTTATCAATATATGTATCTTGCCAAGTAGGCAGCTTTTCTCGAAATAGTTTCCAATCTTTTTCGGATATTTCCTTTATCATAGCCTTCACCTTTACTCTTTACCGCAGCATCTTTTATATTTCTTTCCGCTACCACAAGGGCATTTTCCGTTTCTGCTTGGTGTTTCCACCTTAGAAAGCACACCATTTTCAATAATACCATCAATTTCATAGCAGTCATCAAGTTCAAAAGGGGTGTGTCCTCTATGAGTATGCTTTCGGGTATGATTTCGCAAATTAGTATAAAGCATAAAAAATTTATACGCCTGTTCTTTACTGGAAAATTCTTTAAACTTGGGAGCTCCCATTCTTTTTAGCTCTGCTATAACCCTATCCGGTTCATCATCGTCAATTACCAACATTCCAGAAAAATCATCGACAATTCCTTTATAATTAGTAAGTCCCAAATCATCTTTCAAATAGTTTTCCAAAGCAACAACGTGCTTTGTTCTCTCACTATAAAATTCATCCTCATATTTTAAAAGCTCGTCCTTTTCGGGCACATAAAACGGTCTGTCACCCTGTTCGAATTTAAGTCTTTCATAATCTTCAGTGTCTCCGAATGTTAATACATATTCCGCTATCAATAATTTATCAAATAATGGAGCATCATCTGCATTTTCATCATAAACCTCTTTCTCGCTCCAAATAACGTAATATTTATCTGGAAAATCAAACTCATTCACAATTTCTGCGAACTGTTCTTTGGTAAGGTTAAGTTCGGGATTTTGTTTTTCGATAATACGATAAGCCCTTTTCATTGGAATAATACCGTATAAATTAGAAAACGCATCAAAATATCTTAATATCAATTCTTTCATTACAATTACTCCTCAAAACCATTTTGCTTGTTGAATTTTTGCCTTGCAAGAATACATTCAATTACACGGTCAGCGATGATACTCCTGTCACGTTCAGCGTAATATTCAAGTAATGGTTCAAGCTCTGCCATAATATCATTTCTTGTTAACTGAGGCATTTTTAACTGTTTACCATACAAAGCTCTTGCGGTGTTAATTTGACGGGTAAAACTTGTATTAAACGGACGTGCAACAACGTCTTTGATAAGTCCCTTAGGGTCAATATCCATCGGAGAAAACTGAACGTTAGATAGCAAACCTGCTCCGTTATCAAAAACCGGGCAATATTTATATTTTCCATTTTTCTCAATTACCGCTATGTTATTGAGATGGCGGTCATCATTTAAGAATAGAGCATCAACCTCGAAAAGCAATGTGAGATACTGTGGAAACTCTTTAAGCCCCGTATACTCAGCGGTTGCTTCTGCAAGATACTGAATGCGCTTTTTATCGCTACTGAGCCTTTCCAACTTGTCTTTGAGCGAAGTACCAAGTTGACGGGAAAATAAGTGGCTAAGCGTAATAATGGATTGACCGTCTTTTAAAAAGTTTTTGCTTGAACAACCTGTTCTGTCTCGGCCGTGAACATTCAGGCGTTCCATTTCATAACGCGCAAAAGAAAACAGTGTATCGGTCTCAATATTGCTCTTTTCAAGCAGTTTGGATATAATCGTTTCGGTTAATGCTTCATAACCGAATTGGTCGAGCTTATACCACTTATTTGTATCGCTATCAAACCATTTTTCCTGATTGCCCTTTGAAGAAGTTTCGGCAATCTTTTCGTTGGTTACAAGCTTAACTGTCATTGTATTACCTCCAGTTTAATCCACTGATTATCTTCGGCCATTCTGCCGCTTGTTTTTTTGATAATTTCAATCGGCTCATAACTTTCAACACCGATTGTCTCTAAATACTCCCTGACACCGCTGCGACTTCGGGGTACACAACGTTCCTCTAAGAAGTTCTGAAAATCTTCCCAAGTAGGTGCTTCTTTTTTGCCGAATGCGGTTTTAACAATATGATCGGTTGTGTTTTCTACAGACAATGTTTCATCCGTAAAATCAGCGATAATTTTAGTACACAAACTCTCTTTATCATAAAACTCAAGCTTCATCAATCTATGTCCAAGTGATTTTTTACTTTCTAAAAATTCATCCATAGATAAATGCGGTGAAATAATAATCCTTTCACCATCAAATGCAATTTCCATTTTTGAATCGGTAAGACCGAATTCGGCAACCCATTTACTAGGCAGCGACACCTTATAGGTTTTGGAATCTTTACCTGCCGTGCCGCCTGCCTTACCTACAATTAATTTTACTATTCGTCTTTCCATAACTATCACCATAAGAATTATAGCATATTAGTAACGAATAGTCAATAAAAATCAAGACTACCAAAATACGATAGCCTTGATTTTTTCACTTACCTTTAATCAGTTTCTCAATTTTGTCGTTATTCCAAAGTGGTGTTTCATTTATTGAAACCTCGCTATCCTTAGAATAAATTATTAGTTCTGCCTTTTCGGTGCTATTATCTACAACCCACATAATATCCGCTATTTTTAGCATCACTGATATATTATCAAGAGATTTGTGGTACCGACTGATAATTTTATCCTTAGGCACATCATGTCCGCCATTTTTTACACGCTGTGCTACTCTTGATACGTTTATCTGCGGATCAGCAGTTAGGACAAAAACAACTTCGATTCTATAACCTGCTGCCTTTGCATTTTTAAGCAGTTCAACATTACGTGACGATGATAAAACTGTTTCAAATGTAAAATCACGCTTGTTCTTAACAGCATCTTCACGAAGAGCCGTTGCAAATTGTGCTGCCTCTAGGTCGCCACAATTTCTTTGCTTTTTAATTTCATCGGCGTTTATATATTCGCCAATAATATCAAATCCTTTTGTTACGGTTGATTTACCGGAGCCATTAGGTCCGGCAAATACTAACACTATAGGTGTACTATCCATTATTTAATCTCCAATTGTTTAAGATTTAAACTGTTCTGTTATCAATTGCAGACTGAACCCTGCCCATAAACTCTTCTTTAGACATATCATAGGTAGTTTTCTCCTGTTCGTTTGCAACCGAAATCTCAAAAGGAATAGCCTTAGTCTGCACAACCTTTTTAAAAAACATATTAACTGCAGTTGAAGCATCCATACCGAACATTTCAAACAATTTTAAAGCTTCTTCCTTTGCAGTTTCATCAACAGTTAAATTAATTCTTGCAGTTGCCATAATATAGCCTCCATTTATAAAAATATTGTTCTTACATCTGTAGTATACTATATTATACGCAGTTTGTCAACGGTTATGCACGATTTCGTGCATAAAATTTAAGAAATGAGTGTTATTTTAGCGGTTCGATTAGCCTATGTATTTATTTTTTAATGGCATTTTAATAACACTCGGGAACATCAAGGGAGGTTGGTGTAAATCTTAAGCAGGGTTATAACGGTGACCTTACCTCTAAGCAGGCCGGTTCTATCGGTGGACAGATGGTAAATAACATCTGTCCTGTACGACATATAAATTTCACTCGTAACTACCGCTGGGTAAACGGCCACGAAAAGCAGTTTACATATAGCTTTAGATTAGTTATATGATATGAAACAACGTTAACTTCTTTAAAGAAATTAACGTTGTTTTTTCATTCTTCTTCAGTCTCTACATTAAAGAAATTATACATTTCTAGTCTCTTGTGTAAATATTCGCGGTAAGTCATATTTTTTATATCATCCCACTTTGTAAAATCAGAACTAAACAAAATATTGCTTACATTTGAGCCAGCAAAACTTATTTGCTTAATACCGCTATCCCAACGTTCGCTCGAAGGGAAAACAACTTCGAGATGAAATTTATTAAGCGGCTTTATAATTTTAAAAGGATAATAATTACCTTTTGGAATATCAAACCTGCATTCAGAAAGTGTTTCTTTTTTAGCAAGAAAACTCATAGCAGATTTTATACTATAATTACCATTAAAGAAACTATTTAATTTTATATATGTATTATCTCTGGTATAATTTGTATCAGGAGATTTGCTTATAAAAATTGATGAAAATAGTTTTGGATACTTATATTTTAGAGATAAGAAAAATATGTATATCATATGTGCAGCAATATCATCGTAGTTGAATAAAAAATTATTTACCATAATTTTATAACTTTTAATTACTGTATCTAAATCTCTAAGGGAAAAGTCAAATTCAGAATATATTTGTAAAAAGAAAATCTGCAAAATTTCGTAAAACGATTTTTCTTTATTAGAATGATAGATACTTAGATCTGTCATTTCTGTTAATGCATCTACACTTGAAATGTTCTCTAATATGTAGTTACCCACATTCGGCTCTGGCATTTTAGCAATATAATCAAAAAATCGGCAAAGATATCCTACAGAATCAAACCCTTGTCCGTATACACTTGAAATACTATGGCTCAACTGCTGTATATCAACTGCAAACAGAAACACAATATTATTGACATCAAATAAATGTTTAACCACTTCTAGTGTTTGAATGGCAAATGTGGGTTTACATCGGTCTAATTCATCAATTATAACAACCAACTTTTGATTATTATCTTTTAAGTAAGAAGTGCTTTGTTCTAGAAATTGTTTGAATTTTTCAAAGGACTCCCTTTCATTATTGATTTCAGCTAATTCTTGCGATTGCCTTAGAAGAAAATTTTTAAACGGATTATCAGTGCTTTTAACCTCAGCAAACGCTTTTTCGACATCGATTCCAAGTTTATCTTTTGTAGCACTAAATAACAATTGTTTGCCCATTGCCAAGCCGATTTTCCCGATATGAGAAATCATTTTTTGAACATTTTCGGCATCAGCCTCATTCTCCATGGAGAAACTAAGACAATCAGAAGTTAATATATCATATATTAATGGCTCAAAAGCATTTTCGCAGTAATCATTTTTCCAAGCATTATACTTAACAATCCTGAGAGCGTCATCAGTAGCACTTTGGGTTAACAAATCAATAAAATAGCTTTTTCCGGTTCCCCAAGCGGAATCAAGTGCAATTACATATGAATCACTTTCATTATCTCGTTTATATTGTTCAGAATTTAAAATCAACCCTTTTACAAACTCAATAAATTCTCCACGTTCCAGTTTATCAACTTTTTCGGTCACTTAAACATCCCCTTATGTTTTATTAATCAATGATAACCGCCTTCTATATCTTAATATATCTCTGATTTCTGCTATTCGGTTTATCGGGCAAGGTCATTTTAATAAGACCATTCTCGATAGCAGGACCCAAATAATTTTTACGAAGCGTTTCTTTTGATTTAAGCTCTAACAAATCCAAAATAGCATTTGCGGTGTAAGGAGTATCGTATTCCATACGTGACAGTAACTTCTTAACATATTCCGAAAGATTATCAGCAGAAGATCCGGCAATATTTAATATTTCATCCAATACTGCACTAATCTGCGTTAGCATAAACTCAATAAATACAGTACTTGCACCATCTATATGACACTTTGCAATTGCATCATAATACCCATCCTGAAATTTCTCAATTTGGCTTTCAATCGGGATAAATTCAAACATAGGTTTCCACATGCTAAGTATTGCTGTGTGCCAAAGTCTTGCCATTCTTCCGTTACCGTCAGAAAATGGATGGATAAAAACAAATTCGTAATGAAATACTGCTGCGAGAATTAACGGATGTACCTTGCCGTTAGAATTCTTCATCCAATCGAATAAATTCTTCATCTGCTCAGGAACAAACCGTGCAGGCGGTGCCATAAAAATACACTTATCACCGTTAAAGACACCTTCTTCACCCTTACGGAAACTACCGCTTTCATCCTCGATATATTTAGTCATAATGCCGTGTAAACGCTTAAAATCTTCTAAGTTATAAATATCGAACTTTCCGATTTGCTCATAAGCGGTATAAGCATTTTTAACCTCTTGGATTTCCTTGCGCGCACCAATAACAGTGCGACCGTTTATAACATCACGCACTTCATCTAACGACAAAGAATTAGCCTCAATTTTAAGAGATGAATGAATAGACCTGATTTTATTGTTCTTACGCAAATGCGGTTTTGAATCCAAATTGGTACGCTCGTTAATTTTACCGATTTTTTCCGAAATCTCAGCCACAAGCGATAATATTTTATCTGTTATTTGATATGGCGGTATATATGACATTTTAATATCCTCCGACTTGCTTATTATCTTACTTATTATCTTACCACATTTTTGTTAATTTATCAAGAATAAAATCATAATATTTGAAATCATTAACACCTAAAAAACCATTCTTAAATCTTTCGCAAACTTTATCTTAAATGACAAAACACCAGGATAGAAGCCTGGTGTTTTGCTAATTTGGGATAGGAATTTTGCAAATCTTAAGAAAGGAGGGTTGGAGTGAAAGTAATGCGAAAACTTTGACAACGCTGTTAGTTTTCCTATCCCCCTATGCATATCAATAAAATACTATTTGCGGATATTTAAAAGAATCAGTAACCAACCTTTTCCCAACACTCAAACGGAGCTTCGAGCTCTTCGCTGCGAGAACCACAATAAAAATTTTCTCCTTTATAAAAGTTTTTTTAAACAAATTTCATACAGCCGAAGGACTGTGGTTGATGATAGGTAAAGGGTGTATCTATAATTTTACTCCAGGTTAAAAACTGCTGAGGATTGGAGCCTTCACAAACCTTAGAGCAGTTGGCCTTTATTTCCTTGCCGCTAAACACCTTAAAATCAGGGAAAAAGCGGCGGATAAATTCAAAGGAAATTGAGTAATAAATCTCCCAACCGCCATCAAATATATTTATCTGAGGGGTAAAAATATCGTATTTTTCCTTATTCGGAATAAGCCTTACAAGATTGTGTATATTAGAAGCAATACCTAAATACAAACAGCCGTTAGAATTAAACTCAATATTAAAATAGCGGTTATCGTTATCCATCGGACAAAAGAAAAATTCAAGACAGCTATCGTCACAAGGGCTACCTGTAAGCCCCGTTTCTATTGCTCTGATTTCGCTTTCTTGTGATACCAAATGAACTAAAATCTCATTATCGGTATAGCAGATTTGAGCAAAAGCGGATATATCTTTTGGAGTATCAAAATAATAATTATCTATTGATATAGTTTCCATCTTACTCCAATCAGGATTACCACTAACCTTTACAATATTATAGTTATTCATTAGCCCATACACCACCTAATTTTATATAGTAATATCTAACATTTCGTCAATAGCACCGAGTAAGGTTTTATATTCCTGCTCACTACAAGCATTATACATCTTGTGTCCGCTATTCAAATAATTCCAAATTGCAGTTTTACTGTTATAGCTCATTTGGGAGTGTAAAAGGATATCAAATATTCTATCTTTTGTATTGCTATTATCAGTAAGAAGAGATTTTTCAGAACTTAACTCAACGGTAATATTATCAGTTGTAGAAATATCGTCAAGTTTTAATTGTATTGTATTTGTCTTAACATCATAGAAATGCTCAAATATGCACTCCTTACCGTTAACGTAAACCTTAACACTAAAGTTTTTATTAAATCCTCTAAACTTTAGTATCCAATTTCTCATCTTTGGAACAATTGTGTTATCCCCTTTGACCGAAAAAATATTAAAGGTCGCCGTGGTATCAAGCCATTCTAATGACATAGCAGTAACGGCAAATTTTCCGTTTTTATATTCAGAGCCATCACCATCGTCTTCATACAAGCTAAACTCGTTATCAGCACCTGCAAAGACCAAAACAGACATATCCTTATTGCCGCCAAGTTTATTGTCAGACGAGTTTTCTTGCATAGGAATAATGGCACCGCTTTTTGCAAAGATAGCCATTTGGTCTAGCGAACGGTGAACATCTAATTTCCTGGAGCCATCATAAACAAAACCGTTAAAGGCGTCTATCCATTTACCTTCGGGTAACCAAGTCTTTACCCTTGAAAGACCTGTAACAGTATCGCCTTTTTGTGTTATAGGAGCTACTATAATTTCACTACCAAACCAATACTGATTTTTTACCTCGTATGCTTCATCAAACTCCGGATGACTGTAATACATAGGCTGAACAAGCGGTTCAAGCTCGGTATGATTTCGGTAATTCATTGTATAAATATATGGGAAAAGCTTATGGCGTAGTCTAAACAGATCACCCGCTATTTTTTCTTCATTTGAACCTAAATTCCAAGGTTCTTTACCGGTAAACGGATTGATAGCCGAATGAAGACGGTTAATTGGTGAAAAAACACCCAGTTGTAACCAGCGAATTTGAAGCTCGTCATCACGGTAACCACACATATGACCGCCAATATCGTGACTCCACCAACCATAACCCACGTTAGATGCAGTAGCAGTAAAATATGGTTGAAAATCAAGCGACTCCCAAGTAACAATAGTATCGCCTGAAAATCCTACAGGATACCTATGTGAACCTAAGCCACTATAACGTGAGAAGAACATAGGTCTTTTTCCGTTACGGCTGATATCAATTATATGAAGATGATTTAAAAGCCATAAGGGCGACATTGTTTCTAACTCGTTATGTGGATGTTCATCGTCGTGTATCCACCAATAGTCGCTACCCTGCTGCCAATCCATCCACCAAAAATTAACACCATCTTCTTCGTAAGGATGATGCAAAACATCAAAATACTTTTCCATAAAATCAGGATTAAGCAAATCAAGCTTTATACGTTTTTTTGTTTCGGGATTGACGCCGCAAGCTTTTGCCATTTCCTCATACATATCCTCGTGAGCACCAATGCCTTGGGCAGGATGAAGATTTAATGCTGTTTTCAAATTATGAGAATGTAAAAACTTTAAAAACTCCTTGTAATTCGGGAAGAGTTCTTTATTCCAAGAATAACCCGTCCAACCGCTTTCAAACTGCCAATTTTCAGTAGCATTAGGTATTTGTGTAACATGCCAATCCATATCGACAACGGCTACTGAAAACGGTATATTCTCCCTTTCAAAGCGCTCTATAAGTGAACAATATTCTTCTTGTGTATATCTGTAATATCTGCTCCACCAGTTACCAAGTGCATAATCAGGCAGCAACGGCGGAATGCCCGTTAGGCGATAGAAATCCTTTATACAATCCTTATAAGCATGACCGTAACCCCAGAAATAAAGGTCTTTTTGATCGGCTTTTCGATTTTCAAACCAACCGTTTTCGCTCAGAAGCATGGTTTTACTGTCGTCCATTACCGTATAACCGTTTCTTGAACAAACACCATCCTCCAACTCTACCGATCCATTAATAGTATCAAGAGTAGATGCTGTACCATAAAGTTGCTGCGACTTTTCGCCATAATGCCAAACAGTAAATGGTGATTTTTTTAGAGTGATTTTTAAATTTTCTGGTAAAAACTCACAGTCGATTTTATATTCTAAAGATAAAAATTTTGTTTCGATTTTTAAAATATCGGAATTTTTTACGACAGTATATTCTACCCTTGGAAAATCTCTATAAAAAACGGTTTGTGATGCTGAATCTTCAAAAACACCATTTTTATCATATTCAATACGAATAAGTCTTTCAGTAAGCAAAGTAAAGCGGTAGCAACTACCCTTAACAATATTCTCAGGAATAGATTTTCCTCTGGTCTCCCATTTAAAACGATTGCTATTTGTCATTTTAGTCACCCTAACTCAATACAAATTTGACTGATTCCAAATCTTTTACTGTTTAATAATGAATTTTTTAATTTTTACATTTTCAGAAAATTTAAAACAAAAAATATCACTACTGCCATTCAATTTTAACTGACGAACTACTTTCCCCGTATCATTACCGCTAACCGATAACGAAACCGCACGTTCTCCACCAACAGTTAATATGATAGGATATTGTGCCAATGTATCAGCAACACACTGAATTTCAAATACAAAAAGGCACTTTTTATCCGCATTATAATTCAATTTATAATTATTGCCGGATACTACATCGTTAATAAATGATGCCACTTCAAGTTTTGATTCATCTAACACCGAAAACTCGGGCTTTTTACAGCCGCCTAAAACAAACTTCTTGAAGGTTGGAGATTTAAGAATATAATTAAGTACATTTTTAGCACAATATTGCAAATCTCCTCTTGTAATATATCCTTCTTTAAGACCTTCAAAAATATTGTGTGTTTTTTCCTCAGCAGAAGAACAAACCATATAAACATCGTTATGCGCCCTTACTAAAGCTTTGAGATTTTCCTTAGTAGCTTTCTCACCCTTACAGTTGCACTTTGCCCACCAATCAGTCATAACAAAGCCCTTATAACCCCATTCTTTACGAAGAAGAGTTGTTGTTAAATCGTAGTTAGAGGCACTCCAATAACCATTAACAGGGTTATACGAAGTCATTATAGCAGTAGCATTTCCCTCTTTTACGGCTATCTCAAAACCCTTTAAATAAATCTCTCTTAATGCTCGTTCTGATACTACCGCATTGCAGTTATTACGCTCATATTCCTGATTATTGCAACAAAAATGCTTGATAGTTGTTGTGCAACCTGTTTTTGCTATACCTCGACTTTGCGCCGCCGCAATTTTACCGGTAAGAAGTGGATCTTCAG
The DNA here is from genome assembly GCA_045577835.1 of Acutalibacteraceae bacterium. GTDB lineage: Bacteria > Bacillota > Clostridia > Oscillospirales > Acutalibacteraceae > UBA737. Next base: position 30,556 of record JAZNJD010000028.1, on the reverse strand, counting down.
AAAAATATTCAAAATTTCGACCGCATAAGGGATGTCTGTGTATATTCATACCAGGTCCTAATAAAGCGTCAATATCATATGCGAAAAGCTCTATTCCCTCAAGCTCAAAAATTTGTTCTGTCAACTCATCATCAAAGCTCGAAGCAAACACATATCCGTTAGGAAGCGAGGTGCTTTTAAAGCCGCCGTCTTTCCTGATACCTGAAGGACCGTCGGTCACACAACAAACGGGTATACCTAAATTAAGCAAGGATTCACTAACTCCGCCAAAGGCACCGCCCGTACCTGCTGTTACCTTTGGACTGTTCATTCCCTCGCCACAAACTATAGCCGTTAAGTCGTTATCGGTCATTTGGGCGATAAATTCCTCAATGGTGTTTTTACCGTCTGCTACGTCTATTAGTTTGATGCCTTTATCACCCGTATAAATGATTTCTTCGGGTCTTCGTTCTTCTACACGCTTATCAAGGTCAAATTTTCTAAGTGGTGCGGGATTTTTAGTCAATACTCTATTGCCGTTTGAATCAAGAGTAGCGACAAAACGTTCAAAGTTCTTTTCTACAGGCATTATCTGTTCAAGTTTTTTTGTAACAACGGTTTCTTTAATTTCGTATGTAAATACATGTTTACTGTTTCTTGCGTCAGTACCGCAATAAATAATATAGTCGCCTGCCTCTAAAACATAACAGAATTCATTATCTGTAGCACCACAATCGTCATAGGAAGCCATATCGGCAGCGTTAAAAGCGATTTCTAAAATTTCTGTTTCCTTCGGTTTTAATACTTTCGTCTTCTTATAAGCGACAAGCTGTTTTTCGGGTGTGCCTAATTTCCCGCAAGGTGCACCAAAGTAGACCTGAACAACCTCACGTGAAGCAAAGCCACCGATATTTTTCACCGTCGCTCTAACAGTAATTTTTCCGTTTTCTTCTTTTGCGGTATAATCGGTTTCAAACTCGGTATATGTACGTCCGAAACCAAAGGGATAACGAACCTTATCCTTAGCAAAGGTTTCAAAATATCTATAACCAACATAGATATCTTCAACATAAACGCTTTCATACATATCCCCGAAATTATCAAAATATGGATAATCTGTTATCTTTATTGTTTGTGTGTCAGGCAATTTACCGCAAGGGCTTATTTTACCGCTAAGCATATCCGCTAAAGCGTTTGCACCCTCTTGACCGCCCTGCCACACATAAAGCAAAGCGGCAATATTATTTTTATCCATAAATGATAAGTCAATAAGATTGCCCACATTAAGAACAACAACCGTTTCCTTAAAATTAGCAGTAACCTTTTCTATCATTTGGATTTCTTCTGTTGACAAACAATATCCCTCGGTATAAGAGTTGTCTCTGGATTCGCCTGCGGTTCTGCCGATTATAATAACCGCAACGTCATTACGCATTGCAACCGACCTTACAAGCTCATCGCTAAGAGGCATTTCTTTTTGCGACCAAGGTTCAGTTGCCCAGCCGTGACCGTTATCAAAAGGATTATCTTTAATCCATTCAGCATAAATCTGTGCCAAGTCTTCATCTATTCTAAAAACACCGTTTTCACGAAAAGACACCAAAATACAAGGTTCTTTTTCTACTCTCACAAGACCTCCTGAGCCTGTACCGCTTTTAATATAAGTTTCCTGTATTCTACCAAAAACAGCAACTTTTGTTCCCTTTTTAAAAGGTAAAATACCGTTGTTTTCAAGCAACACGCTACCTTCCGCCGCAAGCTTACGACAAAGGGGCTTTAGTTCACTAATCGGTCCCGACTTCACTTCCCAAAGTTTTTTGCCCTGTATTTGTATATTTTTATCTATTAGCATATTATCACCATCTTTTAAGAGTAGACAAGTATAAAGTGACTATTTCACATTTAAATTTTAACACAAAACCGAATAAGATTGGTGTCTAATTTTTCTGCAAATCTTGCATAGTTTTTTGTTGTATATAGCTTTGCCTTCACCACTTATAAACCATTGACATAACTTTTGCGGTATTCGCTTGGAGAAACGCCTTTTTTCTTTGAAAAAAATCGAGAAAAGGCTAAAACATCGTAATATCCTACCGAGGTTGCAATCTCTGAAATAGAGCTATGACTGTTTTTTAACAGTTTTTCGGCATATTTGATTTTTACATCATTTATATACTCCTTTGGAGATTGTCCCTCGTATTTAATAAAAAGATTGTAAAGATACCTATCCGAAATACCTAAGCTTTTTGCAATGTCCATCACCTGAAAAGGCTGACACAAATGAACCCTGATATATTCCTTAGAGGCGATAACATATTGATTACCGACTACAGATTCTTCCTTTACACCCAACGATAAAATATCATAAAAAAATGATAGAGCCTTTGCCTGTGTAAGCTTTGATGCAAAAATTTTTTCCATCAACTCATAAAGCTCGGTATAATCTTTGTAATCGAATATGTTATCATCGTTTGAAGAAAGGTATTCTTGACATATTTCGTTAGCGGCGGTACCCGTAAAGGTTATCCAAAAATATTGCCATGGCTCATTTTTATCACTGAAATATTGAACACGCTCGTTTGCACGTATTAAAAAGCCTTGACCCCGCTTTACCTCTTTACCGTTAAAATACCCCTTACCTTTCAGAACATAGTGAATGATATAAAGCTCTCGCGCACCCGGTCCCCATTGGGCTTTTTTTGAGTTCTCTTCTGTTCCGAACTGAAGTATGTTTATATGCTTGCAATTATTTGCCGATACGGTTTTTGTTTTCATAATTCTATAATACGGTTTTAACCATATCCTCCTCGTTTTAAAAGTCTTGACAACACTATTACCATCATATAACATGTATGATTTTACCATATAATTATATGTTTTTGCAATAGCTTTTTCCACCAATTATGGTATTATAAAAATAGCAATTTGTATAAATAGGAGGATTTATCTATGAGAACAACAAAGATTGCCCACGCAACCCCTTTTAGCGGTGCTCCGAGAATCAATTTGGCATCTATATTCGGTGCATCTCCCAACAAACCGTTTATGCTTCGAATTCCCGCCACCGGTGAGCGTCCTATGCAATTTTCCGCACAGGGTCTTCCTGAAGGTCTTACTCTTAAAGACAATATTATAACAGGCTCAGTATTAAAGGAAGGCAACTACGAAGTAACTCTTATCGCTGAAAATGCAATTTCAAAAGCAACCAAAAAGGTTACATTTGAAATCTTCCCTAATAACGTTCTTGTAACTCCGTTACTTGGCTTTACTACATGGAACGCATTTAACAGGAGTGTATCTCAGGAAAAGGTATCTAATATAGCAAAGGCTATGGTAGAACTCGGTATCGCGGAATACGGTTACAACTATGTAAATGTTGATTCTGCTTGGCAACACGAATACGGTGGAGAATTAGATGCTATTCAGCCTAATCCTAAATTCCCTGATATGAAGGGTATGGTTGATGAAATCCATTCATTAGGTCTTAAATGCGGAATATATTCAACTCCTATGCTTACAGCTTGGGGCTGTCCGTATGAGTACGAATCAATCCCAGGTTGTACCGTTGGTGAGCCTGATATCCGATTTACCGATATGAACGGCGGTATCGGTGTTGTTCGCAAAGAGAAAAACAATGTTAAGCAGTGGGTAGAATGGGGATTTGACTATCTTAAATACGACTGGCATCCCTGCGACCCTGTAAACGCAGAAATTATGCGTCAAGAGCTTATAAATTCAAGCCGTGATTTCGGATACTGTATTACTACAACTGCAATGCATCACTATATGTCATATTGGTCAAAATTCTGTAGTTCATACCGTGATAATCCTGATTCTAACGGTATCTGGGGTCGCTTAATGCAGATTTTCAATTCGTATCTTGGTAATGTAGAGTCTATGTCAAAAGGACATTATTTTGACCTTGATATGTTAGATGTTGGTAACTGTGTATTTAAAAACGATGAAGGCTTCTTAAATGAAGACGAAATGATAGTATCGTATTCGATGCGTTCATTCTTGAACTCACCTATTCAGCTTAGCTCTGACCTTACCGACATCAGCGAATTTGAATTGGATTTGTATTGTAACGAAGAGATTATTGAGGTAAATCAGGACACCGCCTTTGCTTTCTCTGTTCCTGTTTTCAAAAAGGTTGAAAACGATTCAAAACTATATATTTTCGAAAAGCAGTTGGCTGACGGAAATACAGCTTACGGTGTTTTCAATATGGGTGAAGCAGACGAAAAAATCACCATTAACTTTGAGGAACAAAGCACTGTACGCGACCTTTGGAGTAAAGAGAATTTAGAGGCAACCCAAGCACTTTCACTTGATATGCCAAAGCATACCGTACGTATATTCAAATGCTCTAAGAAATTAAATGAAGTTAAATAAAAATTAAATTATAAAAGCCGAGATTTACTGTAACGTAAATCCCGGCTTTTTATTTTTGCTAATTTAAAATTTTACTTTTGTAGCTTCTAATAAAGCGTCTAACTGTTGAACAGTTTTTGGACCGATTTGTGCAAAGGTATTTAACTTAGTATCGTTTATCAGCATTGCAAGCGCTACGGCTGACGCTGTAACATTATTTTTATTTGCTATTTCTTTGAGCTTTTTAGCAAGCTCCAAATTATAGTCGTTTAAATATTGTGTCTTATGTGTGTCAGTAAGACCTTCTACACCCTTTTCTTCCAAACGGGTAAAAAAGCCCTTAGCCTGTGCCGAAAAAGCAAATAAATTAAGCTCGCTTTTGCAGTATTTATCATACTCACTTTCGTTCATAACAAAAATGTCCTCAGGTGCTGTATTAACCTTTGCAACACTGTGTTTTATTTGACTGGATATAATTGGTCTAAGCTGCTTAGACACAGCATAATCGTTGGCACGCTTTATTCTGTTAAAGCTCCAATTAGAAACGCCTATGCTTCTTATATCAAAGTCCTTAACAGCCTCATTAAGCATCTCAATCAGGGTTTCAGGCTTTTGATTGAGATCGTCCTTATGAAGATAATAAACATCAATATAATCAGTACGTAAATTTTCAAGGCTTTTATAAATATCCTCGCAGACATCTTTATAAAACAATCTTGATTTCTTGCTTTTAAGATCGGGAAAACCGCCTTTTGTGGCAATTAGCATTTGCTTACGGTTGCCACTGCTTGAAAGCCATTTTCCGATTGTTTTTTCGCTTTTGTGTTTTTCACCGGGCAGCCAATTAGCATAAAAAGATGCGGTATCAAGTATATTTCCACCACGTTCTATAAATCTTTCAAGCAGTGCAAAAGAAGTTTTTTCGTCAATCTCAGTACCGAACAAATGCGTACCCAGTACAATTTTACTACATTTGAAATCTGTACCCTTTATTTTAGAATAAATCATATCTTTATGACTCCAATAATAAAAACGGACTTATTCTAAACTCAGGAATACTGTCGATAACAAGCTTCCAGCTTGGTAAAGTTATATCGGTGCCAACTGAAACTTTTTCGGATAATACCGTTAACTCATTTTTTAATTGAAGCATCGAGCTACCAAATGCCTCGATTTTCTCTAAATCGAACCTGCTTTGTCCGCAAAGGCTCAGATACTCTCTGTGCATTTCTAAAAATATTTTTGAACAATCGACAGTATTTTCTATAAGCGCTATCACATTATTTATAAGCTTAACCGATTTATTAAAATCTTCGTACTGACAAAGTGCTGCCTCTCTATAATCGGCGTATCCGTAAGCACCAAAAAGCAGAAGCTCGTACATGGTTTTAGCAAACCAAAGAGAAGATTTTAATGAAGCCTTACATAAGGTTTCTTTTGCTTCTGACGGAGTCCATAAATCAAGCAAGGATTTTGCTTCTTCTGTTCCGACTTGATAATCCTCTTTTAGTTCGTCAATAATTTTAGGTGCAATATACATAAATGCCGAAAATTTAGCTTTATCAAAAACGACCTCGCCTATTCGGCATTTCAGGCAATCGTCTGCGTGATTATTCAGCACTGCCATATACAAAGCGTGCTGTGCCTTTTGTAAAGAATAGGTAATTTTACCGTGGAGTGTTTGTTTTCCAAACAAACACTCCTCTATTGCAGAACCTAAATAATCCTTACCGCACATATAAAGACCTGCTCTTACAATAGCATCCATTTGCGACCACAAATTGCAGGCATTTCTGTTTTCCCAGTTTGTTATAAGTGCATTATCGATTTCCAATTCTTCTGCATCCTTTAAAAATGCTTCAATTTCATTAAATTCTATAGGCTCATAATCCTTAGGCCATTTTCCCCATGGGCTGTGATGCTGTACACCAATAAAGCCGTCCCATCCCTCGTCACACGGACAGGCAAAAATCTCTTTAAAGCCAAGTTCCTTAAAGAATTTTAAACTTGACTTGCGATGTCCGTAATAATACCAATCAAATACAGCCACATTCTTATTAAAATCCCTTGCAATATCAGGATGGTCATGAAGCATATCACCCCAAATACACGGATTTACGCCCTTGGCAGTTACGTACTCGCACAAATGAGATAGAAAATTACAGTAAAGCACCTTTTCTTCGTCGCTTAATGTTGTTTCATCTCCGCCAATATGAAGATACGATGATTTAAACGTTTCTATAAGGTCATCAATAATTTTGTGTGCAAATTCTACCAGATCATTATTAAATAAATTGAATTGTTTATGTTTCTCGTCCCGACTCATATCGGCAAATCTTTCCTGATGATAGAGAAAGGATTCGGCGTGACCTACAAGATTTATTATGGGTATGATTTCAAAATGATACTCTCTCGCCAACCCGCAAAACCAAGCCGCCTCGGTCTTTTTAAGGCAACCTTTTCTAGCTATTCCCGAGTATGCATTTGTTTCAAAAAAGCCTTCCAAATGCAAGCCTATTCCGTTATATCCTGCACGATTTAAAATATCAAACAACGTTTTTATTTCTTCTTTATCAATGTGTCTGCCTCGCGCAAAGTCAAACATAAAATATCTTTTTTTAAACATTTTCATAAGCCACCTACAAACTTATTTTTAAAACAAATTTAATATTGCCTTAAAAGCCTGCAAGCAGACTTTTAAGGCAAAACAACTATCTATGACGTTTTTTCAAAACAACAATAGTTACTGCACATACAGCTCCCAATAAAAGCACACTTACACCTATTATGACAACCGTCAAAACATTAAATTCTACTTGATTTGAAACGGTTTTGTTTGCCATAGTAAGTTCTCCAAGTTTACCGCTATTACCGGTTGCCACCACCTGAATATTATCAAAATAAAGGCTTACACCCGCAGGAGCTTCAATGAGCAAATACGAAGTATTTGCAGTAATTGTAACAGTATATTTAATATAAGAGCCTTTTTTGAGTCCCGTTACTTTGCATTCCTGATATCCTGCCATATCTGAATCTATTTGTGGATGATTTGCGTGTATCAGCTTTAAAACTACACTGTTTATATCCTCATCTGTATTCAGCATAAAATTCAGTTCATACTCTTTTCCGACCTTTAATACATTTTCGTGAGAGAGCAAGAATCTGGGATTTGCGGTACTTTCAGCGGTAAAGTGTAACGCTTTAAGGCCCTTCTTAACATAACGTGGTGAATAGCCCGACATACCCGGCTTATACACCTCTGCGCCCGAACTGTAATCGTATTTCGGGTCAAGGTCGTTTTCAAAGCTTACAGTAAAGCCTGAGGGAATCCATTTAGCGTAGAATACGGCGTTATAATCGGGGAATAAACCGTCCTCAACAGGTAAAACGCAATCGCTGAAATAATACCAGCCGCCGAATTCGTAACCGTATCTGGTTGGCTTAGGCAAATCCTTCACCTTATACTCATCATACATCGGATATCCCTCGATAGACTCGCACGCAGAACCGCCTTGGCTGGCGAAAGATATTTCTACCTTTGAAGGCATATTGGTATTGCTATATTTCTCGGCATTTTTAAAGCATCTGAGAACAGGAGTGCCGCCTTCAACAATTTTCCAAATATTATTGTAATCAAGATCCGGCATATTGGTTTTCGCCTTATCGCCGCGTATCATCATAAGAGCAATATTAACAGCACCGCTTACACGTCCCTTTTCGCCCTTCTGATAAACATTGATAACCTTAAATATTGAGGCACCTGTATTATGCGCGCAAAGTTTTGCTCCGTCTTCACCTACGAAGTAGGAGTTCTCGACCGTAACAGCATTGTATTTATTCCAAGCATCCGCAACAACCTGAGCAGAATAATTTTCCGCTTCAAGCTTACCGCTAAAGAAGCAGTTGTCCATATTAAAATATGTACCGCAACCGCCTACCAAGCCGCCTACACTGTAGCCTGAAATGGTGACAGTATGGTCAGCAAAGCATTGGCTTATTCTCGGTGCAACAAATTCAGAGAGGTCCCATCCCATAACGCAGCCTACAAGTGAACCTGCCCATGCCAATTTATCTGCACTTGCACGGCATACTATTGAGGACTCTGTTACACCAATTTTTTCAATAACTGCTCCGCTTGTGATTTGTGGGAAGAGTGCAGCGTTAGTAAAGCTTGTATCATAATACAGTCCACTGACTACATGACCGTTTCCGTCAAAATATCCTTCAAATCTATTGGATGTAGATATCCACTCATTAGCCTTTGCTGTCCAGTTCTTTGACGATGTGTCATTAAGAACAAGATCGGCATTAAGCTTATAATAATGATTTTTGGTATTTGTATCAAAATCTATTAAATAAGCCATCTGCTCGGGAGTTTCAATGATATATGGGTCTGCTTTGGTACCTGTTCCCGAAGCATACTTTGAAGCATAGTAGCCTGACCAGGTTCTTCCCTTAACACCCTCATCGAATAATTTAACCTCTTTATCTTCGGCTACAACCTTAGGATGCGGTGTGTCATTCTTAACTGTTTGCCATACAGTATCCCATTCAAAGAGCTTCATATTATTTTTAGCTGCAGTTCCTGTCATCTGCTCAACGGTAAGGTATTTTGTAAACGCCATTGCAACCGAACCGTAGTTAGCGCCCGACAAGGTAGGCTTTGCTGCGGCTAAAGTATTACAAGCATTATAGCCTACGAAATAACACTGCAGCATTTCCCAAGTAGCGCCCCAGCTATCGCCTACAAGGGCGTTAGCTCTGTTTGTAACGGTGGAAGAAACCGAGCCTGTAAAATAACAATAATATATTTTAAACTCACGAGATGCTCCACCGCCAATAATACCGCCTGCAACCTGACCCTTCAATGTTACTGACTCATCCGCAGAGCAAGCAAGTACCTTACAGTAAGAATTCTCATCAACTTTTCCAACAATCGCACTCGCATTTCCGGCACCGGAAATATAAGAGTCTCGTACATGAACATTTCTTATAACCGTATTTTTGGAAACCACCGGGAAAAGACCTGCACTTCGAGTGCTGTATCTGTTAGTTGTGGTATCTAAATTCAAAGGTGTTTCGTTAACGAAAAGACCGTAAATCATGTGACCGTCGCCGTCAAAGTTACCTTCAAACTTTTTCGAATTCTCATCGGTATACCACACCGAAGGATTATTTACCTTCCAGTTAGATTTAGAGGTATCGTTAATGTAAATATCACAAGCAAGCTTATAATATTTACCCTTAGTGTTTTCGCTCTGAAGCAGATATCTTAACTGCTCGGCATTAGAGATTATATAGGGATTATTCTTTTTACCTTTACCTGAGGAATAAACCTCTGCATCTCCTGACGTATCAACCTCTTCGCCAGATATTGATTTGAACACCTTTAATTTTGGAGTAGCGCCTGATACTATTTCAAATACGTTTTTATAATCCAAGCCCTTCATATATTTACGGGCATTTTCGCCAACCATATTTTCGGTATTCTCAATGTATGTAAAATGTTCAAAAGCATTAGGTTTTCTTGTGTCGTTATAAACATTCTTATAAACCTCTGTTATAGGAACATCCTTTTGAAGAAGATACGACGAGGTATTGCTGTTATTAGAATAATACGGAGCATAATTTTTAGAATAACAGTTTTCCATAACAAAGCTGTTGCGCCATATAGTTCCGATAATTCCGTTAGTTCTTGTAGCGTTGCTTCCTAAAAGCTTGGCCTTTGAATAACAGTTAGAAATTTTAAGGACTGTTTCCGAAGATTCTTCATATCCCGCTATACCGAGTATACCTGCCGAACAGCCAATATTCGATTTAGTATACTGAACGGTAACAGTTTCATCGGCAAAGCAACCATCGATTGTTTTCAATCCTCCGCTAAGCGTTTGTCCTACAATTCCTCCTGCATTAGTGGCAGCAACTACATATCCATATCTAACACCGATATTCTTAATACTACCTTTGTTAAACTTAGGAATAAGTCCACTGCTCTCTATATCTGTGTTTTCAGGGTACCATAAACCGTAGACAATATAGCCCGAACCGTCAATATGTCCGTCGAAGCCGGTATTTTCCACCCAAACGTTATTGTTTTCGTTTTTATACCAATCGATATTTGTAACATCATTTAGATAAATATCGTTACTAAGCCTGAAATATGAGCCCTCAAAACCGTTGTTTTTCACAGCATAGGCAAGCTCAGCACCGTTTGAAATGATATACGGATCGGTATCTGTACCCTGTCCTGCGGCAAACTTATTTGCAGTTTTTCCACTCCATACAGGTCCCTCTACTAAGGGATCATCCTCTTCAATATCTATAAATATTCTTAATACCGGATACGAGGATGTAGCGTGATATGCATCTGATTTCTCAAGCTTTGCCATTTTTTCTGTTGATGAAAGAACATCAAGTCCCTTCATTTTGTCCTCTGTGAGCAATAATGCTCCAAGACCGCCTGTAACATCGGTAGCATAAACATTGGTACAGCCGATATTACCGTGCATTGTAATACAAGAATTCACAATATAAGAATCGGTAACACTTCGAGGATTTTTCCATGTTTCAGCAGTCATTCCGTATTTGGTAGTACCTTTAATGGTTGCTATACTATAGCATTTATCAATGCTGTAAGAAATTCCGCCAAAGCAGAAAAATGCCGCTGCACGATTACCCTTTAGTTTTACATTTTCACCTACATAGCATTGAGTAAACCTGACACTGCCGTTATAATTAACCGCATCGCATACGAAGGCTGAAACATTTTCTCCTGTAACAATATAGGAATCTTCTATTCCCAAATTCTTTACCACGGTATTATAATTTCCGTTTATGCAAGGAATCAAACCTGCTTTTACACTACCGGTCGTATTAACGTATAGACCATGTATTACGTGGCCGTCGCCATCAATAGTGCCATAAAACTGTCCACTATTTGCATCTGTATACCATTTCTTTACAGAATAACCTGAAGTTACTGTTCCGTTGCTCCAGTCAACCTTTTCCACATCATTAAGATAGATGTCGGCAGTTAACTTATAATACTTACCATTGCTACCATTTGCAACAACGTAAGCAAGTTCTGAGGCTGTAGAAATAAGTATAGGGTCATTTGCTTTACCGCTACCACTTGTAGGTGCAGTTGTACTGCCGTTCCAGAAATTTGTGTTATCCGGAACCTGTTCCTTGTAAAATACCTTAAGCACAGGATATGTAGCAGTAGGCTCAAAAGCATCACAACCAGCTAGCTTTGTCATTTTGTCGGATGCGGTAAACACATCCTGTCCCTGCATCTTGTCGGTTGTAAGCTGTATCGCACCTAATGCACCTGTAATATCGGTTGCATATACGTTATAACAACCAATACTTCCGTGCATTGTAATACAGGAATTTACTATGTATGAATCACGAATTTCACGGGAACCGCCCCATGTTTCAGCAATCATTCCATACTTAGTAGTACCTAGGATTGCTCCTACACTGTAGCACTTATCAATCTTATAGGTAATTCCTCCGCCATAGCAATAAAATGCTGCGGCTCTGTCACCTTTTAGTTTAACGCTATCTCCAACATAACACTGACTTATGTTTAAGTTACCGCCCGTCCCCTGTGCATCGCATACTATTGCCGATACACGAGCGGGTGTAGCAATATAGGAAGCTTCTATTCCTAAATTCTTTACTGTTACGGTTGCGGCACCGTTAACTCTAGACAATAATCCTGAGTTTACATTTTCTGTTGTATTTACATAAAGACCGTAAATAACATGTCCGTCACCGTCAATAGCACCTTGGAACAATCCGCTATTTACGCTTGTATACCATTTCTTTACAGAATAACCTGAAGCTACTGTTCCGTCGCTCCAGTCAACCTTTTCCACATCATTAAGATAAATGTCGGCAGTTAACTTATAATATTTACCATTACTTCCGTTTGCAACAACGTAAGCTAATTCTGATGCTGTGGAAATAAGGATAGGATCATTCGCATTACCGCTACCGCTTGTGGGCTCAGTTGTACTACCGTTCCAGATATCTGTGTCTTCAGGTATTTCTTGCTTAGAGAAAACTTTTAGCACAGGATATGTAGCAGTAGGCTCAAAAGCATCACAATCAGCTAGCTTTATCATTTTATCGGATGCTGTAAACACATCCTGTCCCTGCATTTTGTCGCTTGTAAGCTGTATTGCACCTAATGCACCTGTAATATCGGTTGCATAAACGTTATAACAACCAATGCTTCCGTGCATTGTGATGCAGGAATTTACTATGTATGAATCACGAATTTCACGGGAACCGCCCCATGTTTCAGCAATCATTCCATACTTAGTGGTACCGATAATTGCTCCTATACTATAGCACTTATCGATCTTGTAGGTAATTCCTCCGCCGTAGCAGTAAAATGCTGCGGCTCTGTCACCTTTTACTTTAACACTATCTCCAACATAACACTGACTTATGTTTAAATTACCGCCTGTGCCCTGTGCATCACAAACTATTGCCGATACACGAGCGGGTGTAGCAATATAGGAAGCTTCTATTCCTAAATTCTTTACTGTTACGGTTGCGGCACCGTTAACTCTAGGCAATAATCCTGAGTTTACATTTTCAGTTGTATTTACATAAAGACCGTAAATAATGTGTCCGTCACCGTTAATAGAACCCTCAAACAGTCCGCTATTTGCGGTTGTATACCATTTCTTTACAGAATAACCTGAGGCAACTGTTCCGTTGCTCCAATCAACCTTTTCCACATCATTAAGATAGATATCGGCAGTTAACTTATAATATTTGCCGTTGCTACCGTTTGCAACAACGTAAGCGAGTTCTGAAGCTGTGGAAATAAGGATAGGATCATTTTCAGCACCGCTACCGCTTGTCGGAGCTGTTACTTCACCGTCCCAAACACCGTCAGCATTAGCTCTGAATAAATTCAAACCAAGCATTGGAGAAAGGACAAAGGTAAATAAAGAGAAAACGGCAATAGCAATGCTTATGATCTGAATTAGACTAAGCTTTTTCAACCTTTTAATCATAGCAACCTCCTACTTTCTTCCTGAATAGATGTTTGGTGTTCTGTCTATATATAGTTCGCCTACTCCGGGTTTTTGATACAATCTGCAATAATCAATATAATAGCAGTATGGCATACGGGAATGGTCTTCAACTAAGGTCTCAATATATTCCATATCATCTGCAAAAAGATGGTTATTAAATATCAAAAACAGAGGCTCGTGGAAACGGCCCATATCACTGCACAAATCCCAAGAATTCACAATATCCATTGTGAAATACTTTTCACCGTCCACATAAAACGACATCTCTTTTGGTGTCCACTCAAAGCCATAAATATGATATTGCTGAGAAAGAGTGCTTAAATCTACACCCTTGTCTGCCCAATCCCAAATTTTCACAGGCTTTACAACCGTTTTATTCCTATCGGTATTATGTTTTTCCTTATAATTGTATATACTTTCGTTGTATGCCTTATGAGCGTTTGGAACAACCTGACTTTGGTGCCCGAATACCTCGAATATATCTACCTCGACACCGTACATGGCATTTTCTGCCTTCTCTTTGTTATAGGCGACACCGCCTTCGCTTTGACCGCCCTGCATACCGCCGACAATTTGTGACCAAAATGATGGCCATGCGCCCTTTTCAAACGGAACCCTTGCTCTTATTTCAACATATCCGTATACATAATTCATCTTATATTTAGTCAAAAGAGAACAAGGCACTTTATACTTAGCCCCCTCACGCAAAGGATCAAAATAGTTTAATGCGTGTAGTTTAAGGCGACCGTCAGCGGCATCAGCAACGTCTCTATCCATAGAAACCTGTATCTTGGTACCGCCGCCCATTTTTTCTTCAAAATCCCACTTGGTGAAATCGAGACCTGAGCCTTCAAATTCGTCACCCCAAACATATTCATAACCGTCTAAAATCGTTGAAGTGAAATCGGTTGTCAGCTTAAAGGTAAAAGCCTCACCTTTTTCAGGCTCTAATCGCAAAAACTTCTCTACCGCAGATTTTACGGTAACGTAATGACCGCCCGAAAATACCAGCTTAGAATCCTTTATTGAAACCTCTAAATCGGAATCAGCAAAATTATTTTTACTCTGCTTACGGTTAGTCTTACCTATTAAAACCTCTTTTTCTGCTTCAGTTGTCGCATCCGTTTTAACAGGTAGCTCGATTGAGTAGGCAGACTTGTAATAATCACGGAATAAATTTGCGCTTTCCTTTGCATCGTCGTCGCCCTTAGGATAAATTATAACGTAATCCTCAGGTCCGTCCCAAGAGACCGTCTTATATTCAAAATCTCCGTCAGTATCAACGAATTTTTCTGTTTTTTCCTCGGTAACAGTTACCGCCTCACGCCATTTTTTTCCGCTTGAGGTATTGTTTATATCGGTGGTATTGTTTTTACACGATGCAAGATTTAAAACAAACCCCAGACACAAAAATAAAGAAGTTACTCTTCTAAACCTCATATAAATATGCACCTCTAATCTATTGCAAGTTTAATCTTCAAATATTAAAAACAGATAAAACAACTAAAATAAATTTATTTATAATTATCCGCAAGCCATTTTTTCTCTGTGCTCATAATATCATTTGCACCGTCACACATTGATTGCATAACGTTTTTCTGACTTTCAAGATAACCTCTGATTTGCGATGCGGAATAGTCTCTCCAAGCATCGTTAAATGCATTATAAGTTTCACCTATACCTGTTGCTTTTGAAATACCGTAGCCGGGATAATGAATTACATCCTCAGACTGCTCACTTAGAGTTGTAAAGTAGAAATTTGCTACCTCGTCTGAGTGGAAGGTTTGTTCAAGATCATAATTGTTAACGTCTAGATATTCACGGAGGAATATTCCTGCTGCAACGGGGTTCTTAGCACCCTTTACAAGTCCCCAACCACGATATATACCGCTTGAATAGCTCTTGCCGCCTTCTTCCCAAGTAGGTAGCGGAACAGCGCCGAGATGGTCAGGGTTTATGGTAGTAAAATAGCCTGTCTTTTTAAGCGCAAAGCAGTTTGTAAGTGCCATACCTGTTTTACCGTCAGTAAACTCTTCACGACCGTATTTTACGTACTTATCTTCACGCATTTGTGCAAGGAAGGTCATTACGTCGATAAGATGATCGTCTAGATTATAATTGAATTTACCGTTCTCATAGGTGAAAATCGAGCATCCTGCCGCCGCTAAAGCAACGTCACCCATAATTGTAGCACCCACGTAACTGGGACCTAAAGAAGCAACGTTTTTAGCACATTCCTTGAATGCGGCATAGGTCCATTTACCTGCATCGTAATACTCTTGCGGTGAGGTAATGTTGTTATCCTCGAAAATCTTCTTGTTATATACACAAATATCGGCTTCTGACCACACGTTTGAAACAGTATCAAGAAGGTAAGGATGACCGTCAATTGTTGAATACTTTATAGTATTTTGATTCCAAATAGGATCTTCAAAATTTATTTTTGCATTATCAAGAGGTTGCATAACAGTAAGCGAACCGGGGAAATTACCTGTTTCAAAATATATATCAGGCGAATTTCCCGAAGCAATAGCCGAAGCAATGCTCTTAACGTAGGTTGTCTGATTTAAAAGCATTATTTCAACCTCGATACCGTACTTCTTTTCGAAGTTTTCAACAACGGGACCGTCCTCGTTGTTTTTCGGGTCCTTCCAAGTAGCATATACCACCTTGGTACCACGATACTCCTCAGGGTCTACCAAAAATTCAATTTTTGTTTGTTTTCCACCGCTTACATCCTTGTCGGAATCGGCATCGTTTTTATCACCGCAACCGGAAAACAAACCGACAAGCATTGTTAAAGCCAACACTATCGATAAAAATTTAATAGATTTTTTTGACATAATGAATTCCACCTTTTCTTAATATTTATCCTGTAATTCCTACTCGGTCGATACTTTCTATGAATTTGCGTTGCATAAACATATAAAATACGAGCGGAGGAATGATGAACAGTACGCAAGCCGCCATTATAACCGCCTGAGCCTCAACGTTCTGATCGCTGAAATAGCCGTAAGAATTAAGTGTAGTGACTATTCTGTCTAAGCTAACAGCCAGCGGGAACTTATCCTGCATATACATTGAAGCTAAAAATGAGTCGTTCCAATGCCAGATTACTGAGAACACCAGAACGGTTGTTATAACAACACTTGAAGACGGTATCGCTATTGAAAAGAAAGTTCTGAACGGATTTGCACCGTCTACCCAGGCAGCCTCTTCAAGCTCTACCGGAAGACTTTTGAAAAACTGAATGTAAATAAAAATTAAAATTCCCGAACGAAGACCTAAACCAAATATGGAGGGTAACCAAAACGCCCATGGAGTGCCTATTATATTAAGGCGTAGGTCAACACCCGTAAGTTTATTTATAAGACCTAAAATTCCTAAAATATCCAGATTAGAATAATTAACCACACGTGGAATGATTATCATAGTTTCAGGTATTAGGATACTAATGAAAAGGCAGGTCATAAGTATTCCCTTAAGCTTGAACTTAAATCTCGAAAAGCCGTATGCGGCTATGGCGCAAGAAAACACGCTGAGCAGTGCCGATACCATTTCAAGCAACAGGGTTGATTTAAGACTGTTAAAAAAGTCGAGCGATTCTATTGCCAGAGAGAAGTTGAATTTAACATCAAATTCCAAAGGCAGCCAAACCTTTGTCGCATCATAAAAAGCGTCTTCACTTTTAACCGAAGTTACTATCATTTGAAGCAACGGGTAGATGATAATGTATCCTATTGCCAAAAGCACAATTATTTTAAACAGATATTTTAAAATATCAACTATTTTATTGGTGGTTTTAGCATTGAGTTTAAAAGAGAGTGAGGTTAAATTCTTTATACTTTTCATAAATCATCCTCCTTTATTGCCAACGCTTTAATAACGTGCGATTATAAATCCATAGAATAACAGCCATAATAAGACCGACTATCACAAAGTAAATCCAAAGCATTGTTGACGTAGAATCATAAATACCCGCATTCATTTGCGTAGAGGCTATATCCATTATTCTGCGGCGTGTGTTGGTAAACAAATCCACCATTGTAAAGAGAGCAACCAAGAGGGTAACGTTACCAAGCATCGGGAAGGTTATAAACCAGAATTCCTCCCATTTTGTCGCACCCTCTACGTTTGAAGCCTCGTAAAGCGTTTTTGGTATCGACTGTAATCCCGCAATAAACAATACTGTTTGTATACCGCAATTCCATAATAAATCGAATACGTTATTGATGATTGTTTTTATGTACTCTGCAATTTCGTTCGGCATATTAAGCCACCGCATTACGTCTTCCACTTCAAACAAATTTTCACTCAGCGCAGTATTTACTCCCGCAGAAATAAGCTCATCGTCGGTGGTGTTGAAAAGCAGTTCCACAACAACCGAGCTTGCAATAATTACAGGAATAAAATAAAGCGCTCTGAAAAAGATTCTGCCCTTAAACTCAAAGTTAAGCAGAAGGGCTAAAACTATAGATAACAAAAGTATTATCGGAAGTGAGTAAAGTAATGAAGAAATATCGTTTATAAGATATTTTGTGAAATTCGGGTCCTCGAAAAGAAAACGTACATATTCTTTAACTCCGATAAATTCCGTAGAAACACCCGATTCGCTCAGGGTAACGTCGCAAAACGAATACCAAACAGACTGACCGAGCGGTGTAAGAATGAAGATTAAAAAGCCGATTGTCCAAGGAAGGACGAACAGTAAGCCGTATCTGCTTTTAATGCTTTCTATACCTCTGTACTTACCCTTCTTCATACGTCCTCCTCCCCCCATCTATAACCTTGTGCTTCAACCTCTCCTAAGGGAGACTCCAAATTATTCTTGGTATAATTCACATATACCGAAACACCGTTAGAAAACTCAGTTTTTCTCAGTCCGTTTTCAAGAATTTCGTGTGAAACTATCTCAGCACTCTTAACACCGTTCAAGCATTTTGATACAAAAGAGTAATCATTGGCTATCTGCTGTTTTATGTCGCTGAATTTACTCATTGCCAGTTCATAACCGTTATGATCTATGAATTCATTGTAATATTCCGATGCTACCAGATAGTTTAAAGCACATCCTGATTCTAAAGCCTTAAGTAATTCGGTTTTTGAATTAGCGGCTAAATTTATTTCACCTGACGACAAGGATACGTAGCCTTTAAATACCATCTGATAAAACGGTATATCTTCACCAAAGGATATTTCCTTTGAAGAACAGGTTGGAGAATTATATATTGCATCGGACAATACCGCCGCATAAGAATTGGCTGATTCGCTTGATATTTTGTAACTGCCCGATATCTTGTTAAATATGTCTGTTACATCATCGCCCATATTACCCTTTGAATAATACTTAGTATTCTCGTCGGTTGAATAATCCGAATACGCTACCGAGGAAACCGAGCTTAAGCTTACACCCTTTAAATTCCATTTTTGAATTTTGTTGAGCATTTTTTCTGCACCGTCGGCAAGTAATTCACGGGATAAAAGCCTGTATTTGCTTTCTTCTATTCTCGATCGTGTAACAACGTTGTAATCATACAAATCCGCTAACTTATTCGTAGCGCTGTGTGCAACATCAAAATTCTTATTAAATCCCAAACTGCTTTTCTTAAGCTTAATCAAATCAAAGTCAAAAAAGAGGTTGATATTATTCTCGCCACAATAATCACTTAAATTAGAAAGATCTTTTAAATCGCCTAAGCTTTTATCTATTTTAAAATTGCCCGCATAAGAAGAATTATCAAGTCCGCCCTGACCGAAGCCTATAAGCCTTGCGTTTATCGACTGGTCGGTTATTTCTTTAAGGGAAATTAAAATATCCTTTGATTGTTTTAAGGTTGTAGCGGCAAGCAAATTCTTATACGGTATTCCTAAGAATGATTTATTTACCGTTGCACCGCCGATTATACTTACATAAAGTACTTCTTGGTTAACGTTATCCTTTAAAAAGCCTTTGCTCTTTAAATAGTTTTTATAAACCTCCGCCATACCTGAATAGTTTGCTTTTTCATCAGCAAGGGGATAATATCCAACCATCATAACGTCGCTTATCATTTCATCGGAATAAACGTTTAATTTCTTGGTCATTCCTTGCATAAATCGGGCGGTGTTTGAACAGTAACCACGCACCTGAAATTTCGCATAGACACCCGTATACTTGATAGCCTCCGCACCAATCTTTGCTTCTATTAAAGCCGACTCTGCCGCACTCTCAATAATTGCACAGGAAGCGGTATTTTTGTTTTTAGCACCGTAAACAGGAAGCAGAACGTTTTTTTCGGTCGAAGGCATATCGAGCATGGTCATTGTAGGGTCTGCACCGTACACCTGGCTTGTATAGGTGCTACCCTTTTGAGATACTGTTTTAGGGTAAACAAGGGCGCCCGAGCCTGACGGATAGAACAAATAAGAATCCTCAGAATCGTTAGGAGCTGAGCAGAAAAAAGGCATTAAAGAAACAGAAACAACCTTTTGCTCGTTTTCTTCAATCTCT
The DNA here is from genome assembly GCA_045577835.1 of Acutalibacteraceae bacterium. Lineage (GTDB taxonomy): Bacteria > Bacillota > Clostridia > Oscillospirales > Acutalibacteraceae > UBA737. The sequence continues at coordinate 10,654 of JAZNJD010000028.1, read as the reverse complement.
TTTGGGTCTACCGAAACCGAAAGACTGTCCTCCCTTAAAACATATTTCACGGGGATTTTTATCTCCACGTCATCGAAATAGTACTCTACACAAACTCCGTTATCGATTTTTTCAGCACGCACACGTCCGTTTTTTACAGCGGAATTATAGGAAAACGCCTGTTCCTCAAGTCTTGTTTCGGCGTTAATATACTCAATAGCAACGGTGGACTCTACCTGCGGATGCTTCTTTATCGGCATTCCGAGAGCATCTACTAACGGTTCTCCTTCGACATCCGCAGCGGGTCCCCATGTAAGACCGCTGTTCTTATCCTTAAGGATAACACCGCAATTTGAGGATTTCCAAATCAGCGAAAATTTTTCGTTCTCGCAAATAACCTCTCCGTCGGAAAGCTTTTTAGATAATGCCTTGCTATCAAAATTTTTATTGGTAGTTACAGGTGCATCCGTGCATGCCGACAATCCGAAAACAATTAAAAGGGTTAATAGCACACACAGTATTTTTATATAGCCGTTTCGCATCATGTCACCACCAATCATATAAAGAATTCCATTATAAGCGTCTTAATAAAACCGCCGAACTGCTGAAGTAATATTCCAAGTAAAATAAGCAGAAAAATAATCGCTGCCATACCTACGATGGTTAAGGTTGTTGTTCCTACAAATCTTGTAAAGGTAAAATCGTGTATTTTAAGCATTCCGATTATAAGCAGAATAGCAAAATAAAGAATGGCTACACCGTCTAAAATGCTAAGGAAGACCGTTTCAGAGGATAACAGAACGTTTGATAAAAATATCCAAATTATCCTTTCTACAATAAGCGGTATCAAGCTGTAAGAGGTTACGATAAGAATTTCTCGCATTCTTCCGTTACCGCCTGCCAAGGTACACACAAGCCAGTTAGCAACCACCCACAGAATAATTAAACCCGCACTTCTTACAAATAACCAGAACGAATTAAATGTAGCCGCATCATATATCGTAAACAAAAATCCGCCACTTAGAGTCTGCATTACAGTAACCACGTAAAACAGCAAGATTAAAACTATAGAAAGCTTAACCGAGCCCTTCCTTTTTTCCTTTATAAGCTCAAAAGAGTTTACGGGATGTAAGGAAACACCGAGCATAATTTTCATGTTTTCGTTTTTTATTAGCTTAATATTTTTCTTCTTTAAAACTACTGAAACTGCAATAATCGAGACAAGAACTACCGTTACAACTATGAAAATCCAAGAAAAATTAGCAAGCAACCATTCGTTACGGTAATTTTCGAATGCCAACGAATAGGTTTCACGGTCATAACCCTTGCGTGCATATTCCATTGAGGCTTCATAGTTTTCTTCGGCAAGATACGCCCTCGCCATACCCGTATAGGCAACCTGTAAATTCTTGTCGGACTCTAATACCTTTTGCCAGCCTTCCTTTGCTTCGGCATAATGTCCGTTTTCGGTCAGCGTTACAAGCTCTAAAACACTTTTACCGTATTCGTTACAGCTAAAAACGGTAAGCGTATTATTGGTTTTATCGCAAACGAGCAACTCATTATCCTGATTTATGCAAATTCCTGTAGCATTTGTAAAGGTTCCCTTTTGAGTTCCGTTTCCCATTCCGCCGCCAAAAGCGGTTATCATACGGCTTCTGGGACTGTAAACAAAAACCCTGCCATAGCCCGAATCCAAGCAGTATATAAAGCCGTTTTCATCAACGTCAAGCCCTGTTATTTTCTGTGAAAAAGGCTTTCCGTCATTAAAGGTAAGGTTTACTTCGTCATCGGTATAATTTACCGATTCTAATATATTGCTTCCGATTCCGGGACTCAGTTTTTTAATCTGTCCTTCTTTGCCGTTATCTGTCGCCGTATATACAAAATTTTGTGAATCTATTACAATATCCGTAAAGCTAAACGGTAACGCTCTTTCGCTTTTAGAGTTCTTCGTATTATTGGGAAACATTCTTTTGAGTAAGCTCTCAATACTGCCCAACACGCTGTTGGTAACCGTATTTGCACCGTAAAAGCCTATAAATTCCTTTTCGGGTGAATAAAGCAAAGCGCCGTAGTATGAGCCTTCGCACAATACATAAACATAGCCCTTTGAATTTGCAACTATTCTTGTCGGCTTGAAATCGAAGCCCTCAGGAATAAGCGGTGAATCGGGTAACGTATACTTATCTATTCCCTTTCCCTGCTCGTCGCATACAAGTACACGTTTATTCTCAGTATCGCATATATAAATCAATCCGTTTTTATCGACAAATACGCTTTTTGCACCGATAAACTGACAATCCTCGTCGTATGAAACAACACTAATTTCTCTTATCAGTTCATAGTTTTTATTAAGAATAACAATTCTTGACTGTGTGTCAAGCAAATAAATATTTTCTTCACTATCAACACAAACGTCCATAAGCTCGCTAAATGCGGCTACCGAAATATCCGATGCATTAAATACGTTGGTACATTCAAACATCGGTCTGTTATGTGCAATTTTTCTTTGTGAGCCTGAAACATCTTCCCAATACGAATAGCTCTCATACGGCACGTAGGTAGGCTGTTCTGCATAAACGGGTGCTAAAGAAGGCAGTACGGTAATCAAGCATATAACGATGAAAATAAAAATTTTCTTTTTCACAAATATATCTCCTTACTTAATACTCATTCTTTTATTCCCGCACTTGTCATCGCTTCAATTACGTTGCTTTGCGATATCATATAAACAATAATCGGCGGTATCATCATTATTACCGTCATAGCCATAGCACTACCTGAACGTGCTATACCGCCTGCAACAATCTGCGACGTTATCATAGGTAAAGTTTTGATTTTTTCGGTAAATATCATAGTGGTTGGAGACGTTGTCCAAATATCCCTGAAGCCAAAAAGCATAAGCGTAAGCCAAGCGGGCTTGATAATGGGCATAACAATACTCCAAAACGTTCTAAAATAACCGCTTCCGTCAATTTTAGCAGCCTCAAGCAGTGCATCGGGTACGTAACCCTCTATATACTGTTTAACAAGGAAGACACCTAACGTAGACGCCAATTGCGGAAGTATATAAATCCAATAAGAATCTATTATATTAAGCTTCGCATAAACAAGATAACACGGAATTGAAAGTGTGTATGCGTTAAACATAAGTGCCAGCTGAATAATAACGAAATACATATTTTTGCCTCTAAAATTTCCTTTTGAAAGCACAAAGGCCGCCATTGTAGAGGATATTATGTATAAAACCGTCGCAACAACCGCTACAAACAGGCTGTTGAAGATATATCTTGATAACGGGATTTTCAAATTAGCTAATAAGTCCGGCAATACAAGATAATTTAAAAACGTAGGTCGTTGAACAAAGAATCTCGGAGGAAATATCATTAACTCGTCAATAGGCTTAAAAGAGGTTGCTACCGCATAAATCAGCGGCAGAACAGAAAACAAACCTGCTAATATCAAAAAAGTTAAATAAAAGAAATTTCCGATCTTTGATCTTGTAAATCGCCTGCTGAAACTACTTTTTTTCATAAACAATCACCTATTAACCAAAGACAATATCTTACCGATAATAAATCGGGTTGCTGCCATCATTGCAAATAAGAATACAGCAATCGCAGAAGCATATCCGTACTCAAAACGAACGGTAGCAACATCGGTCAAATGCGAAACTATTGTATCGCCCGAATGCTGAACACTCGGAAATCCCGCAAGCTCTATTGCTATCGCACTGATTGAAAAACTGCTTTGTATCTGCATTACCGCACTGAATAGAAGCATATGAGACATACAAGGGAGTGTGATATATCTAAGCTCTTGCCAGCGGCTTCTGATACCGTCAATTGCACCTGCCTCATACAAATCGGCGCTTACGTTCTGAAGACCTGATATATTTGCCAAGAAGGAAATACCCATACTCTGCCATAATTGAACTATTATTATAATAACAATGATATATTGTGGCGTTTTAAGCCATAATATCGGTTCGGTTATAATATTTAACGAAAGCAATAAACTGTTAAGATAGCCGTAGCTCTCTCCGCTGAACAATACCTTCCAAATAAAATAGGCATTTCCTACTAAAGCGGGTGAATAAAACAGGAAAGAAAGCACTGTACGAACACGGGGAGAAAACTCATTAACGAACCATGCCAATAAGAACGAAAGTAAAAAGCCTAATGGTCCCGAAATAATTGCAAATACCAAGGTGTTTTTTACTACTGTAGGGAAAACCTCATCCTGCAAAAACATTCGAGTAAAGTTTTCAAAACCGACAAATTCTATCTTTCCTAACAAATCGTATGAAGAAAAGCTAAGTGTTACCGATGAAAAAATCGGAATAATAGTAAAAAGAACAAAAAATACTGTAAACGGTAAAATCATCAAAAATAACGGCGACTGCTCTTTAAACGTATTTATTCTATTACTTTTGGAAATTTTCATAATACTCCGCCTAACTATATTCTTTAATCTTGCGTTTAATTTCGTTGTCAGCAGTTTTAGACCATTTTGTTATTGAGTCCTTAGGTGTTACCTTATCGTTAAGCACACTCCAAAACGCCTGATCTACTGCTCTTGTTAAATAATATCCTCCCGGTACCTCGGGAACTTCTTTTACACATTTCCACTGATTCATAAGCTTTTCTCGGGTTTCAGGCTCCCAAGAAAAATTATTAAAGGCTTCAACGTTTGATGTAGGAATACGACCGAGCATTCCCAAAACAGATTCAACGTTATTGCAATATCTTACCTGTGTTTCAGCCTCGGTCCACCACTTGAGAAACTCCCAAGCCTCTTCTTGATTTTTACTTTGCTTTACTATAGAACAACCAGAACCGCCGCCTGCAACAAGGTTGTTTCCGTTTTTGGTGCCCGGAACGTTTGCTATATCCCAACGTCCCTGTATTTCAGGTGCGGCGCTATATAAGGTCATATAGGTAGTATAGGGCGCTATGCCTAAGGGCATCGAGCCGTTTCTGAATCTGTTGTAAAAATCCGCTTCTTTAAGATAACCGTAATCACTGTACATTTTTGTCCAATCGGCAAAAACGTTTATAGCCTTGGCATTGGTTAAGTCGGTTTTATTCAACTTGTCATTATATAAGCTCAGGTTGTTTTGCAGCATCAAGGTAGGATAAAGATTAAGACTTCCTATACCTGAATTTACGGTAGTTGTTGTAGCTATCTGTGTGTACGGAACGTATACAGACATATTATAGCTTTGAATAATTGTAGCAGCCTCTAAAAATTCATCCCATGTCGTAGGAACCTCTAAATTCAACTGCTCAAAGACGTCTCGCCTGTAGAACATACAGTAAAAGGTTTGCTGATCGGGAAGTGCATACAGCGCACCGTTATACCAATAGGGTGTGTCTGCGCCCGGCATAAAGCGAGTTAACACCTCTTCATAATCACTAAACTCTGTAAGGTCTGTAAGGGCGCCTCTCATACCGAAATTTATAGGGTCAATTCTTGATAAATGCAACTGCAAATCAGGATAATCTCCCGAAAGAAGACCATTTATAAGTGAATTGCTTACTATCTGTAATTCTACCTCTATACCCGTTTTTTCTGTAAAGGATTCCTTTATCAAAGAATCCAAAGCCATCGTTTGATCTCTGCCCCAGTTTACCCAAAGCTTAAGCGAGCCCTCATTTTTTTGTTTTGTAGTATAGTCCTCTGTGAATGATAAAACAAATCTTTTTACTGCAAATAATATCTTTTCAAAAAAATTTGGTTGATCCCAATTAAAATCGGTGCCATAGGGAGTAAACTGCAATTCATCTATTGCAAGTGGCATCTTTTTTATTTCGCTGAGCCATGAACATAAAGTAGAATAATTTGTGTAAAAATCTTTAACGTAAATATGCGCCAAATAAGGTACCTCTACCATATTATCTATTACACGAATCATATTATTTGCCGCCGCTATATACTGACTGCCCTCTTTGCCGACAGAATTCTGCATATCGTCAACAATACTCTCAAGCTTTTTCTTAGAATCACTCAGTATATCCAAAAAATCGGGTATTTGCCTAAACAGCTCATAATCACGGTTTACGTCGGGGGTTTCGCCTGTTATCATTACTATCTGCAAATACAGGTCACCCAAGACGGTTACTACCTCATTAAGTCGCTCGTAATACTCTGACATTTCACCGAGAGTTACTTCGAGTGACAGGGTATGCTCTCCCTTATCGAGCCAAATATAAAACTCACCGTCTTCGCCGAATTCGAAATAATCCCAATTAGCACCGAATTTAAAGCGAAGCTCTTTAGCTTCCTTAAAGGGTGTTTTACCGTCTATTTTAAGCCATCGCCAGCTTTCGCCGTTAATCAGCTCGTTTTGCTTAAATCTGGCGCCGAATTTATAGTATCCTTCTTCTGATGCAGTAAAATTCCATGTGATTTTTTGGTGAGGCGAATTCCAATTTGAACCGCCTATGTAGTTTAGTTTTAACGAAGAAGCATCTATCGGATACATTCCGGCATCTCCGCTTGTTGACATTGGGATCAGTTTGTTATCACTCTTAAGTGATGCCTTCTCCGCATGAATGTATATAGATTCCTTTGCTTTGCTCTTATTGAAATCATAGCCTTTGGAAATTTCACTGTATTCATCTAAAACCTCAGGTGCTGTAAAGGCAATTTCTGCAATTGCAACGGAATAGCCTTTACCAATAAGTGTTAAACTGTGTACACCCTTATCAAGAGAAATTTTATAAGGCTCAAGCAAAACGCCTGTTTCGTCAACGGCATAACGCTCAAAAAAAGTTTCACTTTGAACCTGTTCAGGAGAAAATTCATTGCCATTATCGTCTTTTCTTACACCGTCAGTAGAATCAATCCAATCAGCTGTAAGAGAAATCTCCTCATTATTCTCAAAAGGATTTTTTCCGTCTATTTTCACCTTCAGCGAAATATTTTGATCATTATTTAGGGTTTTAAATTTAAAATACAAATTATATTCTGCGGTTTTTTCGATATTAAAATCCCAATTGATGGTTCCGTAACCGTTTTCCCAAACGATTACATTATTACAGCCCATCAACTCAGATTTTACATCGAACTTAATATCTCCCTCTGTTTCGAAGGCTGAATTGTCAAGAACAATTCTATCAGCGGAATATGTATCTAATTTAGATTTTTCGTTTTCGGAAGTATTTGATACTGCATAAACGTTAACAAATCCCGAAGTCAAAATCATCAACAACGCTATTAAGATTGCAATAAGTTTAAGTTGTCTTTTTTTCATTGTTTTCTTCCTTTGCATAAAATAATATTGTTGGATTATGGCCACCCACTGCACAAAGAATGTTTTTTGGACTTCTTTGTGCAGTGAGCATACGGTCATTGTTTTAATTTATAGGGCAATTGCCAATTGGATTATTTAATCAAAATACTTCCATTATCAGCACTCTGATAAATTCTTACATAATCTATTTCCATGCTGAGATCGCCTGAATGGTTTTCGAAATATGTACCTGCGTCAATGCCTTTAGCTTCGGCAAATTCAGGAGTATAATAATTTAATGTGAAAATCAAATTAACATACGCATCAAATGATTCCTTCAAGTCCTCAGGAATGATGTATGTACAATAAATAGCTCCGTCAAAATAGAATTCAAGCTTATCTTCGGTCCATAGCAAACCGTATCTATGATATTCATTTGCTATAGCGGTATCTGAGAAGCCATAATAATTACTGCCATCAAGAGTACCTACAACGCAGGTATCCTTTCCTGTCATTACCCTGTTTATAGATTCAACCGTAGCATCCTTACCCCATAAATGAATCTGTGATGCAAATCTTGAATCTTCTAAAATACCTTCGGCAAAATCAATCTCAAGATCATAGTCAGGCTGAGTAGCGTTAACTACGTCCTTTGAAATGGCGGCAGTAGTAGAAAGCAACCACAATGCAGGCCACTCGCCCTGAGCGTAGTAAGGCATCTTTGCATTAACCTCAATATAACCCTGTTTAAAATTCATCGATTGAGCCGTTGTAAGAGAGGGTGCGCCAACGTACTTGTTGCTATCAGCATCGTAGCTTAACGACATAACAGCTTTACCGTCTGCTACAGAAATCTTCTCTTGAGAATTTTCGATATATAACGGTGAAATAGCTGAAGTTCCCCAAGTATCTTCGTTATATCCGTTGCCTGAAAACTCTTCAGACCATACAAGGCGGTATCCCTCAGGTAAAAAATCTGTGTATGAGCCTGCTAGAACCTTTTTAAGTCTCACAAGGTCAAGTAGGTTTATCTTGTCATCGTCGTTACAACGTGCACCGTCTAAAGAAAAGTCTGCCGCCTCATTAAAGTTCTCGGTAAGTACTGTGGTTATTAGTTTAATTAAGTCATCTGCATTAACGGCACCGTCGTTATTAACGTCGTATTTAACGAACCATTTCGCATAATAGGTTACGTCTTCAGCGGGCATTACGTTTATAGCTAACGTTGTGTAAGCTTCATCTGTATACCATGCTTTAAAGGTGTAGCCTGACTTAGAAGGTACAGGGAATTCAACAACAGCGCCTGCAACGGCTTCTATGCTTTCTACCGCAACTGTACCGCCGTTTGCGTTGAAGGTAATTGTAAATTTATCGGCTGTGTATCCGAAAATAGTGAGTACAGGATAAGATGCTGTTGCAGTAAATGCATTACATTCTGCAAGACCGGGCATTTTTACGCTGGCTGTAAGAGCACCGATACCCTTCATATTATCTTCTGTAAGCTTGGTTGCGCCGCCTTTGTCGTGGGTTGCATAAACGTTGGTGCATACTGCATCAAACTGTCCTGACAGACGGGTATTTACTATATAGGTGTTGCTGACAGTACAATTCTGTATCCATACGTTTGCAACCGCACCGTACCATTCGGATTCTTGAACAGTTGCTAAGCTATAGCATTTATCAATGCTGAAAACTATTCCGCCCCAACAGAAAAATACTGCCGAGCGCTCAGCACCCTTAATCACAACGTCTTCGCCAACGTAGCACTGATTGAAGCTTACGCTACCTTCATAGTTGTTTGAATCACAAACAATAGCTGAAGCGTTCTTGCCTGTAGAAATATAGGCAACTTCTATTCCTAAATTCTTTATTTCGGTAACACTATTACCCTGTATACGTGGAAGTAATGCAGAGGATACGCTATCCTCAGTATTTACGTACAGACCGTATATAACGTGTCCGTCACCGTCGATAACACCGTCAAAGAGACCGCTGTTTTCAGAAGTATACCAACCGTTAGCTTCGTATCCGTCACTAACGGTACCGTTAGACCAATCAACCTTAGATATGTCGTTAAGATAAATATTTCTTACTATTTTATAATACTTGCTATTGCTTCCGTTTTCAATAACGTAAGCGAGTTCTTCTGCTGTAAATATCTGGTATGGATCGTCTTCCGTACCGCTACCGCCAACAGGCTCGTTAGCTTCGCCGTTCCAAACGGTGATTTCGCTTTCTTTAATTTTTGCAAATTCAAATATCTTTAATGCAGGATAACCCTCGGTTGCAACGAATGCTCCGCAAGCTGCCAATCTTGGCATCTTATCAGATGCAGTAAATACATCTTTGCCCTGCATTTTATCTGCAGTAAGTATACGTGCACTGTTGCTTAAAGCACCTGTGCCGTTGGTAGCATAAACATCTGTACAACCTATGCTACCGTGTCCTGTAATACCTGTATCTACTACGTATGAATTTGTAACAGAACGTGGATTTGTCCATGTTTCAGCAGTAAGTCCCTGCTTAGCAACACCTGTAACGGTTGCAAGGCTATAGCATCTATCAATGGTGTAGCCTATTCCACCCCAAGCAAAGAATACAGCGGCACGATTACCGTTTACCGTTACATTCTCACCGGCATAGCACTGATAGAAGGTTAGGCTACCGCCGTAATTGGTAGAGTCGCCTACAAAGGCAGAAGCATCTCCGCCAACCGAAATATATGCAGCTTCTATTCCCAAATTCTTAACTAAGTTAGTTGCAGTTCCGTTTACGTTGGGTATTAAAGCAGATGCTACGTTTTCAGCGGTATCGGTATAAAGACCGTAAATTACGTGTCCGTCACCGTCTATTGTGCCGCTAAACAACGCACTGTCGCCGCTTGTGTACCAATATCTGATTCTGTAATCACAATCAGCCTCGCCGTTAGTCCAGTTAACCTTTTCTACTTTGTTAAGATAAATGTCTTTAGTGAGCTTATAATAATTTCCGTTGCTACCGTTAGCAATTACATAAGCTAACTCTTCTGCCGAGTCAATAAGGATAGGATCGTTTTCGCTGCCGCTACCCTTTGTAGGTGCAGTTTCTTCACCGCTCCAAATACCGTCTTCTGCCTTTGCAAATATCTTTAAGATAGGATAACTGCCTGTCGTAAGATATGCATCACAGCCTGCCATTCTTGTCATCTTATCAGATGCAGTAAATACGTTTCTGCCCTGCATCTTATCTGCGGTAAGCTGTATTGCACTGTTATTGCTGCCTGTAATATCTGTTGCATAGGTGTTAAAGCAACCTATAGTACCGTGGTCGGTAATTCCAGCGTTTACAATATATGAATCACGTATTTCACGTGAGCCACCCCAAGTTTCAGCAACCATACCGTCTTTGCCTGTTCCTGCAACAGAGGCTAAGCTATAGCACTTATCAATCTTGTAA
>JAZNJD010000027.1:0-4084 GCA_045577835.1 Acutalibacteraceae bacterium | reverse complement strand
ATGCCTTGTACCGCCAAAGCATTCGCTACCACCGCCCTTTGCCGCATAAGAAATCTCAATAAAATCTCCGTCAACAAACTGATATGTAAAATCGGGAATATTCATACCGATGTTGCTGCCGGGGTCGTATCCCGTCAATGGATGCTTCATGGTTGCACGGAGATAACCAAACTTAGTAGCCTTGGCAACAGCGCGGCGCGCCGCGTTTTCCAGTTCTACAAAACCGCCCTCCAGCTGACATTGATTTCCAACCTTGAAATAAAAAATCGGCCATCCTGTGTCAACGCAAAGGGGATTTTCCCGCTTTGCAGACATTTCCATACTGTTCAAGGTCGCAATCAGGCCTTTTTTTGCATCGGGATTGCTCTCCCGGGTAATTGCTGCTTCAAATGCCTCTTTTACATCGGCGGATATTTCTGTTGCGCCGCGCTTGACGGTCTCAAAAAGCACCTGCTCGTAAACTTCTGTTTTGATCATTGCAATTTCACCTCTATCACACCGTTATGAAGCGTCATAACCGTACCAAACTGTTTATTTCTGTCGCAAAGATAATCAAAAATGATTTGTGCTTCGGCTTGATCTGCAAGGGCGGGAAGACCTGTGTGCATATCCAGCCGCAGCGGATAAAAAACAACGCGTTCAACAGAGCCGCTTTCAAAAGTCATAAAGGGCATCAGAGATCGGAAATTATTGACATCGTTGTGTAGCCCGCCGTTGCCGCGCTTTGCCCGTTCGGCGACCTGTTCCCGTGGCGAGAGACCGTGGGGCATTTTGTATTTCTCCCTGAAATCATCCGGCATACAGAAAACCAGATCACTTTGGAAAATGAAGTTACCAAGGCTGTAGAAAATAGGCCTGTTCTTATATATTTCAATCGCTTTCAGCTGATGTGTTCCGGTACCGACAACTGCCGACGCACCGGCATCGATACATTTTCGGCAAAATTCGATCAAAAAATCATCGGGCTCGTCATCTGTATCGTGTTTGATTTCGTGGGAATGGATATTCACAATGACAGTGTCGCACACGGAAAGGGCTTTTTTGATGGTATTTTCCGTTCTTGCCATATCCACTGCGTTTACTTTTGAAAATTTCCCTTCCACTTCACTTTCCCTGAAGTTATATTCACCGAAACCAAAGCAACCTTCTGGGGGCATGGGGGTATAGCCGCCCATACGGGAGCGATTTCTTCTGCCGTCAATGTGGGTGCCTGCAGATATCTCTTTGAGCGCTTTCATATGTTCGGGGGTGATGTGGTATTCAACAGAAAAACGCAGAGGGTTTAAGCCCGGTCTTCCCAAAAGGTACTCTGACGGATGTCCCGCACGGGCAGCATCGTTAAAAGTTGCACAGATGGAGATCAGGCCGCATTTTCCGTTTTCCGTTTCGATCACAGCATAATCGGAAGCTTCTTCCAGATCCTTTCCCGCTCCGCAGATGGGAAGCTCTCTTTTTTTAGCGGCAGCAAGGGTGTCAAAAAGGCCGTCATAGGAAAAGTCCATCGTGTGATTATTTGCAAAGGAGCAGCCGTTAAAGCCAAAGCGCAGCGTGCTGTCCAGCGTATCCTCTTTGGCAAGAAGCCAGGTTCCACCGCAGTAGGTGGATCCGTATATCGCTCTGTCAGACAGCACATTTTCCAGATTAAAAAGCCGTACATCCGCTTTTTCTACAATGGTTTTAATGGGCGTAATATCATAATTGTCCGGAAAGCCTTCCAGCAATATTGCGTCGCCAACGCTGCAAATCGTTTGTTTCATTATCCTTTTACCCTTTCGTCAGAAGCTGCTGCTTTTTCCATATTGATGCCATTCATATTGTCCAAGACAAACTGAACGCAGGTATCCGTTCCGACAGGAAACGCATCTTCATCGATCATAAAATCGTTATTGTGCGGAAGCGTGGTACAGCCTTTTTTTGCGTTTCTTGTGCCCAAACGAAGGAACACACCCGGCTTTTGGGTCAAATACTGAGAAAAATCTTCGGAGCTTAGTTTTTCGGGCATATGTACAATATTATCCGCACCCACCACTTTAGCCGCAGACGCCAACATCAAGTCAGAAATATTCGGGTTATTATACACAACAAGCGCTTTCAAGCTGGAGGTCACTTCAGCCCGGGCGCCGATCTGCTTGGCGCAGCTTTCTGCAATCTCTCCGATTCTGCGGATCAGGAAGCTGTCAACCTCCATATCGAAGGTCCGGATGGTGCCAAGCATATAGGCGTGGTCTGCTATCACGTTTTGGGTAGTGCCGCCTTCCAGCTTTCCAATGGAAAACATGTATTTGGCAAAGGGATTCAACTCACGCGCCAACATATACTGAATGTCGTTATAGGTACTCACCGCTGCAGCCAAAGCATCTACACCTGTATGGGGCAGTGTTGCGTGGGCGGTAGCACCGTAAAAATCTATCCGCAGATTGCGGCTGGATGCCATAGAACTGCCTTTGCAAACGCCAACGGTTCCGGCCTCCAACCAATTTTCAACGTGCATACCGATGATCACATCGATCTCATTCATAAGGCCGCCCTTGACCAGTTCTCCTGCACCACTGCGGAGCCCTTCCTCGCTGGGCTGAAAAACAAGCATAACTCTGCAGGCAAGATTGTCCTCCATCGCTTTGAGGGCCTTGGCGGTACCCAGCAGCATAGCCGTATGGGCGTCGTGGCCACAGGCGTGCATTTGCCCTTTGATTTTGGATTTGAACGGCAGGTCTGTTTTTTCTTCGATCAAAAGCGCATCCATATCCGCCCGGATACCGATGGTAAAATGTGCTTTATCGGGGTTTATCGTTGCTACCACACTGGATTCGCCATACTTTTCCGTATATGCAATATCGAGCTTTTCCAGTTCACGCTTTACAACCGAGATCGTCTTTGGAAGTTCAAAGCCGATTTCGGGATATTCATGAAGCTCGTGTCTTAAATTCACGATATACTCTTTATCTGCATACATAGTCATCACCCCTTATAGTTCGATATTGGCAAGTGGAACATGCTGCTGGCAACCATAAATATCGTTATCCTTCAGGCTTCCGCTAATATTTTTTCTCGGAAAAGTTATTTTTATTGAGTTTACAACGCTATAAACTATAATATCGATTTTATCTTCAGAAACATCATAAGCCTTTGATATATACTCTTTGGTTAAGCGTTCTGAAACATAACGCATATCCTCATTATTATTGAAAATTAAATCAAACGTGATAAACAGAGGACCAGCGTTTTTACTACGCAAAATTTTGGTGTAATCGATCAGCTTCTTCATGACCCAATCTCCTCAAGCTCAATTTTTGCAGTTTCCAGCAGAGAATCTACCTTTGCCAGATGGAATACGGAAAATTCATAGACTGCACCCACATGGATATCCGAGGGAGAGAATGGGAAAGCAAGGTTGCCTGCGGAGGATTTTCTGCCTTGATAATCGCAGTGTAGCATTCTGCTGCGCACGAGGGCGCAAACGGTATCTGCGATTTCTTGGGTCTGACCCACAATGTCCATGATGATGCCCAGAGAGCTTTCCGCACCGCCGTTTGTCTTAAAGGAAACGGTATAGCTGTTCTGAGGAAGGGTCTTTTGGGTATTCTCCTTCACAAAATTCATAACTGTTTTTGTAATGGTGTCAAATTGCCGGATGGTTTCCGGATCATAGATCGTCGCAGGACAGATCGTCCGGTAGCCCGAACACTTTACCCCCTCCAGCTTCAGGGTCTGTTCTTCTGATTCCTTGAAAACAGAGTCGCTAACACGCACAGTCCGCTCATCCACCTGCTGAAATTTGGAATTCGTCAGGTCGCAAACACCGTCCGGCTCAAAAATCAGGTAAGGATTGCTCTGCTCGTACAGGGTATGGGCAGCAACCCGATCAACGGTACATTTGCGAATGGGGTTCGCAGGGCGAAGTTCAAAGTAATCTTCATACATATACGCCTGCATCACGTCGGCGGCAGCAACCGGATCGGAACACATAGCACCGCATTCCATAATCTTTGCCATATGGAAAGCTAAGCCCGAGTTATAGCCGTTATAGATACAAGGCGCCGCGTAAATTGCGGTGTCGCAGGCTCTGCCGCAGAGAATTACGTCT
>JAZNJD010000026.1:0-7001 GCA_045577835.1 Acutalibacteraceae bacterium | reverse complement strand
ATGGGGCTCGAACCCACGACCTCTAGCGTGACAGGCTAGCGTTCTAACCAACTGAACTACCAGGCCAAAAGTGGTGGGAACAACAGGGCTCGAACCTGTGACCCTCTGCTTGTAAGGCAGATGCTCTCCCAGCTGAGCTATGCTCCCACAATGCTGGCTTCGCTGGCGGCTAACTGTTACCTACTCACCGGCGACGAACATTATATTACCATAATATAATATCAATGTCAAGCATTTTTTATGCTAATTTTTAAAAAATTTTTTAAAAATTCAAAATTTATCATTTTGCGTATGCCTTATAGAGTTCTATTTGGTCATATACTGCAGGCCATCTTGTAGATGCGCCCAAGGCTACACAGATATATTCGTTGCCCTCTGCCGAACTGCCAAAGCTTGCTATACAGTAACCCGACTCGCCTGTATATCCCGTTTTTCCGCCCTCAATTACTGCGTTTTCTGCTTCGGTGCCGTACATATAATTAAAGAGCGTGCTGTTCATGGTAATCCCTGTTGGGTGCTGTGGGGTTTTGCTACTCACATAGCTTTGTGTTTTAAGAATTTCTCTGCAAAGCTCGTTTTTCATAGCCTCTTTTAAGATAACCGCAAGGTCTAGGGGGGTTGTGTAGTGGTTTTTATTATAGAGACCTGTACAGTTGACAAAATTTGTATTTTTAAGTCCTAAGGCTTTTGCCTTTTCATTCATAAGCTCTACGAAATTCTCTTCGCTTCCCGAAATCTTTATGGCTAGACCTATCGCCGCATCGCCACCCGATGGCAAAATTGTGCCGTAAAGCATATCCTTAACCGTTATTACCTCACTGGACAAAAATCCTGCAACCGTTGCCTCCTGTTTCCACAACGGGTCGGTTATCTCATAGCTCATTTTAAAGGTATCATCTAAATCGTCGATATTCTCAACCGCTACTAGCAAGGTCATAATTTTGGTGGTAGATGCGGGATAGCATTTTAAATTTTCGTTTTTTGAGGCTACCACTGTATAGTCCTTATTATCTATAAACACAGCCGCTTTGCTATCTATTTCAGAGCCTATCGTTACCGTTTTATCTGTAATTTCGGCAAGCGGACTTTTTTTAATACTTACCTCGTCCTTCTTCACATTAGACACGGTAGTATCACCCTTAACATCGGGCGCTGCTTTTTTGGGAGAAATAGCGATAAGGATTATTATTACAACCGCTAAAAGTAGGCACAACAAAATAACAAGTGCTTTAGGGTTTAGCCTTCTACGAGGCTTTTTCCTTTGCACTTGGCTTTTGGTTGTCTTTTTGCTATTATCCTGACTTAAAATGCTATTTTCAAGCTTAGACAAATAGTCGCTGTAATCCTTATAATCCGACATATAATACTCCAAAATATCTCGGGTGCTTTTATGCACCCGAGATTTTATATTTTTAATTCATTTAGAAGCCTCTGCCGGCACCGCCGCCGCCAAAGCCTCCGCCGCCGCCTCGGAAGCCACCACCGCCAAAGCCGCCTGAACCGCCGAAGCCTCCTCTATGACCTCCAAAGCCCGAGCCCATAAAGAAAATAGGAAAGCCTCCGCCGCCACCTCGTCTGCCAAACAGGGCAGAGAAAACGAGCACACATATAACAAGAGCTATCCACGAATAGAGTATTTTCATACCGTCCGAGCCCTGCTCTGCTTCTGCATTTTCAATTGAAACATAGTTTTCGGGTGTTATGCCATACTCAATATACACCTCGTTTACAACGGCGGTATATAACTCTTTAAGGCCTTTAGAAAAATTATCTTGCTTTAAATAGGGTATAGCATACACATCTAAAAATCTGCCCGCCTTACTATCAGGCATAGCGCCCTCAAGACCGTAGCCTACGGCTATTTCAATCTTTCGGTCCTCGGTGGCTAAGAGGATAACTATACCGTTATCCTTTTCCTTGTTGCCTACCCCCCACGCTCTGCCGAGCTCTAGGGCATAGTCTGCCATATCGGCACCGTCCACCGTTTCAACCGTTACAACAACCACCTGTGCGCCCTCGGTTTGCTCATTTTTAAAGAGTGCGACACCTGTGTTTTGCATCTGCTGTTGGTCCTCAGAATCTATTACATTGGCAAAATCGTTAACAAAAAAATCATCGGTGGGCTTTAGCTCTTTTTCCTGTTCGGCACAGCCGCAAAAGGATAAAAGAATTAAAGCACAGCTTATTACCGCAAAAAATCGTATCCCCTTTTTCATAATCAGTCAAACGATACCTCAGGAACGTTATTTGCGCCCTCGTCTGCCTCAAAATAGTCTGCCTTTTCAAAACCGAAAATTGCAGCTAATATGCTTCTTGGGAATTTTCTGATTGACGAATTATATTCTTTAGCTATTTCGTTATAGTCTTTTCTAGCTACTGCTATTCTGTTTTCACTGCCCGAAAGCTCATCGGTCAGCGCTGTAAACTGCTTTTCTGCTTTAAGGTCGGGATATGCTTCGGTTACAGCATTAACCCAAATTGAAACCGCACGGTCTAACTGCTCTGAAGCCTGCTGCTGTTCGGTAACAGAATCAGCCTTGCCTACTGCGGCACGAGCCTCGGTTACCGCCTGATAGGTTGACTTTTCATAATCTGCATAGCCCTTAACGGTATTTACAAAGTTAGGAATTAAATCTGCTCTTCTTTGCAGCTGATTTGAAATTTGTGACTGTGCAGTTTTTACCGACTCTTCCTTTTCAACAAGGCCGTTATAACCACCTACAAGGGCGCCGATAATAATTACTACAACCGCTATTACGGCAATTAAAATAATTGTACCTTTTTTCATTTTTATATCTCCTTAAAATTTTTATTTAAAAAACAAAGGTGACGAAAAACTTCATCACCTTTATTATATTATAAAATTGTTAAAAAATAAAGTATTTTCTAAATTTTTTATCTTATTCCGTAATTCTCGATTATATAATCCATATCCTTATCTCCTCGGCCCGAAAGGTTGATAAGCACCGAGCCCTTGCCCATATTTTTAGCAAGCTTAATGCCATAAGCTACTGCGTGAGCGCTCTCGATAGCGGGGATAATACCTTCAAGACGGGATAACTCAAAGAATGCGTCTATTGTTTCCTCATCATTTATAACGTCGTATTTTACTCTGCCTAAATCGTGTAAAAATGCGTGTTCAGGACCTGAAGATGGGTAATCTAGACCGCTTGCAACCGAGTAAACAGGTGCGGGCTCACCGTTTTCATCCTTTAGCATTATACTGTTAAAGCCGTGCATAATACCCTCTGTACCATATTTAAGGCTTGCGGCGTGGTCGCCAAGAGTAGCGCCTCTGCCTAAAGGCTCAACACCGTAGATATCAACAGGGTCATTTAAAAATCCTGCAAAAAGGCCTGCCGCATTAGAGCCGCCGCCAACACAGGCAACTATTGCATCGGGTAATTCGCCTGTCATTTCAACAAACTGCTCTCTAGCCTCAATTCCCACAACGCTCTGGAAATCTCTAACCATCATTGGAAACGGATGAGGACCTAAAACCGAGCCTATACAGTAGATACTGTCCTTATACTCTTTAGCATAAGCTGCAAAGGCTGCGTCAACCGCTTCTTTTAAGGTTGCAAGACCTTCTTTTACCTCAATCACGTTAGCACCTAATATCTTCATTCTAGCTACATTCGGAGCCTGTTTTGCTATATCAACCGAGCCCATATAAATATCGCACTCGAGACCGAAGTATGCCGCCGCAGTAGCAAGGGCTACACCGTGCTGACCGGCACCCGTTTCGGCAATAACCTTTTTCTTGCCCATATATTTTGCAAGCAACGCTTCACCCATACAGTGATTTAATTTATGTGCGCCCGAATGGTTTAAATCCTCACGCTTTGCATAAAGCTGAACATCACCGTATTTATTAGAAAGGCGGTCAAGATGGGAAATAGGTGTAGGTCTGCCCTGAAATTCCTTTCTTATTCTGCGAAGCTCAGCAATAAATTTTCTTGATTTACAGATAGTAAAATATGCCTCTGTAATCTCGGTCATAGCCTTTTTAAGCTCGTCAGAAATATAACAGCCGCCGTATTTGCCGAAAAATCCGTCCTTATCGGGATAGTTTTTAAAATAGGTGTCAAAATCTACATTGTTAAATATCATAATAATTCTCCTAAAATATATTGTTGGTTATTGTTTTATTAAGATATTTCGCCATCGCTTAACTAACAAAAACATAAAATACTCCTTTAACAAACAACAAAAAAGTCTTGTCCCTAGTGATAAGGGACAAGACTTAAAATTTAAATCCTGCGGTGCCACCCTAATTGATGATATACTCATCCGCTAAAGTACCGTACATACATACAGCTCGCAATATAACGGTTGCGCCCCGTCGGTTACTACTCGTCTTCGCTTTCGACCGCCCTCATAAGTCCATTCGCCAAAACATCCACTGCCTGCCTTACACCGCCGCAGACTCGCTTTGAGCTTTAAATTTTGGTTACTACTCTTAATCACAGGTTTTTTCTCTATGCTAGCATATTAGCACTAAAACTTAAAAATGTCAAGAATTAGTTTAAAACTAATCGTTATCCTCTTTTTCAAAACCGTTTTTGAAGATAACTGCATTAGGATTCTTTGCAAGGCCCTCAAAGGTTTTGAAAGAAAGCTTGCCGTTCTTTAAAATCATATCCACTGTTTGCTCGCTAGACTTATCAAGCTGAATTTTGAGGCTCTTACCGTCAATTTCATACTTAAGACCCTTAAGCACGATATTATTATTTTCAAGTGTAGAGCCTACAATAGAAGTGGTAAGTGTGCTTAAAAGCTCGTTCTTATCCATATTCTTTATGTTTTGTGCAAGCAAATCTGCAACCTGACCAAAGGATGAAAATCCGTTTGAAGATATTATTAAATCAAGTGTCGCATCATCGGCGCCAATGAATTTTTTGAGTAATTCCTTATCGTTTTTAAGAACCTCGAAAACATCCTCATAATAATCAAGGATTGCATCTACAAAGCTATCTGCATCATAAATTATATCATAGGTGTTATCCTCGTTGAATTTAATAGAAACATCAAATTCTTCGTCAGACTTAATCTGAGAAAGCACCTCTAAAATTCCGCTGTTTTCCGAAGCTGAATCGCCTAGCTGCTCTTCATCGGTATATGTAAGTACATCGGAGATTTTTGCTTCGCTCTCCCAAACGCCTAAAATATCTTTTTTCTCGATATTCTTTGAAAGAAGTGCATCTGCCGCTGCGTTAGCTCCATCCTTTACAGAGCCCTGACAGGCTGCAAATGAAAATACCATCACAACAACAAGTAATACCGCAAATAGTTTTTTAAACATAAAAATTCTCCTTTTGGCTACGCCTTTTTTATTATAATAGCATAAAAACACAATTTTTTCAATAGTTTTGTCGGTGAAAGTCGTTTGTTAAGCTATAGTATAAAAACAAACTTCAGAGAGGAGGCGCTATATGTATCTTACCGCTGATACACTTATATACATTTCAAAAATATTAACGGCTTTGGGGGTTATTTTTGCCGCTTTTTTTAGTATTGTGAGGGTATATACAAACTATAAAAAGCAAAAAAGGGAAATCGAAACCCTAAAGGCTGAAAACGTAAAGCAAAACGAGGAACTGACCCTTGTTTGTTTTGGGCTTTCCGCCTGTCTTGACGGACTGATTCAGTTAGGCTGTAACCACACCGTTACAACCGCCAAGGACAAGCTTGATAAATACATAAACAATATGGCACATAAACAGCT
Source organism: Acutalibacteraceae bacterium (assembly GCA_045577835.1). Lineage (GTDB taxonomy): Bacteria > Bacillota > Clostridia > Oscillospirales > Acutalibacteraceae > UBA737. The sequence goes on along the minus strand of JAZNJD010000026.1, from coordinate 1,273 downwards.
ATAGCATAAAATATACAAAGGAGGGAAAGAAAATATGTTTAAACTAGCACTTAACGCAGGTCATAGCTATACGACCGCAGGAAAGCGCACGCTAAAATCAATAGACCCTAACGAAACAAGAGAATATGCACTCAACAAAAGGGTTTGCGATAAAATTTCAGAAAGCCTTAGCGCTTATTCGGGTATAGAAATTTTGAGAATAGACGACGGAACTGAAATTCCGCTAAAGACCAGAACCGATAAAGCCAACCGCTTTGATGCCGATTTTTATCTTGCTATCCATCATAACGCAGGAATAAACGGTGGCTCGGGCGGAGGCATCGAAGCTTATGTTTATCCTAATGTAGATGCAGTTACACTTGCTTGGCAAAAGGAACTTTATGATGCTTTAATTAAGGAAACAGGTCTTAAAGGCAATAGAGCTACACCTCTTAAAAGCGCAAATTTTGCAGAGGTAAGGGATACTAAAATGCCCGCTGTTTTATTAGAGCTTGGCTTTATGGACTCTAAGATAGATACACCAATAATTTTAAGCGAGGAATTTGCAAGCAGCGCCGCAAAGGCTTGCTCAGATGTAATCGTAACAAAAGCGAAGCTTACACCTAAAGAGCAAAAGGCTACACCTGAGGAAATAGCCGACGAGGTTATTGAGGGTAGATGGGGTAACGGCGAAGAAAGAAAAACAAGACTTTCACAAGCAGGCTATAACTATTCAGAAATCCAAAACATTGTAAATTTAAAACTCGGTAGCAAGCCGAATAAAAAAAGCGTTTTGGAGATAGCTAATGAGGTTATAGCGGGCAAATGGGGTAACGGGGAAGAGCGAAAAGACCGTTTGAGTAAAGCAGGATATAACTACAAGGAAATACAGCAAAAGGTAAACGAACTTTTAAAGTGAGGTTAAATTATGAAAGAAAAAACAAAAAAATGGATAAAAGCGGCACTAATACGTGCGCTTAAAACGGTAGCACAAACCGCAGCAGCATCTATTGGCACCACCGCATTTATCTGCGAGGTTAATTGGGTAGCGGTGCTTAGCACCACATTGCTTGCAGGTATAATGTCGTTGCTTACAAGTATAGGCGGTCTGCCTGAGGTTAAGGAATAAACAATTAAAGCGAGGTGAATGTTGTGCACTGCCCCAAATTGTGCGGACAACACAAAAACGACCTATATGGTAGTAAATATTAAATTTAAGCAACGAACTGACATCGCTTTTCAAGTGGTGTCAGTTTTGTTTTTAATTGAATGCGTTGGTGATTGTAGAAATGGA
>JAZNJD010000025.1:0-10043 GCA_045577835.1 Acutalibacteraceae bacterium | reverse complement strand
TAATCATAACTACCGGCCGTGCCGGTAGTATGCACTGCCCCCTTAGGGCACAAGACCGGCCGAGCCTATAGGCTCGTCGAAAGGTTTGCCAACCGCAACTCTTTCACCGGCTGCCCCTAAAGGGGCTTTTTATTTGCCCTCTTTTACCTGCTTACCCGTAAACGGGTCTACATACTCTACTAATGACATTTGGTCGTAAGATATATCTTCCTGTAATTGATTTCGTATATATTCTGCAATCGCTTTTTTATTTCTGCCTACTGTATCTACATAATATCCCCTGCACCAAAAATGTCTATTTCCATATTTATACTTCATATTGGCATATTTCTCAAAAATCATTAAACTACTTTTTCCTTTAAGATATCCCATTATTTGTGATACACTATACTTGGGCGGTATAGATACCAGCATATGTATGTGGGCTTTGCAGGCTTCTGCTTCTATTATTTCCACCTGCTTATACTCACATAATTTTCTAAGCATTATTCCTATATCCGCCTTTATCTTTCCATAGATTACTTGACGGCGGTATTTTGGTGCAAAAACTATATGATATTTGCAATTCCATTTCGTATGTGCTAAACTATCTGTGTCATGTTTCATACTTGACTCCTCCTTCGTCTTTTTGTTGTGGTTGGCAAACCCACTTCTATTTTAGACGAAGGAGGATATTTTTTCTACGCATAGCTAAAGCTTTTTGGAACTACCGGCACTGCCGGTAGTATTCGTTACACAATAATAAAAAGCATCAAGCCGATTGGTTTGATGCTTTTTTGTAATAAATATTATTTACGATTACGGTTGCTTGCCGATATATGCTAAGATACCACCGTCTACGTAAAGAACGTGTCCGTTAACGAAGTTTGAAGCGTCCGAAGCTAAGAACACAGCAGGGCCCATTAAATCTTCTGGGTCTCCCCAACGACCTGCAGGGGTTTTTGCCAAAATGAAGCTATCAAATGGGTGTGGTGTGCCGTCAGGCTGTTTTTCACGCAACGGCGCTGTTTGCGGTGTTGCAATATAACCGGGACCTATACCGTTACACTGAATGTTATGCGCACCGAATTCAGAGCAAATATTTCTTGTTAGCATTTTTAGTCCGCCCTTAGCCGCCGCATAGGCAGATACAGTTTCACGGCCAAGCTCACTCATCATAGAACAGATATTTATAATCTTTCCGTGTCCCTTCTTTATCATTGAAGGAATAACTGCTTTAGCCATAATAAATGGTGCTGTTAGGTCTACATCAATTACTTTTCTGAAATCTTCTGCAGCCATTTCGCACATAGGAATACGCTTGATTATACCTGCATTATTTACAAGTATATCAACAACGCCTACCTCTGCTTCTATCTTTGTGATAAGCTTTGCAACGGCATCTTCATCGGTTACATCGCATACGTAGCCTTTAGCGTCTATACCATCAGCCTTATAACTATCAAGTCCTTTGTTTACAAGTTCTTCGTTTATGTCGTTAAAAACTATTTTAGCGCCAGCGCCTGCTAAGCCTTTAGCAATTGCATAGCCAATACCGTAAGATGCACCTGTAACAAGTGCCACTTTACCTGTTAAATCAAACATATTATTCACTATAATTCTCCTATCTAAGTTCTCTTGTTTCAATAAAGTCCATATCGGTAAACTCTTGGTTTTCACCGCACATAGCCCAAATAAACGAATATGCCTTTGTACCAACGCCGCTATGAATAGACCAACTTGGAGAAATTACTGCCTCTTCGTTATGCATAACGATATGCCTTGTTTCGTTGGGTTCACCCATCATATGGAAAACAGCATCGTTTTCACCCATATCAAGATAGAGATAAACCTCCATTCTTCTATCGTGGGTGTGTGAAGGCATAGTATTCCAATTTGAACCGGGTTCAAGCTCGGTAAGACCCATAGCAAGCTGACAGCTCTTTATTACTTCAGGGTGGATATACTGATTGATAACGCGCTTGTTACAATCCTCAACAGAGCCGCAAGGAACCTTTTTAGCCTTTGTTATATCAATTTTTACTATTGGATATGAAGCATGGGCAGGACAGGAAGATACATAGAACTTTGGAGGATTTTCTGTGTCAACACACTTGAAAGAAATCTCCTTGTTGCCCATACCGATATATATACCGTCTCTTGGGTTCATTTCGTAATCAACACCGTCAACTGTGATAATACCAATACCACCAATGTTGATACAACCCATTTCACGTCTTTCAAGGAAATACTCGCTTGCAAGTTCTTTTCCGCCCTCAAGCTTTAGCTCCTGAAACACAGGCATTAACCCCGCTGTGATTATACGATCAATATGGCTGTAAACCATACGAATATTGTCCTTTGTAAAGAGCTTGGAAATGTGGAATTCCTCTCTTAATCTGTCGGTATCGTAATTTTTAACGTCTTTTGGATTTGATGCATTTCTAATTTCCATTTTTGATAAATCCTCCTTAATATAATTGCCAAAAACCTCTACCTGAGATAATGCTGCCCAAGAAAAAGGCAATTCTGCCTGTTTAAAGTTTGTAAGATGTATTTTTCGGGTCTTTTTCTTTTCAGGAAGTATTAACTCCTGATCCTCGCCTGTTTTTATAAAATCCGCTGTAATGCGGGTTTTGTCATCAAATTCAACATCAAGGCTCTTCCAATATGTATCGTGCGGAAAATCTGCTCTCAAGAAAAACACTATTTTTTCAATTTCTACCTGTGTTCCGAAATCAACGAAATATTCAAGGTCCTCTCGGGCGCCGCCTGCCCACGAATGATACGGATAATCACCGTGGTCGTGATTTTCTATTATGCCGTCAATGGCGTTTCGTTCGTAAAAACAAACCGCTTCGCGAGTAACAAGATTGGCATATGCGTGAGGGTAATATTTCTTTTGACCTCTTAAATCGTGTGAATTAAGAGAAATCTTCCTGTTTCCGTATTTAACCTCATCTTGAGGCTCGCTAACTCTAATTCTGTGTGCACTGCCAACAAAAGCTTTCTCATCATATCCCTTTTTTAGTTCGCCAAACGGAATTGCAAACTCAAAGGTACTAATAGGTGTAAATACTATGCTTTCTGCGAGAGTATCGTCAAGTTTCAGAGATAAATATTCTGTATCCGTTTTACTGATAACAATTTTATCACCCTCGTTATACTCGCCGTTATAAACCACGTCTATCTCGGTGCCGTTAGCGAAAAAAAGCTCTTCTCCGTCTTTATTTACAATTTTTATCTGTATCATCTTTCCCCCTCCTCTACCAGATTAGAAAATCACTGTCAAGAAGCTTCAAAACAGCTTCAACGAGGAAAAAGTCAGCATATATAAGAGGTAGATGCTGTCTGCCGTAATAGGCTTCAGAACACCTTTGCACAATCGAATGATTTTCATTTGAAAAATCACAGTCTTCTTCTAAATGCTGTAAAAGTGCAACGGCCTCATCTCTATATCTTTCTTCGCCTGTTATCTTATAAAGTTCTATCATTCCGCAAACAGCACACACAGTTGCACTGTTATCTAAATATTGAGGCTCTGCAGGCTGACAAAAATCAATAGGTACCTTATAGTTATACTTTTTAGCTTCAGCTATAAAATAATCAGTAACCTTTAAGGCTGTCTCCAAATATCGTTGCTCGTTTGTGTGGATATAGTTTAAAGTGAAACCGTATACTGCCCACGCCTGTCCCCTTGTCCAACAAGAAGTTTGTGAATAGCCCTGACCGCCAAGCGTTTCAACAACCTCGTCCTTTAACGGATTATGACTTGCAATATGAACTATACTGCCATCCTCACGAACATGATGCTTTATAGCGGAATCCACTTGCATCATTGCAATATACTTATAGCGATCATCATTCACTTCACGTGAAGCCCAATATAAAAGCGGAAGATTCATGAGACAATCTATAATTGTATATTCGTGGTGATTCCACGCTCTTATATATTTACCCTTTATATTGGCTCTTGCGGCAAGAATATTTGCTGCCATAAGTGTACGCATACGGGAAGCCTTATCTCCGTCAAAAACGTATGAGGGTTTAGAAGCTAAATCCCACATAAAGCCTACATCGTGATTTAGTTCGTCATACAAAGCAAAGGCTTCATCAAGCATTAGCTCCTGCTTTTTAGCAACATTTTTGTAGAATTCTTTTCCTGTGTGCTCATAAAGTAGCCATAACATACCAGCATAAAACCCGTTTGTCCACCACTGAACTCCGCTACTGTTTTTATCAAAACGCTTATCAAAATACATTCCGTTTTCATCTGTGGTGTAAGGTATTAGGTCTTGTACCTCATTAGCAATCCACTCTGTTTTTTGCTCAAGTTTTTTATAAAACTCTTCAACCCATTTTCTTTGCTCTTGCGTTAAATTAACCATGGTCCACAACTCCTTAAAACAAAGTATAGGGTATACTTTTATATAATAATTTTATTATAAATATTATACTTTACAGCCACATTCAATTCAATAAATCCGAGTGGTTAAAATATCTGTGAATCAGGTCGTATTTTTTAGCCACAGCACAAAAAACTGACATCACTAAAAAAGTGATGTCAGCTTTTACTTATAATTTAATTTAGTATATTTTACAGTAGTTCTACAATACCGTAGCCTCTGTTATCGATAATAATCTTTGTTCCAAAGGCTTCAGACATTTCTGACAGTCTTTCAATAATGCCATGCTTATTTGAAAAGCGTGGGTTACCATTTCTCCACACTGGCTCATCAAACTGCAGTTCTATAGGCATAAGTTCAAGATGCGTAAGCTTTCCGTCTTCCATCTCAAAATACGGAATAACCGATTCTAACATTTTACGGTCACGCATAAGACCTCGGGTATAGTTTGCACTGCGTTTACAGAAAAGTTCACGCAAAGTGCTGTCGCTTGTCATACTTTGACTTGCAAACATTTCCTCAGGTGCAAAAGGAATGCACTCATTATGTATTACAAAATTACCTAAAGAGTAAAAAATAGGGCGATTTTTGTAAATTTCTATCGGTCTTAATAGGTGTGGACCGTGACCTATTACCGCATGTGCTCCTACATCAATACATCTACGGGAAAACTCTTGTAAAAAGTCTGCAGGGTTTTCCTTGTTATCTCCTGAAACCTCGTGCGAATGAATTGCAACCAAAATATAATCCGCCTGCATTTGCGCCTCGTAAATAGCCTTTTCTATCCTGCTCATATCCTCGGGGTGCGGATGTGTTACATAGCGTGTAGCGTCGCCCTCACGAAACTCAAGTTCTTTTAAAACCGCTATACCGTCAGGCAGAGGTGAGAAATAGCCCTCCGCTCTTTCAATATCTTTTTGAGCATTGATTTTACTAAGTTTGCTGATTTCTTTGATAACTTCAAGCTGTTCTTTTGTGACCTCAAGGCAATCCTGTATACGAAGACCGTTTACACCTGGACGTCCAGGATATCTGCGAGACTGTTTGCCTGCCATAGCAGAATAACTGCCACCAAGAGGTGTACCCATAGTAGATACCACACCGATTAGGGCAACCCTACCGTTTGGTGTTTCTAAATATGTAGGGCTTGCCGCTTCGTCTAAATTAGCACCCACACCTGCGTTTACAATGCCCGCATCGTCAACCGCTTGTTTTGTTGCCATAAGCCCGCCACGGTCAAAATCCATTGAATGATTATTAGCGAAACTCAACACATTAAAACCATACTCTTTAATATCGTCTAAAGTTTCAGGGTCGGCACGCAAATAGCTTCCACCGCTGAAATAGTTAGCATAATACTCTCCGCGATGCAGTGTGGTTTCTAAATTTAAATATCGTACATCTGATTTATTAAGATGTGCTTTAACCTCAGAAAATCCGATACTATCTTTATGTATTCGTCTTTGAGCAAGCATATCTCCTGCAACCGCAAATGTCATTTTCATATAGTCTCCTCCATTAAAAATGCTAAAAGTATTTTTGCTCTTAAATTGATAGAATCTATAAGTATATATTCTTTATTTGTATGACAAAACTCTCCGCAACCACCCATACCACATATTGATGTAACACCCGCAGCTTGTGTATAGCAAGAATCCGAGCCCCCTCCAGACTCTGTTAGAGTCAAACTGCCCAAATTGTATTTATGGCAAACATCAAGTAGTTTATTAAACAATTGCTTCGTTTCTATACTTTTTTCCATCGGTGGTCGCTTACCGATAACTTTAAGCATTGCAGTAGTTCCGCCTAAATAACTTGTGTTTGCAATTTCTTTTATTGTGGCTTCTGCTTTCTCAATATCATCACGCCTTGGAACACGGATATCTACCGTTAAAGAACAAGTGTCCGGAATTATATTTGAAACAGTTCCTGAGTTAATAATGTTGCAACTGTATGTAATACCATTTGGTTGACTTTGAGCAGAAAGAGCCAAAATTTTATGTGCAGCTTCAAGAATTGCATTTTTACACTCAAAATAATGAATTCCTGAATGTCCACCAACGCCTTTAATTTCAATTTGATATTTCAAAATGCCTTTTCTTGAAACACAAACCTCATCTTTTTCCGAGGTTTCACAGTTAATAGCATAAGGGAACCCTCTACACATTTGCTTAAAATATTCTAATTCCTTTTCAGCGCCAAGAACATTTGAAATTTCTTCATCGGAAGTTAATATTAACCGGAGATGTTTTTTATAACCGTTTTTACAAAGAGCCTTCATTGAAAGCATAGCAATAGCTATGCCGCCTTTGCAATCAATGCTTCCCGGAGCGACAATTCTGTCTTTTAAACGAGTAACCGAATTTTCGCCAAACACTCCTTTTTCGTGTACAGTATCAGTATGCGCTAAAAAAACGCAACCCTTTTTAGAACCCTCATTTATATCTATAGAAAGAAAATCACCGCATTTATCCATTTTAGTTCTATTAGTACTAAAGCCCTCTTGCTCTGCAAAAACTGATATGTAATCTATCATAGCATCAATAGTCTGTTTATCCGTGGCTTTTGCCTCAAAAGAACATATATTACATAAAAAGTCCAAATACTTTTGGAACTCAAAATCTATTGTTTGAAAAGATTCCTCAACACACATATTATATTGCTCCTAATTGCTTTATTATGAAAATCTTAAAACAGCTGATATAAACAGATATAAAGACATTATTCATACCCTATATGTTTATCATAATCCGTTCTAAATAAAAAACAGATTGCTTTGCTCTATTCTGTGGCACTATTACTTTTTAATTAAAACATAGCATACTGTGAACAATATGTCAAGCGTTACCACTTGCAATTTTTGCTTTCAATTTCAAAAGAGCCACTCCAAGAGTGATGTCAATCTCCCTACCAGTGCAACAACTATAAATTATATTTTCACAAGACCAAACTTCAAGTTTCATTATAACCACTAAAGTTTTTTCTTAGTGGTTATACTTTTGCAAATAATAAAAGTGAATCAAAATATATTGACAGTATCACGATACCGTGATATAATGTTGTTGAAAGGAGTGGTTTGAATGCCTGTATTATCAAAATTTTACGGAATCACAATCCGTATGTACTTTTTACAAAAGGAACACAATCCGCCGCATATTCACGCAATTTATGGCGATGATATGGCGGCAATCACAATTGCTGACGGAAAGCTATTGGAAGGTGCATTGCCTTCTAAAGCGCTTGAAATGGTAAGAGAATGGATATCACTTCACCAAAATGAGCTTATTGCTATTTGGGAGACTCAGGATTTCAAGCATCTTCCTCCGTTAGAGTAAGGGGGCTATTATGTTTCATAAGATTAAAAACATTTCTCCGCTACCTGAATATCGCTTGAGTGTTCAGTTTGCAGAAGGTTGCACTAAGATATACGATACGAAGCCTCTGTTTGAGCGCATACCATTCTTTGCGGAGCTAAAAGATCCTCACCTATTCTCTGAGGTTACCGTTGATGTAGGTGGTCACGGCATTGTATGGAATGATGATTTAGATCTCTCTTGCGATGAACTGTGGGAGAACGGTGCCCTAGTCGAAACTCCCTTTGATGGACTCATGGCGTTTAGTGATGCTACTGACCTTTGGGCTTTGAACGAAAGTACACTTAGAAAAGCAATCAGCTATGGCAAATTAGTTGAAGGTGTTGACGTTTGTAAATTTGGCAAGCAGTGGGTTGTTTCTATGAATGCCATGCGTAGAGAATACGGCGAACCAAGAATATAATATTAAAAACACAGTTCTTGCATCAAAAAAGGACTGTGTTTTTTCTATTTTCGCTCAAAAAAGTGCGCTAATTGAGCAAATATTCACTGATTTTCATGTTTTTGCCTCTCCATTTAAGTTTTCTTGAAACTCAAATATAACCTTTTTTACATTTTTATCAAAGAGTCGCGGTGTCGCGGCTCTTAATTTTTTATGTAAAAGAGGTTTTTTTATGTTAGACAGAACAGAGTATGAAAATTTTTGGTACGCCTTACAGCAGAAGTTGGACAAACTCTTGGCAGAACGTAATATGTCCTATCGAGAATTAAGTATTAAGCTTGGTAAATCGCCGGGATATATTCATGACGTTTTCAGCCGAAGAATCGATCCGTCAACTATATCCTTATTTGAAATGGCAGCATATTTTGGCTGCACAATATGGGATTTTTTAAATATTACCAAGTAAAATTCCCGGGGCGTCGTTTGTCAAACAACACATCGGGCAAATCTATTGACGATTAAAAAATCACATGCTAAACTGACTATACTTCATTCATAATTAAGAAGGAGTGAACACAAAGAGCAATAAAAATGATTGTATATTATTGTTGCTCTTTGCCTACTTTTATGTTTTGTCTTCGGTAAGTGACGGAGCAAAAAAAGAACCATAAAAGGAGGATTCAAAAGGCAGAGCAATTCATTTGCTAAATTGTGATGGGAAGTTAGTTGCACCAATGCATTTTGGAGCCTTGGTGCCGAGAGCCACAGTCTGAGGTCTGCGACAGACTGTGAATCACTAGCAGAACCCCCCTTGAAGTCGGGTTAGGCTTCATCAGTCGATGCTCTAAGGCTGATTATCCGTAGGACCGAAGAAGTGGAAATACGGAATTAAAGAGCTATCACATTTACGGCAACGGACAGGGTGATATATGGAAGATAGGCGACACATTTTTAATCGACCTATTACGTTGCTCGGTTTTATGATTTCCGCAAAAAAATTAGAACCCACTTTCACGCAGTGGTCTGAAGAATGAGAGTAGGAAAAGCCGTGATATACAAAGCCCTTCACAAAGGCAATGTGAATTTTAAGTTGATGGCAATTGAGCGGTCAACTTCTGTGCGGATAGCAGAGCCGTTACGAAATGTAGACTTGTTCGACTGCAAACCTGTTTCACTTATTACAGCGTTTATTAACTAAAATAAGTGTATAGCTTTGACAAGGGTTCCTGTCGAAGTTATTGACGAAAATTATGGAATCCACGACGTTTTAAGTTAAAGTCGTTAAACAAAACTGCTCAAGCGGTGGTGCTACCGTCCATTAAGGGAATTCTCCAGCCCTTACGGGAATAGCATACGAAGTTTCCGGGATTTAATCGTAGTTTAAATACTAAATGAAAATCCCCACAGAACGAGTTGTTTAGTCTCGGCTGGGCTGAAATGCCTTGCACTCGGCGTAGCGTCAGCAAATAATACAAGGTTGTTTGCACTCTTGAATTTAAGAGAACACGCACGGAAAATCTATAAATCTTGCGAAAAGTTTAATAGATTAAGCCACCTACTAACCTTATTTTACAGCAGAATACTAGAACAGAATTTTCTTTTCGATATGATTTATGACTGTCTCTTCGAGAGCAAGTTGCACCTGCGCCCAGTATAAACTTGGACAAGAATAAAGCTTTTCGGCTCTCTGCAAGTTGTCATTCGTATTACGAATGACAACTTGCAGAGAGCCGAAGAAGATAACAAACAAACTACAAAGCAGGTGCTATGACTATCATTTCTATGATGATAGATGATTGTCCTTTAGAAATGATTTATGACTCTCTTTTTGGGAGCCGAGCCGTTTCTATTGGACGATAGTCAGATAGAAACGGCTCGGAGACGCAGTCGGAGAGCCGAGAT
>JAZNJD010000024.1:0-9311 GCA_045577835.1 Acutalibacteraceae bacterium | reverse complement strand
CATGAGTGCACCGCTGTTACATATTCCGATAATGGCGACGGTACTCACGATGGCATTTGCGATTGTGATGCTGCTACTGTTGTTGTTGACAACGAAGCTCACGCTGACACTGATTCCGACAACCTCTGCGATATGTGTAATTGTGATTTAACTCCGGCGGCACCTGCAGTTACATATACCTTTGGTCACAACGTGCAGTTAAAGGTTCTTGAGCCTTGGGGTATGTACTTCAATGCGTATATAAGAGTTAATGGTGTAACTCTTACTAAAGCCGAGTATGATAATTTAGCTGATTATGGTGCTTATATTTTGAGAGATGCCGATTGGGATGGAGAGGGCGTACCTACTGCTGATGAAATTATGGCTTCTCAAAAGGCAGATATATATTCTAAAACCAAAGGTAATCTTGATTTGCAAAATACAAATACAGGATACTGTGTAGCTGTTACCTATGATAAGGATATTTTTACATATGAAATGGAAAATCCACTTTATGTAGTTTTCTTTGCAAAGGATGCTCATGGTGTTCAAAATGGCGGTACTAGAGAAAGAAGCTTTAAGAAGGCCATCGATACTTATAAGAATAATTCCTCAAACTATTCTGCCAACCTTTTAACTCTTTGTGATTCTTTGATAAATATGTACGAAAAGACTATGGCATATAGAACTTCTGCTGGTACTGTTCAAAGAAATGAAAGCATAGCAACTTCTGTATCCGAGTATGTCGCTTTTGCTACCGAAGCAGTCGGTTCTACATATACCGTAGGACATACAATGCAGTTGTTTATGACCGAACCTTGGGCATTACGTTTTAATGCAATCATTAGACAAAGCGGAACAGGCATTGACTACTCTATTTGCTCTGATTATGGCTTCGTAATTTATGCAGACACTGAAGGCAAATATTCTTCAGCAGTTCCTACAGTTGAACAGCTTATCGCTGAAGAAGACGCTCTTGTTTATAGTAAATTAAACGGAGCTGCTTCAACCTACAATGAAAACGATGGTACTATCAGAATTACTTGCGAGTATGCAGAGGAAATGTACACATATCAGGTTGATCGTCAATTATATGCTGTTGTGTTCGCTGTTATTGATGGCGAATATCATTATGGTGATGTTAAGGCTCGTCAGTTTGTTGAAACTTTAGATACATATATTAATGGTGCTTCGTATGCAGAAAATTTGAAAAATATTTGCTCTGCTATGAAATCTTTATTTGCCGCTATAGTAGAATATCGTGCAAATCCTAACGGTTAAAAAGCGAATATTCATTAACATATTTTATAAAGGAGATGAAAAAAGTATGAAAGCAATTCTCGAGGTTGTTAAATTCAATGTTTCTGACATTGTAACTGCTTCATCTTGTGATGGTATTACTCCTACCACACCAGAAGATTAATTTCTCTTAAAAGATTAAAGCGGCAGGTTTTTCCTTGCCGCTTTAATCTTTTAATTGTTAAATAACTATTTCTTATTTTGGGAGTTTTAAAAATGTTATATATAACAGAAAAAAAATCATTTATAGAAACTTTTTCAAATGATTATGATGAAAACTTATCTTATAGATTTACTAAATATTGCATAACTGAGAAAATTGATAATGGTTGTTTGCTATATCATACCGTCTTTAATACGCTTTTATTTTTTTCTGATCAAGAAATTAAAAATGATTTTCCGAACATTGAAAATATTGAAATAAGAAATATACTAGTTAAGAATTTCTTTTATATTCCAGAAAATTTTAATGAAGTCAAGACATATAATCAAATTTTTGACTCTTTAAAATTGTTTTCTATTGATGAACCGAATACTTATTCTTCATATCTCATAATGACTACAAGTAATTGTAATGCTCGTTGTTTTTATTGTTGTCAACATGGAATTACTTATTGTGATATGTCGGAAACAACTGCTTTGCAAATTGCAAAATTTATTGTCGATCATGCAGGTGATAAAAAAATATCGATAGAATGGTATGGAGGTGAGCCTCTGTATAATTTTAAAATTATTGATATAGTTTCGAAATATCTTAAAGAAAATAACAAAACATATTCTTCAAAAATGATTACTAATTTATCTTTATTTAATAAAGAAATGCTTAACCACGCAGAGGAAAATGATTGGAATTTAAAATCACTTCAGGTTACCTTAGATGGTTTTGGAGAAACATATGATAAAATAAAAAATTATAAAGATAAAGATATTACTTTTTTCACTATTATTGATAATTTAAAATTAGTTTTAGATGCTGGAATTGTTGCTAAAGTAAGGGTGTGTTTAGATGATAATAATATAGAATCACTAAAACAGCTTGTTAATTTTCTTGCTGAAAAATTTGGCAAATATAAAAATATATATTTGTATATCGCTATGCTTTTTGATACTGAAACAAAGATAAATCGCACCGAAAAAATCTTTAATCAATACTTGGATATAAATGAGTATATTTTTAAGAAAGGTTTAAATAGAAGCATTCTTTCAAAAAAACTTAAACTCAATAATTGTATGGCTGATAATAACAGTCATTTATATATTACTCATACTGGTGAAATAGCAAAGTGCGGTCTTGATTATGAGAAAAAAACAGTGGGCAGTATTTTTAATGGAGTTGATAATCAAGTTATTATTTCCGAATGGAAAGAAAAAATTGTTGAACCTTTTTGTGTTGATTGCAAATTTCGATTTATGTGTAACTGGCTAAAAAACTGTCCAAACCATAGAAAAAATTGCAATTCTAAATTTAAAGAAACTAAAGAACAGGAATTGAGATTTAAGATGATAAACACCTATATGAGAAATAGCGGTGAAGAGATTTGAAATACCGAATAGCCGATTTTAATTTTGTTATCACACCACAATTTGGTGCCGAGATATCGATACCTGATGAATATTTACAAGAAGGAATTGCTGATTTTGAGATTTCATCTTGTCTTAATGATATACTCTACGAAGATAAAGTTGCTGATAATAGATACTCAAAAAAGTATTTAGAATTAACGGTTATTCACCGCAAACTCGCCGAATGGCTTCCGTTACACAATGCTTTTGTACTACATAGTGCTTGTTTTGATATTGAGGGTGTTGGTGTTGCTTTTGCGGCACATAGCGGAACAGGAAAAACAACTCATATGAGGCTATGGCAGCAGCTTTTAGGCGAAAAAATGGTTGTAGTTAATGGAGACAAGCCTATTGTTCGCTTTTTTGATGATGAGCCTGACACTCCTTATGCTTATGGCACACCTTGGAATGGCAAAGAGCGTCTTGGTTGCAATATGAGAACTAAATTACAGCATATTTGCTTTATTGAGCGAAGCGAAACAAACTTTGTTGAAAAGCTTAATAAAAAAGATGCTGTTAACCTTATATTAAATCAAGTTTATATGCCAAAAGATCCTATGGCTTTAATGAATACAATGCAGCTTATAGACTGCCTTTTATCTAGTTGCAATCTTTGGAAAATACACTGCAATATGGAAATGGAAGCTGCCGAGATTGCATATAATACTATATTTAATGAAAATGGTTTGGCTCCATCTGATGAGGGAGCTGTTGAGCGCAAGCGAGACTGAGGGAGAGATTTTATTTTTCTCTCCTTCCACCGCAAGCGGTTCCCCTTCCTCGTCAGAGGAATGTGTGCAAAACGCAAAATAGATTTGAACTTTATCTATTTGACAATGAATACAGTGTATGTTAATATTGGTATGCAAATAAATTTTAAAGGTGATAAGTATGAAATTAAAATATGAATTTGTAATAAATCAGGTTGCAGATAATATGGTTGCTGTGCCGATAGGCGATGGTATGGATGAATTTGGCGGTTTTATCAAATTAAATGATATAGGCGCTGAGATTTTTGAAATTCTCAAAGAAGATGTAACCCTTGAAGAAATCGTTGAAATTATGCTTAAAAAGCATCCTGAGGCTACCAAGGAAGAGGCTTTAGAAACCGTTACAGAATTTACCGAACAGCTTAAAAAAGAGGGTATTGTTGATTGAGTAATCAATATTTAGATCTAAACAGCATTGGCGAAGCTTTAAAGGAAACCCTTGAGGTATCTGTTTTAACTTCTGGCGTTAGTATGCGCCCGATGTTACGACAACACAGAGATATTGTTGTTATCGAAAGGGTTAATAGAGAGCTTAAAAAAGGCGATGTAGTTGCATACCCAGGAGGAAAAGACAAATATACCCTTCACAGAATAATAAAGATAAAAAACGGTAATTTGATTATTCGCGGTGATAATAATTATTTTACCGAAAAAAACGTTAAGCGCGAAGATATTGTCGGTATTTTGAAAGAGTTTTATAGGGACGGCAAATACATTAACTGTAAAACTAATAAAAGGTATAGGGTATACACTGTATACATTCTTTCAAGCTACCCTTTGCGGTATTTTTGGTGCAGAAAATTAAAACCATTTTTAGCAAGGATAAAACATTTTCTTTTAAAATCCCATTAATAATACGAAAATAGCCTGCAAGCATTTGCTTGCAGGCTATTGTTTATATTTAAACTTAAATATTTTATGTTTGATTTTTACTAGAAAAGGTATTAAAAGCACCTTCCAAAAGTATCTAAAAGGATAAAAAAAGCGCATAAAGAAAATATAAGTTTTATATTTTTTGTTAGTAGCGCAATCGAAATACTTTCCGTCTCTATAAAATTCCTTTAAAACGCCTATAACGGCCTTTTTAGGAACATATTCAAGACGGTATGTATTATCACCACGAATAATATATCGATCCTCCTCGACCCTTAAAACACGGTGTAACACAAGTTTTTCTTTGTTTTTTACACTGTATAGCAACACATCGTGTTTCACAATAGGTCTTGCTATGCGCTCTATTACAACTATATCCTTATGTTGCCTGAGCATCGGTCGCATACTTGTACCCTCAGTAAGTGTAGCGACCTGTGTTTCAACTTTAAGCTTTTCGGCAACGCTCTTTAAAGAACTCTCCATTATTCAGCAAGACCTTCTGCAATAAGTCTATCGGTGAATTCCTTAACTGTTTCTAAAGCCTCTTCCTTAGTGGCCTCAGGATGCTTTTCAAGCATTTTTGTAACGATTTCTTCAAGGGTTACATCTTCTTTGAGAATTTCAAAAATCTCAGCGCCGATATCGTTCATTTTAACAAAGCCGCTGAAATTTTCTAAACCGTCACCTACAGGCACGGCTACCATCTGGTCTGCAACCTGATTTATTACAAATTCATATTTAAGTTTCATTTTTATCACCTTTAAAATTTATTTACCTATTGATTGTACCATATTATGTAATCAGTGTCAAACACATAAAATTCAAATCTATTTTGCATTTTGCGTTTTGCACTTTGCATTAAAGATAGCCTCATAGGCTATTTCAGCAGCCTCCGGCTCCATATTACAGTGTATTTTCCAAAGATTGCAACAGGATAAAAGGCGATCAATTAACTGCATCGTGTTCATAACAGCAATAGGATCTTTAGGCATATAAACCTGATTAAAAATAAGATTTATAACATCTTCCTTTTTTACGGGTTCTACAAAGTTTGTTTCACTTCGTTCAATAAAGCATATATGCTTTAAAGGTGTGCGCATATTGCAACCTAAACGCTCTTTACCATTCCAAGGCGTGCCGTAAGCGTAAGGCGTATTAGGCTCTTTATCAAAAAATCTAACAATAGGCTTATCACCGTTAACAACGGTCATTTTATCGCCTAAAAGCTGCTGCCATAATCTCATATGAGTAGTTTTACCGGTTCCGCTATGTGCCGCAAAGGCAACACCAACACCCTCCACGTCAAAGCAGGCAGAGTGTAACACAAAGGCACTATTAAGCGGCAGCCATTCAGCAATTTTTCTATGTTGAATTGAATACACTAAGTTGCCTTTTTTTTCATTTGAAATCTTTAATTCATCATAAATATCATTCAAAGTACATATCGATACAAAATCAGGTTCATTATCTTTAACACTATATTGCTCGTATGCATGTATAATCACATAATATTCGCTTTTAAAATCAAATATAAATTCTGCTATTTTATACATAAAAGCTCCTAATAAATTTTAACACTAAACTAATTATAAATCATCAATCGGCATTATAATTTTTAAAGTTGTTATAAGTATTAATAATTTTTTTATCTAATAAATCATTTTTTAGTTTGATATCATTACTATCACAACCTACAAAACAGATTGGACATTCATCAAGTTCAAAGCAGATAGGATAATGTAAACATTTTTCACATTCCAATCTTGTTTTTTTGAATTTTTTCCATAAATCACATTTACTTTGCTCTATTTTTGCATCATAAATGTTTCCAACAATTTTATCTTCAAGAAAAAACTCACATTTTCCTATTAAACCATTAGGATGTATAACAAGACAATTATCATCATCCGCAATACAAAATTTTTGTTTAATTTTATCATTCAACTTATCTCTATAACCTATATTTAAATCATATATCATTGTGTTTAAATTAATGACTTTTTTTGTGATTGTCTCTTTATCAAAATCTAAAAATGGCTTACCATTCTTATCATGATTTTGGACAATTGCAGTATAGACACTAAAGGACTTATTACCAGCATACTTTTTAGATAAGTAGACACATAATTCAAACAAATCGTCAACGTTTTCCATTGAAGCGTTCAGTCGTATTCTTACTTTTATATTATTTTTTAGCAAAGAATCGATATTTTCAATAACCCTATTAAATGCATTTGTTTTGCAATTAACATAAGCTTTTATTTTGTTATAAACTTCTGCCGTGCCATCTAATGTTATTTGCACGTTTTCTAAATTCCAAAAATCAGTAGCATGAGTGATAATATCATTATTAAATAAAAAGCCATTGGTGACCATTTTGGATTTTAAGGTTTTACCCGAGTCTTTAATTTTTTTGCAAATTAAATTGATTGCATCAACATTACACAATGGCTCGCCGCCAAACCATGTGATGAAAATATTATCTGAAGTAGAATTTTCCACAATATAATCAGCCACTTCTGCCGCTGTATTATGGTCCATTGAATAATGCTTTTTTCCATATTCGAAACAATAATAACATCTTGCATTACATACCGTAGTTGGTAATATAACATATTTATTATATGGCTCTTTAGCGAGCAAGCTATTCAATCGATATAATTGATCGGAAATATCTTTTTCATTAAATTTATATGGAACTAAAAAATAATCTTCAATTAATTGATTAAGTTTGTTATTATAATTGATTTGCTCATTTTTAATTAGGTTCTTCTCTTCTTCAGAAATAAGAATCAACTTACCTGTTAAGGTATTATAAAACAAACAGTTATTATCAACTATTATTTCTCTGCAAAAAAAAGATTTTCGATAATAGCAACTAATATCAATCTTTTGTTTATTTAAAACTGTTTTAACAATAGATAATGAATCAGATATTACTTTAATCACAATCATTCCTCGTCTTATATTTTATATAATATGAATAAAAGCGGAGAAAAATCTCCGCTTTTATCTTCTCTAGAAACAAGAATTAATTATTCTTCATCGCCTGGATCATCCAAAGGACATGATGGTGTTGATGTAGTTACGATATCATCAACTAACTTGATAACTTCGATCTTTGCGTTCATTATTTTCACCTACCAATATAAATATTTAAATAATATAAATTATTTATTTGTTAAAATATGCCTTAGCAGATACACCATAATAATATAGTGATCTATTAAGATTACCAGAATGACCATCAGCTACTGCACCAGCGCTTGTATCATCCCATTTGGATTTACAATGTGTATTGATACTATATGTACTTCGTATTACTTCTTCACCATTATAATAGCCATATAGCACAACTTCTTTTGCATGGTCAACCGCAGTAAGAGCGTTGCATTTAACCATATACTGTGTAGCAGAATACTTTTCAAATACATCCTTATCTGCCGCATCAGCACTAAATTCAATAACTTCGTCTAACATTTCACCGTCAACAGAGAATTTATAAGTAACGTTCTTAACTTCATCTTCGCCATAAACATCAAGGAATCGACCTGCTTTTCCGCCGAAGTTAACAATAAATACTAACTGTGTAATACTTTCAGCAGCAAAAGATTTGCTAATACCAAATAAATTCACACCATTTACTTGCTTATAGGTTGAAGAAGATTCAACAACTTCTACATCATTTATGTCACTAGCATACTCGGTAGCCCAGTTGTTAACATTTGTCTCAACTCTATTATCATTTGCAATGTATACACCTAATCTATAGCCAAATTTCTTCTGGCACTGTGTACCATAACGTAACATATTTGCTAAATATACTCTCTTCACATCAGTTGTAGAATTGCCATCAAAGCCACTAGAACCTGCGGCATATGCAACAACGCTATAATTCACTTTATCACGAATTAAATAGTCAATTCCGTCACGAACACCATAATACTTACAATCTACGCTATCACCCATCTGCATAGCAGCTACAGCGTATGGGAATGCATCATAAGTATCAGTATTGTACTGTGTATCAATATATGTGGTTGCATAAATTTCTTTTACAGTATTTGAAGTATCGCCCATAGTATAAGCATGATGTGTTATTTCACCATAGAAATCGCTAAATACTTTTTGAGAATTATAAACCAAACGATCTCTTCTTAAATAGAAAACTAAGTTAATCTTACTTTCAGCAGAATAAGAAGTACTCATTGAGGCATTAGAAATAACATTAACAGCATCTACATCTTTAGGTATAAAGGCAAGGAAAATGCCAGCAAAAGGTGCCTCGATATTAGCGGTGTCTGCTACATAATTTGCATAGAAAGGATTTTCACCATTTGCTTCAGTTGCATCTCTGTCTGTCAAAGAAGAATGTGTACCATTTGCCTTAATCTTATCGCCAGCTACATATGCAAATTTAACATTAGCAGCAGTATAACCAGCGAAATCAATTGAATAATTTCCGGCAGCTGTCACGTTTATCGCTTTGTAATCAACAATACTACTTGCTTTACCAGCAACAGTTACAGCGTCAGCACTTGTATCTGTGCTTGTAACTACCTTTTCGTCGCACAAGGTGCAGTTTTCATAATGAACAATGCCTTCAGCAGTAAATTCAACAAAGTTTACATTGTCAGTTGTGTTGGTTTCATGCTGGCACTCAGGCTCTTCAACTTCTAAAGAAGCATTACACATATCGCAGAGGTTGTCGGAATCAGTGTCAGCGTGAGCTTCGTTGTCAACAACAACAGTAGCAGCATCACAATCGCAAATGCCATCGTGAGTACCGTCGCCATTATCGGAATATGTAACAGCGGTGCACTCATG
>JAZNJD010000023.1:0-28572 GCA_045577835.1 Acutalibacteraceae bacterium | reverse complement strand
AAATATAGCAGCCGGATTTGTTGGAACAACAGATTCAGCAGGTGCTACCGGCACATTAACAATAGAAAATTGTTATGTAGGTGAAGATGTTACAATAAAGGGTACTTATGCAGCTGCATTTTACGGACGCGGTGCTTCGGGTTTTAGCATTGATAAATCTTATAGCTTAGCAACAATAGTGGGTAGCACATATCAGGGTATGGTAAGTGATGTATGGGGTAGCAGTAGAGTTATTTCTAACTCTTATATTGCAAATAATGCTATATCTACAAAAGCAGGTGCAAATGTTACATGCACAAATGTATACTGCGCAGATTCTACAGGCGCTATTGGTACTGCAAAGGTATTGGACAATGAAAATATGAAGGGAACAGGTGCACTTACTGCAGGAACTAAAATGAATGGTCTAGCTGAATGTGGTGCATTTGTTGTAACTTCATCATATCCTGTATTAAAGGTATTCCCATACACTGTTGAAAGCTTTAAAATCACCTTTAACGCAAATGGTGGTACTGTATCTACAGAATATATTGAAGCAATCGCAGGCGCAGTTCTTGAATTCCCAACACCTGTTAAGGCAGGATATATATTTAAGGCTTGGTATGCGGATGCTAAATGCACAGAATTAGCAAGTAATGTTTGCCCTGAAGAAAATGTAACATATTATGCAAAATGGTATGTTAAGTACGATGCTAATAATAACGGACAGGTAACCTCAGATGATTTAGTTGCTATTATAAATGCAATACTTTCCAAAGATTTTGCTGAAGGAAACAACTTCTCTTTTGACGGTGCAGATTGCAACAGCGATTCTATTATCAACCTTCTTGATTTAGTAGTTATCAAAAAGGTATTTGCAGGTAGCTATACATCAAATATTCCTGAAGGCTATAGATTAGTTTGGTCTGATGAGTTTTCTGACAGCGAATATAGCTCTAATGTATGGAACAAATACGGAACTGTAGGAAGTGATGCAATAGTTTCTGATAATAACATTAGTGTATCTGATGGTGCATTAAATATGTCCTTAACATACGATGATGCTAATAGCGAATATCTGTGTGCAGGTAATCTTGCAACAGGTTCTACAGTTAACTTTAAGCGTGGCTTTGTTGAAATCAGAGCTAAGATGCCATATCTTGGCGAAAACGAATGGCCAGCTATCTGGATGTTGCCAACAACTGCAAGCTTATCAAAAGATTTAATAAACGGAACACAGCCTGACTATAATGTAGAAATAGACATTGCCGAAAATAAATCTACAGAAAATGGCGGCTATTCACAGCTTCATTTCTGGGGTAAAGACGGCACCGTTGAAAGTATACAAGGTGTTATAGATGACGGATATTATTTCTTTGATAATGCCGATGATGCAGCAGCATGGCATACATATGGTATGCTGTGGACAGAGGATAAGGTTGAGTTCTATTTGGATAATGTACGTTATTGCACATATACCATTGGAGATGACATGAAGGATTCCTTTGATGTTTATATGAACCTTATTCTATCTTTAAGACATGATGCTAACGCAGAAGATCAAACATATTTCACAGAAAATCCCGATGCATCTATTGATATGGCAATAGATTATGTAAGAATTTTCCAAAATGCACAAACAGACAGTATTCTGATTAAGTAGGCACTTATAAATTGCGATAGCAATATATGGTAGTTTACTAATAGTAGTTGCTTTTCAAAAGCTGTTACTTTACAATTAAGCAAAGGGAGAAAAATATTTTCTCCCTTTGCAACCTTGATTTTTATTAAAAAATAATATAGATTTGAAAATTATTCGGTTTTACCGATTTATATAAATAGATTAAAAAAGGAGCGTTAAAATGAATTGTAAATTTGTTAAAGGTATTTCAATTTGTCTTGCAGTTATACTGTTTACATCCGTGAGCTTTATAAATGTTAATGCAACAAATACTTCTGTTGATACTACTAAAAACACAGATTTGGATTTTAATAACAGCTCTTTAAATACCGTCCAAACAATAGAAAATACATATTTTGAGTATAAAAACAGTTCTGCTTTTGAACAATATTCTGGCGAAGATATATTATTAGATAATTCTAGTGTAAATCTTGAACTGACTAATAATGCAGTTTTAAAAGAAGAATATTTAGACGTTAAAAACGTATTGTATTGGGAAGATAGTACAGGCACTGCTACTTGGGAATTTGGTGTTCCGCAGAATGCCCGATACAACTTTTTAATTAGTTTTAGACCATTAAAAACTGAAACAAATGCAAAGTTTTGTATTAAGTTAGATGGTGAAGTACCTTTTGATGATTTGAAAGAGGCTGAACTTTCAAGTTTGTGGAAAAACACAGATGAAAATGTGCGTAAAGATAGCAAAGGAAATGAAATAGCACCCGAACAGATCTTAGCAGATGGTTTTTTTGATACTGTTATATCGGATAAATCAGGTGTTGAGTTATTACCTTTTGAATTTAATATAACAGCAGGTAAGCACACTGTTTCGCTTGAAGGCTTGGGATACTCAGTAGCAATATCCATGTTGAAACTTACCGCTCCTGAAAATATTGTAGAATATAAGGAGATTTCAAAAAAATATAATTTTGAGAAAAACGAAGCTACAAATCCTATAATTATACATGCTGAGAATGCTGATATAAAGAGCGATAATACTCTAATTCCAACTTCAGTTAATGGCGATTCGGGTATGTATCCCGTTAATCCGTATTTAACTAAAATCAATGCCATAGGTGGCAGTAATTGGTCAAAACCATTACAAAAGCTCACTTGGAAATTTACTGTTGAAAAATCTGGATATTATAGATTTATTGCTCGCTACAAACAAAACGAACTTGTAAACGGCGAGAGTTATCGTTGGCTTAAAATAGATGATAAAACTCCGTTTGAAGAAGCTAAAAAATTAAATTTCTCCTTTGGCTCAGGTTGGCAACAATATGATTTTGCAGATAATGATTTTTACTACATTTGGCTTGATAAAGGCGAACATACGTTGTCGCTTGAAACCACTTTGGGTGAGCTTTCGGAGATGTATGACCGTTTATCTGATATTGTGACTAAGTTAGGTGATTTGTATTTAAAAATAGTTATGGTTACGGGCGAAGTGCCGGACGTAAATAGAGACTATGAGCTTTTTAGGCAAATTCCTGAATTTAATGATACGTTATCAGATGCAGACAAGGCCTTTGAATTACTTGTAAAGGATATGCAAAATTTATCAGGCAAGAGGGGCAGTCAGTACATTGCAGCAATAAATAATATTAGGCGCGTTATTAACAAAATGTTAGACGCTCCCTATATAGCACATATTTATGTTAAGGACTTTTATACTAACTATACCACAGTAAGCTCTTGGCTTAATGAAATAAAAAATATGCCTTTGTCCTTGGATGAAATTGTATTGATTCCTTATGGTACTGAATACGATTGGGATGAGCCGAACCTTTTTGAAAAATTCGTATTTTCTCTTAAAAGATTCATATTTTCATTTACCAACAATTATAAACACAAGGGAAATATCTCAGATAAATCTATTAAGATATGGATTAATTGGGGAAGAGATCAAACTCGCGCATTAGACTCGCTAATAAAAGATAGCTTTACCCCTGAAAAGGGAATTACTGTAGATTTACAAATAGTAAATAATTCTCTGATAAATGGTTTACTTGCAAATGATTACCCTGACTTAATGTTGCATTTGGCAAGAACAGCGCCTGTTGATTACGGAATGAGAAAGGCGCTTACCGATCTTACACAATTTGATGATTATGAAGAGGTGCTAACACGTTTTCAGAAAGGTGCAGATACGCCTTATTGGCACAACGGCGCACTTTATGCCATACCCGATCAACAGATATTTTACTGTATGTTTTACAGAAGCGATATTTTAAATGAATTAGGACTTCAGGTTCCAACCAATTGGGATGAATTTTTAGAGTGTGCTACCATTATACAAAGGTACAATATGTCAGTGTATGTACCATATACACAAATCACAACAACGACTACCGTTAATGCAGGTATAGGCAGCTTGAATCTGTATCCTACGCTTATGTTGCAAAATGGATTAGACCTTTATAATAAAGAGCGTAACTCCACTGCTATCAACAAAGCTGAAGGAATAGAAGTGTTCGATAATTGGACTAAAATGTATAGTGATTACGGATATTTGAAGGAAGCCGATTTTTATAATCGCTTTAGGAACGGTTCAATGCCGTTAGGAATATCTCCTTATACTACATATATGACACTTTATAGTGCTGCTCCCGAAATTCAAGGTCGTTGGGAAATCGCAAATGTTCCAGCCACAGTAGGTGGTAACAACTATGTATCAGGCTCGGGTACAGCCTGTGGCATTGTGGCAAAAAGCGATAGGCAAGAGGAAGCATGGGAGTTTTTAAAATGGTGGACATCGGCAGATACGCAGGTTAGGTATTGCAATAATGTGGAATCTATTCTCGGAATGCTTGGTAGAATACCGACTTCTAATGTTAAAGCTATGCAGCGACTTTCATGGGATCCAAAGGATTTGGAAAAAATTATGTCACAATGGGAGTGCGTTAGGGAATATCCTGAACTTCCGGGTGGATATTATCTTACAAGAGCAATAGATCAGGCTTTTTGGTCGGTCATAAACGATAACATTAACGCTAAAGACGCTATTACTAAATGGGCTAAAGTGGCTGACAATGAGATTGAACGAAAAATCAAAGAATATGAGTAGGTGAAATACTATGAAACACAGAAGGAATAATATACATACAATTAAAGAACAAGCTCCTATGCTTTTGATACTTGCACCCTTTACTGTGTTTTTTGTTCTTTTTACAATTATACCTATAATTTCTTCGTTGTTTTTGAGCTTTACATCATTTGATCTTTTGCAAACACCTAAATTTATTGATTTTGATAACTATAAACGAATGTTTGTGCAGGATGAGGTTTTTGGAATTGTTGTAAAAAACACCCTTGTTTTTGCTGTTATAGCAGGACCTTTAGGTTTTTTACTTTCCTTTGTATTAGCTTGGTTCGTAAACGATTTTTCGCCAAAAGTTCGTACAATACTCTCGTTTATGTTTTATTCACCTGCTTTGGTTGGTAATGCATTTTTTGTTTGGAAAGTCTTGTTCAACGGTGAAAGTTACGGTTATCTTAATAGCCTTTTACTCACAACAGGCATTATTACTGAACCGATTGTCTGGTTAAAAACACCTGCTTATTTAATGACTATTGTAATAATTGTTCAACTATGGCAAAGTATGGGTATTTCTTTCCTTTCAAACATTTCAGGACTTCAAAATGTCAGTGCTGAATTATATGAAGCGGGTGCAATTGATGGCATTAGAAGCCGTTGGCAAGAATTAAGATATATAACGCTGCCTTCTATGTCACATATGCTTTTATTCAGTGCGGTAATGCAAATTCAAAGTAGCTTTTCAGTCAGCGCAATAGCTATTGAGCTTGCGGGATTTCCAAGTACGCAATATTCGGTAGATACTATAGTTTCTCATATGACTGATGTAGCAACAGTTCGATTTGAATATGGATATGCTGCTGCAATAGCCACTATTCTATTTATTATGATGGCTTTGACAAGAATAGTTATAGGCAAGGTTTTGTCTATGGTCGGTAGGTGAGAAATATGAAAAAAATTAAAAATATTTTTAAGCCGAATACAAGTAATGTTAAGCGTTTTACAAGGTCAAAGGTCGGTAATTTTTTCTATTTCGTATTTCTACTGTCTTCCGGATCATTTTCTCTTTTGCCTCTTATATACGCTGTTATGACCTCTTTTAAGCCAATAGAGGAATTATTGATTTTTCCTCCTACTTTTTTGGTTAGAAGACCAACTCTTTTAAATTATTTATCTTTACCTGATTTACTTGCGAGTTTAGAAATACCTTTATCAAGATATGTTTTTAACAGTCTTTTTGTAGCATCTGTTACTACATTTTTGTATATTATTTCCTCTTCAATGGCTGCTTTTGCATTGTCAAAGGGCAAATTTAAGGGAAGAAAAGCATACTTTTGGATTATACAATTCGCTCTTATGTTCAATGCTTATACATTATCAATTCCCTGTTATATTGTTTATGCGAAGCTTAATATAATAGATACTTATTGGATATATTTACTTCCGCATTTGGCTTCTACACTCGGTGTATTCCTAGTAAAGCAATATATCGAAGGATACATTCCAGATGCGATACTAGAAGCAGCAAAAATTGATGGAGCAGGATATATTAGGATATATTGGAATATTATTATGCCAACAATCAAGCCGGCGTGGCTTACGCTTATGCTATTTGGTTTTAGAGATATTTGGACAACCATTCCTAATAGCACAATATTTACCGAAGAAATTAAAACACTGCCTATGATTACTTCGCAAATTGTTGCAGGAGGTATGGCGCGTGCAGGAAGTTCCATGGCGATGACAGTAATAATGATGATACCTCCTATTATTGTATATATGATTTCGCAGAGCAATGTTATAGAGGCAATGACGAGCGCAGGTATTAAAGAATAATTGTACGGTAGGTGACAGATTATGAGAAAATATTGTTTTCGCATTATAGCAGTTATTTTAATTTTGATTTTAATTGCTTCTATATTAGCCGTAAATGCATCTGCTGTTTCTTCAAAAAGTGTACCGTATGAGAATTATACATATTGGGAAGGCATATCTGAAAAAGCAAGAAAAAAAGTCAATAACCGAGCAATGTACGAATGTGCAGAGGTTTTAACTGCTTCCAAATTGAGCGTGGAAGATTTCGAAGAGCTTATTGATGTTTGTGTTGCTAAAAACGGATATGTTTATCTGCTTGATACTAAGCGAGGTATAACTGTACTTGATGAAAATTACAACTTTGTAAAAGAAATTAACACCGTTAAGGGTTCAGAGGAATTAAGCTTTGTAGGTGCAAAAAGCATTTATATTGATAAAAATGATCAACTCTACATTTGCGATACGGAAAACAAACGTGTAATTAGGGCGGACGCAGATGGTAATTTTATTGATTTTTACACATTACCTCAATCATCCCTTATACCTGAAAATTTTGATTTTAAACCTATACGTATTGCGGTTGATCAAAAAGGATATGTTTATATTTTAAGTGAAGGCTCTTATTATGGTGCATTGTTATATGCTCCTGATAAAGAATTTATTGGGTTTTATGGTGCGAATACAGTAAAAAATGGCATTATAGGTGGAATTCAGAGTTTATTTAAAAGAGTGTTTCCAAATGCCGCTAAGTCTTCAAATAGTGAAAGAGTTTTACCTTTTTGTTTCTCCGATATAGTTATTGATGATAACGGATTTGTTTATACTGCTACTGACCGTGGTGATGAAGGCCAGATAAAGAAACTAAGTCCAGGTGAAGGCAATAATATATTAGAGTCGGACAGTGTGAATTTTTTGGATGACGAAGTAAACAGAACTTATAACGATGGATATGCACTTTCTCAAGGCGTTATCGGATTAGCTGTTAGTGATAGCGGATTTATTTATCAACTCGAATTATCTTATGGCAGAATTTTTGTTTATGACGATAACTGTAAAATGATTACAGCTTTCGGCGGAGGTATGGGAACCGGAACACAGGAAGGAACATTCCGTACACCGTCTGCTATAGATATTAAAGGTTCGGATATTTTGGTATGTGACAAAACAAATAATAATTTAACGATATTTAAAGCCAATGATTATGGTAAAAAGGTACTAAATCTTATCGATAAAACTAACAACGGACATTATAAAGAAACAAAAGAAGGATGGAAAGAGGTTTTATCTTTAGATAAAAATCTTCAAATTGCCTATACAGGAATGGCACGGGCTTATCTAGCAGAAGAAAACTATCAAAAAGCTATGGATTTTGCATATGAAGGATATGACCGTGAAACCTATGCATTAGCCTTTGAATATTATCGCAACAATTGGCTGCTTGAGAATTTCTCTATTGTTTTTTCGGTTGCACTTATTATTATAGCGGCCTTCATCACGGCAGTAATTATTATAAAAAAGAAAAATATTGTTTTTATCAAAAATCAAAAGGTAGCTTTAATGCTTCAAACTCCTATACATCCAGGAAATACATTTGAGGCAATAAAAGACAAAAATATGGGTTCTGTTTTATGTGCAACCGTATTGATTTTATTGTTTTATATATCTGCTGTGCTCAAGGTTTTATGCGGCGGTTATATGTTTACAATATATGATCCTGCGACCTTTAACTCAATTTGGGTGTTCGTTCGCAGCGCAGGTCTCATAATTTTATGGGTTGGTGCAAATTGGTTAGTATGTACGCTTCTAGGCGGTAAAGGAAAGCTTAAAGAAATATTAGTAGTTTCTGCATATTCACTTATACCTATAATTGTGGAACGATTTATTTGGATACTGCTTTCTAATATTATGTTGCCATCTGAAGCTGCTTTTTTAGGTATACTAGATAGCGTTGCACTTATATTAACTGTTATTATTTTATGTATAGGTATGATTAGAATACATGATTTTAATATGTCTCGCTTTATAGGTACTAGCATTTTAACCATTTTGGGTATTGCGGCAATTATTTTTCTTTTAATATTGATTGGTATTTTGTTACAACAATTGGGAGGATTTATAGTAACGATATTAATTGAAATATTTATGTGATTGGTGGTGGGATTTTGCTTAAATTTAATAAGAAAATTATATGTATATTTATGTGTTTTGCTTTAATTCTTTGCCTGGCTGCTTGTACAAAAAACAATGTATGGGTGAATAATGGATTTGATTCAAAAGCTTTTTCTGACAAATTAGAAAACGATTCTCTAATAGCAGAAAACAATACTTATAAACTTGTTTGGCAGTCCACCAACTGTAGCGTTGCTTTGGTAGAAAAACTCACCAATAAAAGATGGGGAACTACACCTGTAACCGACGGCGAGCCTCAATTTAATGCATTAGGTATGCCTATAAAGAAGGACCCTCAACTAGAGTCTGCTGTAATAGTTAAATATATCAACCCCGATACTAATTTAGAGGAACAGGCATTGTCGGCAAATTCTGCTGTTAAGGAAGGCCGCATAAAAGCAAAACTAATTGATAATGGTGTGAATGTTGAGTATTATTTTGATGATATTGAGATAATGATACCGATAAGCTACATATTACGTGAAGATAGCGTTGAAGTTTCGGTTAATACAGAGAAAATACAAGAAAATTCTCGTAAAGTCGCTTCAATTTCTATTTGTCCGTTCTGGTGTTCAGCTCAAAATGATGTCGACAATTCATATCTTTTCTATCCTTCGGGTTCGGGTGCGTTAATTAGCAACAAAAGCATATCTCAAACTGGAATTGTGTATTCTTCTCAGGTTTACGGAAAAGATCCCGTAATGACTGTAAACGATCTCGTTGTTACCGATAAGGCAATCCGAGTTCCGGTTTACGGTGCAAAATCATGTGATGTAGGTTCCTGTGCAATAATCGAGGAGTCGGCAGAGTCGGCTATTATAAACGCGAGCGTTGGTTCTAAAGCTACTAAACATAGCGGAGTTTATTCTGAGTTTTTGCTTCGTGGATATTGTCCTAATCTTGTGAATTTAGTACAAGGAACAGATAAACAACTTAATGTATATTCTTCAAGTATGATTAAAGGAACACTAAAGATTGGTTTTTATCCGCTTACTGATAAAAATGCAAATTATTCGGGTATGGCGGCGGTTTATAAAAATTATTTGAAGAAAATAGGTTTTTTGAATTCCAAAAATGATGAAAACTTTCTTAATATAACCTTTTTGGGCGGAAAAATGATTGATAAATCTTTTCTTGGTATTCCGTATAAGGAGTTGCTTGAAGCAACCACCCTATCGGAAACTGAAAGCATTTTAAAAGATATTAAGAAAAACACCCAAACATCTATCAACGTGAGACTTTTAGGATACGGAAGCAGCGGTGTTGATAATACAGATTATGCAGGGAATTTTGCTATAAACAAGAGACTAGGCTCAATATCAGAGCTTAACGAGCTATCAAAATACTGTAGTAATAACAATATCAATTTATATTTTGATTTCGATTTACTTAAACTCAAAAAATCCGATTCAGGATATAGCAGATTTTTTGATGTAGCATATAGTTCCTTAAACAAAATAGCGAATTTATATGATTACGATACTGTAACACGCAGTAAAATAGAGGAAACCTCTTATAATCTGTTAACACGCGAACTTGTTGGCGAGACTTTTGAAAAATTTGCTCAAAAAACAAAAAAGTGGGATATTGATGGTGTAAGCTTCAGTTCTCTTTCTTCGATAGCCTATTCCGATTATTCTGTGAAAAATTCTGTTAAATATTATTCAAAGGCAAATATGGGTGAAGATGTTCAAAAGATACTTAAATCAGCGAGTCAGAAGTATAATGTTGCGAGCGAAGACTCTAACGATTATGCTACAGTAATGTCTGATGTTGTATATAACAGTCCCACCTTCTCTTCTAAAGAACAAATTTTTGAAACTGATATTCCTTTTTATCAGATGGTATTCAAAGGATATGTTGATTTGGCAGGCGAGGAAATAAATATTGCCTCAGATAGAAAAATGTCTTTGCTAAAATCAATAGAGTCAGGTTGTGGTTTGAACTATGTATTAATTTCAAATTATCATAACCAATTTATGGATTATAACGGTTATGAATTTTTTGGAAGTAAATATAGCGATGTTAAGAAAAGTGTTTTTACAGATTATGATTTGCTTAAAGATTATTATGATAATATAAACGGTTCTGAAATTGTATCGCACGAAATTTTAGAAAACGGTTTAAGGAAAGTCGAATATGATAACAATACAATAATTTTTGTGAATTATTCCGATGAAAAACAAACATCAAGTTTAGGTGAAGTGTTACCAAAAAGTTTTACTTGGGGGAGGGTTACTAATTGAAAAAGCAACGGCATCGTGGTATAGAAAGTATTAAAAGCCGATACGGATTGCTATTTGTATCCCCATGGATAATTGGTCTTATACTTTTCTTTTTAGTACCCCTCATCCAGTCAATTCTTTATTCTTTTTCGGATGTAACTTTAGGTATGGATGGTGTGTTGACAGAGTTTGTCGGTTTAAAAGAATATAAATACTATCTGTTTGAAGATCCTGACTTTTTGAACTTCCTGATAACTGATATTTCTACAATGTTGTATTCTTTACCAATAATTTTGTTGGTTTCCATAGTATTAGCCCTTTTATTAAACCAAAAATTCAGAGGAAGATTATTCTTTAGAGCACTATATTTTGTTCCTGTTATTATTGCGAGTGGTGTTGTAATTGATTTGCTTTTTACTACGACAGATAAAGAACTTGTATCCACAGGCGTTAATGCTGCATTAACAGAATCAATGTTTAGTGTTGAAGATGTTATGGCATGGTTTGATATGCCCGATAAAATAGCGGAATATATAAAGCTTGTAATCAATAATATTTTTGATTTGCTTTGGAATTGCGGAGTACAAACTATCCTATTTATTGCAGGTCTGCAATCTATACCGAAAAGCTTGTATGAGGCATCTACCGTTGAAGGTGCAACCAAATGGGAAGAGTTTTGGTTTATAACATTCCCGATGCTTGGCAGTGTAACGCTGCTAGTTGCGCTTTATACGATGGTAGATTTGTTCACTAATTCAAGAAGGCAAATTATTGAGTTCGCATATACAAATATGAACGCCGGTATATATGACACTACATCTACAGTTTTATGGATATATTTTGTCGTTGTGGGTGTAATTATGGCAATTCTTTTGTTTGCGTATAATCGTTTTCTTTTGAAACGATGGCAATAGGGAGGAGCCTGTATGAACAATAAATCAAAATTAAGTGTTAAAACTGTCAATAAAACCAAGAATTTGGTTGCAAGTGTATTTAGGACAGTAATTTTATTTGCAATCGGCTATATTATTATATATCCACTTTTGCAGATGATTGTTACATCGGTTAAAAGTCAGGTGGCTTTTTTTGATGCCGCGCGTGTTTGGATACCTTCGGATTTTAATATTAAGTTCAACTATTCAACTGCATTAGATGCTCTAGATTATTGGAATTCCTTGAAATCAACTATTTTTATGCAGGTTTTTTCAGCCTTAATTGAGGTTGCGTCTTGTGCAGTAGTGGCTTATGGATTTGCAAGATTTAATTTTAAGTTCAAAAATATTTTAATGGTTTTCCTCTTTCTTACCATTCTTATACCCGAAACAATGATAATAATACCGCGTGTAGTTAATTATTCTAATATGGATTTTCTTGGTATATTAGGACTTTTTAATAAAATAAGCGGTATAGATTTGCGACCAAGTATAATCGGTTCACCGTTAGCTTTTTGGTTGCCTTCGTTGTTTGCAATGGGCCTACGGTCGGGCATTTTGATTTTTATTTATATTCAGTTTTTTAAGGGGCTTCCAAGTGAGCTTGAGGAAGCAGCATGGGTAGATGGTGCTAATCCATTGCGCACATTTGTTTCAATTGCATTGCCGTCTTCGGGCGTAGTTATAACAACTGTTTTTGTTTTTTCTGTTATTTGGCATTGGAACGATACATTTTTATCTTCAATGTATATGCAGAAAAATTATCCTTTAGCTGTAAATTTGGAACGTATTATAACAACACTTAATTCTTTCGGTTATTTTAGTTCGCAAGAGGTTGAAGCTCAAGCAATTATAATGGCGGCTTGTGTTTTATTTATTATTCCACCGTTAGTACTTTATATGTTTATGCAAAGAAAATTCATAGAAAGTATTGATAGAGTTGGAATTACAGGATAAAAAATTTAAAAAAGGTGGAGTTTAAAATGTTAAAAAACATAGTAAAAGTTCTTTCTCTTATGTTATCAATAGCAATAATTTCTAACTTGCTTGTCGGATGCGGCGAAAAGGATGGGCAAAAAGATAACAGCGGCAATAATAGCAATAATAAAACAAAAATTGAGTTTTTAGTTGATCCAGAAGATTACAGAGGCACAAAGGTTATTTATGCTACATGGAAGGATCCTGAGAAAAACGAGGATGGCCCTGTTATAAAAGCATTTGAAGAAAAATATGGTATTGATGTTGAAATTATGCTTTTAAATCAAGGTACTTATGTTAGTAGTATCGCGGCAGCAATTGCTTCTAATACGCAGCCCGATATTTTCTTTCAAAATGGTGGATTCCCTTCATCTTTAACCGTTATGCAGCCGCTTGATGCTGCTAAAATAAACTATAAAGACCCAATTTGGAAGCAGTCTACAATCAAGATTTCTACATTAGACGGACATCCTTATTTGCTTGATACGCTTTCAAACGTTTGGGCAGAGGTAGATATCTGCGTATATAACAAACGAATTTTTGCAGATAACAACATCATATCACCTCAGGAATATTACGATGCAGGAAAGTGGACCTTTGAAGCCTTTAAGGAATGTGCTAAACAGGTAACTTCTTTAGGTAAAGGTTATACAGGTGCAGAAATACGCGGTAATGTTGCCTTGGCATCAGCCGGATGTAATATTGTTTCTTTTGAAAATGATATGTTTAAGAGCAATATAGATAATCATTTATATGATGTTATGACATTCCTTTCACAAATGAAAGCAGATGGATATATTAAATACGGTCTTGAAGGCTTTAGTAATGGTAAAACAGGTATGGCACTCACTAATTGTTTTGCCCTTAAAAAGACAGGATATTTTTCTACAATAAATCCTGATCATCTTGCTGCTGTTCCCACACCTAAATGGGAAGAAGGCGGAAAAAGTTATTCAAGTGGTATTTATCGCGGATGGGGACTTGTTAAGGGAGCTAAAAACCCTGTAGCAGCTGGAATATTCCTACGCGAGTATTTAGATGTTAATAACTATGACTTGGATACTGTTTTCCATTCGACAGAAGTAGCTAATTTCTTCTTTAAAATAACAGGTACACAGGACGAAAATATGATTTTCTACCATGTGCCTGATGAATACAATAATATTTGGTCTGAATATTCTCCTGCACAGGTTAGAGGATATTTAGATGGACAGGTTAATGTTATAAATAATTATTGCACTAAAAACAATGATATTATTGCAACCGAAAAGAAATGGATTGCAGATAATTTTTAATTTGACTTTATTAATTGTTAAAACTCGATAGAAAGAGTGCTTCAAGAAGTTGATGGTGATAAACTTTGATACGAAAATATGAAAATCCTTTAAGAACAAGCGAAAATCGTATCGCACCAAGAAGTTATTATATTCCAAAAGGTGTTTCAGAATATAAATTATTAAATGGTGAATGGGATTTTGCATTTTTTAATAGAGATGTGGATACTGCAAATCAAGTAGTGAATTGGGATAAAATACCGGTGCCTTCGTGTTGGCAGTTGCAGGGTTATGAGCATCCTAACTATTCAAACTTGAACTATCAGTTTCCGTGTGATATTCCATACGTACCTGATGATAACCCTTGCGGTTTATATCAAAGAAAATTTGATGTAAACAAAAAATGGGGCAAATTATATTTTGTCTTTGAGGGTGTCTCTTCTTGTGCCTATTTATACATAAACGGAAAATATGTGGGATTTACACAAGGAAGTCGTCTTCAGGCTGAATTTGATATTACTAATTTTGTCGTTGAAGGCGAAAACATAGTAACTGTTAAGGTCTTAAAGTGGTGTTGCGGTAGTTATCTTGAAGATCAGGATTGTTTGAGATTTAACGGTATATTCAGAGATGTATATATTCTGCAAAGACCGTTTGACCATATTACAGATATTGATATTATTCCTAATATAGACAGTTTTAATATTAAACTTGACGGTAATGCTAACCTTAAAATTTTTGAAGGCAATAAAAAACTTGTTGAAAAAACAATCAACAATGAGTTTTCCTTTGTTGTTAGCAATCCAATTTTGTGGAATGCTGAAAAACCGTTCTTGTATGATATTGTACTTGAAAGAAACGATGAGATAATAGCATTTAAATCTGGCCTTAGAGATATTAAAGTTTCTGATCACTATGAACTTCTAATAAATGGTGTATCTGTAAAATTACATGGTGTAAATCATCATGATACCGACGCTGTAACAGGTTGGTATCAAACCGATGATCAACTTCGTCGCGATTTAATGTTAATGAAAGAATTAAACATAAATTGCGTAAGAACTTCACATTATCCACCTACACCAAAATTTATAGAACTTTGTGATGAAATAGGTATGTATGTTATCTGTGAAACAGATATTGAGACACATGGTTTTATCTACAGATATCCCAAAGATAAATATGTATACGATGTTGATACAATGGAATGGCCAGTAACATTACCTGAATGGAAAAAAGAATTTGTTGAACGTATGCAGAGAATGGTTGAATTATATAAAAATCATTCAAGTATTATAATGTGGTCAACGAGTAACGAAAGTGGTCACGGCGAAAATCATATATCAATGATTGAATGGGCAAAATCTAGAGATAAGACACGCTTGATTCATTGTGAAGGTGCTTCATTAAAGGGCGATATATATGATGCTGATATATATTCAAGAATGTATGTGAAAATTAAAGATCTTGAAAAATTAGCGTTAGATACAAATATTAAAATGCCTATTATGCTCTGTGAATATTCGCATGCAATGGGTAATGGGCCGGGCGATATATACTATTATAATGAATTGTTTGAAAAATATCCGAATCTGATAGGCGGATGTGTTTGGGAATGGGCAGATCACACTGTTTTGGTTGATGGTACACAGTACTACGGCGGTGATTTTAAAAATGAACTTACACATGACGGCAATTTTTGCTGTGATGGATTAGTTTTTTCCAACCGTTCTTTTAAAGCGGGTTCTCTTGAAGCTAAGGTAGCATATCAACCCCTCAGAACATCTTATGATAATGGTGTTCTTCAACTTCAAAACCATTTTGATTTCACTGATTTTAATGAATGCGAATTTGAAATCACCATTGAAAAAGATGGAGAGATTATTTCTTTTCAAAACTTAACATTGAATCTTAAGCCGCATTCTGTAACTGAAATTAAGATAAACTACGAAAAAATCTTGTGTAAATATGGTGTTTACTTGAATGTAAAACTATTTAAGGACAAAATTGAAATTGCCAAAACACAGCACGAACTTCCTTTTGAAACAGCAAAATTTTCTGAAGAGAGATTGGCGTTTCTTACAGAGGATGATATTAATATTTATGCTAAAGGCGAGAATTTTTCATATGTGTTTTCGAAGCGTTACGGTGTTTTTGAAAGTATTCTTATTAATGGACGTGAACAGTTAAGCGGACGATATAAGTTATCTGCTTTTAAAGCTCCTAACGATAACGACAGGCATATTAAGGTTTATTGGGAAAACTATAATAATTGTTTAGGCGAGAATTTGAATGGTTCTTTTAATAAAGTATATGAGTGCTCACAAGAAAACGGCGAAATTTCACTAAATTGTTCGCTATCGGGAGTTTCACGTGTACCGATATTGAAATATACTGTTAAAATTAAAATTTATGAAAGCGGAAGGATTAGCTATACATTAGACGGTAATGTACGAAGCGATGCATTCTGGCTACCGAGACTCGGGCTTGAATTCGAGTTGCCAAAAGAGTTTAATTCATTTGAATATTTTGCAAGGGGACCTTATGAAAATTATTGCGATATGTGTAATGCGGCTTTAATGGGCCTTTACGAAAGCAATACTGATAAAGAATATGTGAACTATGTTGTTCCTCAGGAGCATGGTAATCATACTAATGCTAAATATTTAAAAATAGGCGATATGCAGTTTGTTTCCAATGATGGCTTTGAGTTTAATGTATCAAATTACAGCACAGATGCTTTGTATAAAGCCAAACATACCAACGAGCTTTATGCAGATGAAAAAACTCATTTAAGAATTGATTATAAGGTTTCTGGTTTAGGCTCTGGTTCTTGTGGTCCTGAACTTGATGAGAAGTTCCGACTAAATGAAAAGAATGTGCATTTTAACTTTGATATACTTATTGCAGATTGATATTAAGGAGTAGTCTTATGACAAAATATGAACGCATATTAGAATATGCCAAGAAAAATTATGAAAAGATGTTTCGTGAAGCATCTGGTGAGCTTAAGAAAAAATTCATAGTGCCCGGCAGTATGTATAGCGACTCTCTTTGGGATTGGGATTGTTGGCTCACTAATATTGCGTTACGTCAATTTGTAGACATGGATATATCGGAATATGAAAAGGGATGTGTGCTTAATTTCCTAGAAAACATGGATGAAAAGGGAAGAATACCGATTTTTATAACAAGTGGGTCTAAAAAACCTTTTTTTCGCAAAGATACATTTACTAATATACATAAGCCCTGTTTAGCACAACATGCAGCATTTATTATCAAATCTAATAATAACGATGCCGAATGGTTAAGACCTTATTTTCCACGTCTCTTAAAATTTGTTGATTACTATATAAATAATTGCCGTCATAAGATAGGAATTTACTTTTGGATAGACGATAATGCTATAGGTGTTGATAATGATCCGTCCACATTTTATAGACCTAAATGCAGTTCAGGTTCTATTTATCTAAACTGTTTTATGTATAAAGAATTGGAAGCAGTTTGCTTTATAGGTGAACTGTTAGGGTTAGATGTATCTTTCTATAAATCAGAACATAAAAACTTGAAAAAAGTAGTTAGGGAATATTGCTATGACGAAAAAGACGGTATGTATTACAGCGTAGACCTTAACTTATTACCCGTTCTTAACGATAACGGAGTGCATAGCGGCGCACCGAGACATTGGGATTGTGTTATTGAAAGAATTGGCTCTTGGTCAGGTTTTTTGGCTATGTGGAGTGGCATTGCTACGGAAAGCCAAGCAAAGAGAATGGTTGAAGAAAACCTTTTAGATAAAAATGCTTTTTGGGCAGAATACGGTATTCGGACACTTTCAAAATACGAAAAAATGTATGCAATTAAAAAATCAGGAAATCCTTCATGCTGGTTGGGTCCTATTTGGGGTATTTCAAATTATTTAGTGTTTAAAGGTCTAGTTAAATACGGATATATTGAAGAGGCAAAAAATCTCGCTTCTAAAACTATAGAGCTGTTAGGTTCTGATATTGAAAAAAGCGGCGATCTGCATGAATACTATCATCCCGAAACAGGCGAACCAATTATGAATTCTGGTTTTGAAAATTGGAATTTATTAAGTATAAATATGGCTGAATGGCTTAACGGTAATCAGCCTTGTGAAGAGTTTTAAGATGGAGGTATTGGTTTTGAAAATATTAAAAAATGCGATATCAATATTTTTATCCTTTTGTATTGTTTTTGGACTTTCTGCCTGTGGAGAAGATAAGACAGGAAGCAAAAAAAGGAATTGGCGTGAGCCTGCTAAAATCGAAATAACAGAGGAAAAGTTTGTTGATAAAGACGGAGAATTTAAATATAAAACGGTTGATTGGGCAGGCCCAGAAGGATATATCATTGTATATCCTGACTCTGATTTTGAAGCTAAAAAAGCCGCTAATCAGCTTGAAAATTACTACGAATCTTTAGGTGTTGATATTTCTGTAACATCCGATAAAACAAGCGAAACAGAAAAAGAAATTCTTATTGGTGCTACTAATCGTTCATACAGCGGCACAAGGCTTGATGCTTCCAAATTGTCAATTTCTATAAAAGATAATAAATTGATTTTTAATGCTGGGCATGCAGTTACACTAAAGTCTGCTGTAGAAAAATTTATTAGAACTGCTCCACCAAAGGGTAAAGCTTCCACATTCCAACTCACCACCGATTTCAAAGCAACTGTACTTGATGGATATGAGTACGTTTGGGGTGATGAATTTGAAGGCAGTGAGCTTGATATGACAAAATGGGATTTTGAAGAGCGTATGACCGGTTCCGGACAGGTTGAGATCTCTTGGGACAAGGATGTTGTCGATGTTGGTGACGGCAGATTAAAGCTTCATGCTCTTAATTATTTCAATCCCTTAAGAGAAGGTACAAAATATAAGGTGCCGTATTCAGTTGTTACAAAATATAAGATGAATTATGTTTACGGATATGCCGAAATCAGAGCGAGAGTACCTTTTTATAAAGGATCTTGGCCATCTTTCTGGTCACAAATTATAGGTGCTATGGGTGGTAGAAGCAGTGAAGGCGGCGTTGCATACGATCCAAAGCGAATCGAAAAGGCGATGTACGGTGTAGAAGTTGATATTTTTGAAGTTTTCGGAAATGCAAGCAAGGTAGTCCCAAACGCACATAAAGCCTATATTTCTAAATGGTATGATTACGATAAAATTCACGGAACAAAAACGGGAAATCATACCGTAGTAACCCCTGTTAAAATTTGGGATTGGGCAGAAAAAGATGTTGACCTTAATACACTTTCGTATCAATATCATCTCTACGGCTTTGAATGGAATGAAAAAGAAATGTCTTTTTACGTTGACGGTGAAAAGTATTATACTATAGATCTTGTAAATTCGTGGGATTTATGTCCTGATATGTCACGTTTCCACGAACCGCTTTTCTTGATGTTTAATAATCATGTGTTTGCCGATGATATGAGTTATTATGAAAATGTTGTTGAGGATTATGACAAAATGCCATTCTGTTACTATATCGATTGGTGCAGAGTATATCAGAAACCTAATACAGGGGAACTTCATATTGATGAAACACCAAAATATTATGAAGGCAGATAACGATGCGAAGGGAGTAAAGGCTTGATGAAGATCAACTATGGTGATAAACGTACACTTTTGTCCGTTATTGCTCTTGTTGCTGCTTTTTCTATTTTATTATCAATGTTTATTGATAAATTAAATTTTAATGTTAAGGCAGAAGGCATTTGGGATGGAAGTATTTCAGCACCCACAGTCGGTGACGGTTCCGAAACTAACCCTTATCTTATAACCTCTGCTGAAGAATTGGCATATTTAGTTCAAAACGGCGGTAAGGGAAAGTATTATAAACTAACCAAAGATATATATTTGAATGATGTAACGAAGATTAATTGGGATACAGGTGCTGTTGATAGCGGATATACTGCAAATCAGTGGTATATCTCGTCAAATGTAGCTGTATTTAGCGGAAAATTTGACGGTAATGGGCATGTAATTTATGGATTATATGTGAATACAACTGATAATGCCACGTCAGCACTCTTTCCAAAAATTCAGCAAAATAATTCCGATACAATTAAAAATTTAGGAATTGAATCTTCATATATTTCAACAGGAAATATAGCAGGTGCATTTGTGGGTGAAACAGTAGCTTCAGGTGCTACCGGAACACTCACAATAGAAAATTGTTTTGCTAGCTCAAATGTTACTGTAACCTCTAAAACTGCAGGTGTGTTTTATGCACGCGGTGGCACTAACTATATGTTGGATAAATGTTATTCGTTAGCCAAGGTTAACGGAACAAACAAAAAAGGTATTGTTGCAGAAACTTGGGGAAGTTTCCGCTCAATAAAAAACACTTATTTTATAAATACAATGGTTACAAATCACGGCTCTATCGATTGTGTTAACGTATATTCAACTAATACAGGCGGCGGCAAAAATGCAGCATTGCTAACTGATGATAATATGCGCGGTGTAGATGTATTGACCTCTGCTTCTAAAATGATCGCCCTTGCAGACTGTAATGCTTTTAAGGCAACAACTTCTTATCCTACTTTAAAAGTATTTGCAGATTTTATACCTACCCCTGAGCCAGAGCCTGACGACGAGGAAGACAAGAGTTATTGGAACGGAACAACCAAACAGCCTGCCGATGCTATAGGTGATGCGGCTGACCCTTATCTTATAAATTCTGCTGAGGAATTAGCTTATATTGTTAAAAACGGTGGCAAGGGAAAGAACTACAAATTAACAAAAGATATATATTTGAATGATGTAACTAAGATTGATTGGAATACCGGTGTTGTTGACAGCGGTTATACTGCAAATTTATGGTATACCTCATCAAATGCTGCTGTGTTTAGTGGAACGTTTGACGGTGATGGTCATATAATTTATGGATTGTATGCGAATAGCACCGACAATACAGCGTCAGCACTATTTCCGAAAATCCAACAGAATAATTCTGATACAATCAAGAATTTAGGAATAGACTCTGCATATATTTCAACAGGAAATATAGCAGGTGCATTTGTAGGCGAAACAGTAGCTTCTGGCGCTACTGGAACACTCACAGTAGAAAATTGTTTTGCCAGTTCAAAGGTTACTATAACAGCAAAAACAGCAGGTGTCTTTTATGGGCGCGGTGGTATTAACTACACAATTGATAAATGCTATTCATTAGCAAAAATTGATGGTACCACTAAAAAAGGTATGATTGGTGAAACATGGGGTTCTAATCGAGCAATTAGCAATTCTTATGTTGTAGATTCTGTAATTACAAATCACGGTTCTGTTGCATGTGAAAATGTTTATTCAACCGATACTACAGGTGGAAAGAATGCCATAAAGCTTAGCAGTGCAAATATGAAAGGTCAGGATTCAATTACTGCTGCTAATAAAATGAATAAACTATCATCTTGTCAGGCATTTGAACCTACTGCAACATATCCTGTACTCAAAATTTTCTATGCCGCATTGGTGCCTGATAATGCGGAAATTTGGGACGGAACAATCAAACAACCCGCCGATGCTACAGGTGATGAAGCCAACCCTTATCTTATAGAATCTGCTGAAGAATTAGCATATTTAGTTCAAAATGGCGGTAAGGGAAAATACTATAAATTAACCAAAGATATTTATTTAAATGATGTAACTAAGGTCAATTGGAGTACAGGCGTAGCAGAAGACGGTTATAGTGCAAAAAAATGGTATACTTCAGCAAACGCCGCTGTATTTAACGGAACATTTGATGGTGATGGACATATAATTTACGGATTATATGTAAATAGTACTGACAGTACAGCATCGGCACTATTTCCGAAAATTCAGCAAAATAATTCCGATACAATCAAGAATTTAGGAATAGACTCAGCGTATATTTCAACAGGAAATATAGCAGGTGCATTTGTGGGTGAAACGGTAGCTTCAGGTGCTACTGGAACACTCACAATCACAACTTGCTTTGTTGGTAGCGATGTTACCGTTAAGGCAAAGATAGCAGCAGCGTTTTATGCACGCGGCGGTTCCAAATACGATGTTAGCGAATGCTATACTTTAGCAAATATTATCGGTACGTCAAAGTATGGTATGGTAGGTGAAACATGGGGGTCTGCTCGCTCTATCAGTGATTCTTATGCTTTAAATATTGCGATTACTAATCACGGTACGGTAGAGTGCAGTAATGTTTATACCACTAACGTTACAGGTGGTACTAATTCTTTTGTTCGTACCGAAAACAACATGCAGGGCTTGGATGTTTTAAACAATCACGAAAAAATGTCCGATTTAGCAGGTTGCGGTGCCTTCTTTGCAACAAATGAGTATCCTATTTTAAAAATATTTTCTGATACTCCTATTGTAGACGATGAAGAGATTGTAGAAGGAAAAATTTGGAGTGGTAAGGTAGCCACAAAATTTGCTGCAGGTGCAGGTGAAGAAAATGATCCTTATATCATTTCTAATGGTGCCGAATTAGCTTATGCAATAAAAGGCAAAGGTTTTAACGGTTCCTATTTTAAACTCACTAATGATATTTACTTGAATGATGTAACCAATATTAAATGGGCAGAGAACACCGAAAATAATAAATGGATTACTTCTACCGAATTTAACGGTCATATCGACGGTTGCGGATTCATTGTTTACGGAATGTGGTTTCCGAAGAACAACTCCTCAAACAATGTTGGACTTATATCTGTATTTAATAAAGGTTATATTAAAAATCTGGGTGTGAGATATGCTCAGGTGTATTCTACAGCAAATTCGGGCGGTATTATCGGAAGAACAAGCGGAAGTGGCTTGAAAATAGTTGATAAATGCTTTGTTGATGAATCTGTTGCTGTAACATATACTACTGCAGCTAACGGTTGTGCAGGCGGTATTATAGGTCAGGCTGGATATGAACCATCCGATAACACCATACTTGAAATTACAAACTGTTATTCTAAAGCCAGAATTTACGGTGAAAACAATAGCCGTACCAACGGAATAATCGGAACGGCTTGGCAGTGCAGTTATAAAATTTCTAACTGCTATTCAAAGAATTTTGCACCGTACAGTGCACTTAACAGCGATACCTGTTCACATCTTAAGAAACTTGGCATAAGCACAGATGAAATTTATACAAATATCTATACTGATGCAAGAAAGCCAAAAGAACAGGAAGTATTTACATTTATTTCTGATAGCGAAAA
Organism: Acutalibacteraceae bacterium; assembly: GCA_045577835.1. Lineage (GTDB taxonomy): Bacteria > Bacillota > Clostridia > Oscillospirales > Acutalibacteraceae > UBA737. The sequence continues at coordinate 5,262 of JAZNJD010000023.1, read as the reverse complement.
CCTTATAGGAAAAAATGCTAAGAAATATATGAAAGGTTTAGATTTTGACAATATCTTTGAAGTTGTTGAAACAAGCACGCCAAAGCTAAAAATATTCAAATCTATATCGGGCGAGGATGTTGATCTTACAGGAGATACACAAGCCTATGCTTCCGGCAAGGGAACTAAGAGTAATCCTTTTGTAATAGCTAATGCAGAACAATTAAGATATTTGTTGCAAAGCGAAAATACAAAGGGTAAGTATTACAAATTAGCTGGAGATATTTATATTAACGATACTTCTAAAGCTAATTGGAAAGTAAACAATCCTTCTATTTGGTATACAAGTGAAAATTCAGAAGTTTTTGCAGGTTATATTGAGGGTAACGGACATTCAATTTACGGTCTGTTTATGAATGAAACACCTTCCGGCTTTGATGAAGAAAAGAATAATTTCGTAACAGTTGGAACCGCTCTTTTCCCATCAATTTCCACTACTGCTGTAATAAGAAATATACATATACGTAATTCTTATATTTCATACAAAGGCTTTGTTGGTTCAATTGCAGGTAAAATCACCGATGTTGATAACGGATTATATGCTAAGATTACGGGTTGTTCTGCCGACAAATCGGTTGAACTTAAAGGTCAGCTTGTAGGTGGTATTGTTGCAGGACGTACTGACCGTGGTTTGAAGGTTCATTATTGCTATTTTACCGGTAAAATATTTGCAACTGCACCTCATAGAGCAAATTCAATAGTCGGTGATATTTGGGGTAGAGATTGGGAAATGCTCGCTTGCTACGGTGTAGAATACCCTGTGTACAGATATCCTGTTAAGCCTAATCTTATTGCTGTTACATACGGTACTGCTTCAATCGAAGGCTGTAAGCTCTTAAAACTTGACGAAATGCTCGGTGAAGCAGCCAAAAATAGTATGAAGGATTTTGAGTGGGAAAAAGTTTGGGTAACCGTAAGCGGCGATACTCCTGCTTTAAAGGTTATTCCCGAAGGCCTTGAACCAAAAGTATTTGACGAAGGTATAAAAGGTCAGGTTTGGACCGGATATCGTGCTACAAAATTTGCAGGCGGTGACGGAACAAAAAATAATCCTTATATAATTGAAACACCAGAACAAATGGCGCTACTTGTAACCTCAGCAGATACAAAAGGTAAGTATTATAAGTTAACAGCAGACTTAAAACTTAACGATACTTCAAAAGCAGACTGGCAAAAGAATGCAAAAGAATGGTTCGCAGGTACTATAAACTTTGCTGGTTACTTTGACGGTGACGGACACGTGGTATCAGGTCTTTACTTTAACACTTCCTATTCTAATACTGCATTATTCCAGAATATGACAAGTGGAGCGGTGATAGAAAAGGTAGGTATTACAAAATCTTACATTTATAATTATGGCGAAACTAAAAAGACTTCTTATGCGGCAGCACTTGTTGCAAGCGTAACAGGTTATGAAATTCCTGTTGAGCAGTTTGTGATGCCTAGAATAAGTATGTGCTTTGCAGATCATACGGTAAGTGTTGAAGGATATAGTGCAGGCGGTTTGATTGGCGGTTGTGCTATGTATATCCAGATGGATAATTGCTATTTTACAGGAGCTTTGAAAGCACTAGGCGAGTATGGCGGTCAAGCAATAGGTAATACTTGGTATAACAAAACACCTTCGGTTATTAAAAACTCTTATTTCGTTAGTGATGACGGATATCCGGTGGCAGACCATCCGGCAGGCTCTTCGATAATGCTACTTGAGAACGTATATCAAAAAGGCGAAAAAGGCACAGTAAATGGTGCTATCAGCGTCGCCTCAATGCTTATAAGAGGCGAAAATGCCAAGAAAAAGATGTCTAAACTGGATTATAAAAATATCTGGCAAACAGTTGAAGGCGGAACTCCTGTACTTAGATGCTTTGCAAATGCAGAAAAATACAGTTGTACCGTAATGCCTAATAAGGTTGAGATTTCCTTTGCAAGTCAGGGCGGTTCTCATTGTGAATCCTTATTTGGCTATCCTTCTTATGATGATTTAACGGTAGATATGTTACCGACACCTACCCGCTATGGATATAAGTTTGGCGGTTGGTACTATTTTTCTGAATGCTTTGTACCCGTTGTTGACGGTTTATTCCCTGATTATAGCACTGTTTTCTATGCTAAATGGATACCGCAAGGCTTTACTGTAGATTTTGAAGGAAATCTTGATTCTAAATATGATTACAACAAGAGTGCTGAGCATTATAAACCCGGCGCAAGCGGTTATTTACCAATTTACGTAAATCAAGGATTAAAATCGATGGTTGCGAAGTCAGGACAAAAAAGCAATCCTCGCTTCCTGCTTTCGTATGAAAACACCTTAGAAATCGGTCAGGTTTACGATGTCGTTTTCTGGATATGTACAGACTCGCAAGAAATTAATAGCACAACCATCAAGTTATTGCATGCAAATCATCCTCAGGTAGACTCGGATATTGTAGGTTATAATACGCTTGAAGTAAAGAATATTAGGGGTAAAATTTGGCAAAAGGTTCAAACTCAAATAACTGCTAATACACAATATTTGATTTTTGAAACAAATAATAAAAACACCCTTTATTTTGATGATATTCAAGTTGTTCCTTTAGGCAAGACCGGGAAACTTGGTGAACTTGAGTCTATGCAAACAAATGCAGGTGTTGGAAATTACACAGATATTATAATTATAAGTGTTATCGCAGGTGTAGTTGTGTTGCTTGCAGTTGTTGTTATAATACTTATTGTTAAAAAACATAAAATGTCAAAGAATTGAAATTCTCTTAGGCAGTACAAAGGAGAAATTGTATGAATTCTTTATTTGAAAACAGATGGTTTTTGTTTGACTATGCACGCGGAAGAAATTTGATTAAAAACGAAGTCAGATTACTGTTTGATGTGCTTAAAAAAGCCGGATATAATGGTGTGTGTTTACATTTAGAGGGATTTTTTGAAACATCTTCTTATCCGGGTGTAATACGTGAAGGATATTTTAAATTAAGTGATGCTAAATGGTTTTGTAATCTTGCAAAAGAATACAATATGGAAGTTGTCCCCATCATAAACTTGGTAGCACACGCAGAATCGTTTGTGTATTATCAGGAAAGATTTGCCGATATGCGAAGAGGCGATTCTAAATCACAATTTAATCTTTTTAATCCAGAACTTGAATCATTCGGATATAAGATAATTAATGAGGTAATAGATATTTATAAGCCTAAATATCTACATATTGGCGGCGATGAAACTAAGCTTGAAAATGATGAAAAAGCTTTGTATGTCGAATTACTGTCTAAGTTTTGTAATTTTATAGGCGAAAAGGGTATTAAACCATGCATTTGGGGTGATATGTTGCTTTCTTCTAATGATATTATCGAAAACTTTACTCAAGATGTAATCGTTTTTGATTGGTATTATTACGGTCACAGAAAGGGAAGCCTTGAGAAGTTTAAAAAATACGGATTTAAGGATATTTTTGCATGTCCTTCCGATCAAGGATGGGACGGATTCATCGGCACCCAACATCATTTCCCTTGGGGTAAATGGCCCAAAGACGAACAGCATATAGACTTTAATGAGGTTGAAGCTTTTTTAAGTGACGCAGTAGAATTAGGCATTAAAAACGCCCTTTTCACCAATTGGGAAAACACCAATGCCCATAATTTATGGTCACAAATGGACGCTATTGTTCGTGCAGGACTTTATATGTCCGGTGAAGAAATTTCGATTGAAAACATAGAAAAATGTTTGTTTGATAAGCAAACACCGCATTCACAAATAACATATATACTTCAAAACGTGCAAAATGAATTATATATGGCTGTGCTTGAAAATCAATCGGAAGAACCGCTTAAAAGCCGTAATAGCGATGCATTTTTTGTTGAAAGAATTTTCAAATCGTGGCTTAATATTTCAGGTGATATTATTACTAAAACTGAAAATTTTGAGTTGGAGCTTGATGAAGTTCAAAAACTTCTCGGTGATTGGAATGTAAAAAATGAAAAAGAGATAACCTGCAAGGCTTCTCTTTGTTCAACTCTTTGTTATGCTAAAGCTTTATTAACCCTTATTAAGTTTGGCTCTTATGGCTATAACAAATATCACGAAGCGGCTGTGGTTCAGTTTGAAACACCTAAAAAATCAGTTCAGTATCTATCTGAAACTCTCAAGTATCTTTCAAAGTTAATTAATGAGGTTGAAACTTTTAAAGAGACCCATGAGGCATATCTTAAATTGTGCGGACAAACTCGTGTTGATATTGTAAGGCTTGAGGCTTTTAGAAGTAGCATGATCGGTTTAAAGGACAAAATTGCAGATATTTCTAAGCATATATCAGCCGAGGCAAGCGATATTAAAAATATGAAGGTAATACCAAGTTGGCAAATGCTCATATCTAATATAGATAAATTTGAAGTATTAGTTTAGCAAAAGGAATAAATTATGAGTTTTGTTTTTTCACAAATATGCGGTCTTATAGTTTCTGTGGCTGCAATAATTTCTATGCAACTAAAAAATATCAAATTTATACTTGTATGTCAGCTAATCTGTAATGGTGTCGGCTCATTAAGCTACATTTTACTTGGCGGATTTTCAGGATGCGGTATTTATCTTTTGGCACTCACGCAGTCGATAGTTTACTATCTGTTTAGAATAAAACAGAAAAAGGTACCTATATTTATTGCCATAATCTTTATATGCATGTATTTGTTATGTTCTTTAACATCATATAAAGGATTAAGTGATTTGTTTTCTGCAACTGCTGCACTTACATGTGCATTAAGTCTTATCCAGGAAAAACCGTCAAGATACCGTGTGTTTATGTTGCTTAACGGACTGATATGGATGATATACGATATAAAATTAGGTGCATATACTATGATAATTTCTCATATGGCAACAGCACTTTCCTCTTGTGTGGGAATTATTAGGCTAGACCTGAAACGTAATTAGAGATAATGATATAAATTTTTTGGGTTAATTTTAGTTTTAATAGAATCGCATTACTATTATTTCCACCTTAAAAGCCAGGACTACCGTCTTAGACGGTAGTCCTGGCTTTTATAGGATAAAAATTCATTTTAAAATTTCTGTCCTGAAAACCGTACTTCGAATTTGCTAATATAATAATTGAAATGTGCAGTAAAATAATATATAATTAAGCTATACTGCATACGCCTTTTTAATTTAACATATAAATTATTAAGTTAAAGAGGTGTATAGAAGATGATTAAGAGATTTGCTTTTCAAATATGTTTG
>JAZNJD010000022.1:0-18968 GCA_045577835.1 Acutalibacteraceae bacterium | reverse complement strand
TTGCACCATTATTATTTACCTCTGCATTGTAGGTCTCTCCACCCCAAATATCCCATGTAGTAGGTGCCTGACCGTTGCGATATATTTTTTTGCCAGAATAGTTTGCATTATCACCGGCATAGCCAAAGAACAGATTTCCATTCATGGTACCGCGAACATCAAATTTTATCTTATAGGTCTTATTGTTTTCTACATTGAAATTAAATGTCGCACTCAAATTACTGCCCCATGAATTTGAATTGTAATTGAGTTCACCCTCTTTAACTGCCACCATATAGCTAGTGGTATATTTTACCTGTGAGGAATCAGAAAAATCAAATACAGTACTTTCCTGTGTAGATAATGCGGAAATCAAACCTGTAATGCCAGAAAAGCAACTAACTAAAATAAGAGCCGCCATCAAAACAAAAGACACAGTTCTTTTTGAATATTTTTCCATATTCTTACCTCCATATGGATTTAACTAATAAACATTTATCGTGGTACGTTAATTTTTCCGACGCCATCCATTTGATAGAGACGAACGTAATCAATGTAATACTTTGATGGCATTTCGGTAGTTTCGTCCGATTTTTCTGCCGCATCAGTACTGTTAAGAAGATTACCTATTATAATATTTACAGGGCAACCGTTTGTCAGAGATAAAAACGGAGTTACATTATAACCATAAACAGGGTCAACGAGTGCTGATTTTAAATCCAACTCACAATATTTAACACCATCGCAGTAGAATCTTATGTATGAAGGTGTCCATTCACAGCCGAAGGTATGAAAATCATTCCCAAAATATTCTTTTTTTCCATTTGTATAGTAAGTAATACTTCCCGGCTCTAAATTGTTAGGGTCAGAGGTGTGTGAAATTTCACCTTTGGTCTCTTGACCCGGTACATACAAACCCTTTACTGTCTTACCTTGAGTCCACCATGTATGTATTGTAGTTGTAAACGAATGCGCCGAACCAGTAGTTTCAAAAATATCAATTTCAGGATAACATTGGTTTTTTGAGGTTAATTTGCCTACTGCCCAAAACGAAGCCCAGTTACCAGGTCCCTTAGGCAATTTTGCACGCATCTCAAAATAACCGTAGACAAAATTAAGTCCACGACCATTAATTTCACCAGTCTGATAACCTGCACTTCCATCAGGAAGGGTTGTGGGCTTTGAAGTAATTATCGCACAGCCGTCCTCAACGGATACAGCTTCTGGAGAACGATAATTATTTAAACGCTGATATTCGGTACAGTACCAGTACTCAGGATTAAGTTCATTACCGTCAAAATCATCCGACCACACGAGTTTATAACCTTCAGTCGCCGCGGTATCTTTTGTCACTTTTTTAATGGAAGAATAGCTATTTGGAATATTTGTTTTTTCTTTAATTGAGCTAACGTTCATAGCCAAATTGTGCAAAGCGGCATTAATTGAAAAGTCACTTCCGCCGAACACAACCATATTCCCGTTTTCAAATTTCACTCCATATTCATCAGCATTATCGCCTTTTACAACCTTGATAAGAGAATCTGAAACAAAGTCGTTATCGCGCACTATCGGAATTTTTACTTTAGTGATTTTTTCAATTGCCGACTGTAATTCTTCGCACCCCTTGTAAACCATACCTGAAGGGTAATTTTCGCATTGAATAGTATAGTATGCAATATCAATACTGTTTATTTGAAGTTTATTATTAAAAACGGGCACATAATGATAAAGATAGTTTTCGCTAATCTTAGAATCAATATCGATCAAAATTTTCGACATAAAATAATTTACGGCTTCTTCAAGAGTTTCATTATTAGCTGCAACAATGGCAATGTTACCGTTTTTTGAAAAAATTACATAGTTAAAGTGGTTATTCTTATTCTGATTAAGGATATCCTTTGCCTCTTTTGAAATCGGGTCGTTTGTATCGCCGATAAGAATACTTTTTTTCTTTTTTCTTTCGATCACATTGTCTCTAAAAAACTCAGGACGTTTATTGTTTAATGTTCTTGCTTTTTTAAAAATAGTTGCTTTTGCTAATTCATAGCTTGCGTTATCTTCTGAAGAAGTAATAATGTTAAAATCAAATAATCCTTCTTGATAAAAAGGAATTTTTTCTCCGCTGTCAGTAATCGTATAACTCTGAGGCGTATCAACCGATATACGTGAAGTATCGGTTTTACCACAAGCAGAAAACACAGTTAGTATGAGGATTACTATTAAGAATATCGAAATAAGTCTTTTTAATTTCATAAACAAATTCCTCTAAAATAACTATTTATATTTCTTTAATAGTTCATTTGCTTTTGCAACTGCGGCATCAACCAAATTTGACTGTTTAGCCAAAGTTGCTGCAGCCTGTGATGGGTCTACATTATATACAGGTTGCATCCATGCATATGTTGACTGGCCCGTAAGCATAGCTACTCCTAAATAGTTATATAAAACAGGCTGTTCTGCTGACGTTTCTTCAACCTTAGAAGACATTTCAAAGAAGAAATTAGCCGCATCGTCAGAAACAAAAGTATCGTGCAAATCATAATTGGCGGCATCTAAGAAATAGCGGATAAAGAGACCGGCTGCTTTCGGGTTTTTTGAACCCTTAACGATACCATAACCACGAATATTTGAAGCAAATATTGCCTTTGTATTTTCATCTAAATCAGGAACATAGGTAACACCAATATCCAAACCATCCATACTCTTGAAATATCCGGTCTTTTTTATAGCGTAAGGATCTTCGATAATAAATCCTACACGTCCGCTGGAAAAGCTTCCACCTAAAAGATTCTCCTTCTTAAGATCTAAAACAAGGCTAGCCGCTTTTGCTAAAGCAGGATCAGTGATTGTGTTTGTAAACTTTGCATTCTTATAATCATAGGAAACAACATCTGCACCCATGGGACCTATTATATCTAAAATATCCTGAGAACCGCCGTAGTACTCGTCGCCAAGCGCATCTACCTGCTTCATAACAGTTTTCATTGTATCCCAGGTCCAATTGCCATCAGCATAGTACTCTGCTGGAGTTTTAATGCCATTCGATTCCATAAGCTCGCGATTATAAACACAAATCTTAGTTCCTGCCCAAACACTGTTAATAGTATTTACGGAGTAAACTTTATCACCAACCGAAGTTGATTTGATAGCCGCTCTACTCCAAATTGGTTCATTCAAATCAACACCGGTAACAGCGAAGTCTTCTGCAACCTGTAAAGTAAACGGGAACATTGCGCCATCTACATAGACATCAGGTGATTTACCCGAGCTTATTAAAGCCAATAATTCCTGTACATAGTTTTCTTGAGAACAATAAACTAATTCTACATTTATACCGTACTTTTTTTTGAAATCTTCAATAGGTTTAGCACCCTCTGTGCTGTTATGGTTTATCCATGTTGCAAATTTAACAGTAGTACCCCTGTACTTTTCAGCATCTGCGTAAGGGTCATAATCAGCATAATCTTTTCCGTTAGGACCTATTGTGGATAACGGCTTGTTATACTTAATTTCCTGTTGTGAGTTTACATCAGAACCATTACCTGTACCGTTACCATCTTTGTAGGGGTTTTTGGCAGACTGACCACATCCTGTCGATGCAAGCATAATTCCGATTGCAAAAATTAACGCTAAAAATCTTTTGGTGTTAACGCTCTTCATTTTTTGTTACCTCCAATAAAAGTTTATCTTTATCCTGTAATTCCGACTCGGTCTATACTTTTTACAAACTTTGTTTGTACAAACATATATAAAACCAGCATCGGTAAAACATACAATATACATGCCGCCATAACTATTGAAATTGTTGCAGGAGTACCTGAATTCCAATAAAATCTCGACTCTTCCAATGTGTTTGTTATAACGCTAAGTTGTAGCGCCAACGTAAATTGTGAACGGTCTTTAAGATACATTGCTGCTTGATAAAAATCGTTCCAGTGCCATATCATTGAGAAAATAAAATTAGTAAAAATTACAACCGATGAAGATGGTATCGCAATTTTAAGAAAAGTTCGTATGGGTCCGCTTCCGTCAATCCATGCAGCCTCCTCGAGTTCATAAGGCAAACCTTTGAAAAACTGTATGTATATATAAATAATTATTCCTGAACGTAAACCTACCCCGAAAAGTGCAGGAAGATAAAACACAAGTGGCGTATTAATTAAACTCGGTCTCAAATCAACACCAGTCCACTTGTAAACACCACCTAAAATACCCATAAAATCTACATGTGAAAAATTTATGTAACTTGGCAAAAGTGTTGCTTGCACAGGAAGTAAAATAGTTACGAATAGTAGCGCAAGCATGATTTTCTTTTCTTTAAAATTGAATCTTGCAAATCCGTATGCTACGACAGCACAGGAAAACAGCTGTATAACAGCAGCTATAATTTCATATATTATTGTGTTTAAAAATGATGGGAAGTAATCTAGTGCATCTATTGCTACCTGTATATTCTCTAATGTGACCTTTGAAGTAATCCAAGTGATTGTTGGGTCATAATAAGATTCTCCTGTCCTGAAAGATGAACTAATCATGAACATAAGTGGATAAAAAATTACGTATCCTACAAATACTAAAAAAAGTATTCTTGCAACCGAAACCACAATCTTTATAGTTTTTGTTTTAAGATTATAACTGTTTAGATTTTGAAGAGAATTAGCTGTTTGCACTAACTTATCCTTAAGCTTAATCAAATAATTCCCTCCTATTCCCATTTATTACTACAAAATTTTTTAAAAGCGAATATAACTATACCCATTAAACCGCTTGAAATAAGTATATAACTCCATAACATAGCCGAGCTCTCGTTATAGTTAAGCGTGGACATTAAACTGTAAATATATCCCATCACAACGTTGGTCTTATCAGTCATCAAATCCACAATCGTATAAATAATTACTAAAACCGTAACTCTTGACAACATAGGAAAAGTAACAAACCAAAACTCTTCCCATTTAGTAGCACCTTCAACCTTTGAAACTTCATAAAGAGAATCAGGTATTGATTGTAAACCGGATATAAATAATACTATTTGAATTCCACTTGCCCAAACAATATCGAAAATCTTGCTGATAGCCAACTGAAAGTATTCAACAAAGGTACCCTCAATACCGATTAAGGCCATTATATCGCTGACATCAATCATATTAGTTGTTTCACCTTGCGCGATGCCCGCTTCAGTAATCGAAGTGCTAGAAGCACCTTGTATCCATTGTAAAACAACGCCACTAGCAATTATAACAGGTAAAAAATAAACCGAACGAAATAAAAGTCTACCTTTGAATTTACCATTAAGAACAATTCCCAGTATCATACTTATTACAATAATTGATGGTAACGAATATAGAAGTTCGTTAAAAGATTTTGAAAGATAATCTATGAAGTACGGGTCGTTTTTGAATATGTATAAATAGTTTTTTAAACCAACAAATGTGGTTTCTAAGCCAATTTCAGATGTCGATATGTCTGAAAGAGAATAATTTATTGAACTTAAAAGAGGTAATAAAACAAAAAACAAAATACCTATCTGCCACGGAAGTATAAACAATCTGCCATATCTACTTTTAATACTTTCAAGCCCGCGAATCTTCTTTTTAGGCATATTTATCCTTCCTCTCTAAATTCAAAATCTAAGGCTGCAATCGTGATACCATCATAGTTAATATCATTTTCAGTATAATTAACATATACTTTTATTCCATTTTCGAAACTTGTAATTCTTAATCCTGATTCGGTTGTAACATGTTCTATAATCTTTGCATTTTTAACCTTTTCAAAAAAGTCGTTATATTCCTTTATATCATCGACTATGTTCGTTATATTATCCTTAAAAACGCAAGAATAAAAAACGCCGTCAGTAGTAGCGACTGAATTCTGACTAAACTTCGAAATCAAAGCATAGTTTAAACCGCTGCCAACTTCAACAGCCGTTAAAAATGCTATTCTTGGATTTTCAGCCTTGTTAATAGGTTGTGGTGCAAGCGAGGTATAACCTTTAAAAACCATATAGTAGAAAGGAACATCCATGTCGTACACCTGATATTTTGAAGAACCGAGCGGAACTCCGAATACCTGGTCTGCTAAGATTGCAGCATAGCAATTTGAACCAGTTGCGGCTACCTTTTTATTCTCATTTTTAAAGTTGGTTAAAATATTTCTAGTTTGTTTTTCAAAACTTGATTTTGCGTAATACTCCGGACTTAAATAATCGGAATATGTTTGATTTGTAAGTGTATCAAAACTCACACCTTCAATAGGCCAGTCACGTGTTTTTTTCTGAAGCTTAGAACCCAGATTTTCAAGCATATCGCGTCTCACATAGTAGTAACCTTTACTCGATTCTATCTCTGCAGAATAACTAATATTTGCATCTTTCCATACTGTTTTACCACCTATGGCATCACGTGAAATTGAGTTAAAGTTGTTAACACCGCAACCATTATTTCTAAAACGTAATATATCAAAATTAAAGAAAACGTCAGTGTTATTATTAATTTTTTTCAATATGTTAATGTCGCCGAATTTAGAACTGTAGTCCAAACCTCCTGCTATAACCCCAAGATTAAGTCCAGATTTTCCAAAGCCTAATAAATTGATATTGATTTTACCATTATATTTTTCAGAAAGAATATTTGATATTTGCAAAACATCTTCAAAATCAGTTAATACATCAAGTCCATCGTAAGGAATTCCCAAAGCAAACTTTTGTTCACTTATAGCTCCATAAATTTGAAGGTTTAGTAATGTATCGTTATTTTTTATTTTGAGGTTTTTCTGCTTTGTTAAATAGTTTTGAAAACATTTTGCCATTCCAGCATAGTTGGCTTCTTCACCATAAAGCGGATAGAAACCGACCTCTATATTCTCTGTCGTTTTTCCTTCACAAAAAAGTGTTTTAGAACTTATTTCATTGCCCATTATCTTTGATAGAGTTATTTGCGAGCCCCTTATATTAAAAGAAGAATAAACCGCAGAGTAAGCATAATCACTTGAACCGATATTTGTGTTTATAAGCGCAGTTTCAGCAGCATTTTCAATTATAGCACAAACCGCTGTATCACCATTTTTTGCTCCAAAAACAGGAATATAAATATTCTCTTGCGAGGTGTCGTTATACTCCAACACCTGATAATCATGTCCATAAACGGGTTCAGAAATTAATGAAGCAACACCTGCACCGATGGTTTTCGGATATACCAAAGCACCTGAGCCAGATGGAACAAAGAGATAATTGTCTGTAGAAGAAGATTTATTATTTATCGAGCAGAAGAAAGGCAATATAGTAATGTTGTAAACGATGTTGTCATGCTCCGTTACTTCAGAAGGTTTGACAGAAACCTTCAAACTATCATCTCTAAGTTCGTAATAAACCGGAACAGATACCGCAATATCCTGAAAAAAATATGTTACTTTAATTCCGTTATTAATAATTTCGGTATCGAAGGCCTTGTTTTTTATAGAAGTTACCTTAGCGTTAACCGTTTTAATGTTAAGAGATTCGTTTTCAACATAACTTACCATAACCGGCGAGTAAACTTGCGGATTACTCGTGTTTGCCGAGGCATTGGTGGGAATATTGGAATATTCAGCGCCCGTCTTTTTGTCGCGTAAAACTACGGTTGCGTTTTCGCTATTCCACCAAAGCTGGTAATTTATATTTTCAGCAACAGTTTTACTGTTTGAATACTTAAAGCTTTGTGGATATGTGTACCAATTTTTCTCTGAATTTTGAACTCCGCACCCAGAAAGCATTGATAATATGATGGTCAAGATAATCAAAAAAACTATTTTTTTGTTTCTTATCATTTAATCAACCTCCAAATACTATCATTTTATATATTTCCGATATTACGGTATTGAAAAATCCAAAAAACAGTTGTCCCAAAAGGAAAAGAACAATAAGCACAAACACAACTATAACCATTGCTGCAAAAGTTAAAAGAAGCACAATTATCAACCGTCCAAATTCGTAATCACTAATACGCATAAGTCCAATAAACAAAAGCAAAGCCGTATATAGCATCATAACAGTTATTATAAAATTAAGAAATTCTATTTCGGACGGAATCATAATATTGGTCAAAACAATCGATATTAGATTAGAAATGATAATTGGTGTAAACGAATAGCAAACGATAATGAATATCTCACCAAGTTTACCCAAACCATGCATAAGGGTTGATATCGCCCAGTAACAACAAGTGAATAGGATGACGAATCCAACTGTACGCAAAAGTATCAGCAAAGCGTTATATGTTTCCGCATCAAACACAACATGACAAAATCCGCCTGCGGTAGTTTTGAGAACTGAAGTTACATAAAAAATTAACAAAATTACTATCGCAATCAAATATGAACCTTTTTTATTATGTTTAATTTTGTAAAAAGCATCGTTTGGGTGCCTCATTACTGTAAAAACCAACCGCCATTTTTCAGTTAGTAACACAATACCTTTCTTGCGATTATATCTCAAAACCACTACAAAAAGTAAAGTAATAACAAAAACTGTAAGAAGTATAACAGCAAGGTTTTTTTCCAAAAAATTATTTCTTACATGTTCGAAAGCCAAGGCATATGTATCACGGTCACATCCTATTTTCGCATATTCCATAGCTTTTTCATAATCGCCCTCTTCGTTAAGTGCCTTTGCAAGACCTATATAAGAAAGTTGATTATTCTTGTCCTCTTTAAGCAGTTCTTCCCATAATGGCTTTGCTAAGTCATAGTCACCGCTTATTGTAACAAGCTGAGCCTCTTTCAATTTTTTACCGTATGATGTTTCAGCAAAGACTGTAATGGTATTTAATTTTGAATCAACAACGATTATATTTTTACCATTTACATCAATAGCACATGCGTTTGAAAAACTGCCGTCTTGAACGCCTGTTCGAGTGCCACAGCCAAAAACTCCCATAAGGCTAAAATCCGGTGAGTAAACAAAAATATGACCGTATGCAGAGTCTAGCGCATAAACAAATCCTCTATCATCAACTGTTATACCTAATATATCTTGTGCATAAGGGCCGTAACCCTCATCGCCAAAATTAACCCCATCTGATTTTTCAACATTGCTACCACCGGGACTTAATTTTCGAATTTGTCCTGTTTGTTTTTCCATAGAACTTTTAGCAACATTACCAGTTGTTGTATAAATAAAGTCACTTTTATCAATACATAAATCGGTAAACTGGTAAGGAAGCGTCTTTTCCAAAGAAGCTCTCCGTTCATTGCTGAGTGTTAATTTTTTCCAAAGGGACACTAAGGTTTCTGCAACACCTTGTTTAACAGAATTCGCGCCATAAAAGCCTAAAAATTCACCTTCGGGGGAATATAAAATAGCACCATTATAAGAGCCATCACTTAAAACGTACATATAACCCTTTGAATCAACAGTCAACTTGAGTGGTTTATAAGAGAAAGATTCAGGGATCAAACGAGAGTCCGGTAACATTATTTCAGAAATAAAACTTCCTTTGTCATCAAGTTTTAAAATCCTTGCATTCTCGGTATCTGCTATATATATAAAATTATCTTTGTCAACAAATATACCTCTAGCCCTTTTAAAATTAAAAACATTATCGCCAGAATTGATTGAATCGATAATAAATTTGACTTTATACTTTGAATCAAGCACCACCACTTTTGGAGCATCGCTATCCAATATATAAATATCTCCATCTTTTGAGGTGCAAACATCGGTTATTTTTACAAAGTTTTCCGATAACCCGAGTTCGTTAAAATCAAACACATTTAAAACTTCATAAATAGGCTTACTGTAAACCGCCGTTTTTTCTTCCGAGCTTCTGCCGTACCAATATGTATAGCTTGAATATGGTATTCCGTTTTTCACTTCGTCAGCAGACACCAATATGGTAGAAAAGACAAAGAGCGAAATTATAAAAAACAGTATAAAACGAAATGACTTTTTAAGCATCGTTAACTCCTTTTATTCTTTAATACCCGCCTGGTTCATTGATTCTAAAACGTTACTTTGGGTAAAGAAATACATTAAAATCGGTGGAATCATCATGATTACACTTACCGCAGTTGCGCTTCCGGTACGAGCTATTCCACTGCTGGTTATTTGAGACATTATTGTCGGTAAAGTTTTTAATTGCTCACTAAAAATGGTGCTTGGAGGAACGGCCGCCCAAACATCTCTAAAACCAAACAACATAAGTGTCAGCCAACATGGTTTAATAATCGGAAACACTATTCTGAAAAAAATATGAGGAATGCTAGCCCCATCCATCTTTGCCGCTTCAAGCAAAGCGTTAGGAACACTACCTTCCATATATTGCTTCATCAAGAATACACCCATTGTTGAAGCTAAATGAGGTAAAATCATAACCCAATACGTATCAATAATTCGAAGCTTAGAAAATACTAGGTACTGTGGTATCGAAAGGGTATATGAGTTAAATAAAAGTGCAAATTGAATTAATGTAAAAATTACATATTTGTATTTTAGCTTAGATTTGCAAAGTGCAAAAGCAGCAAGCGAAGAACTAAAAACATACAACAAGGTAGATACCAAAGAAACAAATATACTATTGAATAAGTACCTTGTGATCGGTATTTTAAGATTTGACAATAAATCAGGTAAAACTAAATAATTTTGCAAGGTGGGTCTCTGAACAAAAAATCTTGGTGGAAAAACCAGTATTTCATCTAAGGGTTTGAATGATGTGACAACACTATAAACAAGTGGTAATACCGAAAAAGCTCCAAAAGCCACCAAAAAGGCAATATAAAAGAAATTGCCAACTTTTGAACGGGTGAAGCGTCTAGTTTGATTCACCTTTGATATTTTGAACTTCCACTTAATATTTTTTCTAATATTTTGCATCGTTCTCCCCTTATTTTCCTGTCGAATTTATTAGTTTGCCAATAATCCATCTAAAAATAACCATCATGCCGAATAGTACTACCGCCATTGCAGATGCATATCCCATTTCATAACGAACACTACCTACGTCCGCCATATAAGACACTATAGTGTCAACAGAGTAGTTAACCGATGGATATCCCGCGAGTTCAATAGCGATTCCGCTAATCGAAAACGAACTTGAAATTTGCATTACAGCACTAAACAGAAGTATATTTTTCATCGAAGGCAATGTTATGTACCATAGTTCTTGCCAACGGTTCCTTATACCGTCAATTGCACCTGCTTCGTACATTTCGTTATTGATATTCTGAAGACCTGAAATATTTGCTAAGAAGGAAACACCCATACTTTGCCATAATTGAACAATGATAATAATATAAAACACATAATCAGTATTGCTTAACCAAGCAATAGGTTCTGTAATAAATCCAGAAGATAATAGAAAGTTATTTAAATAGCCATAGCTATCTGCTGAAAAAAGAATTCTCCAAATAAGATATGCGTTACCCACCAATGCAGGAGCATAAAACAAGAAAGACAAAACCGTTCTTACAAAAGGAGAAAACTCATTTATAAACCACGCTAACACAAAAGAAAGCAAAAAGCCGACAGGACCCGTAATTAAGGCAAACAAAAAAGTGTTACCAAAAACTATTTTGAAAACTCCGTCTTTTAAAAACAATCGAATATAATTTGAAAGACCGGCAAATTCAATTTTTTTAATCATATCAAAATCAAAAAAGCTTAAAACAACAGAAGAAAAAATAGGTATTACTGTAAATAAAACAAATATAATTAAAAACGGTAGCAAAAAGAGTGCAAACCATCTTTCATCGGAATCACTCAGAATGTTTTTTCTTAGTTTATTCATCTGTTACTCCTTCACTTATACTCGTCTATTTTACGTTTGATTTCAAAATCGGTCTCACTACCCCATTTTGATAAAGCATCCTTAGCGGTGCTCTTACCGTTCACAACAGCCCAAAAAGCCTGATCGAGTGACCTTGAAAGAAAATAACTTCCAGGGATTTCAGGTATTTCCCGAACTTCTTCTAACTGTGCCATTAAAATCTTGAGATCATCCTTTGGCCAACCGAGTTTTGAAAATGCATCGATATTTGCCGTACTAACTCTTGAAATAGAGCCTAATACTGCTTCAACATTATTATTGTAACGCACCTGAGTTTCCGAAGCGGTCCACCATTTAAGGAACTCCCAAGCTTCCTTCTTATTCTTGGATTTTTCTAAAATTGCGCATCCGGTACCGCCACCTGAAACAGTGCGGTTTATTATACCACCCTCATCTACGGTACCGGGTACTAAAGCAATACCCCAACGTCCCTTAATTTCAGGCGCCTCTTGAGAAATTGTATTGTATTGAGAATAGGTTGCAATACCTAAAGGACACGTGCCAATTTTAAAACGATTATAGAAATCTGCTTCAACAGGTACTTTATAATCTTTATAGATATTAGTCCAATATGTAAACGCACGAAGTGTAGAGCTTTCGGTAAGGGTAGATTTGTTTAACTCGTCATTATAAAATTTTCCACCCGACTGCATAAGGATACTTGCAAAAAGATTTAATCCTCCTACACCAACATCGGTTGTGCTGGCGGAAGAGATTCTTACATACGGAATAAATGAATTCATATTATTGCGTTGTAACACTGCTGTTGCCGATAAAAATTCTTCCCATGTATTTGGCACAGCAATTCCAAGTTCGGATAGTATATCCGTCCTATAAAACATAAGGTAAAAAGATTGCTGTTCGGGAAGTGCATAATGTCCGCCGTTATACTCGTATGGGAGCCCTGCGCTTTTTAAAAAGCGTTTTTCCATAATCTCTACGTAATCAGAGAAATTTGAAAGGTCATAAAGGGCTCCGCGCATTGCAAAATTTACCGGAGCTGAGCGTGACAACTGCAAAGTAAGGTCTGGATAGTTATTAGAAAGCATGCCTTTAATCAAATCGGCGTTTACAATCTTCAAATTAACAGGTATTCCCGTTTTTACCGTAAAGCTATCCTGAATCATATTGCTTAAAATTTGAGCCTGGTCTCTGCCCCAGTTAACCCAAATTTCCAAAGCACCTTTTTCCCTATCTGTATCAACGCCGTTATAATCCTCGGTAAAAGAAGCTAGAAAAAGTTTAATTGCAAATAGGCATTTTTCAAAGAAATTAACTTTTTTGTTGGAAAAATCTTTATTAGGAGATGCCAATCTTATTTGGTCAATACTGAGCGGCATTTGTGTCATTTCATAAAGCCATGAATTAACAGTAACGTAATCGTTATAAAAATCAGATAAGTAATTTTGCGCTGTGTACGGATTCTTAATCATCGATGTAAGAACTCGAGAAAGATTTTGTAAAGCAGCTATTTGATTGTTTGTGTTATTACCTGAGAGTTTCCTCATATCGGAAATAACAGAATTTAATCGGTCATTTACATCTGCAAGTGTCTCGTTAAAATCCGGTATTTGTTTAAATAATTCGTAATCAAAATTAGGGTCGGGAGTTTCTCCGGTAATCATGATGATATCTATGTAAAGATCGCCAAGTTGTGTGTTGATTTCCTCAAGTGCAGAATAAAACTCAGCAGTTGGTCCCATCGTTACTGATAAAGATAACAAATGCTCACCCTTAGTTAAATAAAACAAATATGGTTCATCACTGTCGCCAAAAGTTTTAAAATTCCAAGATGTTTCATAACCAAAAGCAATATTTGCAGCCTCTTTAAAGGGAGTGAATCCATCAATTCTCAGCCTACGATAAGATACGCCGTTTACGAGTTGGGACTGTTTGAACGCAAAACCCAATTTGTATAACCCGTCTTCCGGCACTTTAATCTTCCATACGATTTCTTCAGTAGAATTCTGCCAGTTAGTTGAACCAATGTAATTGATGGAGCTAATAATTGGATTAGCAGGATTTACCAAAGCAGAGGAATTATCAGACAGTGAGATAATCGACTTTGAATTTTTTAAAAAAGGATCTTCTGCTTCAACAATAATATCCTCACCATTATATTCTTTATAATTATTTTTGGTATAAAGCTTGCTGATTTCTTTATATGTAGCAAAAGCGTTATCAGGAATAGATAAATAAAGAGCTGTAATAGCAATATCGCCTGTAACAGCCTTAATCGTAATCTCATGTTCCCCTTGTGTAAAATAAAATTCATAAGGATCAACAACGACACCCTTAGAATCATAAAGAGGTCTTGTTACGAACTCTTGACACTCGGTTTGTTCTGGCGCAATCTCATTTCCAAATCTATCGGTTCTCTTTCCGCCGACATTTTCCCAAATTCGTTTAAGCTCAATATTATTCATTTCTTGAAATAATATTTTTTTGTTAACTCGAAGTGAAATTTCAGCATTCAATCCATTTTCGCCTAAAATTTTATATTCAAGTGCAATATTATAGCGAGCCGCTTCATCAACATTGACATTTACTGTAAGAATTTCATTTTCTGAAAGAACTAATCCGTCTTCGCCTGCTTTGCCTGAAACCGGAATCTTTATATTTTTGCTTGCGCATTTTTTGTCTTGTAGTGATTCAAAATACAATCTATACCCAGAATCTACTATACTCTCTGATAAATTTATATCACCCGCAGTTTGAAAATCGTCAGCATATGCAGTAGGATTAAATAGCGAAACGAACAAAACTAATATCAGAAGGCAACACAAACCGTTATGTAAAAAAAGTTTCATCGCCATTCTCCTTTCAATTAATCAAATTGATGTTTTAGTTAAAAAATATATAACAACAGCACATTTTCTGATTGTTTGTTATGATTTTATAACAATATACCACTAAAAACAATGTGTATAAATACTCAAAATATGGAAAATTATCTTTTTTTGGCATTTAAATCTTTTTCTTTACAATTATTGTAAAAATTTTATTTCAAAATGCAATATAAGATTTTATGACAGCTAGATTATCCTAACCTTGTACAAAAAAGATGATTAGATTGCCTGAATAACATTATATATATAACTAATTACTAATATTTGTGAATATACATTTAAATATTTTAAAAAAACGAAAGTTGAATGGTATCAAATCTTCTTGAAATATATAATAAAATTTTGAAAAGATATTATGTCAAAAACTATTTTTTGGTAAAAAAGAAGTCTTTTCCTTATTTTAACACTAGGCGTAGTTGACTTTTTAAGTATACAGATATATAATTTAATCTAAGAATATGTTTAATTTTGGAATTCGGGGTGTTATTTTGTCAATTTATATTACTGCGCTTCATTACAATGATAATGTTGATGTAAAATCGGCATTCGAAATTAATAATGCAGGTTATGTAAAAATAGAAAATATTGATTCTTGTACTGTTCGTCCAAATGGAAGATACGATTATTTAATGATTTTTATAAAATCGGGAAAAGGTCTATTTTCCAACGGTAAAGGAAGCTTTGAAGTCCATGAAAATCAGGTGTTTCTTTATAAGCCAGGTGAACCTCAAAAATATATTCTTTATTCCAAGTACTCCTCCGAAATGTATTGGATACATTTCGGAGGCACTGAGGTAGAAAACATTCTAAAAAAACTAAATATCAATGAAAATAGTCTGTTTGATTACGACAAAAGCGATAGATTTGTAAAAACTATAAATAGCGTAATAGACGAATTGATAAAGAAAGATAGTTTTTACCAAACTAAGTGCATCGCCAATCTTCTATCGCTTTTTGTAAGCATAGGTAGACGCACAATTCCCGAAAAAAAGTATTTCGAAAAAGAATCGGTTTCTAAAGCCTGTTTATTTATGTCTAGTAATTATTTCCAGCAAATCTCCAATCAACAGTTGGCTGAGCTTACTAATCTTTCCCTTTCGTATTTTTTAAAAGTTTTCAAGGAAAAAACAAACACTACACCTCAAAACTATTTAACTATATGCCGAATAGAAAATGCCAAAAACCTTTTAAAAGAATCAGATTACACCATACGTCAGGTTTCTGAAAGTGTTGGATTCACAGACCCTTTATATTTTAGTAAAGTCTTCAAGAAAATTGTTGGTTCAACTCCGTCGGCTTTCAGAAAAAAAGCGTTACAACAAAGGTTTGAAATATAAATATTTCTCGCTTTATTTCACAATGCAAAAATACTATTTTACATATTTATGGTGTTTTTTTGCATTGTGTTTTTTTATTTTTTATTCTAAAATTATTAATATCGCACAAATTTCAAATATTATAATTTTGTGTAAAAACAAATTTAAAAGGAGTGTTATACATGCCTAAACTCAAATTCAAAAGATTAGCAATTAAGTTAGATTGTGCCCGTAATGGCAGAATGAAAAACGAAATGATAAAAAAGTACATTGATATTATTGCACAGATGGGATTTACAACTTTATTTCTATATCTTGAAGATATGATTGAAATTGAAGGTGAGCCCTATTTCGGCTATAAGCGCGGTAGATTTACAGTTGAGGAATTTCAGGATTTAGACAACTATGCCAAATCAAAAGGAATAGAGCTTTGTCCCGGAATTCAAATATTTGCTCACAACGAACGCATCAAGCGATATGCCTGTTATCAGGATATTTTTGATATTGACGATATTCTGCTTTGCGACTATGAAAAAACATACGAGTTTATTGAAAAGATTTTTGCAACAGTTAGAAAAGGATTTTCTTCCAATCTCATTCATATTCACTACGATGAGGCAGGAATGGTAGGAAGAGGAAAGCACCTAGATAAATATGGTTATCAAGAACCGATTGATATTGCACTAAGGCATTTAAAAAGAGTATGTGAAATCGGAAAAAAATACGGATATGAGGAAATGCTAGCGGGAAATGATACCTTTATCCGGGTTTTAAACAAAGGCGATTATGGCGAAAATGTCAAAAATGTACCTACTGAAATTAAAGAGCAAATACCCGATATGATAAGATTTCTTTGTTGGGAATATTTTTCTACCGTTAAGTCAACCTATGAAAAATCTTTTAGCATTGCTGAATCAATGAAACCAGGCATTTGGTATAATGGTGCAATGTATTCGTGGCAGGGATATACTCCTAACAATACGTTTAGTATGCAAGCTATTAAAACCGCTTTTGATGTATGCTTTGAACGTGGAGTTGAGAATGCGATTATCTGCACCTTCGGTGACACCGGCAACGAATGTTCTTTCTTCTCTCTCCTCCCCTGCATGTATTACATCTCTCAGCTCGCACACGGAAACAACGATTTAGAAAGTATCAAAAAGGGATTCTATAAGATGTTCAACATTGAGTTTGATACTTTTCTACTTCTTGATTTACCCGGAACCCCAAATACAGAGTATCATCCCAATACACCCTCTGAACATCACAAAATACTTAATTGCGAGCGTCATTTTATTTATAACGACTGCTTATACGGTCTTGTTGACAATATTGATAGACAGGAATATGCAGATTCGTTTAAAGCAGTAGCAGAAAAAATAAACACGGCTATTTTTACTGAAGAATACGCATATTTATTTGAATGGATTCGTGATTTGTGCAACGTATTGGAGTATAAATCTAATTTGGGCAATAAAACCCGAGATGCATATTTAAATAAAGATATGGCCGCCCTCAAAGCTTTACTTCCTATATATGACGAAGTCGTAAAGCGTATGGAAATCTTTTATAAATCTTTTGAGAAGCGTTGGATGCATGAGAACCTATCTTACGGTTTTGAAGTTCACGACCTACGCATTGGCGGACTTATTAAGCGCATCACACATTGTAAAGAAATTATTGAACGCTATATAAACGGCGAAATAGATAAAATAGAACAATTAGACGACCCTGTTCTTGATATTTGGTGTAGAGAAAATGATAACACCCCTGTAGGATGTCTTGATTGGAAACCGTTTTATACAACAAGTTTTATATGATATTTGAAAGTTGTTGTCTTTTTAATATTAAATGCTAAGGAGTATAATTTATGAAGTTTTTAATGATTGGAGCTCATCAGGATGATAATGAATTCCGTTGTGGTGGAATTACGCAAAAGTTGATAAGCCAAGGCCATACCGTTCAATTTCTCAGTATGTGTAACGGTTGCGGTGGTCACCACATTTTATCCCCTGAAGAAACTACCAAAGTCAGAGCAAAGGAATCTGCCGCTGTTGCCGATTTTCTTGGCATCAAATATGATATTTGGTTTGATCAACCGGATTGCGCTCTTGTGGACGATCTTGCTACCAGACGCAGACTCATAAAATATATTAGAGAATTTTCTCCGGATGTTATAATTTCTCACAGAGCCAACGACTACCACGCAGACCACAGAGCTGCAGGACAGCTAGTTCTTGACGCCTCCTATATACTCGTCGTTCCTCACGAATGTCCCGATGTTCCTGCAATGAGAAAAATGCCTGTAATCTTGTATTATGAGGACCGCTTTACACAACCTGAATTCCGATGCGACCTAATCGTAAATATCGATGATGTAATCAATACCAAATTCCGCATTGCTGACCTTAACGTTTCTCAGGTTTACGAATGGTTACCATACGGTGCCGGTGAATGTCCTCCCGAAAATACTGAAAAGCGTTTTGAATGGTTAATAGGTATGGATATACATGGTAATTATACTGACGAAGAGATATTGGCTTTACCACGTGGATATGGTGCTCGTTTTGCTAAAACAGCTTCTCGCTTTAGAAAAGAGCTAATCAAACGCTATGGAGAAAACAAAGGTTCTAAAATACGTTTTGCCGAAGCCTTTCAAATTTCTGAATACGGCACCCCTATAACAGATGAAGTTTTTAAAATATTCAACACATTATAATGCAACACTCGCGTAGTACAACACTAAAATGAAATTGTACATACGGATAACCACTGAATAAATTCTGTAAAACTGACAATAAAAAAAGATAGTCGAAATTATAAAAGTGTATTTTAAGCAAAAACACACCAAGTTTTAAGACTTGGTGTGTTTTCTTTGGTGCCTTAAGGTGTGGAAATAAACCCCTGGTTCTACCAGGGGAAGAAAAGCGAGCGAAGCTACAATAAAAGGGCGAGGCGTAGCCAAGCCCAAAAAGACTACAAAAAGAGAAAGACCTCCAGTATAATGGTAGTGGTTTGGCGAC
>JAZNJD010000021.1:0-34648 GCA_045577835.1 Acutalibacteraceae bacterium | reverse complement strand
CAATCTCGTACCATTCGCCAAGGAATCGATCAGTATCAAAATCTTTTACGACCGAATTGTCAACGGTTAATTTGCTGCATCCTGTTAACAAACAGAATAGCGATGTAAGGAATAATGTTGCTCTCATCATAAAACTGAATTAGAATTATTCGCTACAAATATATAAAAACGATTCAGTTTGATTTGGACTTTTACTTTTTTTAATCTGTATTTTCAATACATTTATATTTTATATACAATACTTCAGAAAAAAGAGAACGAATACAGGTAAAAATCCTTCACGACGGCATCAGCAAACAGAAACGGGGTTTGCACCATTGATGCAAACCCCGTTTTATATACTCATTGTCTTGATTTACTTGTTGAGTGCAAGCGCTACATTAACTGCACAAGCAACTGTACAGCCTACCATTGGGTTGTTACCGATACCAAGGAAGCCCATCATCTCAACGTGAGCAGGAACTGATGAAGAACCTGCAAACTGAGCGTCTGAGTGCATACGGCCCATAGTATCGGTCATACCATAGGAAGCAGGACCTGCAGCCATATTATCTGGGTGAAGTGTACGGCCTGTACCGCCACCGGAAGCTACTGAGAAATACTTCTTACCCTGCTCGATACATTCCTTCTTGTAGGTACCTGCAACTGGGTGCTGGAAGCGTGTTGGGTTGGTTGAGTTACCTGTGATAGAAACGTCAACACCCTCTTTGTGCATTACTGCAACGCCCTCACGAACATCGTCAGAACCGTAGCAACGAACCTTTGCACGCTCGCCGTTTGAGTAAGCAATTTCTTCAACTATTTCTAATTTACCTGTAAAGTAGTCAAACTTGGTCTGAACATAGGTAAAGCCGTTAATTCTTGAAATAATCTTTGCGGCATCCTTACCGAGACCGTTAAGGATAACACGAAGTGGCTCCTTACGAGCCTTGTTAGCACTCTTTGCAAGACCTATGGCACCCTCAGCAGCAGCGAAGGACTCGTGACCTGCTAGGAATGCGAAACACTTGGTTTCGTCTCTTAGTAGCATAGCGCCGAGGTTACCGTGGCCGATACCAACCTTACGGTCGTCAGCAACGGAGCCTGGGATACAGAAAGACTGAAGACCGAGACCGATTTTCTCAGCAGCTTCAGCAGCGTTCTTTACGCCGTCCTTAATAGCGATTGCACAGCCTACAACATAAGCCCAGCAAGCGTTCTCAAAGCATATTGGCTGAATACCCTTAACGATGTTATAAGCATCAACACCTGCTTTATCGCAAATTTCCTTAGCCTCTTCGATGGAAGAAATGCCGTGCTTATTGAGTTCTGCGTTGATTTGATTTATTCTTCTGTCATAAGATTCAAATAATGGCATAGTTCATTTCCTCCTTAATTATTCTTCACGTGGGTCGATGAGCTTAACAGCGTCATCAACTCTACCGTACTGACCGCTAGCCTTAGCGAGTGCCTCGTTAGCGTCCATACCCTTTTTAATCATATCCATCATCTTGCCGAGGTGAACGAACTTGTAACCGATGATAGCATCATTTTCGTCAATAGCAATCTTGGTGATATAGCCTTCAGCAAGCTCAAGGTAACGAGGACCCTTTGCAAGAGTTGCATAGGTTGTACCACACTGCGAACGAAGACCCTTACCTAAGTCCTCAAGGCCTGCACCGATTGGAAGACCGTCCTCAGAGAAAGCGGTCTGAGTTCTACCGTAAACAATCTGTAAGAAAAGCTCACGCATAGCTGTATTGATAGCATCGCAAACAAGGTCGGTATTAAGTGCTTCAAGGATAGTTTTACCAACTAAGATTTCAGAAGCCATAGCAGCTGAGTGGGTCATACCTGAGCAACCGATGGTTTCAACCAAAGCCTCTTGAATGATACCCTCTTTAACATTAAGGGTAAGCTTACAGGTACCCTGCTGAGGTGCACACCAGCCGATACCGTGGGTAAGACCGGAAACATCCTTAACTTCTTTTACCTGAACCCATTTGCCTTCTTCCGGAATGGGAGCAGGACCGTGATATGTGCCTTTAGCAAGTGGACACATATTTTCTACTTCATGTGAATAGTTCATATATGTACTCCTTTCGATTATATACTTTTACTATTATACCAATTGCGACAAAAAAAGGCAATATGCAAATTCTCAAAATTTTTGCATATTGCCGCTTTTCTTTTATTATATATGTGTAGAAATTATATCTGCTTCGCCTGTGAGTGTTATTCTGCACTTTGCGGGGACAAACACACTGTCACCCTTTTTAAGTCTCATACTTCCGCCTGTGTAGCTTAAAACTGCATCTCCGTCTAATACAACTATGGATAAAAAGCTCTTTTCCTCCATAAGACCTGCTTTGCCCTTGAGATTTAAAAGCTCGGTTGTAAAATATTCACATTCTGCAAGTGTTTTTACTATACCAAAGGGGTAGATTGTAACATCGGGCTCTAAATCACTTCTTTGCATTCTCTTGCGGTTTATAACATCGAGTGCCTTTGAGATGTGCAGCGGTCTTGGTTTACCGTCAGCACCCAATCTTCCGTAATCCGAAACTCTATAGGTTGTGTTGGAGTTTTGCTGAATTTCGGCAATTAAGATACCCTTACCGATAGCGTGCATCGTGCCCGCTTTAATATAGAATGCGTCACCCTTTTTAACAGGCACAAAATTACAGATTTCGCTTAATGTATTGTTTCTTATTCTGCGATCTAATTCGTGCAGTTCAACATCACGGTTAAAGCCGTAAATTATACCTGCACCCTCCTCACAGTCCACTATATACCACATCTCAGTCTTACCGTATTCACCCTCGTTTTTAAGGGCATACTCGTTATCGGGGTGCACCTGAACAGAGAGCCTGTCCCTCGCATCTATCAGCTTTATAAGTATCGGGAAATAGGGGAATTTTGCGGCATTCTCGCCCAAAACATCCTCGCCCATTTCTTTTATAGCTTCACTCAAGGTACGACCTGCCAAAGCACCGTTTTTAACGATACTTTCACCGTCCTTATGACAGGATAAAAGCCAAGCCTCAGCCGCCTTATCTCCATCGGTTTCAAAGCCATATTCGGTTATAAGCTTATCGCCACCCCAAAGATAGTTTTTAATGGGTGCGGAAAGCAATAAAGGATAAATCATTTATAGTCCCCCTAATTTAGCCTTATTTTATTATAACATAATAATTAGTTTTTTCAAGCGCCTTTGTAGAAGTCTACCGCCTGCAGCATAAAATCGGCTGTTACACCGAAATATTCGGCTAAGGAATATACATTATCATAGCCCTTTTTTAGCGCTGTTTTAAGCTTGGTTTTCGGTATTAAGGTCTTTATCGCCCAATCCTGTGCCCTTTTTTCGTGCTTGCCCCTTACATCGAGCGGCGAATACATATTATAAAAGCTCAATGTTACACAGTGACCCAGCTCATGTGCTAAGCACACCTTTTCTTTAGCGCCGCACATACCGTTATCAAGTGCCACATAAAGATTTTGACCGCTTTTTACCGAAACCGAGCCGTTTTCCCTTAAATCAAAGCGCTCTACAGTGATACCGCTTTTTTCAGCTATATTATATAGCCTATTTGTTTCCATTTTCTCGCTCCTTGATATAATCGGCGAAGCGTCTAACCTCGTTCCACATCTCATCGGTAACAACCGTACCGCCGCCGAAAAGCGCAACCTTTGCCGCATTTTCGTCCGACTGAGTGTCCCTACCTGTTAGATAATCAATGCTTACGCCGAAATAATCTGATATTTTACTAAGTTTTTCAAAAGACAGAGATTTTGTTCTGCCGCTTCTAAAATCCGAAAGGGTTGAGCGTGGGATTTCACACTCTGTGCATAAATTGGTGATATTTATGCCCCTTTCCTTACATAATTCCTTAATTTTTTCATAGGTGTCCATATTCGTTCCCTTTCGATTTACGGAATTCCGTAATTTAGACTTGACAAATACGAAATTCCGTAATATAATATACTTGTGATTACGGAATTCCGTTAGTTTTTAGGTTTGCAAGGTTATTATATTACGAAATACCGTAATTGTCAAGGATTTTTTAAGGAGATGCAAAAAGAGTGTACATTTGTAAGGACTGCAAAAATTTATTTGAGAATGTAGAAAGGTTTTATGAGAAGCATAATCTTGATACTCCGCCATACGAGGAGTTAAAGGTTTGCCCCAACTGTAATTCTGAAAGGATAGTTGAGGAGGAAAGACGATACTGCCGATGTTGTGGCGCCCGTCTTCCCTATGGGATATACGGCTACTGCAACAATGCCTGTAGAAAAAAGGGTGAGCGAATGTGGCGACTACAAGAAGAAAGGCGCATTCTAGCGCACTCTAACCCGTTACTTAAGCTTACGCGTGCGCTTGATTTATACAACGCTTTAAACCACACAAACTACAGCTACGGACAGTTTGTAACGCTAATTCTTCCAAAGCTATCTAAAAAGGAGAAAAGAAAATACATATGAGCGTAGACGAGGCTAGAGAGTATCTTAAAAGATACCGTCTTTTACAGGCGAAGATTACAAGGCTAGAGCAGATGCTAAGCGAGTGCCCTGAAAAAAGGGAAAAGTACCTAAAGGAATTAAACCTTGCAATTTCTCTTCGTGACGGAATTGAGGACAGTATAGACGCGGTGGACGGCGGAATACTCAGCGAAATATTATCGCAAAAGTATATATGCGGTCGTTCACTTGAGGAAATAAGCTATCTTATAAACTACAGCAAGCGCCAGACCGAGCGACTGCATATAAAGGCATTATTAAAATTCAAACCAATTTAAAAGTAGAATTTTCCGCTTTACAAAATAGCGGATTTTATATATAATATTTAAAGAACATTTGTTTGAAAGGAAGTGGCATTTTGGGCGACAGGGTTATTCTTCATTGCGACCTTAATAATTTTTTTGCCTCGGTTACACTTCTATCAAACGCAACACTTACACAGATGCCTGTAGCGGTAGCGGGCAGCGTTGAGGCTCGTCATGGAATAATTTTAGCTAAAAACGAAATTGCCAAAAGCTACGGGGTTAAAACCGCTGAGGCGATTTGGGAAGCTAAACTTAAATGTCCCGACCTTATAACACTTCCGCCTGATTATAAAAAATATAACGAATATTCTATAGCGGCAAGAAAGATTTACGAGCGTTACACCGATATTATTGAGCCCTTCGGTATAGACGAATGTTGGCTTGATGTTACAGGCAGTGTTATGCTTTTTGGAAGCGGCGAGGAAATAGCACATAAAATAAGGCGAGATATAAAAAGGGAACTCGATATTACGGTATCGGTGGGGGTTAGCTTTAACAAGGTTTTTGCAAAGCTTGGCTCTGACCTTAAAAAGCCTAATGCTGTGACGGTAATTTCAAGGGAAAATTTCAAAGAAAAGGTTTGGGGGCTAGAGGTTGGCGCTTTGCTTTTTGCGGGCAAAAGCACAGTTTCAAAGCTAAACTCCTCAGGTGTTTACACCATAGGTGATTTAACGCTATGCCCTGATTCTATGCTTTTAAGACTACTCGGCAAAAGCGGTGTAGATCTTAAAAGGTATGCGCTAGGGCTTGACAATTCCCCCGTTGTAACACCTACTGAAAATGACAAGCCTAAAAGCGTTGGCAGAACGGTAACACCTAGCAGTGATATTACAAGTAATGACGAGGTTTGGAAAATATTTCTTGAGCTTTCGGAGGATATAGCTTCACAACTAAAGAATAAAAATTTGTTTGCGGGCGGTATTACCATTCACACAAGAGACTCCTGCCTTACAACAAAAGAAACCTCCCGAAGCTTTTCGGGAGGTACAAACAGTGCTCTTATTTTAGCCAAAAAGGCATTTGCTCTGTTTAAAGAAACTTATCATTGGGATTTACCGCTTCGCTCGGTTGGTTTTCGTGCGATAAATTTAAAGGACGACTCCTTTGGTGTTCAACAAGACCTTTTCGGCATTAGCGAACTGCAAGAAAAAGAGGAGCTTTTAGAAAATTCTATCGATGCCGTTCGCCAAAAATTTGGAGCTGACAGCGTTCGCCGTGCGACAATAATTGACCAAAAGGAATTAAAGGGAAAACCTTGAAAACGCCTTTGAAAGCATAATTTTAATATGGCTTTTATCGGCAAAAAGAAGTGTTAATACTATAATTTCTACTACGAGGGTGCCTACAGCTGTGGGTATCCTCGTTAGCATTACAGCGGGTAATGCATCAAGACCGTTTCGGTATAATATCGATATAAAAACACTGTTAAGCAGCATTGTGGATACTACCTTGTTTATAGCCACTGCCGCCGATATTTTAAAGATATTAGTGCTCTTTTGCAGAAAAAGTCCTAACACTAAACCCACAAGCATATTGCTTAATGTAAAGCCTATAAAATATGAGCCAAACGGGAAAAGCAACGCACCGATTATATCGCCAAAGCCTGCAACCGCCACAGCATAGGGTGCGCCTAAAAATGCGGCGGCAAAGCCTACTGTGATAAACGAAAAGCCTATGCTCATATTCCACACATTATAAGAAAGAAACCTCTCCATAATAACGTTGAGCGCTATAAGCATAGATGTTAAAATGATTTTGAATAGAAATGTTTGTTTTTTTGACATAAATTTAACCTCCTATTACCCGTTTTTCCGAATAATAGGAGGCTATTTTTAGTTTTATGCCCTTATTAGTCGGCAGCGGGATGCGATTTCAAAACCGTGAGTTTTTAAACTTACTCTTCGTCCTTGTGGCAACTCCCCGTCCACCTAGGCACTTAACGCTTTGAAACCTACTCTGCATTTTTAATAATTATACTACTAATTTATAGTTTGTCAATACAAATTATAATTCTTTTACAAATTCGCCTATGCGGTTTAGTGCTTCTATAATATGCTCAACGCTATAGCAATAAGAAGCTCTTATAAAGCCCTCGCCCGAGTCACCAAAAGCGGTACCCGGAACTACTGCTACGTGCTTTGCCTCTAGTAGCCTTTCACAAAACTCCTCACTCGAAAGCCCTGTTGACTTAATCGACGGGAAGGTATAGAAAGCACCCTTTGGCTCGTAACAGGTAAGACCTATTTTGTTAAAGCCGTCGGTCATAAGTCTGCGGCGGCGGTTATATTCTTTCTGCATAGATAAAACCTGTTCATCGCCGTTTTTAAGCGCCTCTATTGCGGCATACTGCGAGGTAGTCGGTGCACACATTATAGCAAACTGATGAATTTTGGTTAACTGCTTTATAATCTCTTTAGGTCCACAGGCAAAGCCTAGACGCCAACCTGTCATCGAAAAAGCCTTTGAAAAGCCGTTTATCGTAACCGTTCTTTCCCACATACCGTCTATAGACGCAATACTTACATGGGGACTGCCTGTAAAGGTAAGCTCGGAATAGATTTCGTCAGATAGTACTATTATATTGGTATCTCTAAGCACCTCGGCTATAGCCTCTAAATCCTCCCTTTCCATTACCGCACCTGTTGGGTTACAGGGGTATGGGAGAATTAGCACCTTAGTTTTTGGTGTTATTGCATTTTTTAAAGCCTTAGGCGTCAGTTTAAAATTATCCTCCGCCTTGGTTTCGATTATAACAGGCTTACCGCCTGCAAGCACCGTTATAGGCTCGTAGCAAACATAGCTAGGCTGTGGGATTATAACCTCGTCGCCCGTTTCTACTATAGCACGGATTGCGGCATCAATAGCCTCACTTCCGCCTACTGTCACCAAAATTTCACTCAAGGCATCATATTTTGTGTTGTATTTTCTGTCAAGATACTTAGAAATTTCCTGTCTTAAGGGTTCCATACCGCTATTTGCGCTATACCTTGTTTTGCCACGCTCTAACGACTCGATACCTGCTTTTCTTATCTGCCATGGTGTTTGAAAATCAGGTTCACCAACACCAAGCGATATAACGTCCTCCATTGTAGCGGCAATATCAAAAAACTTCCTTATACCCGACGGTTTAATGCTTACAACCTCTTTATTTAAAACCGAAGAGTAATCTATCATATTAAAAACTGCCCCCTATCGTCTTTTTCAGAGTCTAGGAAGGAAACGTCTAATTCCTTATATCTTCTCATAACAAAGTGGGTAGCGGTTGAAGTTACCGAATCGATTGTTGCAAGCTCTCTTGCTACAAAACGGGCAATATCTTGAAGTGTTTTACCCTTAACAACAACGTTAAGGTCATAAACACCCGACATAAGATAAACCGATTCAACCTCCTTGTATGAGGCTATTCTCTGTGCTACCTCCTCAAAGCCTAAATCCGCCTTTGGAACTACATTGAGCTCTATAATCGCAGAAACATAAGGGTCTTCTAGGGTATCCCAGTCGATAACCGCCTTATAGCCGCCGATTATTCCCTTTTTCTCGTATTCCTTAATCTCCGCCTCTACCTCGGCAACGGTTTTGCCTAGCATTGAGGCTAACTGCTCGTTTGTGTATCTCGCGTTCTTCGATAATAATTTTAAAAGCTCTGATTTCATTAAAATTCCTCCAAGCGTTTATATATCTTTTTTGTTTATTCTTTAATTAAAACCTTTTCAATTTTTCCTATATACATTTTATGAAAATCGTTGTTTTCATAATTTTTAAGAGGCTCTGTGTCACAAAAGTTTTCCTTTTTTATAAAATCGGAATACTGCTTTTTACATACAAGCACCAATCTTGCCTCGTTAAAATATACCGCACCGCTTTCGAAAACGGGTGTTAAATTACATTCCTTTACCTTATCGATATCCCTACCGCTAGAGCGTCCGCAAACGGCATGGATTTTTTTGTTATCACCGTAAAAGCTTAGTGTGAAATAGTCGCTTTTTTCGGTAAACTCTATTGTATACCTTTGAGGACGCACGAAAACACATACCGCATCATTTCCCCAAAGCTCACCTGCAAAACCCCAAGAAACCGTCATTGTATTAAATTTGTCCTTGTCTCCGGCGGTAAGCAACGCCCATTCATTAGATATTAAATTTATGAGGTTTTCCTTAATATCTATTGCCTTAATTTCTTTAAACATATATTATCACCCATTAAAGCCTATGCTTTTTTGCTTTCTTCTATACTCTTTCTGCGGTCGTCAATACTCTTTTTCATAGCGCCGTATACCCTATCGCCTATTATATCGGTATGTCCGTCAGCAAATTCTTCGGGGTATATAACATCAACAATATCAAGATATACGTCGGTATGCTTTATGAAAAGCCGTTTATGGATATATGCCATACCCACCATTGTACAAACAACTATAGGCGCACTTGCCTTGGTTGCAATTTTAAAGGCGCCGTTCCTAAGCGGCTGTAAATTACCGTCTTTATTAACATAGCCCTCAGGGAAAATACCTACTGATACGGTTCTATCCTTTAAAAGCTTTGCCGCCTTTACAATAGTTTTTGCTGCCTCTCGGTTGTTTTCACGGTCAAGCGGCAGACAATGCAATTTATGCATCGCCTTTGCAACAAAGGGGTAAAGGGTATAAACCTCTTTTTTTGCAACAAAGCCTAGGTTTAATTGCGGAAAGCTCTTTATAAGCACCGCAGGGTCAACATCGTGGGTATGATTGCAAACAAGCATTACCCTATCATTTTCGGGAAGCTTATCCTCGCCCGTAATATGTACCTTCACCCTTAAAACTGTGAACAGTAATGGTAGAAGTAAATCAATCATTTTTCTAAAAGCAGTGCAATCCTTTTTGGGTTCTTTTTTGATGTTTACCGAAAGAATCCAAAGCGCTGAAATTGCAAGCTGAAGAATTATAAATGCTAATACAAAGCCTAAAAACAGCACTATGCAAAGCCACCAAGAATAAGGCTGTCGCAATATGCATAAAAAGTTATCAAGTATCAGCACTAAAGCGGCAGAAGCCACTAAATATACATATAGCAAAATGTTCCCCCCTGAACATCAGCATTTAAGCTAGTTTTGTTTTCTTACAATTTTATATTCGTCCCCAAAGCTGAAATACGGGCAATTATAGGTGTTATAGCTTAAAAAATGCTCCATTTCGTCTTGGTCTAAATTACAGTCACAATAATAGCTCTGCGATTCCTCATCATAGATATAGTTAGCACAGCTTTCGCAATCGGTAGCTCTTTTCTTCATTTTCTACTCCTCTTGTGTGCCGTTATCTTCTGTTGTGGTGCCGCCTGTATTTGATTCAGTAGAATCATCGTCATCGGTACCCTCTGTACCTGATGAGGTACCGTCATCACTCCCTGTGCCCGACGAGGTACCATCTTCGTCGCCTGAGGAATCGGACGAAGTGCCCGAAGATGAATCTGACGAACTGCCTGAGGAATCTGATGATGTACCGTCGTCATCATCGTCATCGTTGCTTGGCGGTGCAGTGCTTGTGGTAGGCTTAGAGGATGTGCCGGTTGAAGAACCGCCTACTGCCTTTCTGTACCAATCGTTTTTCTCAATAGGATTCTGAGCTATAAAATCATCAAAGGCAATATCATCATAAATAAAGGCGTGGATTATCTTTGAAGCATAGTTTAAATCATAATAAACCACCGAGCCGAAGCTACCCTTAGGCGATGTCATAAGGAAGTTTTTGCCATTTTCGTTAAGCGGAATTCTAGCCTGCTCAAAGGTGGGAGAATCAAACATAACATTAAAGGCTATGTTTATGATTTCAGAATAAGAAAGTGAGGTTTCGGTACAAGGAATAAGCGCTTTTGCAAGGTCTATATACTGCGATTTGCTAAGCGTTTTTGCCTTGTTAAAAAGCTGCTCCATTACAAAACGCTGACGGTCGGTTCTGCCGTAATCGTTGTTAGTTCCCCAGATATTTTGAACATAACGAATTCTTGAATAGGCAACCGCCTGAATTCCGTTAAGGTGCTGATCTCCCCACTCGGTAACATAATAGTCCTTTGGGTTCTTTTTAAGCAGTGTGCAAGCTTCGGCAATCATATCGTTAATTCCGTGATTATTTACGCCTCTTGCCTTTACCTCTCGCTCGGTTAAGGTTACATCAATACCGCCTACTGCATCTATAATATCCATCATACCGTTAAAGTTAACGGTGGCATACTCTGAAATATCAAGACCAAAATTTTGATTTAATGTCTTTATAGCAAGCTCAGGACCTGTTGCATAAGCAGAGTTTATCTTATTATAGATGGTTTTGCCGTTTTTCTCAATCGGCACTAAGCTATCACGCATAATAGATATTATTTTAATCTTTTTGGTTTTGGTGTTGATACTCAAAATCATTATACTGTCAGAGTTACCCTTAAAGGTATCAAAGTTTCTTGAGTCGATACCAAAAAGTGCAACATTTATGATTTCTTCGTTTATTACTGTATCAAAGCCTAAATTTTCGGGGTCCTTTGTTATAGAGTTGTAGTTATAATCAAAAACAGAGAAAAGATATACGAGTAATGAAACAACGGCGAGGAAAAGGGCGGTAGTAGTGATAAGCAGACCCTTTTTAAGCCTTGACATACACTTCCACCATTTTCTGATTTTATAATAGCTATCGTTAAAAAATTTAGCGGCGCCGCGCTTTTTCTTGCGATAGTATATATCGTCATCCTCATAATCGGCAAAAGCATTAAAGTTAACACTGCCGCTTGATGAGGTTGATACCCTACTTGAATCCGAAACTATATCCTCGTATTTTTGTCCCTTTTCGCTGGTTGAGGATATATCTTCAAAATCGGTATTAACTGTAAATCCTAAATTATTTCCTTCGTTCATTTTTTCACACCCATATATATTTTAGTGAAATAAATTCTTAATATGCAAATCAAATTTATTTTAGCATAAGCGAATAAATTTCGCCTTTTTTAAAGCCTGTAACGCTTGCCGCTTCCTTTGCGGCAGCCGAAGCTGAAAGACCGCCGTTTATCAGTCCCTTTGCTATTTCTGTTGCTTCTTCTATTGTATAAATTTTTTCTTGCTGTCTAGGTTTTCCCTCGATAATCAGCACATACTCTCCACGAGGCGCATTTTGGCTAAAATAATCTATAGCCTCTGAAAATTTAAGTCTTAAAACGGTTTCGTGAAGCTTGGTTATTTCCTTTACAACCGCAATATTTCTGTCACCTAAAGCGCTATGTAAATCTTTTAATGTGTTTAAAAGCTTGTGCGGTGCCTCATAAAAAATTAAGGTTCTCTCCTCATTTTTTATGCTTTCGATATGCTCTTTTCGGCTTTGCTTATTAACCGACAAAAAGCCTTCAAAACAAAATCTGCCGCTAGGCATACCCGAAATTGCTATTGCCGTTGCAAAGGCGGTAGGTCCGGGAACTGATTCTACCGCTACCCCTGCTTCATGCGCCTGACGGACTAGCTCTTCACCGGGATCCGATATAGCAGGCATACCTGCATCGGTAACGATAGCGCAGTTTTCACCCTTTAAAATTCGGTTTATTATCATTTCGCCCTTTAGAGTCTTGTTATGCTCAAAATAGGAAACAAGCTCTTTTTTTATGCCGAAATGGTTAAGAAGCTTTAGCGTTACCCTTGTATCCTCGGCGGCAATAAAATCTACCTCAGAAAGTATCCTAATAGCTCTAGGCGAAAAATCTTCAAGGTTGCCAATCGGCGTTCCTACTACATAAAGTTTTGTCTGCATTATAGGTACGCCTCCTTATAGGCACCGTAAATTTCCTTCATTTCATCCGAAAACTCGCCGTTTTCTTCTATGTAAAGCTCAGGCTCGATTACAAGCCCTGTGTTAGCACAGCGCTTGCCCTCAAGTAAAAACAACCAAGGCGCATTGCCCTTTCTCTGCGTTACAAGTCGCAGTCTTTTAGGCTCCACCTTGTATTTTCGCATAAGGGACATAAGCTCAGCTAGTCGCTCAGGTCTCTGACACATACAAAGTCTGCCGCTTGTCTGCAAAAGACGTGCTGAGACCGCCACTATATCCTCTAGAGTACAGGATACTTCGTGACGGGCTTGTCTATCAACACTATCGGGATTTTTTATCCCTGCATTTTCTGCCTTATAGGGCGGATTACAGGTTATTAGTGTACTTCTGCCAAACTCTACCTTACCCTTTAAATCGTTTAAATCGGAATTTATGGCAGTAAAGCTTGTGAAATTGTTTTTCTCG
This sequence comes from Acutalibacteraceae bacterium, assembly GCA_045577835.1. Classification (GTDB taxonomy): domain Bacteria; phylum Bacillota; class Clostridia; order Oscillospirales; family Acutalibacteraceae; genus UBA737. Next base: position 21,610 of record JAZNJD010000021.1, on the reverse strand, counting down.
GCAGACATTTTTGCAATCTCTATTGCCTCACTGCTTATATCAACACCGATAGCGCTATTTAACTGCTTGTCCCTTAAAATAAGAAAGGGAATAATGCCGCAGCCTGTGCCTAAATCTATCATTTTATCATTGTTTTTTGCCTTTGCGAAGTAACTCAAAAGCACGGCATCGGTACCAAAGCTATGGTGACGTGAGGTGTAGATTTCTACACCTCTACCTAGCGGTTCTAATTTTAGCTTCTGGTCCATTTTACGCCCTGTGGGGTATCCTCTAGGATAATGCCCATCTCTTTTAGCTTATCTCTGATAGCGTCGGCAGTTGCAAAGTCTTTATTTTTGCGAGCCTCAGTACGTTTAGCGATTAAATCTTCAATCTCGCTATCGAGTGCCTCGGTTTTGCGGTTGTAAACTAAACCTAAAACACCTGTAAGCTCATCGAACATCTGAGCGCAGGCTGTAAGTGTTGCCTTGCCGGCATTTTCAGCAATAGCGGTGTTAATTTCACGAACAAGGCTGAATATTGCGGCTAATGCATCAGCAGTATTAAGGTCATCCTCCATAGCCTCGATAAACTCGTTTTTGCGCTTTTCGAGGAATTCGGGAATTTCGCCGCCGTCAACTGCGTTTTTAAGCGCAAAATCAATATTATCACGACAGGTATAAAGACGCTCTAGCGCATTTTTACCCTGTTCAATAATATCAACAGAATAGTTGATAGGTCCTCTGTAGTGTGAGGAAATCATTAGGTATCTAATTGGCTCATAGCCGTATTTTTCAGCAACGTCACGAACTGTGAAGAAGTTGTTTAGGGATTTTGACATCTTGTGATTGTCAACGTTTATAAAGCCGTTGTGCATCCAATAGTGAGAAAATTCGCAACCGTTTGCACATTCGCTCTGTGCTATTTCGTTTTCGTGGTGTGGGAAGATAAGGTCAAGACCGCCGCAGTGGATATCGATGGTCTTACCTAAATATCTGCCCGACATAGCCGAGCACTCTATATGCCAACCGGGTCTGCCCTTGCCCCAAGGAGACTCCCAGAAAGGCTCGCCCTCTTTAGCGCCCTTCCAAAGACAGAAATCCATCGGGTCTTCCTTGATTTCGCCAACGTTAATTCTAGCACCTGCCTCTAAATCCTCTAGTGGCTGATGAGATAATTTGCCGTATTCCTTAAACTTTTTAGCTCTAAAGTAAACGTCGCCGCTTACAGCGTATGCATATCCTTTATCTACTAGCTCTGATATAATTCTCTGAATTTCGTCGATATTATCGGTAGCCTTTGGATGAACGGTGGCTTCTTTTACATTTAGTCCCTTAGCGTCTACCCAGAACTCCTTTATATAACGCTCGGCAACCTCGGGTACAGTTATACCCTCCTCGTTTGCCTTTCTTATTAGCTTATCGTCAATATCGGTAAAGTTCTGAACGAAGGTTACCTTGAAGCCTCTCCACTCTAAATAGCGACGAAGCACATCGAAGACGCAAAGAGGTCTTGCGTTTCCGATGTGGATTAGGTTATAAACTGTAGGACCGCAGGCATAGATTTTTGCCTCGCCTTCTTTTATCGGGATAAATTCATCCTTTTGTCTTGTTAATGTATTAAATATTTTCATTATTTATCATCCTTTGTAGCTGCCTTTTTAAGCTCTGCAATTTCTTTTTTAAGTGAGTTAAGCTCCTGCCAAACAGGGTCGGGAATGTGGATTTGATCAAGCGGTTTAATTTGTTCAACCTTTTTGCCGTTTTGTCTTACAACCCTTGCAGGAACACCTACAACGGTAGAGTTTGGCGGCACCTCTTCTAGTACCACAGCACCTGCGGCAACACGGGAATTATCCCCTATTTTAAAGGGACCTAAAACCTTGGCGCCCGCACTTATCATAACATTATTTCCAATGGTTGGATGACGCTTGCCAACATCCTTACCCGTACCGCCTAGTGTTACGCCCTGATAAATCAGCACATCGTCACCAATTTCGGCAGTTTCACCGATAACTATTCCTGTTCCGTGGTCGATAACAAGTCTTCTGCCGATTGTAGCGCCGGGATGTATTTCAATACCCGTTTTTCTAACCGCCCTTTGCGATACGAAACGAGCCAAAAAGTGAAGCCCGTGGGTATAGTAGAAATGAGCACGGCGGTGCATTCTTATCGCCTTAAAGCCAGGATACAAAAAGTAAATTTCTAAATTACTTCTTGCGGCAGGGTCACGGTCTCTGAAAGCCTTAATATCTTCTTTTAATCGTTTAAACATTTTATCCCTACTTAGAAGTGTTTATATAGTCCTTTGCATCCCACAGGTAAATTATACCCGAAACGGTGCAAAGAAGGGTTGAAATCCAGAAAAGAACAAGGATTACAATGTCAGCAATAGGCTCTATTGCTGTAATACCAAAGTCTTTAATAAGAGTGTAGGCGAAAATTGCGGCGATTATGCCTATCATTTGACTAACGGTTTTAAGCTTACCCCAAATATTTGCGGCAATAACCTTTCCGCCGCTTGATACTACAACAAGTCTTATAGAAGACACCATAAACTCTCTGAAAAGAACGATAAAGGTTATGGCGGTCATCTGCCAACAGTAATTATATTTATCTGCAAACATACAGATAAAGCCGAGATAAGCAGAGGTTGTGAGCATTTTATCTGCAAGAGGGTCTAGGAATTTACCGAAATCGGTAACTAAATTATGCTTTCTTGCCATTTTACCGTCTATCATATCGGTAAGGGATGCGCCGATAAATAAAATCAGCGACACTAAATAGTGATATGGAAAATTTATAAGCATTGTTGCCATAAAGATAGGGGTTGCTATCATTCTGCCTACTGTGAGTTTATTTGGTGTGTTCATTACTGCATTTCTCCTAATAAATCATATTCTACGGTATCGTTAACCGTTACATCAACAAATGTTCCAATTACCTGAGGTGTGTGCGCCATAAAGAATACCTTGCCGTCAATCTCAGGTGCATCTGCCTCACTGCGACCAAAGTAACACTTTATGTAATCGTCCCATCCCTCAATGAGCACCTTTACGGTTTTGCCGATTTTTTCCTCGTTTTTGTCATTTGCTATGAGGTTTTGGCTTTCCATTATAAGCTCTAGCCTGTCAACCTTGGTCTGCTCGTCGATCTGGTCGGGCATATTTGCCGCCAGAGTATCTTCCTCGGCTGAATAGGGGAAGCAACCAAGACGGTCAAATTTTGCATCCTTAACAAACTGATGAAGCTCGCAAAACTGTTCTTCTGTTTCCCCTGGAAAGCCTGTTATGAGGGTGGTTCTAAGGGTAATTTCGGGAACTTTTTCCCTAATTTTATTTATAAGCGCGGTGATACTCTCTTTATTACCCTTGCGGTTCATACGCTTTAAAATATCACCGTTTATATGCTGAATTGGCATATCAAGATATTTTACTAGCTTTTCTTCGCTAGCTATAAGCTCTAATAATTCGTCGGTTATGCGCTCAGGGTAGGTATAGAGCGTTCTTATCCAAACTAAGTCCTCTATCTTGCAAAGCTCTTTAAGTAGCTCGCAGAGTTTAGGCTCGCCGTAAATATCGGTGCCGTAAGCGGTGGTATCCTGTGCCACTACTATCAGCTCTTTTACACCGTTCTCTGCTAAGTGCTTAGCTTCCTTTACACAGTCCTCTAAGTTGCGGCTTCTCATTCTGCCTCTTATAGAGGGAATAGCACAGTAGGTACAGCAGTTATCGCAACCGTCACCAATTTTAAGGTAGGCTGTAAAAGGATAGCCGCCTAAAATTCTCGGTGCATTAAGGTCAAGCTCTAATTTATCGCCAAAGGAATTTTTCCCTTTTCCCTCAATAGCATTTTTTACTATTTCGGCGATATTTTTGTTAGAGCCAATACCTACACACACATCAACCTCGGGGATTTCCTCGGTAACGTCATCCTTATAACGCTCAGCAAGACAGCCTGTAACTATTAGCGCCTTGCACTTACCGTCGGTTTTATAGCTTGCTGCCTCAAGGATATTTTCAATAGCCTCTTTTTTTGCGTCCTCTATAAAGCCGCAGGTGTTAATTATTATTGCATCTGCCTCTGCCTCGGGAACACCTATCTCAAAGCCTGACTCTTTTAGGCTATAAAGCATAGCCTCTGCATCAACCTGATTTTTAGGACAACCAAGCGATACCATACTGATTTTATACATTGTCTATTCCTCGTCTATATATTCTAAACTGTTTGTATATTCCTTTAACGCATCCTTAATAGCGCCAAACGAAAAGCCTTTGCGAGCTAGTGCGGCATATACCTTTTGCACAGCCTTGCGGTCGTTTATATCGGATAGGTAGCGGTAATATTTTTTATCTATCAGCGCTCTTATCTGACACCTTTCGTCGCACTCGGTATCTTCGAGGGTTACATTTATAAGCTCTTTTTTGATACCCTTTTTTAAAAGGCGCACATAAATTTCACGCTTTGATATGTTTTTATCTATACATAGCTCTGTATAGCGTTTAGCGTACTGCTCATCGTCCACAAGCCCTAACTCTTTAAGCCTTGCTATAGCCTTTGCCGATGCTTTTTTAGGAAAGCCTGCAGTTAAAAGCTTATCATAAAGCTCTTTTTCTGTACGTGACGAGCGCTCTAAATACCACAGTGCCCTTTTTTTAGCACGAAGATAATCGGAAGTATCTTTTAGCTGTGCTATTCTTTCCTCTGTTATGGTATCCTCTGCTTTTAAACAAATTTCGTTTGCTAAATCAAAATCAATGGCAAAATCGGTACCGTTATCGAGAAAGTAGCGCAAAAGGTAGGGCTTTTCTCGTTTTAAAAGGGTTATTTTCATTAGTCGTCAACCGCTATATCGATGTTAACCTTTCTGTGAACACGCTCGGGCTCTGCCTCGATAGGCATTATAACCTCTTCCGTCTTTACTTCTTCCTTTTTGCCACTCTTATCGAAGGCTTCCATATACTTTTTCATAATCTTTTCTTCGATTTCGGCGGCTAATTCCTTGTTATCGGTTAGTAGCTGTTTAACATTATCTCTGCCCTGACCTAAACGGTTTTCTCCGTAATAGAACCAAGCACCCGAACGCTTTAATATCTCAAAGGTTAAACCCATATCAACAAGCTCGCCCTCTTTAGAGATGCCCTTGCCGTACATAACGTCAAACTCTGCCTCTTTAAACGGAGGAGCAACCTTGTTTTTAACAACTCTAGCTCTTGTTCTAGTACCTATCATTTCGCTACCGTTTTTAAGAGTATCAATCTTTCTAATATCAATACGCACACTTGCATAGAACTTTAATGCTCTACCACCTGTGGTGGTTTCAGGATTACCGTAAAGCACACCGATTTTTTCTCTTAACTGATTGATAAAGATAGCCGAGCAATTTGCCTTTGAGAGAGCGCCTGTTAGCTTTCTCATAGCCTGTGACATAAGTCTAGCTAACTGACCTACGTGGCTGTCACCCATCTCGCCCTCAATTTCGGCTCTTGTTACTAGCGCTGCTACCGAGTCAATTACTATTATATCAATAGCGCCCGAACGAACAAGTGCCTCGGCAATTTCAAGTGCCTGTTCACCCGAATCAGGCTGAGAAACTAGTAGCGCATCTATATCTACGCCTAAATTTTTTGCATATACAGGGTCAAGCGCGTGCTCAACGTCGATAAACGCTGCGGTGCCGCCTGCCTTTTGAGCCTCGGCTACACAGTGAAGTGCTACGGTGGTTTTACCTGAGGATTCAGGACCGTAAATTTCAACTATTCTGCCCTTTGGTATACCGCCTATACCTAGCGCCATATCAAGTGCTAGTGAGCCTGTTTTTATATGCTCAACATTCATTGAAGCGTTTTCACCTAGACGCATAACTGCGCCCTTACCGTACTGCTTTTCTATCTGTTCAACTGCGGTAGCAAGTGCCTTTTCCTTATCCTGTGATATGTTATTTACCGCTACCTTTGTTTTCTTTTCTGCCATTTTAAGTACCTCCGAATTTTATTTTATATATCTATTCTAGAGTATTCAGTGTCCCAAAAACTACCCTGTCAAGCTCGGCTAAATCTTTTTTAATTTCTATATCCTTAAAGCCGTTCTCTTCTAAAATTTTAGCTACCGCTTGCGCCTGTGTACTGCCGATTTCGAAAACTAATACACCATTATCGGTTAGCGCCTGTTTATAGTTTTTAGCTATCGCCCTGTAAAAGTCTAAACCGTCTTCTCCGCCTAAAAGCGCTGTTTCGGGCTCGTGAGAAAGCTCTGGTTGCAGCGAGTTCATTTCGTCAGCCGTAACATAAGGCGGATTGCTTACTATCAAATCGTATTTTCTATCGTTAAAATCGCCATTGAGCACGTCACCCATAACAAGTGTTGCGTTATCGGGGGCTAGAGCAGATATGTTTTCTTTTGTATATCTTGCCGCCTCTATATATTTTTCAAGCAAAACGACCATAGAGTCCTTTTTCTCACAGGCTAGCGTTATTCCTATACAGCCTGTACCAGCGCAAAGGTCAAGTATTAGTGGGTTTTCCTTTCCCTTTAAATGCTCAAGGCAACATTCAATAACCGTTTCGGTATCCTGACGGGGTATCAGCACACCAACGCCAACCTTAAAGCGTCTGCCATAAAAATCCCAATGACCTAGGATATACTGCAGTGGGTAACGAACCTTTCTTTGAACGGTTATCGCCTTTAGATTTGCTTCTTCAAACTCTGTAAGCGGTCTTGTATAATTGCTTAGAATTCCCGCATTATCAAGACCTGTTACAGCCTTTATAATCTGCTTTGCCTCAAAAACTGCATCCTCTATGCCGAATGAGGCTAAATCACTTTTTAACTTGTTATAGCTTTCAAAAATTGTGGACATTAATTTTCTTCCTGTTCTTGCTCGGTTGTTTCTTTTGGTCTTTCAACATCGGGAATTTCAGGCTCGCAAGCCTTTATAGCTGCTATTGCTATTTCTATCATATCGTCACTAGGCTCATAGGTGGTAATTCTCTGCATCCACAGTCCCGGTGCTGAAATAATACGGGTTAGCACATTGTCATACTTTCCGCAGGCTCTTAGTACCTCAAAGCCTACGCCGCAAATTATGGGCACTAATAAAATTTTAACTATTACCCATAGCCACGCTATTTCATAAACACCTGGGAATATAAACTGAACGAGTGTTGAAAATAGTATGCTTATTATAATCATAAGGATTAAAAACGATGTTCCGCAACGTGGATGAAAGCGACTTTGCTTTCTCACATTTTCAACAGTTAGCTCTAATCCCTTTTCGTAGCAAAAGATGGTTTTATGCTCGGCGCCGTGGTACATAAACACCCTTTTAATATCCTTCATTAAGGATACGAGCGCCATATAACCTACAAAAACTACTAGCTTTATAAGCTGTTCGATACTAGCTCTCGCTACCTTTGAAAAGGTAGTACCGAACAACCATTCAAGACCCTTTACGGCATATCTCGGCACGCCCATAAAAAGAACCACCGCAAGCGCTACACCAAGCACTGTACCTATAACCATAACTATAGACAAAATTGCACTTGTTTTCTTAGGGTCGGTCTCTTTTTCTTCCTCCTCTAAATCTGTAAAGCCCGATTTATCGGCAGAAAGCATCATTGCTTTATAGCCTTGAAGCATCGATTCGATGTAGGCAATAATTCCGCGAATTACGGGAATTCTGAAAAAGGCAAAGCGCTGTCTTAGTGACTTTTCCTCCATATAGGATATATCGATTTCATTATCGGGTGTTCTAACTGCAAGCGCTGTTTTTTCGGGGCTTTTCATCATAATACCCTCTATTAGCGCCTGACCTCCTATAGCTGTATATTTAGCCATTTTTATCTCCTTGAATTTATATTTATATTATTTATGAAAGCTCGGTGCCCTCAGGAATGTTCATTTCTGCCGCTCTTTCTGCCTCGGCACGAAGCTCCTCTTCAACCTCGGCTAATTCCTCGGGAGAAATATCGTCAAGATGCTCGGGCTCTTCCTCTAAGGCAGGTTTTGAAGCATCGGGACCAAACATTTTAAGCTGTTCCTCTGTAAGCTCAGGGTATGCCTTCATTTCGGCAACCATTTCCTCAGCCGTCATTTCCTTTTCTTCTTCTGCCGCTACCTCCTCTATAACAGGGGTTGTATCAGGCTCGGCTACTGCTACTTCTTCAAGTATCGCCGAATCGGCAATCTCGGTAAGACTTACCTCGTCGGTAGACTCTATCTGCTGCAGTGCTTCCTCATAAAGCGGCAACACTATTGTTACGGTTGTTCCAACCGTTTCAACGCTTTGTAAGAAAAGCAAGCCTTGATGCTGTTTTATAATCTCATCGGCAACCGCAAGACCTATGCCGCTACCTCTTACAGTTTTATTAGATTTAAAGAACTTTTCTTTAACGTGGTCTAAATCCTGTTCAGGTATTCCGACACCCGTATCCTTAACAACTATCTTTACACAGCCCTCTTCAAGTGTTTCAAAGATAAGCACCTGACCGCCGCTTTCGGTATACTTTACGGCATTGTCAATAATGTTTATAAATACCTGTTTAAGCCTATCGGGGTCACCCATTACGATAGCATCAAAATTAGGCTTTGTAAAAGCAAGGTCGATACCCTGTCTGCGAGCGAGCTCTGTATACATATCAGCCGCAGAGGCAAGCAGTGAGGTTACATCGGTGGGTCGAGTATTAACGCTTAACTTTCCGTTTTGCATACGGGAAAAATCAAGCAATTCTTCAACAAGGCTTGATAGTCTATCCGCCTCACCAAGCATTACATCTATACCTCTAGAAACTAACTCCTCATCATTGCCAACAGCACTCTTTACCGTTTCTCCCCAACCACAGATGGCGGTGAGAGGGGTTCTTAATTCGTGTGATACCGAGGATATGAAATCATTTTTTAATTCCTCAGCAGAGGATAGCTCGTTTGCCATATAGTTAATAGTGTCACAAAGCTCACCGATTTCGTCGTTCGCCTCAAAATTTATCTTGCTCTTAAAATCTCCAAGTGCTATCTTTCTTGCGGTTGAACTAACATCACGGATAGGTCTTACAATAGATTTTATAAAGAAAAGACCCGAGAAAAGACAAATTCCCAACATTCCGAGCGCCACCGCTACTATGACAACTATCATAATAATAGTTTTTCTGTTAGTAGCTTCAAGAGAGGTTAGCCAACGGTATGAACCTAAGAAGTTTCCCGTTTTATCGTAAACCTCGTGGTTACATACCATTACCTTTTCGCCCTCTGAATTCTCACAGGTAAAGGCAACGCCCGACGGAAAACTGTTTGAGGAATAGATTTCAATATCCTCATCAAGTGGGTCAAAGCCGGTTGTGGTGGCTATGACATTTCCGTTTTTATCCATAACATGAATTTCAAGCTTATCCTTATATGCGAAGGTATCTGAAAGGGAAACCGCTGTGTTTTTAAAGGCGGTATCATTAGTTTTTGAAAGAGAGGAAAAATCATAGGCATAGTCAGAAGCCAGCGCTTCAACACGCTCAATATACATCGAGTTTAAAACTAAACAAAAGACTACCGCCGCAATAGTTACCGCCGCGGCAACTATCAAAAACACGTTTACAAACCATCTAAAAGCTATACTTTTAAACCTAAGCTCATATTCTGCCATTTGATTTCCTCCTTTCGTGATTTAATTTATATTTAACGGTTTATTCAGCCGCTGTCCACTTATATCCCATACCCCAAACGGTAACTAAATACCTTGGGTTTGACGGGTCCTCCTCAATTTTTTTGCGAAGTCTTCTGATGTTTACATCAACAATCTTTTCCTCGCCGAAATAACTGTCACCCCAAACCTTAGAGAGAATATCGCTTCTGCCAAGTGCTGTATCGGGATGGGTGAAGAAGTATTCTACCATCTGAAACTCCACCTGTGTAAGCTCAACGTTGTTCCCGTTTTTTGTGAGTGTTCGACGCCTTAAATCAAGGGTGAACACACCGAGCGTTATTTCGGTGCTCATTGCCTTTGGCTTGGCGGTTTGAAGCTCAACCCTGCGGTAGAGAGCGTCAACACGGGCAAGTAGCTCGGCGGGTGAGAAGGGCTTGGTTATGTAATCATCCGCCCCCGTCATAAGACCGCTGATTTTATCCATTTCCTGAGCCTTTGCGGTTAACATTATAATACCGAGTGTCTGTGTTCTATTTCTAAGCTCCTTACAGAGCTTTATGCCGTCCATACCAGGCATCATAACATCAAGAAGTGCTATATCAAAGCCCTCAGTATCATTATCGAAAATCTGTAGCGCCTCTTCGCCCGAAGCCGCCTCAACGGTTGTATAGCCAACCCTTTGAAGATTGATTGCTTCAAACTCTCTTATTGCAGCCTCGTCCTCAACTATAAGTATTCTTTTCATTTTTACAACTCCTTACTGAAATTGCATCGGAACTATCATTTCCTTTAGTTCCTTTTGTGTCACCTTTAAGCTATCCCCTGCTTTTTCGGGGATAAATGCTAAATAAACAAACTGTTCGCTTCTTGATATTTCTAAAGCCTTTTCCTTATCAAAGCCTCTGCCGCTGTTGAATTCGGAAAATGATACAGCCTTTAGCTTTACTATCTCCTCGCCTATCTCGTTAGTTTCCGATAGATAGTTATATACCGTGCGCTCTCGCTTTTCGGTATTTTTTAGTATCGCTATTTTGCCAAACCATTTTGTAGGAATGTCTATTCTGTATCCGTCCAGAGTGTTTATAACCGAAAGCTTCATTTCGGTAAAGCTCTCGCCGTTAAACGAGCACCAGCTTGTGTAGTTTATTTTTTCGGTGCTTGAGGTGTCGGCATTTGTAAGTTCTTTGGCTATGGGTATTTCGAGCAAGCCGTCCTCATTAACATCGGTTGTGCGAAGCGCCGAGTCCCTTAGTGTTACCTTGTTTTCAAGCGTTTCCTTATCAAAAAGCGGATTTCTAAGCTCGCCCTTTGAGAAGAATATAACCTCGGTTATGGCGCCTACACCCTTTATCTCATCAAAATACACCGCCACTTTTCCGTTTGAAAGGGTTGAAAGGATAGGTGTTAGAACGGTTTTGACATTACCGTCCATCTCGCATTGACCGTACCTTAAAACACCGCTTTTATCAAGTGTTATAAGTGACGCTGTGTTGGTGGCGGCGGTAGTATCGAGATACTGCAGTAAAATTTCGGGGTTTTTATCCTCATCCAAATCTGTACTGATAAAGTTTGTATACCGCTCAAGCATTCGCTGTGTTAGTGCCTTCTCGCCTACCGAATAGATAGCGAGCTGTTTTTCGCTTGCAGCATATATCTCCCAGCCGACTATTATTTCCTCTATACCGTCCCCATCCAAATCGGAGAACTCAGCTTTTTCAATGCCTGAGCCTGTAAGGGTTTGACGGTCAAGCGCGAACCAACGCTCTTTAGTCTTATCGTATTTGATAACGCTTAAATTCATTGAAGTAAGCTCTGTATCACTTGTACTGTAAAAGGCGAATGCCTCCTCAGTACCGTCTAAATCAATATCCCTTAAAATAACAGGGCTTCTATACTCGCCGCTAGACGGATATTTAAGTGTTAAAGGTGTTTTAACGCTACTGTCAAGCGCCTCTTTTATAAGCCTCAATTCCCCTGTAAGCTCAGGAGGACTTAAAAGTTCTTCGGTGTTGGAGGTTACAAGGTCACAGCCGCTAAAGCACAAAGCGATAGCAGTTATCAAAAGCATTATTAAAACTCTTTTTATGGACATTTTGCAACCCACCCTTTCAAAGTTTATATAATTCACCTATTATATCAATATAGATTATAGCACAAACTCTTTAAAAATAAAAGTCTTTTTCGTAAATATTCTTACTATTTAACCGCCTTTTTTACTTGAAACTACCCTTAATTTATAGTATTATTAGATTACTACTCAAAGTGAGGTGCGTTATGGACGATAAAAGATTAGAGCAGCTGCTCCTAACAGTGCAAAAGCCCGCAAGATATTCGGGCGGTGAGATAGGCAGTATTATAAAGGACAAAAGCAAAATTGATGTTCGTTTTGCGTTCTGTTTTCCCGATAGCTACGAAATAGGTATGTCGCACCTCGGAATGAAAATTCTCTATTCCCTTTTTAATAAGAGGGAGGATATTTGGTGCGAGCGAGTGTTTGCGCCCTGGCCCGATTTTGAAAGAGTGATGAGGGAAAACGATATTCCCCTCTTTGCCCTTGAGAGCCGTGATGCTATAAAGGATTTTGATTTTATAGGCTTTACACTTCAGTATGAGCTATCTTATACAAATGTTGTTAATATGCTAGACCTCGCCCGTGTTCCTGTTTTCGCAAGGGATAGAGACGAAAATCACCCGATAATAGTAGCGGGCGGACCCTGTACCTGTAATGCCGAGCCGCTAGCCGATTTTATTGATATATTCTTTTTAGGCGAGGGCGAAAAGGTAGACCTAGAACTTATCGACCTTTATAAAGACTTTAAGGCAGAGGGTAAATCAAGAAAAGAGTTTTTAATTGCCGCCTCAAAGATTGAGGGCGTCTATGTACCGAGCCTTTATGATATTTCCTATAATGAGGACGGTACAATAAAATCCGTAACCGCTAAGGACGGCGCACCTCAAAAAATCAGAAAAAGAATAGAAGAAAATCTAAACGATACCTTTTATCCTGAAACCTTTGTGGTGCCTTTTATCGACATTGTGCACGACCGAGCAGTTCAGGAAATTTTCAGGGGTTGTATCAGAGGCTGCCGTTTTTGTCAGGCAGGCTTTATCTACCGCCCTGTAAGAGAGAAAAGTGCTGATACGGTATGCAAACAGGCAATTTCCCTTTGCGAAAACACAGGCTATGAGGAGCTATCACTTTCCTCGCTTAGCACTAGTGACTATACCGAACTAGAGCCTATGTTAAACAGCCTTTTAGACTACACCGAAAAAGCTAAGGTAAGCCTATCACTTCCCTCGCTTAGAATTGATAATTTTTCACCCGAACTGCTTGAAAAGGTTAGCCGAATTAAGAAAAGCGGTCTCACCTTTGCGCCTGAGGCGGGCACACAGCGTCTTCGTGATGTGATAAACAAAAATATCACCGAGGAGGAAATTTTATCTGCCTGCCGCACTGCCTTCGAGGGCGGCTATACCTCGGTAAAGCTTTATTTTATGATGGGACTTCCCTTTGAGACCGACGAGGATATTATAGGTATAGCAAACCTAGCGCAAAAAATTGTGGACGAATTTTATTTAATGCCAAATAAGCCTAAGGGCAAGAGCGTTAATGTATCTATAAGCGTTGCAAACTTTGTACCAAAGCCCTTTACACCGTTTGAATTCCACCCACAGATTACAAGGGAAGAAATGGTACGCAAGCAACAGCTTTTAAAGGATAATATCCGTTCTAAAAAGATAGATTTCAAGTATCACGAAAACAAAACAAGCTTCCTAGAGGGCGTTTTTGCTAGGGGCGACAGAAGACTCGGCGCCGTTATTTATGAGGCGGTAAGGTCAGGTTGCAAGTTTGACGGTTGGGACGAATATTTCAGCCTCGATAAATGGCTTGAAGCCTTTGAAAAGTTGGGTGTTGACCCCTCGTTTTACGCAAACCGACTTCGTTCTTACGACGAAATTATGCCTTGGGACCACCTTGATTACTGCATTTCTAAAGAGTTTTTAATCTCGGAAAATGAAAAGGCAAGCAAAGCTCAAACAACACCGCATTGCAGAAGGCAATGCTCAAACTGCGGCGCAAACATCTACAAAGGAGGGGTATGCGTTGAAAAGCGTTAGGCTTAAATTTTCAAAAAAGGGCCGCCTTAAATTTATATCCCACCTTGATTTAAACAGGCTGCTTATCCGTGCGGTTAGAATGGCAAAAATCCCAATTTGGTACACCGAGGGCTTTCATCCTCACCCATATTTAAACATCGCTCTGCCGCTATCTCTAGGGTATACGAGTGATTGCGAGATTTTAGATATTAAGGTTTTAGACGATAATTTAAAAGAGACAGACATTTTAAACGCACTAAACAAGGTATGCCCGCTAGACCTTAAATTCATTAAGGCTTATGAGCCTACTCAAAAGACCGCAAACATAGGCTTTGCCGACTATGAAATTACATTTTTGGACGGTGGAGAAATAGAAAACACACTCTCTCAGTTTTTAAAGCAAACAGAAATTATCTGTTCTAAAAAAACCAAAAAGGGTGATATAAAGCAGTTTAATATCGTGCCCGATATTAAAAAAGCAGAGGTAAAAAAGGGCGATAACACCGTCCTTTACCTGACGCTTCCTGCAGGAAGCGAGAAGAATTTAAATCCTGAGCTACTAATAAATGCTTTTTATGAAAAATTCAGCGAAAAGTTTTTCTGCTATCAAACAAACCGCACCGCAATACTTGATAAAAGCGGCAACATATTTGAATAAAATAAGGGAGGATGAAACATCCTCCCTATTTTGATATATCGTAGGGGAGGGGTTACCCCTCCCGAAAACACACAACACAACAAAACGGGAGGGGTAACCCCTCCCCTACATATTATATAATATATTTATTTTATCCTAACATATCCCGTTTGTTCAATGAGGCTTTGTCCCTCGTCGGACAAAAGCCAATCGATTAGAACAGGAATATTTTCGTTTTTATTGTCGGCACGGTATATTGCATAAAACTGTGCTACAATCGGATAGCTTCTATTTCTTATATTTTCGGCATTTGGGTAGACACCGTTAAGCTTCAACATCTTTACCGCATCATTTTCCACAATACCGTCCATATAATAGCGGAATGAAAATCCAATTGATGCGCCCGTTATTGCAAAGGGCGATTTTTTGCCGATTTTGTAGTCTCCCATAAATGCCTCGAAGGTTGTCTGACTTCCGCTACCCTCAAGCCTTGTTACAGGGTTGATAACTCGGTTTGCGCCGCCTACGTCCTTCCAATTTTTATACTCGCCAGAATAAATCTTGCGGATTTGCTCAACTGTGAGATTATCAACAGGATTTTTCTCATTAACAAAGAAAACAAAGCCCTCAAGACCTATAGGAACATACACTAACTCTACATTATTTTCTTTTGCGTACTGCTTTTGCTCTTTAGAAGGGCCTGCACAAAACAAAATATCGGTTGTACCGTCTACTATAGCTTTATAGCCACGGACGGTGTTTTTATACTGCATAGCGCTGTCCTTAGCAAAATTTTCGCCGTAATAATTATCATCCGAAAACTTTCCACCCTCATATTTTACGCTGCCTTTAGGATAAACATTATCTATAACCGCCGCATAAACGGGAACTAGCGCCGCCGCGCCGTCTAACACAGGAAGATTGTTTTCAAGCTTTAAACTTGCGCTTATTTTAGGTAAATCAGAGCTTTCTTCGTGCGGCAGATAGCTTTTTACATCTACCATTTGCGCTTTTGTAGCCGAACTAAAATTATTAGAAAGTCTACTGCTAAGTATCGCATACATACCAAAATTAAACACCGCAAACAAAGCCACAACTAAAAATATGCTTATAAGTTGCTTTGCTAGCCTCATACGCTACCACAACTCCTTTCCGATAAAGTAGATAATAGAAGCGTGGTTATATGCGTATATAGTATAAACAAAGTGGGCTATGGTAAGCAGCGTGCAAAGACTTAAAACTGTAAAAAAAACAATTAAAAAGGTTTTTTGCTTCATAATCTACCTCACATAAAAGCAATAGCCCCACTCATAAGAGCAATAAAGCCTATAACAACCATTAGTAAGAGTGCTAAAAACACAGAGGAAACTATCAAAGAAACAAGTTTTATTGCAATTTGAAATTTTGTGAATACTTCGGGAGATCGTTTGCTTCGCTTTTTGATAGAAATGTATTCAAAAAGGCTTACTATAAACCAACCAATTATAAAAACAACTATCACTAATAAGAATAACCAAAACATAATAATCCCCCTTGAATCTTAAAATTTACTATACTTTAATTATATTACATATCAAAAAACCTGTCAACGCCCTTATTAACTATTAAATTTTCAATTTCCAAAAATAATTTTTCTTTAATTTCTTTAGGGCAATCCCTATGACCTATAAAAGTACACGCATACATAATATCACCCTGCTCTTTTAATTTCTTTCTTGCTCTTTATAGACTTTTTAATTATATAATGTATTAGTCTATATGTAAAGAGAAAAAATAAGATACTATCTAATTAAAAAAGAAGACATGAGGAAGTATCTTATGATTAAATTAAAAGTATTAGATTTATTAGAGCAAAAAGGGCACACAAAATATTGGTTATACAAACAATTAGGCATGAGCTATCAAAATTTCAGCAAAATGGTAAATAATCAAACAAAATCTATCAGATATGAAAATATCGAAACCATTTGCCTATTGCTTGAATGCACACCTAATGAACTTTTTGAAATCACAGTATAATTTAAGGTAATGCAAACGAAATTTAAAAGCCGAAAAAAACACGTTTGGAAAATTATGATTACGGGCAAAACGGCGCATATTTCATAACAATATGCACCAAAGACCGCAAAAGGATATTATCAAATATCGTAGGGGACGATGCCCACATCGTCCCTAAAGAATACGGAAAAATTGTTGAAAAATATATCGGCAATGTCGCAGAGATTAAAAAATATGCAATTATGCCCGACCATATTCATTTAATCATTGAAATTGATAATGGGACGATGTGGGCATCGTCCCCTACGAATAGGGTTGCAAGTATAGTTCGTTCGATAAAAACATTAACAACAAAAGAAATCGGTAAGCCAATTTTTCAGCGTTCGTATTACGACCACATAATTCGTAACCAAGAGGATTACAACGAAATTTGGGAATACATCGAAAACAATCCTCGAAAATGGGCGTTAAAAACAAATTTAAAAAATAAAGAATAAAAATGGTGTATCGCATAGCTATACGATATAAAAAAGTGCCGTGCAATTTTGCACGGTACTTTTTTATTATTTATTATTTATTATTTAATTTTGCATTTTGAAGCATCCCTTTATTTTTGCGAAATTTATTGATATATAATGAATGTTATGATATAATATTTTTCGGAATAAGGCAGACCTATAGCGGTAGGCGGTTAACCCTCTCGAAGTTAGAGGGTATTTGCCCTCTAATGTAATTAGGGGGTGATGCTGTGCAACAAGAAACTTTTATTATAATTCTTATGATACTTGTTATTGGGTACATAATAAGCATAAAAAAATAACCGCCCTCGTCCAAAAGTAGCGGTTATTTTTAACACTATTTCGGGCTAACCGTTTATCGTGGTTTGCCTTATTTCATTTATATTATATCATATATTCAAAAAATGTCAAGCACCCGAAAATTTCGGGTGCTTGTTTGATTTTGAAAATTAAAATTAAAGAACAACCTTTTCCTTCTTATCGCCTGAAAGCTTTTCAGCAAGAGCAATTTCGAGTGACTGATAAGCGGTATCAGGATTGTTAATTGTACTCCATCTGCCCTCTTTGATGCAGGTGATAAAGTCAACAACCTCTTCAACGTAGCCATCCTTAGGCTCAACTGTGATTGTTTCCTTGGTCTTATCGTTCTTATAAAGGGTAAGAACGCCGTCCTTAAGCTCAAGAGCTGCATTCTCAAAGTGAATCATAAATTCTGCAGAGAAGGTAAAGCCTGTAGGAAGACTCCAGTCACCTGTAGCAACAACGGTCTTATCGTCATACTCATAGTTGGTTACGATAGAATCGTGGGTGTGCTCAAGGTTTGTAACGGTAGAACTTACAGACTTAGGTCTGCCAAATGCATAGCTTATAAAGTCAACATCGTGAACGTGAAGGTCGAGTGCGGCACCGCCTGACCACTCTTCCTTTGAGTACCACTGCTGCCAGCACCACTGTGGGAATGCGCTAAGTCTTGAGAAGTTAGCACGAACAACCTTGCCGTACTTACCTTCGTCCATAAGCTCTTTAGCATAAACATACTCAGGGAAATATCTTACACACTGACCGATCATAAGTGTTTTGTTATTCTTCTTAGCGGCATCAATCATTTCCTTAGCCTGATCGAGTGTACGAGCCATTGGCTTCTCAGAAAATACATGGATACCCTTATTTAAAGCCATTACAGCAATCCTTGCATGCTCAAATGTAGGAATAGCAGTAATGATAAAATCAAGCTCTTCCTTTTCAAAAAGCTCTTCAGCGCTGTTATAGATATTAAGACCTGTGAAATCAAGGTTTAAGTTTGTAGAGCCGATATTAAGCTCTGCCTGTGATTTAAAAGCATCAGGGTCAACATCGCAAAGAGCAACTAGCTTAATGTCGTTGTGAGCCTTCTGTACCTTTTCAACATTACCGTAATGTAGCTTTGCAAGACCGCCAAAGCCTACGATTGCAAATTTCAACATAATTTATACCCTCCCAAAAATATCACTCATAGCATCTGCTATGGATTTTGCATAAGCCTCTGCCTGAGTCTCGTCCTCAGGGCAACCGAATTCAGCTGTGCACCAACCGTCATAGCCTATCTCTTTGAAGGCCTGCATAACAGCGGTGTAGTCAACATGACCCTTTAGCAAATCAACAAAGCCTGAAAGGTTGCCGATATCACGGTCAAAATCCTTAAAGTGTACCTTTTTGATACGCTTGCCTAAAATCTTAATCCAGTGCTCAGGGTATCCGTTAACCAAAACGTTACCAACGTCAAAATAGCAGCCAACTCTTTCTGAATTTACCTCGTCGATAATATTCTTCATATCAAGCGGTGAGGTTAAGAACTTATTCCATACGTTTTCAATAGCTATATCAACGCCTAATTCCTCTGCCAAGCCCTTATACTCGTGCATCCACTCAAGAGCACGGTTATAAGCGTCTATGTAATAAACAACTTCGGCATCAGGAATAAAATCAACACCGCAATAACCCGGTACTATAAGAACGCTCTCTGCACCGATTTTTTTGCATGCATAAAGACAGCCTTTAACTAAACCCTTTGCCTTAATTCTTGTTGCCTCATCGTTAGATGTAGGAGAACAGGTCCAGGTAAAGCCTGCAAGAATACTCTTAAGTTCAATGCCTGCTTTATCGGCAGCAGCCTTTATAGCAGCATACTCCTCGTCGGTGGTATTTGGGGTGAGGTTTGCATCTTCACCGAAGGTTAACTCAACACCGTCAAAGCCGACCTTTTTTGCGGTTGCAAAAATCTTTTCGTAATCCCAGAAACTAGGGAAAACAGATACTGTAACAGCCTTTTTCATAAAAACACCTCTAAATTTCGGACGGTTTAAACCTATCCTAAAATGAAATAATTTACATCTCTTATGATAAATAAAATCAACAAAAAAAGCAATACTATTTTTCAAAAAATTGCACTATTTTATAGCTTTTGCATACCGCCGCAAAGCTCGATTTCCTTGTAGATTAGCTCAAGCGTTTTAACTGCATCCAAAAGCGGCACCTTGGTCTCCTCAAGACCTAGAAATGCATCAACAAAATACTTAAGCTCGAGATAATAAATTTCAAGGTTAGAGAGATTTCCAAGAAAATCAACCGATTTTTCCCAAGCTACCTCAAGGTCGGGCACAAAGGCTTCCTCGTCGGCAGGGTAAACGGTGAGTTTTCCGTCCTTGTAAATAAAGGTTCCCTTTTCAGCGTTAAGCTGAAAATCTGCGGTGAAGGGATAATTTTGTGGGAAATCCCAGCTAGACTCACAGCTCACGATAGCATCCCCGAAGGTATAGTTTGAAAAAATGTGCTGAATAACACCCTCGCTGTCTCTTGCCGCACAGGACTGCACCATATCAGGCTCTGTGCCAAAGAGGTATCTTATAAAGTCAACATCGTGGATATGTAAATCGACAGCTACCGTACCGCTCTTGCGCCAATCCATAAGAAAAGGTGACCAAGCAGGATAGGCGGAGAAACGACAGAAAGAGCCTGATTTAATTTTACCGTATTTACCGCTTTTTATCTCCTTTTTAACATAGGAATATTCCTTTGCAAAGCGTACAACCTGTGCTACCTGAACATTGGCGCCTGTTCTCTTTTGTGTATCAAGAAGCAGTCTTGCCTCGGCTAGATTTGAGCATACGGGCTTTTCAAGCAATATGTTCTTAATTCCCTTTTCCATAGCCAGAACCGCATAGTGAGCATGCAAAAAGGTAGGTAGGCAAACATCAAACACATCAAGCTTTTCTTTTTTGAACATTTCCTCAGCCGAAGCATAATATTTGCTGCCGCAAATTTCAGCCGCCTTTGAAGCCTTTTCGGTATCACCGTCACAAACGGCAACAACCTCTACCTTATCCTCTAATTCCTTATAGCAATAAAGATGCGTAAGTCCCATTACGCCGCAGCCGATAACTGCAACTCTTAGCTTATTTTTCATAATCCTAGACTCCTATTCTATCAAATATTTTTTTAAGCTCTTTTGCTGATTCTATTAAATCGCCAAACATATCGTCCTTTGGCGGACAAATTTCGATTATTACCGCACCATCATATCCTGCATCCTTTAGCACCTTTAGAGCTTGCTCGTTCGGTGTGGTACCACGACCTATTGCAAGGGAATTTTGAGGAGCCCAAAAACCGTCTATCAGGGGTGGTCCTAACCAATCCTTAATGTGCGCATGCACCGTTCTATCGGCAAACGCACCAGCACCCTCAACCTCGTCTATCTCCGAACAGGTGAAGTTGCCGCTATCGTAATTAAACATAAGGCGAGGATTGTTATTCATTAACCATTTTATATCCTCGATAGTGGAATAAGGGAAAATTGGAAGAGAATAGTTTTCAATGGTTGGTGTTAGACCTAAACTACAACAGTAAGAAACTAGCTCAGGCATTACACGGCGCACTTCCTTTTTGAAAGCTTCCTGTTTTGAAAAATCGAAAAAGTCTTGTGGACATAATATTATCATAAAGTTTTGCGCGGTGGTTTTGGCAGCTTTTTCCATTGCGCTTTTAAGCTCTGCTACACCCGCATCAACGCTTTTTCTATCGGTATAATCACAATTTACGTTATAGTGAACCGATGTGATTTCTATGCCGAGGTCAAGTAGCTTTGCGGCTAATTCTTCCGGATTGAAACCGTGCTTTTCTAACATCCAAAGCGGCAGATCAACAGCAGTGATACCCGCCTCGTTTGCAGCCTTTGCCGCCTCATAAATATCTGCATAGCGGCCGCTTTCTACCCCCGCCATAATGTCACAAAGAAACGCACCTATTTTCATAAAACACCTCTTAATTTATTAAATGCAAAGTGCAAAATGCAAAATTGATTAAAGAATAAAAAAGAATAGATAAAGGCGCCGAAGGCACAATTTATATCGTCGGCAAAGCCGACACCTTACCTCTTCACTCTTCAATTGCAATTTTGTGTCGTGCACGACACGACCGTTTATATATCTTTTTTCTCTGCAAAACATCTTTTTTATTCTTTAATATTTTATATCTATATAATATGTATAATATATATAAAAGTCAAGAAAACAATTTTTTCAGATAAAATTTTACCCTTTTGTAATACAAAAATGCAAAACCGATTAAAAATAAAGAATCATAACCACCGGTAAACCGGTGGTATGCTCCACCCCTATAAGGGGTGATTACTGGCTTAGCCCCTAAAAGGGGCATTGAAAGTTTAGCAACGCATTACCATTTCGGGCAGCCGCTCACGCGCGGCTGTCTTTTTTTG